>CADCHF010000040.1 GCA_902801175.1 uncultured Coriobacteriaceae bacterium | reverse complement strand
GTGACGGTATCGGGGAGATACACCTCTTCTATGGTCGAGTTTGCATTGAAGACGTCCCCGATATAAGTGACGGGCAGTCCGTCGATGTATGCCGGGATAGCCACGACCGGCTCGTTGCCATTGTATGACCAGACCTCAATGGAGGTGCCGTCGTTGCTGACCGTATAGTCGAGATCCTCGGGACTCACGATGTCACTAAGAGAGATTCGGTCCGCGTCGACCCCATAATGGCTGAGCTCGCTTGCGTTCCTCGTGACCGTAACCGTCACGGACTTTGAGGTCGCGGAATACTTGGCGGTCTGCGCGGAGGCAACGGTGATTGTTGCGGTGCCAGCAGACACGCCGGTCACAACGCCCGTGGAGCTTACCGTGGCGACCGCATCGTTGGAGCTCCTGTAACTGAGCGCGCCGTCGCTGGTGGTGGTGGCGCCAAGGCTCACCGTAGAACCCGTGGCCACGCTTACGTTAGAGACAGAGATGGTCGGGGTTGCCCTAGAGACCGTCACCGTCACGGACTTTGAGGCGGCCTCGTACTGACCGGTCTGCGCGGAGGTGACGGTGACCGTGGCGGTGCCATACGACACGCCGGTCACAACGCCTGTGGAACTCACCTTGGCAATTGACTCGTTGGAGCTCTTGTAGCTGAGCGCGCCGTTGCCGGTGGTGGTGGCCCCAAGGTTCACCGTGGACCCAACCACCACACTAGCGTCGGCGGCCGTAATAGTCGCCTTTGCCCTGGTGACCGTCACCTTCACGTCCTTGGACACGGCATCAAACTGCGAGGTCTTGGCCGAGGTGACGGTGATGGTCGCGGTGCCCGCCGACACGCCGGTCACGATGCCCGAGGCGCTCACCTTGGCGATGGCCTCGTTGGAGCACTTGTAGCTGAGAGAGCCGTCACCGGTGGTCGTGGCACCAAGGTCAACGGTGGAGCCGGCCACCACGCTCACGTCCGAGACGGCAATAACCGGCGTGGTCCCGCCAACCACCACCTGGATGCTCGCGGTGCCTGCCTTGTAGTTGGTGGTCTCCGCAGCCCTAATGGTGACGGTGGTTGTTCCCGTTGCGACAGGCGTCACGACGCCCGAGGAGCTCACCGTGGCGATGGAGGTGTTTGCGGACTGGTAGGTGATCGCACCGTCGCCAGAGGTGGTCGCCTGGATGGTGGCCGTCTTGCCAAGTGCCACGGAAACGTTCTTTGCCGAGACCACCTGCTCGGCCTTTGTGATGGTGAAGGACGTGGTGCTGGTGCCCGAGTAGTTGCCCGTGAGCCTTACCGTTACGTTGTAGGTGCCGGCGTTTGTGCAGCCAGACGCGTATGTCACGCTGTAGCTGGAGCTCGGCACGGTCACGGTGGAGCCGCCAAGAGACACCTTCACGCTGCTCACCGAGGGCCTCTGCACGCTGCCGTTGTAGACGAAGGAGGTCTGCGACAGCGTGACCTGTGGCGTAGCGGAGACCGGGACGATCTTGAAGGTTCCCTGCAGCTCTCCCCCAATGCCGCCGCGTCCGCTCACGGTAAAGCTGGCCGTGCCAACGTTGACGTTGTTGCTGTACGCAACCGTGTAGTCGGTGCCCTCAACGAGGGTCCTGCCCTCCAGCTTGATGGTGAGGGCGGGCCTGATTTCGCTGCCCGTCCAGGTCTGGTCGGGAACCGCAGAGATGGTCGCGGACTCGATGGACTGCGCGAGGATCTTGAACGTGAGTTCCTTGCGCCCCGTAAAGTTTCCCGTTCCCGTGAGGGTGACCGTTGCCGTGCCCACATTGGTGTTGCTGGAATAGCTCACCGTGTAGTCGGTGCCAGCAGACAGGGTCTTACTACCAATCGTGACCTTTAGGTCCTGGATCTGGGCAGAGCCGGTGTAGGCCTTGTCCACCAGCCCGGTAACAGTTGCCGTGCTGATGTCGTGCGCGTTGTAGAAGGTGTTGAAGTACGAGAGGTAGTCGCTGTAGTTCCAAAGGCGGTCGCTGTTCCATGGATAGGTAAAGTTCTGCACGTAGGTGTAGGGGTAGCCCTGGTCGCCGCCGTTGCTGATTGCGAACCCCGTGCCAACGTGCGTGCTCCTCACGATGTTGAGGTAGTGCCCCGTGCTCCCATCCTCGGTCTGGGTATCGATGTAGATAGCCTTTTCGTTGTCGTACCACTGGATGAAGGGGTCGCTTCCAAAGCTCCAGGCAATGTTCTCGCCGTAAGGCGCATCGTCGCCGGCGTTGTCGGCGTGCTGGATGTAATGCCGGCTCCAGTTTGCATGCACCTGCGAGACGGCCATCGCACCGCTGGAGACTTTGAGCTCGGAGAGCCCGGTAAAGATGTCGTCGCCAACGCGGAGCTCGTTTCCCTTTGGGATGTAGGCGAGCGCGGCCTTCATATTGTCGAGGCTCGTCGCGTCGTCGGAGGCGCCCATGTTGGTGAACGAGACGAAGGTCCTGCCGTCATAGGTGGATGTGGTCGTGTTGGTGAAGTAGTCGTTAGCGTAGTCGTCGCCTAGCCAGGCAAAGAAGCCCCGCGCGTTGCCCTCATAGTTGGCGGCAGTGCTGGCGTTTGGAGCACCCGCCGCGTCGGAGGGAGATGGAGCCCCGGCGGCGTCTTCTTCAGTCGCAAGCGAGTCGTCGGCCTCTTTGTAGTAGGCGGCGAGACCTTGCGTTGCATCACCGTCGGGGTCGGATGCGGCCTCCGCTGCCAGCGTGCCAGAAGATGTGAGGGCAATTGCGAACAGAGTGACGAGCAGCGCCGTCAGAACTGCCAGGGCGCCACGGGACCTACGCGAAAACTTGCCAGCCATGCTTCCCCCAAAGTCCGTGCGCGCGCCAAACGCACGCGCAGCCATAGTCTCTGGCAGCGTATAGGTCCCATGGAGCGCACCTGACCGTAAAAGAGTTGAACGGTATCGCAATTGTGTGCAAGCGGCTCACAGATTGCAGAGGACATGTTATTAAAGCGGAAGCTACACGCTCGATATGTAATGGTTTACCTCGCCGGCCAGGCGAAGCGCTCGTCGCCGGTCGCGCTCCACAGCAACGCGTGGCCGCCCGGGCGAGGCTGGCACCCCGCCCGGGCGGCCCGCCCCTACTCCGGGAGCCTGTCGAAGAGGTCCTCGCTGAAGGCGAGGTTCCCTCCGAAGACGTAGCCGGTCTCGATCCCCGAGGCGTGGTCGTTGGCGAAGGAGAGGTTGTCCTGGGCCCTGTCGTCGCAGAGCAGCAGGACGGAGCCGTTCCTCCCGCAGAGGGCGGCGCCAGCGAGCGCGTCCGGGAAGTTCTGGCTCGTGGCGAAGGCCATGTTCGCGACCGTGAGGCCGCTCTCCAACGCGAAGTCGGCGATGGCGCGGCTCGTGGCGGGGCCGTTGGCTCCAGCAAGGCGGCCGAGGAGCTCGATTCCGTTGTCCTTCAGCTGCTTCTCCACACCTTCCGTCACGGCAAGCTTGCCTCCCACGATGTAGGCCCTCTTGACGCCGCAGGCCTTGAGTGCTGCGACGACGTCCTTGTTGAGGGACTTGCCGCCGCCCGAGAGCAGGATCGGCCAGTGTCTGGCGTAGGAGACCGGTGCGACCGAGAGAGCGTCCTTGAACGACTTGTCGGTCGCAATGATAGCGGTGTCGCCCCAGCGGCCCTTCCCGGCTGTGGCCAGCGCGGCCGAAGTGGAGCAACCGTTGGCGCCGGAAACGCGCTCGGGCCTGACGCCGGTAACCTTCTGGATAGCGGAGACAACTTCGTCGGACACCGCGAAGGTGCCGCCGGCCACATAAACCTTCTTCGGCCTGAGCGCCGCCAGGCGCGCCCTCGCCTGGGCGGAGAGCAACTTGCTCGCCGTCAGCACCACCGGCGCGTTATCGAGGCCCGCGAGTCCTGCAGCGGCCAGAGCGTCCTTGAACCCCTCGCCAGTGGCGACCACCACGGTGCCGCCGGTCTGGCCGCTCCACCCCTCGGAGACGATGGCTGCCATCGTGTCGTAGCGCCCGTTGCCGGCGAGGCGCTCCCACGAGGCACCCGACCCCTGGTTGAGGTAGGTGTCGGCGATCCCAGAGCGCTTGGCGCAGATATCGTCCTTTGCGTACCAAACCTCGTCGGTAACTGACCACCAACCCTTCTTTGAAATGGCATCAGGGAACATCCACAAGCTCTTAATCTGGTACTTATCACCAACAGTCACACTAGCGAGTGAGCGACAGCTGTTGAACATGAAATACATATCCGTCACTGAGGACGTGTCCCAGCCGGAGAGGTCAAGCGAGGCGAGGGAGGAGCAGCCCGAGAACATGAAGCCCATGTCGGTCACACGTGAGGTGTTCCAGTCTGCGACATCCAGTGAAGCGAGCTTTGAGCACGACTGAAGCAGATTTTCCATGTCCGTCACGGAGGACGTGTCCCAGCCAGAGAGATCGAGGGAGGTAAGGGAAGAGCAGCCCGAGAAGAGGCAGTTCATGTCAGTTACCGACGAGGTGTCCCAACCAGATACGTCGAGCGAGGCAAGAGATGAGCATCCTTCGAACATCCAGTTCATATCACTGACCAACGAGGTATCCCAGCCGGAGAGATCGAGGGAGACAAGGGAAGAGCAGCCCGAGAACATGGACCCCATGTCCGTCACCAGCGAAGTGTCCCAACCGGAGACGTCGAGGGAGGCAAGGGAAGAGCAGTCCGAGAACATGGACCCCATGTCCGTCACCAGCGAAGTGTCCCAACCGGAGACGTCGAGGGTCTTGAGTGACGAGCAGCCAGAGAACATGGGCCCCATGTCCGTCACCAGCGAAGTGTCCCAACCGGAGACGTCGAGGGTCTTGAGTGACGAGCAGCCAGAGAACATGGACTCCATGTTTGTCACCGACGAGGTATCCCAGCCCGAGAGGTCGAGGGATGTGAGTGACGAGCAGCCGAAAAACATGGACCCCATTCTCTTCACCGACGAGGTGTCCCAGCCCGAGAGGTCGAGGGATGTGAGTGACGAGCAGCCGTTAAACATGACGTCGATATCAGTTGCCGACGAGACGTCCCAGCCTGAGAGGTCAACGGAGGCAAGCGAGGAGCAGTTTGTGAACACGTTTCCCATGTCAGTCACAGACGAAGTATCCCAGCCCGAGAGATCAACGGAAGAGAGGGATGAGCAATTGGCGAACATGCTATGTATATTCGCCAGCGACGAAGTGTCCCAACCAGAGACGTCAAGGGAGCTGAGGGACGAGCAGCCAAGGAACATGCAACTTGTGCTCGTTAAGGACGAGGTGTCCCAACCTGAAAGATCGGCAGTCTTGAGTTTGCCAAGTCCAAGAAAACAGTCTTGGAGGCTATCCTTGCAAACGACTTTTCCTTTGGTCACGACACTCGTTACAGAGTCGGCGTAGCGACTCCAGGGCCAAGTCCAAGGCCAAGACACTTTGTTTTGGCAAACAAGCTCTCCAGGTCCAATTGTGAGAACACCTTCCGAGTCAAGCTCCCACTGGCATGTTCCACACGTACCGGAATCCACTACTTCAGCGGCAGATGCCCTCGTTGGCAGAAGTGCCGACACCAGCAACGCAGCCAGCGCGGCAGCGATAGCCAATACCGTAATGGACCTGCGCCTAGCCTTACCTTCCATGCTTCCCCCCAAGTATCCGTGGGTACCCCTAGGTACCCAGCCAGAGCCATATGGGGAGAGCTTAAAGCTTAACTACCACAAAGTATAAGTTGTATGTTTTGAACGGTATCGCATTTGTGCACAAACGGCTCACGTTTTTGCGACGTTTTTGCGAGATGCTAGGCATGGACTTACGCAAAGTCGTTTTCAGGCACAGCCGATAGTCAGATAACGCGAAGAACAATGTCAGATGAGAAACAACTCAAGTAGAACATTATCTTCTAACAAGCAACGATTTAAAGTCCCTCAAAACTCATGCCAAGCTTCATCGCCCAAAAAAGTGATTCAAGCGCAGCAAAGCGAAGACCAGACAAATAGAACCCGATGCCCTTTACTCCCCTAAAACGCCTCACAGCCCAAAATGAGCAGCAAAGAACCTAAAGCTCCATCGTGGCCGAGCTCCGCGAAGGCCACCCCCGCAACCATCCCCCTCCCTCGCCCTCCAACAGCCGTCCTGGAGTGGCAGGCTCGGGGTGGGGGCATGCTTGCCCTGAGCGATTTCGGTAGCCGAAACGAGCTGCGCCCCACATCCCCTAGCGGCGGACGGCTGAGCTCAGGGCAAGCATGCCCCCACCCCGAGCCCAGCCCCACTCAGAACGAGCTACGCGTATGCTACGTGCCCCTCGACGCCAATCAGGTCCATGACCTCGGCCTTGAGCAGCATGTTGCGCGCGTCCACGCGGCACGGCAGCTCCATGCGCATCGTGTTGCCCGACAGCTCCTCGACCAGCAGCTCCACGCGGTCCATGCCCGCATAGCGACTAAAGATGGCGTTGAGGTTCTGCATGCGGTCATAGGAAAGCAGGCGCGGGGTGAGGAACACCTCCATCACCTTGGGCTTGTTGGTGCGGTCCGAGAGCTCCATGGGCTGCACCTCCTGGCAAATGATCTGGTTGCCACGATCGGAGCGCTCCAGCTTGCCAGACACACGCACAAACACGTTGCCCACGCTCTCGCCGGTCTGCTGGTCAATCTCGCCGGCCAGCACGGCCGCGCACTGGCGGTACAGCTTGGGGAAGATCACCAGGGTGATCTCGCCTTCCATGTCCTCGAGCGTGACAATGGCCATGTTGTCGCCGTTCTTGGTGGTCTTCTTGGCCACTCCCGTCACCATGCCGGCAAGGTGGATGTTCTTTCCCTCGGGCACGCGATAGCGAGTCCCGGTGGTGCCCGTCGCGGGGTTCACGTACTCCTCGCTCACCTCGATGTCAGAGATGAGGTAGTCGCGGGCCTTGGAGAGCGCGTACTCGTACGGGCGCAGCGGGTGGTCGGATACGTAGATGCCCAGCACCTCGTGCTCGAGCGCAAGCTTTGCCGTACGGTCCCATTCGATGCCATCAGGCTCGGGGACGTCGGACTCAAA
Source organism: uncultured Coriobacteriaceae bacterium (assembly GCA_902801175.1). Classification (GTDB taxonomy): domain Bacteria; phylum Actinomycetota; class Coriobacteriia; order Coriobacteriales; family Atopobiaceae; genus UBA1367. Next base: position 17,262 of record CADCHF010000040.1, on the reverse strand, counting down.
GCCAGAGCCCGCGACGTCAGCAAACAGGTCAAAGAGCGAGCTCTGCCCTGCCGCGCGGTCCTTCTGGCGCTTGGCCGCGGCATCGATGATGTTCTCGGGGTTGTTCTTGTCAACAAAGTGCATCATCTGCATGCGCGTGTAGCCGGTGGAGTCGAATGCGCCGCTCTTGATGAGCGCCTCGACCACGCGGCGGTTGGCCTGGCTCGAGTCGACGCGTTCCACAAAGTCGTGCAGGGTCTTGAACGGGCCACCCTCGGCACGTTCGGCCATGATGGCCTCGCCCACACCAGCGCCCACGCCACGGATGCCCGCAAAGCCAAAGCGCACGCCGTCAGCAGTGGCGGTGAAGTCCTTACCGCTTTCGTTGATGTCTGGCGGCAGGATCTGGATGCCCTCGTGACGGCACGCGGTAACGTAGTGAACAATCTTGTCGGTCTTGCCCATGTAGCTGGTAAGCACCGAGGCCATGTACTCCTTGGGGAAGTAGGCCTTGAGCCAGGCCGTCTGCATGACGAGGATGGCATAGCCCGCCGAGTGGCTCTTGTTGAAGGCGTAGGACGCAAACTCAAGAACGTCGTCCCAGATCTTCTCGGCCGTGGCCAGGACGTAGTCGTTGCGGACCGCGCCGTTCATCCAGTGGTCGCGGATGGTCTCATCCTTGCCGTCCTCCCAGTGGAAGACCTGGTCGGTGAGCATCTTGATCTTTTTCTTGGCCACCGGCTTACGAATACGCGAGTCGGACTCACCTGCCGAGAAGCCGCACATCTTCATTGAGATCTGCATGACCTGCTCCTGGTAGACCATGGTGCCGTAGGTCTCCTCCAGGATGTCGGACAGGCGGTTGTCGTAGAACGCGACCTCCTTGCGGCCGTTCATTCGGTCGATGTAGTCGCTTACCATGCCAGCGCCCAGAGGGCCCGGGCGGTAGAGCGCGATAAGTGCCACGACCTGCTTGTACTCGCGCGGCTGCATGCCCTTGATGGTTGCCGTCATGCCCGCAGACTCAATCTGGAACACGCCGGCAGTGTGGCCACGACCCATCAGGGCAAAGATCTGTGGGTCGTCGAAGGGAATCTTGTCGACATCGATGTCAACGCAGGTAGCACCGGGCTTAATGGTGTTGCGCACCGCCTCGGGCATGCGCTCGATGTCGGCCACGGTTGGGTAGTTGGCGCGGATGTTGCGCAGCGCCTTGGAGATAACGGTCAGCGTGCGCAGGCCCAGGAAGTCCATCTTGAGCAGGCCCATGTCAGCCACCGAGTGACCCTCGTATTGGGTGATCTCGACGCCGCCCTTGGTATCGAGCTTGGTGGGCACGTGGTCGTTGACCGGCGTGGGAGCAATCAGCACGGCGCATGCGTGCACGCCCTCGCCGCGCGTCTTGCCCTCGATGGCCAGAGCTGCGTCGATGATGCGACGGGCGTCGGCGTCCTTGTCGTAGGCGTCGCGGAAGTCCTGGCTGTACAGGTCCTCCTTGCCGTCGGTCTTGTTGAGGACAAACTTGAGCTTGGCCTTTGGGTCGTTCGAGATCATCTTAGAGAGCCGCTGGCCCATGTACACCGGGAAGCCCAGCACGCGGTTGGCGTCGTTGATGGCCTGCTTGGCCTTGATGGTGGAGTAGGTGATGACGTGACTCACGCGCTCGGCGCCGTACAGCTCGCGGACGTGCTGCACGACCTCGAGCCTTCGCTCATCGTCGAAGTCCATGTCGATATCGGGCATCTCGGAGCGTTCGACCGACAGGAATCGCTCGAACATCAGGCCGTTCTCGAGCGGGTCAAAGGTCGTGATGTCCATGGCGTAGGCAACGATGGCGCCAGCTGCTGAGCCACGGCCCGGGCCCACGCCAATGCCGTTCTGCTTTGCCCAGCGCACGTACTCCTGCACGATGAGGAAGTAGTCGGCAAAGCCCTTGGTGCAGATGACGTCGTACTCGTACTCAAAGCGTTCCTGCACGTTGACGCCGCCAATGGTGAGCTCGCGCCAGTTGGGTCCGTAGCGCTTGGCCAGGCCCTCCTCGCACTCCTTGCGGAAGCGCTCCTCGGAGGTCTCCCCTTCCTTCAGTCCAGGGAACTTGGGCAGGTACATGTGCGTCCAGTCGAGCTCGTAGTTGCACTTGCCCGCAATCTCGAGCGTGTTGTCGCAGGCCTCGGGCAGCCACGAGAAGAGCTGGCGCATCTCGGCCTCGCTCTTGAGGTAGAACTCGGTGCCGGTCATGTGCTTGCGGTTGGTGTTGTCGAGCAGGTCGGCCGTGCCAATGCAGCTGAGGATGTCCTGCGTGGGGGCGTCCTCGCGCGTGAGGTAGTGGAAGTCGTTGGTGGCAACGATCTTGATGCCCAGTTTGCGTGCCAGCTTGACCAGCTGCTCGTCGAGCGTGCGATCGGTGAAGCCCCCGCGGAACTCGAGGCCGTGGTCCTGCACCTCAATGTAGAAGTCCTCACCAAAGATGCCCTGGAAGGTGCGGGCCCAACGCTCGGCCTCGTCAAAGTTGCCGTCGAGGATGTTCTGCGGGATGATGCCCTGCACGCAGGCGCTCTGGCAGATGATGCCCTCGTGGTACTCCTCGAGCATCGCCAGCGTGGTGCGCGGTTTGTAGTAGAACATCTCGTTGGCGGCCTTGGACATCATCTTCATGAGGTTGACGTAGCCGGTCTCGTTCTTGGCAAGCAGGATGAGGTGGTAGCGGCGCTGCTTGGTACCCTTCTCAATGGTGTCGTCGGTGATGAAGTAGGCCTCGCAGCCAAAGATGGGCTTGATGATGGGCGACGGCTTGCAGGCCTCGACCGCTGCAAGGGCGACGTCCTTGTTGCTCTTGCCGCCGTTGGCGTTCCATGCGGCCACGTCGCGCTCCCACTGGGCGTGCACGTGGTCGTGCGGGCCGGCGTCTGGAGCGTCCGGCGTGGGCTCCTCTAGGTCCCAATCCTTCTTGAAACACTCGAGGTCGTGCGACCACTGCTTGAAGTCGGCCGCGCCACTGTTGTACTTACGGCACTCCAGGTCAAAGTTGGGCACGCCAAACATGTAGCCGTGGTCGGTGAGGGCAATGGCAGGCATCCCCTCGTCCACCGCGCGCTTCACCATGTCGGGAATGGGCGTGGCGCCATCAAGAATCGAGAAGTCTGAGTGGTTGTGAAGATGAACGAATGCCATGTGCGGCCCCTCGCGTCGTAGTTTGAGAACATACATTCTAGCCGAGCGGGCCGACACAAACGGGGTCTTCTCCCAAAGGCGCTAAGTGGCAACAGCTTGTTCGGTTGTTGTGGCAAGCAGGCCGCTGGCAGCGCGGCAGTCAGCGGCCAAGCAGCGGAAACCGCCGCGGCTCCAGTCCCTCGCGACCGAACGCGGACCTACTGGCCAACGACCCCATTCACGGCGTTCGTTATCTCGCTGATTGCCTGAGAGATCTCGTCAAACTGCACGAGCGCCTCGTCCGCCGAGGTAATTGCCTCAGAGAGCATGGTGCGCGACTCGTTGATGGAGTCAAAGTGCGAATCGGGCACCGCGTCCACCCGCACCTTGCAGTCGTCGACCAGCGCGCTCGCGTTTGTGAGAGCACCAAACAGGTCCTTGATCTGCGTGATCATGGTTGGGATCTTGAGGATGTCGAGCTGCCCGTTGGTGATTGCCCCCTTGTTGATGAGGCTGTCCCACGATTCCAGCACGGGAAGAACGGCGTCTTGGGAGAGATCGTTGGAGATGCTGCCAAGGCTGCGCGCGGCCTGTACGTCGGTGCCAAGCACCGGGAGCACTGCGGCGACGTTCCACTGCCAGCCCTCCATGAGCGTGGACGCCTCGCTGGTGCTGGTGGCTGCCGCGCGTGCGTCCTCGAGGGCGTTGGTGTACTGCTGTGCCTCAACGTCCGTCTGCATCTGCGCATATGAGGACTGGGCCTGTGCAAAACAGGCGTTCACTTGCTTGATGGAATAAGCCATGTAGGCGCCATACGCTATGACCGCTGCAAACAAAAGCGCCACTATCGAGAGCGCAATGGTGCGTCCGACGTGCCTTCCGCCCTGCTTTGCCATGTTGACCTCCTCTTTCGCAAACCTGAGTGAAGCGTATCACGCCAGGCGGACTGCATGTTGCACAACATGAGCGAGACTCACGCGGACTGGGCTGGCGGAACAGGGCCGAGGCCAATGGGATTCGCCCGCGTGCACTAGAACATTCTGCATGCGATTTTGAACTTGCTTGCCGCCCATGGCCCAGATATGTTTCCCGAGCGAAGCAGAACGGGGACCGTTGGGCGACTTCACGGGCCGTGAGGAGAGCGCTGCGGCGGGAGCGAGGACCCAAGCGAGCGTTAGCGAGCGCTTCCGCAGCTGCCGCAGCGCTCGACGAACGCTTTTAGGCCCGTGGCCGAGCCCAACGGTCCCCGTTCTGCCTCGCTCGGGAAACGCCCAGTCCGTATAGAGCTTCCCCTTCCGTTAGCCTATCTGCGGAGGATTCTCGCGGTCAAAGTGGTAGCGCACGACCACTGGTCCACCCTCACCGTCGTCGACCTCCACGCAGCAGAAGGCGCACTCGACCTCCTCAAAGCCCTGGTCCATGAGCACCCATGCGTAGAAGTTGGCCTGCATGCGATGGCGAGCAACGATCTGGGCAACACCCAGCCCAACGTCACCGGTCTTGTAGTCCACAACCAGCGCCTGCGAGCTGCCTGGGTTGCAGGCCAAAAGGTCAATGGCACCTTCCACGTACTTGCCGTAGCGCGAGTCCACGCGCACAAAGAAGGGAACCTCGGCACGCAGCAGCTTGTAGCCAAGGGCCTCGCGCCTGAGTTCGCTCCCCTCCCAGCGCGCAATGGCAGCCTGCAGGCGAGCGACCTGCCTCTTTGACAGATTCCAGGTGCGCGACAGGGCTTCGAGCCGCTCGGGGCTGTGCTCGCGGCTTGTCTCGACCATCGACTGCGCAAGCTCGTGGAACGCCGAGCCCAGGTTGGTGGCCTTGTCGGCGTCATCGGTGTAGGGCGAGCCCTCTGCCTCGGCCTCTTGCTGAGCTTGGGGCGGTGTGGGCGGAAGCTTCTGCTTGCGCTGCTTGCCGGTGGCAGACGCTTCTTGCTCTGCGGGGGCAGTCACAGCTCCAGCCTCGGCAAAGGCCGCATCTGCATGCGCTCCAGCCGCCTCCTCCATGAGCGCATGCGCCGACGAGTAGCTAAAGACTCCCTCGCGCGCCGCCCAGGCGCTGGTCATGGGCCTGGTGGTGTCAATGTGATAGAGCTCGAAAGCCCTCTTTTTGCGACCTGCGCCGGCAGCCTCGGCTGAGCCCTCAACTCCAAGGAGGGGAACCTGCGTCACGCTGTTAGGCAGCTGCCCGTCAAAGCCAGGCAACGAGCCCGCAGAACGGGCCAGCCACACGGCGTCGGCACCCTTGCCCTCCTTCCAGAGCATCACGGTGCGAACAACACCCGCGTCTTCTTGCACGGGCCTTCTGACCCTTGCGGTGACACCCGTCTCGTCCTGCTCCCTGTACTCGCACTCGATGGGAGATGCCGGAGTGACAGCTATCTCCCTCTCGCCAGCATCGAGCTCGTCAAGCTCGGGGAACACGTCCAGCATGCCGCGAGCCAACTTGGACAAATAGCCCTTTTGCGCTGACAGGGGCAGGCCCACTACGAGCGCCTCTTCGGCACGTGTGAGTGCCACATAGAGCAGGCGTGCCTTCTCGGCGCTCAGCGCGGCCACCTCGTGCTCGTTGAGGAAGTAGGCCCAGTCGGCAACGGAGCGGCACTCGCGTGCCTCGAGTGGGGTGTGATCGGCGTATGTGGTCTTTGCGTCACCGTACGGCTTGGTCTCGCAGCGCGGCACCATGCACACGTGGCAACGCCCATCGAGCCTGCCCACCGCCACACGTCCGCCCGCCTTGGGGTTGCCCCAGCACTCGGCCACCGCCGTCACGGCAAACTGCAGGCCCTTTGAGCCGTGGATCGTCATTACCTTAACGGCGTCCACCTGCTCGCCCACAAGGTTGGCGGGCGTGATCTTTGCCGCCTCGAGCCAACGGTCAAACTCGTCGGCCGCACGCGCCGCACCCAGGCCCAGGCCCACGGTGAGCTCGCGCACGTAACGAACGGCGGCAAGCACGTTGGCCGCCACCGACAGGCCGTTGATGCCCTCCTGCTCGAGCCTGTTGAGCCAACCGCTCTCTTCCACAACTGCCTGGCAGACGTCCGCCAGCTGCCAGCGGCCCATGCGCGAGAAGGCCCGCGAGAGAACCTCGTGGGCAAGCCGCAAACGTGCCGATGGCTGGGCGTTTCCATAGAGCACAAGCTCGCCGTCTATGAAGCACTGCTCAACGGGACGCTTGGTCGGCGCCTCGAGCACCTCCTGCTTCCGCGTGCCCAGCTGGCAGAAGTCGTCGGCATCGAGCCTGAACATGTCGGACGAGAGCAGGGCAAAGAGGCCCGTCTGCGTGTCGTGCGGGTTTGAGAGCGTGTGCAGCAGCGCCTGTATGACCGCGACCTCGGGGGTAGACGAGAACGACGAGCCGCCGGTGACCACCGCCTGCAAGCCCCTCGCCCTGAGGGCGTCGAGGTAGAGCCCCACCTTGGTGGTGGTGCCCAAAAGCAGCGCCATGCTCCCAACCGGCTGCCCCTGGTCGCGATAGAGCGCCAGCCGGTCTGCGATCTGCGCTGCAAGCGTTGCGCTCATGAGCTCGGAAGTGCCGCCGGAGGCCACCTCCAGGCGTATGCGCGGTGCCGGCACGCCACTGACAGCTTGCGCAGAGTAGCGGCTCTTACGACCACCGTCAGCGGCAAGCTTGAGGAAGTCATCCAGAAGCCTGCCATCGCCACACACCTTCTCTACCAGCGCCAACACGCTGTGGTCCGAGCGGTAGTTGACGTCCATGGCCACATGATGCTGAGCACCCACGCCCTTTCCGCGGGCGCGGAACACCTCCACGTCTCCTCCGCGGAAGCGATAGATTGACTGCTGGGCGTCGCCCACCGTGGTGAGGTGGCAGGCGTCGCGGCCCGAAAGCAGTGAGATGAGCCGCAGCTGCAGCTCGTCGGTGTCCTGGAACTCGTCGATCATCACCAGGCGAAAGCGACCGGCGTAATCGCGCCGCACCTCTGGGATGCCCTCCACCGCGCGCAGGGCCAGCGCAATGAGGTCGTTGTTGTCGAGGTACGACCTCTCGTGCTTGAGTTGGCCGTAGCGCTCGTCCACACGGCGGGCGAGCTCGACCATCATGGGCGCAAGCTCTTGGACGCGCTCGTACTGGGCAACGACCACTGCCTCGTGCAGGGCCTCCTTTGCATCGCTTTTGAAGTCAAGCTGCTCGGGCTTGGTAAGGCCCGGGACCTTTGCTCCCTCAAGCGCCTCGCAAGCACGCGCCGCAGTACGCTCGCCAGGCGGCAGCTGCTCAAAGACGCGGAGGGACTCGAGCGTTGCCATGGTGGTGGCAAGCTGCTTGGGAGTCATCTTGATGCTGGCCAGCGCCTCAAAGGCTGCCGTCACCCGGCGCATCTCAGACGGGGTCTGGTTGGACTGCGGGCACACGAGGTCGTCAAAGCCGTGCAGACACTTGGCCGCCTCGCCTCGCAGCACGTCAATCATCCCCACGACCGAGGTAGCGCCTGTGGGCGCAGAGCCCCATAGCGGGTACTCGTTGCGTAGGGCCTCGTATGCGTCGTCACGCTGGACCTCGCTCATGACCTCGTCGAGAGCGCGGGCCTTGAGGGCGTCGGCCACGCTGCCCTCGCACACGCTGAACGCCGGGTCTATGCCAAGCTCAATGGCGTGACGATGAAGGATGCGCGAGCACATGCCGTGAATCGTGCTGATCCAGGCGCCGTCGACCTTGAGCGCCTCCTCGCGCAGGAACGGGTCGTCCTCGCCCGCAGATCGCAAAGCCTGCCTCACGCGCTCCTTAATCTCGAGCGCGGCGGCGTCGGTAAAGGTGATGACTAGCGCCTGGTCCACAGAGTCAAGATAGCGGCCACCGTCTGCCGCGGAGCCCTTGGAGAGCGCGTGCACCAGACGTGCCGTGAGCGTGAAGGTCTTGCCCGAGCCAGCACCGGCAGCAACAAACAGCGGCTCGTCGAGCCTGGCCACAACCGAGCGCTGGCCCTCGTTGAGCTGTGATATGTCGAATCCTGCCATTAGCGAGCCACCCTCCTCTCGCACTGCATCACCGGACAGAAGTCGCACGAGCGCTTGTCACGCGGGCGCGCCTCCACGTTGCCGGCGAGCATCTCCTTCACCTGCTCTGCCACCAGCTCCTCGGTGCGGTCAAGCAGGGCGTCCATGCCATCGGTGCCGTCCAGCTCGGTGGGGACGCACACCCTGGGCGCACGCGCCGCGGTCACGCGGCCAAACACGAGGTCGACCACGTTCTCTGACGCAGCTCCCGCCAAGGCGTGCGGGCTCTTGGTGCTGAGGTAGGTAGTGCCCACAAGGCGGAGCCTGCCCTCAAAGGCACGGCGAACCACCTGTGCATATATGAGCGACTGCACGCGGTTTGGCAGCTTCTCGCCGGCAAGCACGCCGTCTTGCAGCGCGTCGTACTCGGCGGCAAAGCCGTTGGGGCTCTTGTGCTTGTAGTCGATGATTACCGCTGTGCCGTGAGGGCTCACGTCTATGCGGTCGACCGTGCCCGTGAAATAGGCGCCCGCGTACTCCACGAGCTTCCCGCGGCGGCCAAAGCTCCACTCAAACAGGCGGGGCTCAAAGCCGGCAAGGATGCGCGTTTGGTAGCGCATCGCCGACTGCAGGTCACGCCTGAGCTGGTCCTCCTGCGCCCGCTCGGTCGAGTCGTGCGCAATGAGGAGCTGTTGGGCGGCGCCGGGCTTTCGCACCATGTACATGTGTTGCTGATGCAGGTCAAACTCGAGGTCGAGCGCGGTGACAGCCTGCTCGAGGTTTTCTTCGGTCACGCGAGAGCCCTCAACGTGGCAGGCCGGATTGGCCTCGATCTGCGCCAGCAGCACGTCACGGCTCACGCCGGGCTGCTGGGCCTCAAGCGCACGGGCAAGGAGCTCGCGATGCGTGACCTCAAGCACGCGATGGGCAAAGGTGCCCATCTCCATGCCCGTGTGCCCCGCATCGACGGTGCCCAGGCGAAGTCGCCGCAGGCTGAACCACTTGTACGGGCAGTCTAGATAGGTCTCGATCTGCGAGGCCGAAAGGACCGGCTTGCCGTCGCGCAGGTGCTCGGTACCGTCTTGCGGCACAAACACGAATGGCCTCAGGTCTGCCGAGAGACGACCGGCAGGGGCCGGATCGCAGACCTCCACAGCGCTCGGGCTCTTACCTCCCGCATCGAGGTTTGCCGAGAGCTCGGTCTCGACCCTTCTGGTCGTGGGCAATGCGCCCGCGCCACGCTCCGCGCCTGCATAGGCAGAAAGCAGCTCGGAGAGCATGACCGATGGATAGGTTTCCTTTGAGTCGGCATCATAGAGGGCGCGCTCAAGCACGAGGACCCTTGTGGGCACGGACACCAACCGATAGAAATCGCTGCGCGCGCGGGCCATTGGGTCGGCCTTGGGCTCTATGGCAAGCTGCTCGAGCACTGCCTTGAGCAGGTCCTCACCAGCACTTATTGGCTGCTCGGCAGTTGTGAGACCGCACACAACGAGAGCGTCCACGCTCGCGGGGGCAAGGCCTGCAGCCTGGCCGGGCGTCATGATGCTCACGGGATTCTTGTTGCCCGCATGCGCGGTTTCGACACGCGTCACAACCGACATGCCCGTGGCCGCCCACTCAATGACCTCGACCAGCTCTGAGAGCGTGACGGACCCCTCAACTGACGGGTCTGCCGTCACGCCAAGCTCGCGCAGCGTGCCAGCCAGGCGCAAGAAGCCCTGCAGCACCGCCATGGCCTCATCGGTCTCGTCATCCCTTGGCTGCGCAGGAGCGCTTGCGGCGTCGGGGTCGTCGTCCGCAAACACGTAGGGTGCCAGCAGCTTTGAGGCTGCGGTGCCAATGCGGCCGCGCAGCAGCTCGGCCGTTGCGCGGGCAACCGCGGGCGAGCTCTCACGCTCGGACTGCAGCATCTCGAGCAGGCGCTGCGGGCTCAGCAGGCGGTTCCCCCTCCACGACGAGTCGGCGCGCCAGCCCTTTGTGGCCCCAACGTGGGAGATGTCCGACAGCATGAAGTCCGAGAGCTCGCGGGGAGGCCACCAGCTCATGTCGCCCAGCTGGGCCATGGGGCCCTCGAGGCCCATTGCGGGCTCGGGCCACTTTGCCGCAAGCTCGCTGAGCTGGGCAACCAGCGACACAAACGAGAGGAACGCCTGCGCCGCAGGGCAGTCAAGAAGGGCACGGCGCTGTTGCAGGCGCACCGAGACCCCACGCGCCACGAGCTTAGGCACGAGCTCGCGGTTGGCACGCTCCACGTTTGGGGTGGCGATCACCATGTTTGCCTGCACGCCAAGCTCGCTTTGCAGCTGCTCCGTTGCCTGCGCAACGAGCTCCGCCTCGGCGAGCGGGCCGGCGGCGAGGAGCAGACGCACGGGGCCATCTGTCCCAGGCTCGGCCGTGTCTCCCGTAAAGAGAACGTCCCTGAGCTCGGCAAGCCGCGGGTCGCGCTCTAGAGCTGTGCCGTCACTTGCAAAGAAGTCATCAACCGCAACCGGCCCCTCGCCATGGAGCGCGCAGAGCTGGTCGACCAGCCTCTGTACCTGCATGGACGCGGGACCTTGCGGCATTGCGGCCACAAAGGTGAGCGCGGTGTGCGCGCTGAGGTCTGCCACAAGCTGGCAGTCGCGTCGCGACATCTGCGTGAAACCAGCCACAACCACCGGCGGAATGCCTGCGCCATTCTCGACCAGGCGCTCGACGACCGTCGATGTCGCCTCGGCTGTGGAAACAAGGCCGCGACCCGCCAGCAGCTCGCGCGTTTTTGCGGCAAGCTCGAGCAGGGTCGTCTCGGCCCCAGTGAGGCCCGCAGCAAGGCACGCATCCCTATCAACAGAGCCATCGCTGCGCGCCGGAACCCACGGAAGCGCCTGATCAACAATCTGAGAGAGCACGCCCACAAGCCCCTCCGAGAGCTCGATTGGGCCAAGCTCGCTGGCACTTGAGCCAACGATGGCCGCACGAGCCGTGACCTGCAGTGCCACGCTCGAGGCAATGGCGCGACCATCGCCCCAGACCTCCCAGCGCTCCTTGACCCAGGCGGCGGGCGTGGTGACGCTCACGCCGAGTGCCAGACCGGCACGCGTCGAGAGCTGACGCTGCAGGTCAAGCGCCTGCTGAAAAGAGGGCACCAGCAAGACCGCCGACCCGCTCTTCTCCATGCCCTCCCTAAGGGCACGCTCGACAGCGGCGCCAAGCGGTCGCTCGTCAGACGTTTTCACAACACAAAGGGACATAGTCCTCCCCCACTACAGAGCCATGCGTGGGCAGAGCGCCCACATCGAGTGTCTATGGTAGCAAGTGGTACGGACACAAATGCCGCGGAGCATACGAGGCAAGGCGTTGGCTCAGTCCTCGTTTGTGCCCAGACGATCGAGTACCACCGCATAGCCTCCTGCCCCGCTGTTGAGGCACTTGGACACGCGGCTCACCGTGGTCGACGAGGCGCCCGTGGCTTTCGAGACCTCAATGTACGATGCTCCCTTGCGCAGCATGACCGCGACCTCGAGGCGCTGGGCAAACTCGGCGGTCTCGCGCACCGTGCACAGGTCGGCAAGCAGGGCCCTGGCCTCCTGGGGCGACTCGAGCGTGCAGAGGGCCTCGCACAGACGATCGACCATCTGCTCTTGCATCTTTGCGCTTTCGTGGCCAGCCATAGGAGCCTCTCTTGTTGCGTGGGACCAATGCAACCACTTTAGCCCATTAAAGCGCCCCGTGCATCCGTGTGGATTAATATAAGGTTCACGAACGGTTCATCTTCCCTACGGCTATCTTGGGTACAAATAGAAAGGCGAAACAGTGTTTCGAGAGAAAGGATCTGCCATGGAGTTTCTTGGAACATGGCTTGTCACATCAATTGCCACGGCTGCGGCCATTGCGCTTGTGCCGGGAATCAGGGCTGTTGGCGGCTCCTACCTTGGCCCCATCATGTGCGCACTTGCACTGGCACTGGTCAACGCCATCGTCAAGCCGGTAGTAGAGGTTCTGTCGCTCCCGCTCACCATTGTGACCCTGGGCATCTTCTACCTGGTAATCAACGCCATGATGCTCAACCTCGCGAGCGGCCTCTCTGTCAGCCTCTTTGGCTCGGGCATCGAGATTGACTCGTTTGGTGCCGCCATGATGGGTGCCATCGTCATCTCGCTCGCCTCGATGATCATTGGCCCCATCATCAGCGGGTAACGGCGCAAGCTGGCAGCAAGGCGATCGAGCACAAGAGGCCCCTTCTCACGAAGGGGCCTCTTCCTTTGAACACGATGCTGCTGCAGGCGACGTCAATCATCTTCCGCCGCGCGGGTCGTTGGCACCCAGCAGCGAAGCACCGTTCCATGCCCTACGTCAGCTCAGACCGCCGCCTACCGCACAAGCCGTTGCGGCGGTAAGCGCCCAAGCAACATTGCGCGCAACGTTGTCCACGATCAGGCGGTCTTCAGCCAAAATCAGGTAAACCTTGGCTCGTGCGCTCTTGATCGCAGACATCTCACCTGTTGCCGCAGCAGCCGCAACTGGAGCCAGCAGCTCCTCGTCGGCATGTATGAGAAGCACGCGCAACTCGGGCGTCTCTTCCTCAATCAGGTCCATCACATATGAGCGGAGTTGGTGAGGGTTCTTGAGCAGCTCCGCTCCGGTGCTGTCAAGTGCCCTCACGAGGGCATTGCGCAGGGCCACGGCGCCTTCCGATGGCATGTCCCTTGTCAGATCATCGCCCTGTGGCTGGAAGCGCGGCGCAACGCCTGCACCAGAAACCGCACTAAAGCCGCTCGCCCCAACCGAACTCGGCTGCGAAAGCTCCCAAGGTGAGGGCTTTGGCCGCAAAGCTCGAGGAGCCGCAAACCTCACATGCGCCCGCAGCAGGTCCTCAAACTTCAGGGTTAGTGTGTCGCCAGCAGCGTCACGATCAAGATCACGGTACGAGATGCTCATCGCGTGGTCCGCATAGATGCTAAGCGTTATCTCTGCATGCGAGATGCCGGTCGAAGGCAACGGGAACTCAATCGCGACTCCCGAAATGCCCTTGATCACGACCGCAGAGGGCATCGCGGTCTCCTCGCCCGTGCCAAATCTCTCGCTAAGCAGAGTTGGAACGGTCGTCTTCCCGGCTATCATCAGATGCCGTCTGCCAGAGCAGACCAGGCTCGCCGACCACCATGTTGCCGTTAAGAGGAGCACAGAGCCCAAGGTCCCGTCGAGCACCTTTGCCATTGCCATGGCACCACGCGCGAGGTCTGTGGCATCCATGCGTCTCTCGGTTACGACCACGCCGGACGGGGGCAAGACGGAGCGCACCGCATGCGCCAAGGCGTCGCTTGGCCCGTTTGGGGCAGAGAGCAAAACGTCAATTCGCGTGTTGCCCGAGCTTGGGTACACCCCTTGGAAGCACGCAAAGAGCATCTTGCCCACACGATCGCCCAGCTTTGTTGCAAAGCTCCGCTCGTCCTCGCCAACCTCAAGGCGTGCCAGGTCCACGACCTCAACGACTCCGTCTCCACAGTCGGAGAGGCAGATTTCGGCAAGATTGCCATCAACATGCACAGCTAAGGCTAGGGACTCATGGTCAAGGTCGTCTGCCACCAGGGCAAGGGTCGAAGCCCACGTGGGAAGCAAGGTTCTGCTGAGCCGCATTCTCTTCCCAAGCAGGTCAACCGTCCCCAGGTAGCTTGCTGCGTCAGCACATGAGAACGAGGCGGCAACTGGCCCCTTGGAGAGGGCGCTTTGCAGTGACGTGGACATGGCTGGGCTGCCAGAGGTCCAAAGGCGCTCAACGTCGGTCGAAACGACGTCCATCCTCTCTTCGCTCGCCAGCGTGACAAATCCGGAGCTGCTGATAAACGTGCCAACTGCCACCATGCACCTCGCTAGTCAAAACGACGCAACGTCCGCGTGCCTTCACCCATTCGTGAACGCTTTCACACTATGCCACAGGAACGCGATGCCAAGCTAAGTGATTGCCACTCAAACATCCAGCGGTGGCATCCTTCTTGTTTTTAGGCCGCTACGCACCGCACGCACGCTCCTAAGGCACCCCGCATGAAAGAGGCCCGACCGTGTGGTCGGGCCTCTTTGTTCGCTAGACCAGGTCGATGTCGGAGCTGAGGGCCTGGGAGATGGAGTCGTTGTCGGACTCGGCGGTCTCGTAGTTGCTGGCGATCTCGATGAGGTCGGTGTGGTACTCGTCGACCATCTGGTAGAGGTACTGCATCTCGTCCTGGAGGCCGTCGAACTTGGCGACGAACTGGTCGTGGGCGGAGCCGCTCCAGACGGCCGCGGTGCCGTCGACGATCTCGAACATGGTGTCGGTCAGGGACTTGAGCTCGTTGGCGTGGTTCTCGAACGCGTCCGCCTCGGCGCGGAGGTCGGCGACTTCGGTGAGGCTGAGCTGGGTAAGGATTGCCATGGTGTGCTCCTCTTGTCTTTCGAAGGCTCTGGTGTGCTTGGGTACTCCCTGGGGGCCGGGGCCCGTCCCCCTACCCCTCGGCGATCTGCCTGTTCTTGGCCTCGGCGGCCTCGTAGTTGGCGAGGATGTCGCGGAGCGCCTGGACGTACTGGGAGAGGGTGTCGTTCAGGGTCTGGAAGTTCTGGCGCTTCTTGAGCCAGTGGTCGCGCATGGCGGTGCTGGCGTCGCCCTGCCACTTGCTGGTGACGTTCATGAGGGCGTTGGCCTTGTTCACGAACTCCACGCGCTTCGCCTCGAGCTCGTCGATCACGGACTGGAACTGGGCCGAGCTCTGGATGACGATCTGTGACATTGTGTTCTCCTTCTGTTCAAAGACCTTCGCGTCTTGCCTGCCTCTTCGTGGCGCGGGCTTTCCTTCTTGTGTGCCTTGCGCTGATTACAATCTACCGACCTATCGTGTTTCGTGCCATATGTCCTGACGAACTGCAATCCAACTGGGACGAATGACCGATTGTCAAGCTCATCGGCTGACAATCGACCGACAAGGCATCCTTTGCGGAAGGGCTCGACACCTCAGGGCCATGGAAAACCGCAATGGGAGTCTCTTCCACAAGGGCAGCTCATAGCTCTTGCCGCTTCCCCCAATCAGCGGGATCGATCGCTGTTCCGTGCCTCGGACGAAAGAACTGCGAGATGTCGGTCCCTTCGTGCTCGAGCAGCCTGATCTTCATGTCGATGCCTCCCCCAAAGCCGGTGAGATTGCCGTTTGCCCCCACTACGCGGTGGCACGGGACGATGAGGCAGAGCGGATTGTGGCCGACGGCACCACCAACTGCTCGAGCGGAGGTCTTTGTTCCCGTTTCGGCGGCGATGCGCCGAGCGATGTCCCCGTACGTGGATGTCTCTCCGTAGGGGATGTCTAGCATTGCTTCGCGCACGCGAAGCTGAAACGGCGTGCCACCTGCCGAAAGCGGAAGCACCCGTGGATCAGGCGCCTCACCTGCAAAGTAGCGATCGAGCCACACTCGGGCACAGTCGAACACGGGCAGGCCGTCCCTTGGCTCCAACGGCCCGCTCACTCCATAGCCAAAGTGGCGGTCATTGCCAAACCAACAGCCCACGATGGACTCCCCGTCGGACGCCAGGGTCAGAGGACCAATCAGTTCGGATTCATATTCCGCACAGTAGGCAACCATTCGCACGTCCTCTCGCCTCATTAGTCGCTGCCATGAATCTCGCCGCTCAACGCGTACGTTAGGCCTCGGCGCCTGAGTTCGCAACCACGATGGGTGCGCCGCACGCGAGGCACGAATCTTTAATTTGACTATTGCAAATCTGGTTGCTACTCATATAATTCGATATATATCGAATTGGTTTTATGAAAGGACAATCATGGATGAACTCATGAAGGAGCTCAAGGCCAAGGTGGCAGAGGCAGCGCGGAGTGCCGCCGGCCTTACGGCAGAGGACCGCAAGGATGACGCAAACCTTGAGAAGATACGCGGCAACGTTTACGGCGTCTTCGTGTCGGTGCTGCAGGCAGCCGAGAAGCAGTCCACGGACGAAGCTGCCAGGCGCGCGTTCTTCGAGGGCAACCTCGAGCGTATCCCCTCGGGTTGGCGCGTGGCTCGGCAGAAGGCAGAGGAGCGCGGAGACACGGTACGCCTTGTGCAGGAGGACGTGAAGCTCGCCGCCATCGACGAGGTGTGGCAGGCCTACCGCGAACTATGGAAGGCCTAGAGATGACCGAGCAGCAGACGGTCGCCCTCTTCAAGTGCCTGGCGGACCGCACCAGGCTCCAGATCCTACGAACGCTCGCACGAGAGGACGCCTACGTGGAGCTCCTCTCGGAGCGCCTCGGCATGGCCCCTTCCACCATCTCGTTCCATCTCAAGAAGCTTGCTGATGTCGGTGCCGTCAGCTCGAGCAAGTCGCAGTACTACACGATGTACACGCTCAACCGCGCGCTGTTCGACACGACGATACTCTCCATCCTCCAGCAGGAGTCCGACGATACGGCCGCACAAGACGAGCGCGAGCGTCTTTGGCGCGAGAAGGTGCTCCGCTCCTTCTTTGACGAGGACGGCCGCCTGCGCACCATTCCCGCACAGCGAAAAAAGCGCCTCATCGTGCTGGAGCGCATCGCCGAGGCTTTCGAGCCCAGCCACACCTACTCGGAGCGGGAGGTCAACCTCATCATCGCGGGCTTCCACGATGACTTCTGCACCCTGCGGCGAGAGATGGTGGATGAACGCCTCATGACTCGAAAGGACGGCCTGTACCAGCGAGTCGTATAGCCAAGCATGCGAGCCTCGCCGCAGAGGCCCCTCGTCAACCACCTTTAGCGTCGTGCTGACCGTTGCGTGCGAGGGCCCACGTTTTGCTCAGTCCGACTCGCCGGCGGGATTCCAGGATTTCCCAGACTCCTCACGGGGCCATTGGCCACAAGTCCGTCTAGCCTGAAACGAGTCGAACCATTCATCGGGCTCAGGGACACTGGAGGTTCCTTCACGACCTGGGACCGGCACGCCTCGAGAGGGTCGGGTCGTATAGCAGGAGAACGACCTGCCAGAAACGAGTCACCGCGTCCCTCGCGTGAGATCGCGCCGACTCGCTCCATACAGAAACAACCAGCAGTCAAAGGACCGCTGGTTGTTCATTTGAAATATGAAAGAACCCGAATGGCCGCTAGACCAGGTCGATGTCGGAGCTGAGGGCCTGGGAGATGGAGTCGTTGTCGGACTCGGCGGTCTCGTAGTTGCTGGCGATCTCGATGAGGTCGGTGTG
>CADCHF010000039.1 GCA_902801175.1 uncultured Coriobacteriaceae bacterium | reverse complement strand
CGCGCCTCTCGATCGGGTTCATAGGCTGCCTATCCTTAACACTCATATTCTTTCATGTTCTCAGGCAATGTAACACAATTTCACATGATTACTTATCTGCCATATTTCTGATTCTGTAAATGGATGTTGAAAGGCACTTAAAGCGATAAGGAAATCCCAGTAATAACCGCTTAAACCCATTTACATACCGTTCGGCGAAACAAAAGGGAAATAACAAATTTTAACACACGATTTTTCACAATTCACAACAAATCGTGTTATAACTTGTTAACAAGCGAACGTAAAATGACACGCCGAATACGAAAAGAGTGCCACCGTTCGCGAGACGCCCAGTTTTTGCGAGCGTCACAAGCAATAGGTTAGTAAGGGTAGGAGGTTGGCGTGATGTGGATCTCGCCAACAGAGAAAAGAATGGGAGAGAACATGCTAGAGAACACCAACCTGTCACGTCGTTCGTTCCTTGGCGCATCGAGCATCGCCGCCGCACTCGGCCTTGCTGCTTGCGGTGGCGGCAGCAGCAATGCTCCCGCAGCTGACGACGGCGCAGCCGTCGAGGGTACCGTCGGTGGCGGCAGCCTTACCGTGGGTTCTGCCTACGGTCCCAGCTCCTTTGACCCGCAGAACTGCTCCTCAGCATTCTGCCTGAGCGCCAACATGAACGTCGTCGAGGGGCTTTACGACATCGACTTCCACGACTACTCCGTCTCCGACGGCCTGTGCGTTGGCGACCCCGTGTGGGTTGACGACAACACCTGCGAAATCACCCTGCGCGCCGACGCCAAGTTCTCAACCGGCGATCCCGTCACCCCTGAGGACGTCATCCACTCCTTCGAGCGTGCCAAGGCTGACGGCATGATGTACGTCTCCTTCCTCACCATGATCGAGAGCATCGAGAAGAAGGACGACACCACCCTCACCGTCAAGGTCACCATCCCCAAGTTCTCGCTCATCAAGGAGCGCCTGGGCATCATCAAGGTCACCCCGGCCAGCCTCTCTGACGACGACGCAGCCGCCAAGCCCATCGGCTCCGGCCCCTGGATGTACGACGAGGTCTCCGACACCTACGTCACCCTGCTGCCCAACCCCAACTACAACGGCGCTCACCCCGCACAGGACAACGACCTGCGCATCGACTCCATGACCGACGCCACCGCTCGCGTGACCGCCCAGCAGGAGGGCACCACCCTCATCAGCGAGTCCGTGCCGCCCGAGAGCATCGATCAGATTGCCGCTGCCGGCTGCCGCGTTGACCAGGTCGAGGGCTTTGGCACCCGCTTCATCATGTTCAACGTCAAGAAGGCCCCGTGGGACAAGAAGGAGAACCGCCAGGCCGTCATGTATGCCCTTAACACCGACAACATGATCAACAACGCCTTCTCCGGCCTCGCCAACAAGCCCACGTGCTACCTGCCCGCCTCCTTCACCAACTACCATGAGGCTGCCACCGTCTACGCCTACGACGTCGACAAGGCCAAGGAGCTCGGCAAGGACATCTCCGGCACCATCGAGCTGCGCACGACCGACAACGCTCAGGTCGTTGCCATGGGCACCCAGGCCCAGCAGGACCTCCAGGACGCCTTTGGCGTTAAGGTCAACCTCACCAGCGACCAGAGCCCCGCGACCTACGCTGCCATCGACCAGGCCGACGACTCTTGGGACATCCTCATCGCCCCTGGCGATCCGTCCTGCTTCGGCGGCGACACCGACCTGCTCCTCAACTGGTGGTACGGCGACAACATCTGGATGCAGACCCGCTGCGCTTGGAACACCTCCGACGAGTGGAAGCAGGTCAACACCCTCATGGCCGACGCCCTCACCAAGAGCGGCGACGAGCAGCAGGAGTGCTGGAACCAGGTCTTCGACATCATCGCCGACAACTGCGTGCTCTACCCGGTCCTCCAGGTCATCACCCCGACGGCCTCTTGGTCCGAGACCGTGAGCCCCGCCGGCACCGCCGTCCAGAACTTCTCCGGCATCGGCACCACGGGCGTCGCGCTTACCGACGTTGCCACCGTCACCGCGTAAGGGTACACGCACAGAGCATCGTCAAGCTCGCCTGAGTATCTTGACATAGCCCGTTTTTCGGGGGCCTGGGTGGGCGACTCGCCCAGGCCCCCCTCTTATGGCTCCACCATGTGCGAAAGGTGCCAAAAGTGCCGGATTGCACATGCTTTAGGTTGGTTTGCACTGCAAGAGAAAGAGAGGAGAGCACATGAATAACCTGCTGCGTCTTGTGGGTCGCCGGCTTGTTGCCCTGCCCATCATGGCGCTCGGTGTCTCGTTCCTGATCTTCTTCCTCATGTCGTTCTCGCCCATTGACCCGGCCTACAAGGCACTGGGTGAGGCGGCTACGCCAGAAGCAATTCAGAAGTACCACGAGGACTTTGGCCTGGATGATCCCTGGCCCGTTCGTTACGTCCGCTACATGGGCGACCTGCTGCACGGCGACATGGGCACCTACAGCGCCCAGCGTCGTCCGGTTTCTGACCGCATCGCCAAGGCACTGCCCGTGACCATGCAGCTCACCTTCTTTGGCCTGCTGCTGGGCACAATTGTCTCGTTCACGCTGGGCGTGATCGCCGCACTCTATCGTGATGGGTGGCCCGATCAGCTGATACGCCTGCTATCCATTGCAGGCCTAGCCACACCGTCGTTCTGGTTGGCCGTACTGCTCATCCTGATCTTCTCGTCCTATCTCAAGATGCTGCCGGCATCGGGTCCGCTGCCCAGCCCCGGCACCAACTTTGGCGGCTACATGGCCCGCATGATCATGCCCGCCATCTCGCTTGCAGTTCCCCTGACCGGCCAGATGACCCGTATCGTCCGTACGGCAATGGTCGAGGAGCTTGACCGCGACTACGTCCGTACCGCCAAGGGCTCCGGCCTTCCCAAGGGCGTCATTATTGCTCGCAACGTTCTGCGCAACGCCCTCATTACGCCCGTTACCACCCTGGGCATGAAGATTGGTTACCTCATGGGTGGCGCCGTGGTTATTGAGGTCATCTTCAACCTGCCGGGCATGGGCATGGCCATCCTCGATGGCGTCAGTGGCAACGAGCCGATGCTCGTCATGGGCGTCGTCATCGTCGTCGCGCTGTCGTTCATCATCATCAACATCGTGGTTGACATGCTGTACCTGCTCATCAACCCCAGGATCAGGAGCGTGTAGCCATGGCAACGAGAAAAGATAACGCCGAGAAGCTTGAGGGCATGGCCGCCAAGGGTCTCAAGTTTGAAGGCATCAAGAACATGAAGACCACCTCCAAGATTGCCCTGGGCATCCTGGTTGTAGTGGTGCTGCTCTCCGTCCTCGCCTCGGTCATTGCGCCGCATGATCCCTACGCCATCGACATGGCGCGTCAGGCCCCCGATGCCGAGCACATCTTTGGTACCGACGACAAGGGCCGCGACATTCTCTCGCGCATGCTCTACGGTGGCCGTATCTCGCTGGTCATTGGCTTTGGTGCCACGCTGTTTGCGTTGGTCACCGGCTCGATCATTGGTGCAGCCGCGGCAGTGTCTCGCAAGAGCATCTCCGAGGTCATCATGCGTATCCTCGACATCATCATGTCGGTCCCCGGCATCGCCCTGGCCGCCGTGTTGGTGACGATCCTTGGCAAGTCGATCCCGGCCATCATCTTCTCGATCGGCTTCATGTACATGCCGCAGATCGCCCGCATCGTTCGCGCCAACATCGTGAGTGAGTACGGCGAGGACTACGTGCGCGCTGTCATTGTGAGCGGCGCCCGCGCCCCGTGGATCCTCATCAAGCACGTGCTGCGCAACTGCGCCGCACCCATCCTGGTGTTCACGGTGACCCTCGTGGCAGACGCCATCATCTTTGAGGCCTCGCTCACGTTCCTGTCCGCTGGCATCAGCGAGCCCACCCCCACCTGGGGCAACATCCTCGCCGACGCCCGTGCAGGCGTGCTCTCGGGCCGCTGGTGGCAGGCGCTCTTCCCGGGCATGGCCATCATGCTCACCTGCCTGGCTCTTAACATCCTCTCCGAGGGCGTTACCGACGCCATGGCAGCCGCTCCCTCTGCTCCCGTTGACGCCGAGAACTCCGAGAGCCGTCGCGAGGCCGACCTGCTCGTGGCCGACCCTGTGCGCGCCTACGCCGCCCAGGCCGACACCCTGGCCGAGCGCCTTGGGGCCCTCCGCAAGGTGGAGCTTGCCCGTACCGACCGCCGCGTGCCCGACTACTCCGTGGAACCGCTGTTGCAGGTCAAGAACCTCTGCATTGGCTTCCCCAACCATGGTGACGTCAACGTGGTCGAGAACGTCAGCTTTGACGTGCGTCCTGGCCAGTGCATGGCACTGGTGGGCGAGTCCGGCTGCGGCAAGTCCATCACCACCAAGGTCATCATGAACCTGACCGACCCTGGCGAGCGCATCACGGGCGAGGTTCTCTACAAGGGCCAGGACCTGCTGAAGCTCACCGAGGAGCAGCATCGTCAGCTGCTCGGTCGCGAGATCGCCATGGTCTACCAGGACTCGCTTTCGGCTCTCAACCCCTCGATGCTCATCTCCTCTCAGATGAAGCAGCTCACCAGCCGCGGCGGCACCCGCTCCGCAGAGGAACTGCTTGAGCTCGTTGGCCTTGACCCCAAGCGCACGCTCGAGAGCTACCCGCACGAGCTCTCTGGCGGCCAGTGCCAGCGCGTCATCATTGCTATGGCACTTACCCGCGACCCGTCGCTCGTGATCTGCGACGAGCCCACCACCGCACTCGACGTGACGGTGCAGAAGCAGGTCATCAAGCTTCTGAACGACCTGCAGAAGAAGCTCGGCTTTGCCATGATCTTCGTCTCCCATGACCTGGCGCTCGTGGCCGAGGTCGCAAGCGAGATCACCGTTATGTACGCTGGCCAGGTCATTGAGAGCGCACCCACCAAGGAGCTGCTCACCGACCCGCGTCACGAGTACACGCAGGGCCTGCTTGGCTCGGTCCTCTCCATCGAGGCCCATGACGGCAAGCGTCTGCATCAGGTTCCGGGCTCCGTCCCGTCGCCGGCCGACTTCCCCAAGGGCGACCGCTTTGCACCGCGCTCCAGCCATCCCACGGTTGGTCTGGACGTCAAGCCGGTCATGAAGCTTGTGGCTGGCACCACCGACCACTATGTGTCCGAGCTGCCCGATGACGTGCTGGCCGCCAATGGCCTCACCACCCGTGCCGGATACGATGATCCGGGTGCCGTGGACGCCGTGAGCGCCAAGGTCGCCGAGAGCCTCGACGAGGCCACCGCGGCCGTGCAGGACGCCATCAAGACCGTCACCGGCGAGTCGGTTGACAAGACCGCTGCACTCGAGGAGCTCATCGAGGCTGCCGAGAGCATCGTCAAGGAAGGAGGCGAGGAGTAATGGCAGAGGTCACGCCTATCATTCACCTCGACGACATCTCCGTCATCTTCCGTACCCGTACGGGCTCTATCTTCCATCCCAACCTGGTGACGGCCGTTAACCACCTCACGCTCAAGCTCATGCCAGGCGAGACCATTGGCATCGTGGGCGAGTCGGGCTGCGGCAAGTCCACCACCGCCAACGTCATGTGTGGCCTGCAGTCGCCCACCGAAGGTCACGTGTACTTTAAGGGCGAGGACGTCACCAAGCGTACGGCTGACCTGCGCAAGAAGATTGGCCGTGTGGTGTCGGTCGTGTTCCAGAACCCCGCAACGGCACTTAACCCGCGCATGGCCGTGCACGATCAGCTGCTCGACCCGCTGGTGGTCCACAAGGTTGGTTCCGAGGAGGAGCGCGAGGCCCGCGTGCGCGAGCTGTTTGGCCTGGTGGGTCTGCCCAGCTCGGCAATGTACGTGCTGCCCGGCCAGCTCTCCGGTGGTCAGCGCCAGCGTGTGGCTATCGCTCGCGCCCTCTCGCTCAACCCCGACGTGATCATCGCCGACGAGCCGACCTCGGCCCTCGACGTATCGGTCCGCGCGCAGATCCTGAACCTTCTCACCGACCTCAAGGCAGAGCTTGGCCTGGCTATGGTCTTCATTAGCCACGACATTCAGACTGAGCGCTACATCTCCGATCGCATCGTGGTCATGAATCACGGTCAGATCATGGAGGAGGGCACCGCCGAGCAGGTGTTCAACGACCCGCACGACGAGTACACCAAGCTGCTTCTTGGTGCGGCGCCTTCGCTGCTGCATCCCAAGCTGGGATCGTAGGGCTCGTCTCTCCCGAGGGCGAGTGGGCAAAGGTCGCTTGCTCAGATGGTCCTCGGTTCAGTTCGGGCTCGCCGCGCACAAGGTGCGCGACGAGCCCAAGACTGGGCTGCGAAACTTGTGACTGCCCTTTGTCCGCCCGCCCTTGCTCACACCATCTGCAGCAGAAAACAGATGGTTGACGTAAGGAAAGGTCCAGGCTGGCGGCTTGAGCAAGGTTGTGCCCGGTGCTCGTCGGCGGCTTGGGCAGGGGTTCTAAAGCGATACTGTTCTGTTGGACCTCTTTGATTGAGAGAACGAATTGACTGAAGTAGAGCTTGAACAGTTTGCCTCTTACCATGGTCTAATGGCGTGTCCTTCGGACTTTGATGCGTTCTGGACCAGTCGCATTCGTGAGGCCGATGCAGTTGCTCTGCGCTATGAGTTCGAGGACATCCCGCAGGAGACCTGTGCGACTTGTGCCTGCAAGCACCTCTGGTTCTATGGCATGGGTGACGCTCGCCTGCATGCGCGTGTCCTGTTGCCAGCGGGGGAGGGCCCTCATCCGGTCGTGCTGCAGTTTCATGGCTATCCAGGAGCCGCCCGAAGCTGGCTTGAGCTATCCGCATTAGTGGGTATGGGCTGCTCTGTGGTGGCCCTTGATTGCCCAGGCCAGGGTGGGCTTTCTCAAGACGTTGGTGGCTTTGTCGGGTCCACGGTGGCCGGGCACCTTCCTGCCGGTCTCGAAGGGCCAGCAGAGCAGCTCTACTATGTGCGCCTGCATCAGGATATCCGCATCATGTGCAATGTTGTCCGCGCATGCGGGATGTTTGATCTAGCCCATGTGTTTGTGAATGGTGCCTCTCAGGGCGGAGGGTTGGGCATCGCATGTTGCGCACTAAACCAAGACCTCGTTGCCCGTGCCGCCATTCTCTACCCGTTCCTTTCTGACTTTGCGGCAGTTATGGAGCTAGGGGCAGACATGATTGCCTATGAAGGGCTCCGTTACCACGCACGCTGGCTCGATCCCACGGGCGAGCGCGAGGGCGAGTGGCTCTCAAAGCTCGCATACGTGGACACCAAGAACTTTGCGCATCTCGTGCAGTGCCCGGTTCTCTTTGGTACGGGGCTTGCCGACACCGTCTGCCCTCCCCAAACGCAGTGCGCCGTATACAACGAGCTTACGTGCCCTAAACGGCGTGAGCTTTATCCGGGGCGCGGTCATGAGGAGATTCAAGACTTTGACGATTTGCTGATTGGCTTCTTCTCGGTATCTGAAGGGGGTGGGCTGCTGTGAGTGCTGGTGTCAGGGCATATTGGCAGCAGGTGAGCGAGCGGGCAGCCCGCCACGCGCGGGCGTGCCTGCTTGACGTTGTGCCCGTGGAGCTTGGTAGCGCTACGGCTGATTACGCCGTGCTTAGGCTTGTCGGTCTCGATGGGGAGACAATCGAGTGCCGCTGCGCCATACCTCATGGCGTGCAGTCTGCTCCTGTTGTGCTTGCCTACCACGACGCCACTCGACCCGTGCGCGGGTGGCATCATCTCACCCGCTTCGTGGCTTTGGGTTACGCGGTTGTGGCAATGCAGAATCGCGCGGGTGTAGAAGGCGTGCTCGTTGCCGAGCCAGCTGCCGTGGGAGATGGCTGGGGCGTCATGTATCACCTGCCTGGTGAGGCTCTGCCGCCGACCGGGCGCACCATCAGCAACAAGACCTGCCAGACACTTGAGGCCACCTACTCTGATGCGCTCGTTGTGGCGCATGCCTTGAGTAGGATTGACCGTATCGACGCACACAAGGTTCTGACTTTTGGTGATGGTCTTGGTGGCGCGCTGGCGCTGCTTGTGGCGTCCCAAGTCCCGGTCTGCGCCGCCTCGGCCTTTGCCCCACTGCCCTCAGCGCTCGACGAGTCGTGTGCCAGGGTCGATGTTGCCCAAATCGCAAGCGGCCTCTCGTGCCCAGTTCTAATGGGTATGGGGCTGCTCGACAGGCAGGCAACACCCGAGGCAATTAGTGCTATTATCGACGGCCTTTTGCAACCGCGCGTTTTGCGCTATCCGCGCTATGCGCACGAGCGTGTGAACGCTTTTGAGGACGAGCTGATGGCGTTTCTCATTGCGTCACGGCCAACGGGCCATAACTGACAATCTGCTGTTTCCAGGCGCAAAAGGCGCCTGCCACCATCTCACGAAAGGATTTGAGCATGTCCGACTTCAAGATATCCGGTGTTGTGCCGCCTGTTGTGGTTCCCGATACTCCCGATCACAAGCTCGACGTCCCGTCGTTTGAGCGGCTCATCGAGAAGCTCATCACCGCCGGTGTCGACGGCCTCTTCTTCCTTGGTTCCTCGGGCGAGGTCGTGTTCTCGACCGACGAGCGCCGCGACGAGGTAGTCCGCGAAGCCGTGCGCATCGTTAACCACCGTGTGCCCGTGCTCATTGGCATCATTGACACCGAGACCGAGCGCGTCATTGAGCAGGGCAAGCGCGCGATTGCCCTCGGAGCCGACGCCCTGGTTGCCACCGCTCCCTTCTACGCGCTCGGCGGCCCGGTTGAGGTCGAGGAGCACTTCCGCATTCTGCACGAGGAGCTCGACGCCCCCATCTTTGCCTATGACATCCCCGTGTGCGTGCACACCAAGCTGGGCTGGAAGATGCTCGCCAAGCTTGGCGCCGAGGGCGTGCTGGCCGGCGTGAAGGATTCCTCTGGCGACGACATCTCGTTCCGTTACCTCTGCCAGGAGAACGAGAAGCTCGGTCACCCGCTGTCCATCCTCACCGGCCACGAGATCGTGGTCGACGGTGCCTATCTCTCTGGCGCCGATGGCAGCGTGCCCGGTCTTGCCAACGTTGAGCCCGAGGGCTACGTGCGCATGTGGAAGGCCGCACAGGCTGGCGACTGGGCCCAGGTCAAGGCCGAGCAGGATCGCCTGAACGAGATCAGCCACATCTTTGACGTGACCAGCGGCCTTATGGGCTACGCCGGTGGCGTGGGCGCCTTCAAGACCGCGCTTTGGCTCATGGGCGTTTTTGACTCCAACCAGATGCCGCGTCCGGTCAAGGCCATGGAGGGCGCAAACGTCGAGGCCATCCGTAAGGTCCTTACCGACAACGGTCTGCTCTAGGCTGCACGGCCGCCTTATGGCCACGTGCTCTAAGGCGGCTAGTTGCGGTGGTCCTAAAAAGAAAGGGGCGAGTGAAATGGCAACATATGTAGGCGTTGATATTGGTGGCACCAAGATTGCCTGTGGTTTGGTGAGCCTCGTCGAGGGCTCCGTGCCTGTGGTGAGCGCGGTGGAGAAGGTCCCCACTGACGCGCAGCTTGGTGGCAAGCATGTGCTCGCTACCGTGCTTGAGCAGGTCAAGGCGGCAATCGAGCGCTCCCAGGAGAAGCCTCTGGGTGTGGGCATCTCGTCGGCAGGTGTGGTTGACCCTGCGACCGGCGATATCACGTTTGCAAACGAGCTCATGCCCGGCTGGGGTGGCACCCATCTTGGTGCCGAGGTAACGGCTGCAACTGGGCTTCCCTGCAACGTGCTCAACGACGTGCACGCCCACGCTCTTGGCGAGGCGCGTTGGGGCGGCGGCAAGGGCCTGCCCAGCGTGCTGGTCGTGGCTGTGGGCACGGGCATTGGCGGTGCCTACGTTGAGGACGGCGCCATCATGCTTGGCAGCCACAACGAGGCCGGTCACATTGGCCACGTGGCGTGCATTGCCGCAGCTGGCGTGCCGTGCTCGTGCGGGGCAACTGGTCACCTTGAGCCCGTTGCCGCAGGCCCTGGCATCATTGCCGAGTACATTCGCCAGGGCGGAGACGCCACCCTTCCCGATGGCACCCCAATGCATGGTGCCGAGATCGACCGTCGTGCGGCAGCGGGAGACGAAGCGGCAAAGGCAGCCGAGCGCCGCGCCGGCCTTGCGCTGGGCGAGGTGCTTGGCTCCATGTGCAACATGTTTGACCCGGCGGCCATCATCCTGTCTGGTTCGGTGGTCAAGTGCGGTCCCGACTGGTCCGAGGCGTTGGGGCAGGGATTCCTGGGCCAGGCGATGCCACCCGTGCAGGACACGCCGCTCGTTGACGGCACGCTTGGCGACGACGCGCCGCTCATTGGCGCGGTCGAGAACCTCGTGGTGTCTGCCTATCGCGAGTATCGCTGAGTTTGATAGCTTTGGGGCGCCGGGCTTGTCTCGGCGCCCACTGTGAAGAGGAAGGAAGCAACGCATGCATCCTGTTATCGAATCCATCAAGGGCAAGCTCATCGTGAGCGTGCAGGCATACCCCGGCGAGCCGCTCCGTCACCCCGAGACCATGGCACAGATGGCCCGCGCCTGCGAGCTTGGTGGCGCTGCCGCCATTCGCTGCCAGGGTCTCTCTGACATCGCCGCCATCAAGGGCCGCGTTGACATCCCGGTCATTGGCCTGTGGAAGGAGGGCCACGAGGGCGTCTACATCACCCCCACGCTGCGTCACGCGCTTGCTGTGGTCAACGCTGGTGCCGACGTGGTGGCGCTCGATGCCACCGACCGCCCTCGTCCCGATGGTCGCACTTTTGCCGAGACCGTGGATGCCATTCGCGAGCAGGCCGAGACGCTCATCATGGCCGATTGCATGACCATCGATGACATCCGCAATGCCGTTGCCTGCGGCTGCGACCTTGTCTCCACCACGCTCAGCCACAACAAGCCTGCCATCGAGACCACCCTTGATGAGGGTCCGCACGTGGAGCTCCTGCGCCAGGCCACGACCGAGTTCCCCGACGTGCCGGTCATCTGTGAGGGGCACGTGCACACTCCGGCCGACGCCGTGGCAGCTATGGAGGCTGGCGCATGGGCGGTGGTCGTGGGCACGGCCATCACGCATCCCACGAGCCTGACCAGCTGGTTTGCGACCGCCATTGAGGGATAGCGGTAGTCATCACATCGTTCGCAACAGAGAGAAAGGTTGAGATATGAAGATCAGGCATGCCAAGGACTACGCCGACATGAGCCGCAAGGCAGCCAACATCATTTCCGCCCAGGTCATCCTCAAGCCCTGCTCGGTGCTGGGTCTTGCTACGGGCTCCACGCCCATCGGTGCCTACCAGCAGCTTATCGACTGGTACAAGAAGGAGGACGTCGACTTCTCTGAGGTCATCACCTACAACCTCGACGAGTACCGCGGCCTCAGCCACGACGACCCGCAGAGCTACCACTACTTCATGCGCAAGAACTTCTTCGATCACATCAACATCGACCTGGCCAACACGCATGTGCCCGACGGCTCCAACATGGACGCCGAGGCCGCCTGCACGGGCTATGACGCCCTGGTGAACGCCGCTGGTGGCATTGACCTGCAGCTGCTCGGCATTGGCAACAACGGCCACATTGGCTTCAACGAGCCCGACGACGTCTTCTCTAAGGGCACGCACTGCGTTGACCTCACCGAGAGCACCATCAAGGCCAACAGCCGCCTGTTTGATCGCATCGAGGACGTTCCGCGTCAGGCATACACCATGGGCGTCCAGAACATCATGCATGCCCGCTCCATTCTGGTCATCGCCAACGGTGAGGCCAAGGCCCAGGCTGTCTACGACATGTGCTACGGCCCTGTGACCCCGCGCGTTCCCGCCTCGATTCTGCAGCTGCACACCAACTGCACGGTCATTGCCGACGAGGCCGCCCTTTCGCTTTGCCCCAAGAAGTAGGAGAGAACCATGCGCATCACTGGAGCACGCGTCTTTACGGCCGAGGGCACTTTTGAGCAGCGTGACGTTGTCATGGCCGATGGGCGTTTTGCCAAGACCGACGACGGGGGAGAGGCGCTTGACGCTTCGGGGCTTATGGCTATCCCCGGTCTGGTTGACGTGCACTTTCATGGGTGCATGGGGCAGGACTTTTGCAATGGCAACGAGGAGGCCATCCGCACGATGGCCACCTACGAGGCCTCGCAGGGCGTGCTCGCCATTTGCCCCGCCACGATGACCTATCCCGAGGAGAAGCTGAACGGCATTGCCGATGCTGCGGCTGCTTGGGTGGCTGCGGGTGCGCACGAGGGCTGCGCCGACCTGGTTGGCATCAACATGGAGGGACCCTTCATCTCGCCAAACAAGGTAGGCGCGCAGAACCCCGACTACGTGCAGGCACCCGATGCCGCGATGTTCCGCCGCGTGCAGGAGCGCTCTGGCGGTCTGTTTAAGTTGGTCACGTTGGCGCCTGAGGTCCCTGGTGCGCTGGAGTTTGTGGACGAGCTGGCAGATGAGGTGGCCATCTCGGTGGGGCACACGTGCGCCACCTACGACGAGGCCGCTGCGGCCTTTGCACATGGCGCTCGCGAGGTCACCCACCTGTGGAACGCCCAGCCACCCCTGCACCACCGCGACCCCGCGGTGATTGGTGCTGCGGCCGACTACGACCACGTGCGCGTGGAGCTCATCTGCGACGGCGTGCACATTCATCCGGCGGCCATTCGACTCACGTTTAAGCTCTTTGCTGGCCGCGTTGTCATGATTGCCGACAGCATGGAGGCAACGGGCCTTACCGATGGCGAGTACGAGCTTGGTGGCCAGAAGGTCTTTGTGAAGGGCAATCTGGCAACCCTGGCGAGCGGAACCATTGCTGGCTCGGCCACCAATCTCTTTGACTGCCTGCGCTATGCCGTGCTCAAGGCGAAGGTCCCGCTGGAGGAGGCGCTCGTGGCGAGCAGCCTTACGCCGGCGCGCGCCATTGGCGTGGACGCAGACTACGGCAGCATCGAGGTCAGCAAGGTCGCAAACCTGGTGCTTGTTGACGACGAGCTCAACATTCACGGCATCTACCTGCGCGGAGAACGCCTGTAAGCACTAGAGCCTGTCCATTGGGGACGGTTCCTTTTGGACGGGAATACCCGTCCAAAAGGAACCGTCCCCACTGTCCGAAACCGTCCCAGATGTACGGAGCCCCCGATCTGTCCGAACCG
The DNA here is from genome assembly GCA_902801175.1 of uncultured Coriobacteriaceae bacterium. Lineage (GTDB taxonomy): Bacteria > Actinomycetota > Coriobacteriia > Coriobacteriales > Atopobiaceae > UBA1367. The sequence goes on along the minus strand of CADCHF010000039.1, from coordinate 9,091 downwards.
CAGCTCGGGCGAAGCTATGCCTCCAGCAGATGCTCGCTCACGGCATCGAGCGTGGCCGAGCTTATGCCGCAGCTACTCAAAAACTCGCGCACCGAGCCATGCTCGTGAATAACGGTGTCATAGACTGTGGCAATAGTGTCGAGCCTGATGGTAAGCATCGATGACACGCGGGCCGAATCAATCTGCTTGCCTTGAGCAAGGGCATTGACCTCGGGGATGTCTCCAAACGAGTATCCGTAGTCGGCAATGATCTGCCAACGCTCAACATCCACAAGACCAAGCAGGAGCATGGCCAGCACGCCCGTACGGTCAATGCCCGCTGCGCAGTGGAAGAGGATGCACTCGGTTCTGTTTGCTTCGGCAAAGAAGTTGAAGATCCTACAGATTGCCGCATGCGATGTGAGCATGTGCAGATAGCCGGTGACCAGGTAGTTGTCAGTCGGCCGCACGGGTGGCATCGAGGGGGCCGAGAGGTCGTAGTCAAAGAGCGGCACGTTGAGCCACTTTATCCAGTCCTGATGTGCCATGCGACAGGTAACTAAAGGCGATTCGCCAAGACTGCGCAGGTCGAGGGTGTGGTCAACGCCCCAAGCCCTAAGGAGGTCAAGGTCGCTGGCGATAATGCCGCTTGTAGACCCGCTGCGAAGGAAACGATGGCGCCTGGTTGGCCCGTGAGGAGTGGTATAGCCGCCGAGTTCGCGCGTGTTGGGACAGGTGCGCACACGAAGGACGCGACCGTTCTCAAGCAGAGCATCGCTGTTCATGGAGCCACCTGCTTTCAACCGGATACGGGGTCAGGTTTGGTGTCTGGTGGACGGCCCATCGGATTTGGGTGAACGCCTGTATTGTATCCGCCTCCAGGTTCCGTATGAGTGTCCGTCCAAAAGGAACCGTCCCCAATGGACGAGATTCGTATAATCAAAAGGCACATTGACAGCGCGGCACAGAACGCTGCCCTTGCAGCGCCGGATGCCATCAACAAACCGTGAGGATCGCCTGTGATTTACGTCATTCGCCATGGCCAGACCAAGCTCAACAACGCAAAGCTCCTGCAGGGCAGAAGTGACCTGCCGCTCAACGAGACGGGAATGGAGCAGGCTAGGGCAGCCGGGCACTGGCTTGCTGGCCAAGGCGTGAGCTTTCAGAGGGTCTACTCGAGCCCGCTTGTAAGGGCCATTCAGACTGCGGAGCTTGTGGCGCCGGGCGTTCCCGTTGTTGCAGACGACCGCCTCATAGAGATGGACTACGGCCCCTACGAGGGCTCTGACCTGCAAAATCCCGCACCAGAGATCATCGAGTTCTTCAGCGACTTTGTTCACAACCCGGCACCCGACGGGATGGAGCAGCTCTCTGAGGTGGTTGCTCGTACGGGCGAGTTTGTGGAGGAGCTCAAGGGTACATCTGACAACGTGCTCATATCCACGCACGCCATTGCCATGAAGGGCATTCTTGAGTATCTCACCCCAACTTCGGGTGGAAGCTACTGGTCAAAGTACGTGGGCAACTGCGAGGTCTACGTCATTGACAGCACCGCGAGCGGGTTTGGCGTGCCCGAGCGTCTGGGGATTGCGGGTGAGACCAAAGGTGCAAAGCCAACCCCAGGCGTGTAGCCCCGTCACCAGACACCAGACCCAACCCCGCGTCCTAGCACGGGGCCGGGTCCGCCGTTCTTAGCCTACGCTCACCTCGCCAGCAAGAACGCGCTGGTAGTCCTCGTAGTTCCTCTCGAGCAGCGCGGGCGTGTCGAGCTCGTAGGGGCAGTGCCGCGCGCAACGATTGCAGTGCAGACAGCTCGGAATCTTGGCCATCTCGGCCTGCCAGTGATCGTTTAGCCAGCTGGCCGATGGCGCGCGCCGCAGCATGAGCGACATGCGTGCGCAGTTGTTGATCTCGATGCCCACCGGGCAGGGCATGCAATAGCCACAGCCACGGCAGAACTCGCCCATCAGCTCGGCGCGCTCGCGCTCGACAAAGGCGGCAATCTCGTCGTCGTAGGCAGGCGTCTCGTCCATAAAGGAGAGCCACTCCTCAAGCTCGCTCATGCGCTGGATGCCCCAAATGGGCAGGGCCCAGGGGTGCTTGGTCATAAAGGCCATGGCGGCGCGCGAGTTGGTAATGAGTCCGCCCGCAAGGCCCTTCATACAAATGAAGCCAACGTTGTGCTCCTCGCAGAGCTTTACGAGGTCGAGCTCGCGCTGACCGGCAAGGTACGAGAACGGGAACTGCAGCGTCTCGTAGAGACCGCTCGCGGCCGCCTCCTCGGCTACGCCAATCTTGTGAGCCGTGATGCTTATGTGGCGAATCTTGCCCTCGTCCTTGGCCTGCTGCATGGCTTCGTACATGCCCGAGCCGTCGCCCAGGCGCCAGACCTGCGCGGCCATATGAAACTGGTAGACGTCGATGTAGTCGCACTTGAGCGTTTCGAGCGAGGTGTTGAGGTCTTCCCAAAACTTCTCGGGAGTCTTCGCCTGCGTTTTGGTGGCAATGTAGACGTCCTCGCGGTTGAGATAGCCATCAAAGAAGGCCAGCCCAAGCTTCTCCTCGCTGTCGGAATAGGCACGCGCCGTGTCAAAGTAGCGCATTCCGCCCTCGTAGGCGCGGCGCAAGATGCGAATGGCCTCGTCTGTTGGCGTGCGCTGAATGGGCAGGGCGCCAAAGGCGTTCTGACACACAGTGATGCCAGTCGAGCCGAGTGTAACCGTGTTCATGGTGGTCCTCCCCCCAGGGAACCTACACTAACGATTACAGTATACGGGCTCTGCAGCGGCCAGCATACTGCTTGAGATGCTGTTATTGCGGACGGCGCTCCCGCCCAGCTTGGGCAAGAGCGCCGTATACCAGATGCATCAGCTGCGCCTTAGCGCTTGTCCGTTGTGGACGCGCGGCGTGCGCTTTCTACTCCTCCTCGTCGGGGGCCTGACCGTCGTGGGCAAGCCATGCACAGGGGCCAAGGTCCATGTCGGTGAACACGGCCTCAAACGACGAGTCCTCGGGCGAGCAGGCGTACACGCCCACGTTAATGGCGCCTGCGCCCTCATGAAGATGGCACACGCGCATCTGCTTCCACACCTTGCCATCGTCGGACGACTCAATGCAGTAGTCGTCCTCGCGGCGTGAGAGCCGATACCACATATAGCTCGTCTCGGCAGGAACCTCCGTGGTTGCCCAGTCCGACCAGCCGTGGTTGGTCACCACGCTTCCCAGGTGGCAGAAGCTCTCGTTCTCATACTCCACGGACCCCTTGATCCAGTTTTCGGAATCAAGATAGATGACCACGCCGCACTGGTCAAAGCGGTGGTGTGCCGCGCCAAAGTCGCACTTCACCACAAAGGAGAAAAACTGCTCGTCGGTCGTGAGCTGCAGCGCCGGAGCATTGTCGTTTCTAAAGTGATAGTACGTGCGCTGCCACAGGTCGGTTCCGGGCTCTGTTGTTATGCGCAGGGTGTTTCCGTCAAGCTGCCATTGCTTGGGCTCGCGTGTCCAGCTCATATCCGCAAAAGTTGCCATTGCTCTACCTCTCATAGTGGTGTTTTGCGAGTGCGAAGCTCAATCATACGATACACTCTTCTCTTCGGATGCGAGGAGCAAAATGGCATATGTGCTCGACATAGATGCCCTGCGCGCGGGTGAGACCCCTACGCGGCGCCAAATGGCGCTCGTGGTGTTTGCCCTGTCGCTTCCTGCAATCTTGGCGGAGCTCTCCACAACCCTCATGCAGTACATCGACGCTGGCATGGTGGGCAGCCTTGGTGCCAAGGCAACGGCTGCGATAGGCATCGTCGAGTCGACCATCTGGCTCATGGACGGGCTTGCCGCAAGCGCTGCCATGGGCTTTACCGTGCAGGTAGCCCAGCTCGTCGGCGCCGGCCGCGACCAAGAGGCCCGTAACGTCTTTCGGCAGGCGCTGGTGGTTCTGGCAGTCTTCGGCTTTGCGCTTTCGGCGATAGGGGTGGCCATATCGGAGCGGCTTCCGGTGTGGCTGGATGCCGACCCGCTGCTCTTTGAGGACGCGTCGGCATACTTCCGCGTGTGTTCGCTCGCGCTCATACCCCTTACGATGGCGCGTCTTGGAACAGGCATGCTGCAGTGCAGCGGAGACATGCGCACACCCTCCATCCTCAACGTTTTCTCGTGCGTGCTCGATGTCACGTTCAATGCCCTGTTGATCCACGATGGCCCATCGCTGCACCTCATGGGCTTTGACCTGCCCATTCCGGGCATGGGGTTTGGCGTGCGCGGCGCGGCAATGGGCACGCTGCTCTCTCAGTGCGTGACCGCGATCATGCTCTTGGGCTTTGCGTGCTTTAAGTCGGAGCGCCTGGCCTTTAGGGAGCGTGGCAAGTGGCTGCCCACAATGCAGACGCTTGTGCCTGCGTGGAAGCTGAGCTGGCCCATGTTGCTCGAGCGCGCCCTCATGTCAACGGCATACGTGGCCGTGACGGCTGTGGTCGCCTCGCTTGGTGTGGTGTCCGTCGCGGCGCACTCGCTTTCCATCACCGTTGAGGCCATTTGCTACATGCCGGGCCTGGGCATGGAATCTGCTGCCACCACACTTGTTGGCCAGGCAATCGGGGCGCATCGTCGCGATGTGGCGCGCTCGTTTGCACGTCTCTCAACCGCGCTTGGCATGATTGTTATGTCTATCTCGGGCGCCCTCATGTTTGTGTTTGCGCCACAGATTTTGGCAATGCTGACCCCCGATGCGCAGGTGCAGGCGCTGGGCACAACAGTGCTCAGAATCGAGGCCTTTGCCGAGCCGCTCTATGCGGCCTCTATGGTGGCTGCGGGTGCGCTGCGCGGAGCGGGGGACACCCTCATGCCGAGTGCCTTCACCTTGGTGAGCGTTTGGGGAGTGCGTATTCCTGCGTTTGCGTTTGTGGCTCCGCGCTTTGGGCTTGTGGGTTGCTGGGTGGTCATGGCGAGCGAGCTCTGCCTGCGAGGCACCCTCTTTTTGGTGCGCCTCCTTCGCGACCGCTGGCTCGACAAGGCATTTGACCTGCTAGGGTAGCTGAGCTCGCGAGGCGGTGTGGCAAGGGGACGCATGCTTTGACGTCCCTGTTGATTCGGCTTACGAGCAGGTGTGTCAAGGGGACGTATAATTTGACACACTCAATCAGGCCGCAATGATAGATGGACCTTCGAGAGCGGCCGACATTAGGACGAACGAGTTTCCGAGTGTGTCAAATTATACGTCCCCTTGACACACCTCCAGGTTGAACAGCGGCCCCGCAGGAGGGTGTGTCAGCGGGGACGCATGTTGTGGCGCTCCTGTCGATTCGGACTTGCGAGAGGGTGTGTCAGCGTCCCCTTGACACGCTCCCGAGCAGCTCTCCTGGCGTGCGTCGAATTGTCGTCCCCCCATGACACACCCCGGGAGTCCTAGCGATCGAGGCGTTTGCCGCAGTGGGAGCAGAGGTAGAAGCTTCGTCCGTGGCGTTGGCCGGGTTCGGGCGGGTCGTAGCCGAGCTCGTAGTTGTGCGGCGTGCCATCGGGGCAGGCGCCCATGTTGATCGCATAGTCGGTAAGTCCTGTTGAGTCGAGGTCAAACACCTGACCAAACAAAAGCGTGTGGGGCTCGTCGAGTGGCAGGTCAAAGTGCAGGTGCCCGTAGAACCAGCGCTTGTAGGCAAAGGCTCCCTCAATGTGCTCCTCAAGCCAGTCGGTGTATTCGTCCGACGGCCCCCAAAAGCCCTGGAAGCGCTTGCGATAGCGATCGTAGCAGCCGGTGGGAGGGCAGTGGGTGAGTACGTAGTCAACAGCTCCAACCTGTGCCGCAGCGGCGGTAATGCGCTCTCGCTCCTCGTCGTTGGGCACCTCCTGCGGCCACCAGCTACGATGCGGCGTGCGCCACTCCTTGTCTACCGAGTGGGCACCGCCCACCACAAAGAAGCTGTGTCCACCAAAGGCGTAGGTCTGCCCGCGCATGAGGTGGATAACGTGGGGCCTCACGCGCTGGATGACTCCGCCGGCCCAACGCTCTGTTGGTAGGGCGTCGAGCATGTCGAAGTTCTCGTGGTTCCCGTCCACAAAGAGCGTGGTCCATGGGCACGACTCCAGCCAGTCAAGGCGCTCGGTCTCCTTTGGGGAGGGCGGGTCGCTCCACACCAGGCCAAAGTCGCCGAGGATGATCAGGTAGTCCTCGCGCGTGAGAACGCCCTGTGCGCACCGGGCAAAGTCAAGCACCTTGCCCATGTCGAGCTCTCCGTGCGTGTCACCAGTTAAAAAGACTGCCATCTTACCTCCTCCTTGGACAAAACCTTAGCGCAACGATCCTTGCCTGTGGTGCGCCTGATCGAATGGGCGAGAACTGTGTCAGGGGAACGGGGAGACACTATTGAAACTCACGGCGGAGGGAGGGCTGCGATACAACGTCGGACGTTCGGAAGGGGGTTTCGTTCAAGAAACTCCGTTAGTGTACGCATAGAATCCGGACGGACCCCGCAGTGCGGGCATCGGGGCTTTAGGAATTGCAGGTAGACAGCTTGCGCCAGACCGCAGGACGGGTGGAGTCATCGTACCAAGCGTACACTAACGGTGTTTCTTGAACGAAAGCTGCCACATCGGCGGATGGCGGCCCGATTAGATGCCTCGAGGGAGTTGCCGCACCCTCCAAGGAAGACGACATGCATCCCATTGCCACGCCAAGTCCGAACATGTCTCATCTATGGGGCCAGGCGTCTGGGGAAAGGCTTGCCGTTGGGCGCACCACGTTGCGGCGGGTGGTGGCTACGCTGGTATCCTATCCATTGACCATCAATGGAAGGAGAGGCCATGAGCGCTTATCTTGATCGCGCGCACGAGCTGCGCGAGAGCACCGACTTTCACTACAACTGCGCCCAAGCAGTTCTCGTTCCTTTTGCAGAGAAAGCAGGAATGAGCCTTGAGCAGGCATGCGCCGTCGCGCAGGCCTTTGGTGGGGGAATGCAGACCGGCAACGTTTGCGGTGCCATAACTGGTGGTCTCATGGCACTTGGCGTGATGGGCATTGCCGACCGCAAGACGGTCATGGCGTTCTTCCGTCGCATGCGCGAGAACCACGATGGACTCATTACCTGCGTTGACCTTCTCCGCAAGAATGCCGAGGCGGGCGGCGAGAAGAAACCTCACTGCGACGCGATGGTATACGAGTCCGTGGCACTGGTGACCGAGCTCCTGAACGAGCGCGGGCTCTAGATCGCCTGTCCCGTCCGTTGGGGGCGGTTCCTTTTGGACGGTTTTGCAAGTCGTTCGCTTCGGACAGGTGCGGGACCGGACTTGCTGACCAGACACCGTACCCAACCCCGTGTCCGGTTCGCCGTGCCGACCTGCGGGGTCTAACTGAGAGGGGATTGCAATGAAGTATGCGCTGGTAAACGGGCATGTGCTCGATGGCACGCTCAATGCAAGCAACGAGATGGAGCAACACGAGGGCTGGGCCATTCTGGTCAATGACGACCGCATCGTTGCCGTTGGCGACCTTGCCACCTCGGACCTCATGGGCTACGAGCTCATAGACCTTGCGGGCGCGTGGGTCATGCCGGGCCTCATTAACCTCCATGCGCATCTTGCTGCCTCGGGCAAGCCGCCCAAGGCAAACGCAAAGCCCGTGGACTACAAAAAGCTCTTTGACACGCTCTCAAAGATCCCGCCGGTGTTGGCCGTCTACCGTAAGCAGTGTGCTGACCTGGCCAAGGACCAGCTGCTATCGGGCGTGACAACGCTGCGTACCGTTGGCGGCATCCTAGACTTTGACGGCATCATTCGCGATCGCGTGAACGAAGGAAAGGCCCTGGGTCCGCGCATGCTCGTGTGCAATACGGGCGTGAGCGTGCCGGGAGGCCACTTTGCGGGTTCGCTTGCAACTGAGGCGTCTTCTCTCGAGGAGGCTGCCGAGCACGTGCGCCAGATTGCCGAGACCAACCCGGACTGGATCAAGCTCATGATCACCGGTGGGGTCATGGACGCGAGCGAGGAGGGTGAGCCCGGAGTGCTGCGCATGCCCCCAGAGGTGGTCCGTGCCGCCTGTGACCAGGCCCATGAGCTGGGGTATCGTGTGTGCGCTCACGTAGAGAGCCCCGAGGGCGTGCGCGTGGCGCTCGAGAACGGCGTGGACACCATCGAGCATGGTGCGGCGCCCACCGAACACATCATTGACCTCTTCCGCGAGCGTGGTGCCGCGGACGTCTGCACCATCAGCCCCGCGCTGCCCTATGCCGAGATGCCAACGACCGAGAGCCATGCGCCCGAGATTGCCAAGGTCAACGGCAAGGTTGTGATGGACGGCATCATCGCCTGCGCAAAGGAGTGCCTGGCGGCTGGCATCCCCGTGGGCCTGGGCACCGACAGCGGATGCCCCTTTATCACCCACTACGACATGTGGCGCGAAGTCTACTACTTTGCCAAGTACTGCGACGTGACGCCATCGTTTGCGCTGCATACGGCCACGCAGGTCAACGCCCAGATACTGGGGCTTGGAGACGAGACCGGTAGCCTGGAGCCGGGCAAGTCCGCTGACCTCATTGTGTGCGAGGGCAACCCGCTCGAAGACCTAACGCAGCTGCGTACGCTGCGATATGTGATGTGTCGCGGCAAGCTCATCAAGAAGCCGCGTCCAAAGCGCATGGCCCGAGTCGACAAGGCGCTCGACCGCTACCTCTAGCAGTCGGGCACATAGCCTGCTCCTGGCGCGGCCCCGCAGGCATGGGGCCGCGCCCGTTTATCTCAGTTACAGTGAGAGGTAGATTGGCCTGCGCACAAAGACCTGCGTGAGCGTGTCAGTGTTGCCGAGCGCCTGTACCCCGGGGCGATAGAGCGCGTCCTCAAGCGAGATGCGCCCCAAGACAAGCTGGCACGCAACTGTCTGGCTCGCCACAAGGTCGGGGGCAAGATCTGTGCACGTCACATTGGTAGCACGGCGGTTCTCATAGGTGACCTGCCAGCGTCCCGACACCTCGGGCAAGAAGTCATCCTTGACCTGAAGCACGTAAGAGCCCTCACCAAAAGGCTGTGGCATCTGGCCCAGCAGGCGCTCAACGTCGAGCATGCGCGCCATCACGTGGCTGTCTATCTGCTGTTCGACCCTATCGCCCTCGGGAACAAGAGGCGCAAGCTC
>CADCHF010000038.1 GCA_902801175.1 uncultured Coriobacteriaceae bacterium | reverse complement strand
TGTATCAACTTGAAGAGCGTCCATCTACCCGAGAGTCTGCGGGTCATTCGCACTAATGCGTTCATGGGATGTGCGAACCTCACGACAATCAACCTGCCAAGTGGTCTTAGGCTTATAGAGAGCAACGCCTTCGCAGGCTGCGAGCGTTTGCCTCTCCTCGTTGTGCCAAAGGCAGCTGAGTATGATGTTGAGGGAGTGTCGAGAGGCAGCGGAATGGTTCCTCTCAAGATGTCTGAGCTTGTCTCAAACAGGCAGCTGCACCCCAAAGACATCCTTGGCAATGACTCGCCGGGCATGCTCTCATTGGCAACGCAGCATTTGGCCATCCATGAGGGCATCACAGAGATACCCGATGGCACGTTCGAGCATGGCGAGATGGTAGAGGTCACGCTACCGGAAGGTTTGGAGTGCATTGGTAACAAAGCGTTCGCTTGGTGCCGCAAGCTCGAGTGCATATCGATTCCCCACACCGTCACGAGCATTGGTGACGGTGCCTTCACCTGCTGCAAAAGCCTCAGGGAGATTGCAATTCCCGAAGGAGTGACGGAGCTGGGCGAGGGTGCGTTCCAACTCTGCTCAAGTCTCAAACGGGTTTCGATTCCCAGCACAGTTTCATTGATTCCGCCGCTGGCGTTCTTAGAGTGCGAGGCGCTCACCACCGTCAGAATCCTGCCGACGGTAAGCGTCATAGGTCGAAGAGCGTTCTTCAAGTGTCGTAACCTCAACAAGCTCGTGATTGCCAAAGGCGTGAAGCGCATCGACAACGAGGCCTTCCATAGCTGCTTTGGGTTGCGTAGCGTCACCATCCCGCCGAGCGTAACGAGCATTGGCGAATATGCTTTCGGTTACTACTACGATGTCATCAACAGGCGGTTTGACCTTGGGCAGAAGTTGCTCAAGGGATTCACCATTGCGGGCGAGCGCGGCAGCGCAGCGGCGCGCTATGCGAAGAAGAACGGAATACGGTTCGTGGCGGTTTCTGGGCTGTGATTCGTACCGACAGATGCCAGATCTGGGCAAATATCCCGAGATACGAAAACAGGCCCAGAAGGGCCTGCGAGGATTTGGTAGCCCGTACCAGATTCGAACTGGTGATCTCCGCCTTGAGAGGGATGCAAGGATGCGGAAACAGAGGACGACTTACGTATACAAAAGGGCGTCTGAGCAGGTCTTTTGCGCAAACGTACGGCGACTAACGAAAACTGACGAAAAGGGAGTTTTGGTCGCCATTGTGTCCTGATTGTGTCCCGCCCTCGGACCCTGCCTCCGCAGGTCACGAGGCAAGGAAGGAGACTGAGAATATGATAGCCAACTTCGACGAGCTCGCCCAGGCCGAGGACATAGCCTACTTCAAAGCGGACATCTGTCTGTACTCCCCCGAGAGCTACACGCTCGAGGAGAAGCGCGACATCTGCAACGAGATGATCTCCACCAGCAAGGCGATGCTCGACGCCATGCGCGCCGACTTTGAGACCTACCCACCGGCGATCAGGAGCAAACTCCTGGACATGCTTTGTCAGTCGGGAATCGAGTCCCCCGAATGGTGGTGGGACGTCCTCGTCGGCGAGGGAGACCCGCTTTATAGGGAGCTTGAGGCAATCTAGGCAAGCAAGTTAAAACGAAGGCGAGCCACCAGCGCAAATACTGGTGGCTCGCCTTTTTCACCACTACGTGGGCTGCGTAGTAGATGTTGCGACTAAACCGCTTCATCTTCCTTCACGGGATCCTCGTCGGCGGGCTCACCAGTCTCTGCCACATCCGCTTCGTCTTCCGTGCCTGCCTTTGGATCACTCTCCGTTTTATCTTGGCCAGCTTCATGTGCTTTGATGTTGGCTGCAAGAATGTCGGCACTCTGATTCGCAAGAGCGAGCTTCTTTTGGTGCCTGTCGTATAGATACACTCCGACCCCGCCAACCACTAGCGTAGCAAGTGTCCCGAATACGCCGCCTTGGAGTCTACCGGTTGCAATCCCCCCATTCCGAATGTTCGTTATCAAAGCCTCTGGACCTCCCAGCTCTTTTGCCAGATGTGAAAGCCGTGCATAGTTCCAGTCCGTCATTTCGTTTCCTCACTTCCAGGTTCTTCTGTTTTCTTTACTTGTGGTGCGCGCGCTTCTCTGGTGATATGATGCCACCATCACAACAGACAGCCAATGACGCAATACTGTCTGAATACCATCAAATTGGAGGATTTCTGACAATGTATGACCGAAAGAACAATCCAGAGACGATATTCCCCATACGACTAAAGAAGCTCATGGCCGAGTACGCTAAAGAGGATGGAGATGTGGGCCTCACATGCATTGAGCTAGCAAGACTCCTCTACGAAAAGCAGAATGCATGCGAGGACCAGTCCACCGTTAACGAGAGGTATGCCCTGGCGAGAGATAACGCCCAGAAGGCACTCGCTCAGAAGATAGGGCGATTTCGCAATGGGAAGTATTTCCCGCAGTGGAAAGACTTGGTGGAGATCGCCGAATTCTTTGGCAAGCCCATCGGCTACCTCATTGGTGAGACAGACTGCAATTCGTACGAGCTCCAAGACGTCGCGGATATTGTTGGCTTGGAGGGTGAGACGGTCGCCGCGCTCAAGCGCATGACAAGAAGGGTGAGCGTTGAGTGGCTACTTGAGAAAACTACCCCGGAGAACGAGAAGCCACCAAAACAGAGCGTGTCCATCGCCCAGGACATGGTCGACAAAGCCAACGCTGAACCTGACGCATGCAGGGCAGTTCTCAACCGCATGATTACTGCCAAGACATTCAGAGACTTGCTGATTAGTCTCTCGAACGTCGGCGAGTGCGAGTACGAACTGCTGATGACACGCATTGATGCAGAAGTGACCAAACTGCGACAAGAGGTCGATGCCGGAGGTACTGACAACCCAGTGATGCAGCAGATGGCCATAGGATCAGCGGTGAGAGATGTTGCAATGCGCCTGAGAGAGGCAGAGAGTGCTTTGAAGGCATCTCGTTACGAGGCCTACGAGTTCTACGTTCGGCTTGTCGATGAGATGTTTTCGGATATGGCAGATGTCGATGCCGCCGCTAAGGCCAAGCTCATTGTTACGAAGCCGTAAGGTATCCTGGCGTTCCAGCCCGATCGATTTGCATATACGTGTACCCCGTGTTCGAGCTGGACCATTGCGTCCCATTGCCGCCGACAAGCCTGTTGCAGCTGTAGAAGCACTGCTGTCCCGAGATTCCGCTCGAAGGCAGCGTCCAGGTCGAGTCCGCATAGATCGTCGTGAGGGACGAGCACCCCGAGAAGCAGTAGAAGAGGTCCGTAAGCGTAGACGGGTCGAACCCACGAAAGTCCAGAGTAGTCACCGCGCACGAGCTGAACGTGTAGCGCATCTGCCGCACGCCCGAGAGGTTGCCCAGCCCGGTGATAGAGGCAAGGTTCGTGCAGCTGTAGAACAGGTAGATCAGGTTCAGGTACGAGAAGGACGACATGTCCGCAGCGAAGGTCGCGCTCGTGAGGTGCTGCCGGTGCGTGCCGCCCGTCGTGCCCGTCCAGGGCGTGAAGCCTATGGCCTGGTACTTGCCGATGGCGCAGATACGCCCAGATGCCCGCAGGGCACGGTTCGCGTCGGGTGTCGACGTGGCAGTGAGAACCGCTTCGCCGTCCTCGTAGAAGTGCCCGTAGAACCACGTGCGGGCGTCGTTGTTCGGATCGGTCAGCACGCCACCCGTGCCGATTTTGCAAACGCTCGCGCCGCTCGTGTTCGTTGGCACGAAGCCGTCGGTGCCACCAACGAGCTTGGTGCAGCCGTTGAACATGAGCGAGCCCGACAGCCCGGTGTTGCTGAAGCTCGTGGCGTAAATCGTCTCCAAGGAGGAGCAGCTGGAAAACATCTGAGCGGCGTTGGTCATGCCGGACAGGTTCTCGAAGCCCGAGACCTCGGTGCAGTTGACGAACGCGTTGAACCAGTAAGCGCAGTTGGTTATGCCCAGGCCCGATATGGAGGAGTCGATGTAGACCTTCTTCACCAGCAGCTTGATGGAGTCCCACGACCTCGCGCTTGCGCTTGAGTATCCGTTTGTGTCCACCTCGAAAACCTGCTGGATCGTCCCTCCGTGGATTGTGCGCCTGCGGTCGTAGTAGTTGAATTCGAGCGTGCCATCCGAGAGGAGCAGGGCACGTACCTTGTAGCCGACATCCCACTCAAGGGCGAGTATCGCAGCAGCCATGTCGCCCGGCTGGTACTGGGTCGATAGCCCGTTCTGCCCGCGTATGGCATCCGCGATGTCCGAGAATACCGACTCGCTCAAGATGCCAGACTCAAGCTGCATGTACTGCTGCGCCTGGTAGTTGCCAGCATCGGTGCCGTCGAGCGCCGTCACGGCAGCCGCCATCTCTCCTGGCTTGTAAAGCGTGGCCACGCCAGCCTGGTAGCGGATCGCGTTGGCGATATCCGTGAGGATGTGGGTGGAAATGGTCCCGACTGCCATCAGAAGCTCACCCCGCTAAGGTCATCGAGCGCCGCGATGGCGTCGTCCACGTACTTCTTGGTGGCGAAGTGCGCGTTCGCAGTCGGCGCGATGCCCGAGACGGCCCCTGTGAAGGTCGCGCCCGCCAGCGCGGCGTATGCCGACAAATCGATCGAGATGTCGTTGTTGGCGTCGATGGAGAGCGGCGAGGAGGCCGTGTACGTCCCGCCGCCCGACACGTTCGCGTTGTAGATGTTGCCGAGCCCCACGGCGTAGACAGTCGCCCCGCCCGTCGAGCTGGGCGTTGCGTCCACTCTCACGCGCATGAGGTTTCCGCTCGTCGTGTTCAGCAGCAGGGTGTCGGTGGGCATCCGGTGCTTGATCGAAATGTAGGCGCTTCCCTGCACCCCGGCAGCGAGGTCGAGCTGCGTGGTCGTCATGATGCCGCGCATCGTAGTCCAGTCGAGCACGCCCTTCGCGCTCACCGAGGTGGCGCTGTTAACGGCAGTTACCCTTGCCAGAACCCCATCCAGGGGGTTTAGCATGTGGTCGCCGAGTCCTATGCCGTCAAGGCCAAAGGACGAGGGGTTGAAGCCGCTCATCCCGTTTTCCGGAGGAGCTGGCAGGTTGTCGCCTATCCAGAGGCGCGAGGGCAGGTCCGACATTGTCAGGTAGCCAGAGAGGTCGACGCTCAGAACTCCGTTCGATAGGTCCAGCGGCGATTGCGGAGTGAAGGTCGTGCCGTCCGCGCCGTCTGCACCGGCGGGGCCTTGCGGTCCCGTCGCACCGGTCGCGCCCGTCGGTCCCTGCGGACCCACGAGGTCAGCCGAGCTTGTGCCAGATGCGCTCGTCACGGAAAGCACGGTGCCATTCCAGCTGTGCGTACAGGAGACGCCGTCAGTGCCGTCCGCACCTGCAGCGCCAGTGTCTCCCTTCGCACCGGTCTCGCCCTTATCGCCTTTCGGGCCTTGCGGACCAGTAGCACCGGTATCGCCGGTGTCGCCCTTCGGTCCCTGGGCACCGGTCGCACCTGTATCGCCGGTATCGCCTTTCGGGCCCTGCGCACCAGTTGCTCCGGTGTCGCCCTTCTCGCCCTTAGGACCAGTCTCGCCCTGGATGCCCTGCGGTCCCTGCTCTCCGGTGTCGCCCTTGTCGCCCTTGGGGCCAGTGGCTCCGGTGTCGCCCTTGTCGCCCTTCGCACCCTTTGCAACGTTGGCAGTCGTGGTTCCGTTCTTGTCGGTGATGGTGATGGTCGCACCCTCGGCAGTCTGCGTTACGGTGGCCGTGGGGCTGAAACCGTCCTCACCATCCGCACCGTCGTAGTCGCCGCGCTGGGCAGCAGCCTGGATACCCTCGGCAACGGAAGTCGCGTTGCTCGCCGCGTTGTTGGCGGCCGTGGCAGCCGCGTTGGCATCAGTTGCGGCATCGGTCGTGATCTCGGTCGCGTGCTCGTACGCGTTGATGGCGTCCAAGAACAGCGTGAACCCGTCCTCGTGCTCCTCGCCGCCCACGATGGCAGGCTCCACGCGGATCGTGAACACGCGCGAGCTGACGTAGGTGTCGTCGCCCCGAGAGACCATGACCTGCGCCTGGACGACGCCCTCGGCCTCCTGCATCGCCGCCGGGTAGTAGACCGAGAACGTGCCGCCGGCAGCGTTGACGGCAGTGAATGGCTCCGTCCCGCGATCGCCGGTCACCTTGTGCCGCCACACGAGGTACACCGTCGCGCCAGTCAGGTTGGCAGCAGCCCCGTTTTGCCTGACGGCCAGCGATATCCCGCGTCCCTGCGCGTCTGCGGGCGAAGCGACCAGCACGTCGCCGAACCGCTCGTCGCAGGTGTCCCAGGTCAGTTGGTGAAGTCCGTATCCGTCGAGCACAGCATGCCTCCTTGTCTTTCGAGGAAAGGCTACGCCCGCGTCACAACATCGGACGTCAGAAGTCCAGGTCCGCCAGCTCATCCAGGTCATCGATGGCCTCGGTAACGGTCTCCTGCACGTAGACGGTGGAGGTTGCAACGCTCATGTTGCCGTCGATTCCCGCCACGTCGTCCTGCAAGGCCGCGACGTCAGCGGCAAGCGAGCTTGTCACCGCATAGTCCACGGGCTGCACCGTTCCGATGGTCACACGGCAGATCACGGCATCCCCGAATGTACGCACACGCCTCACCACGCGCGCCTTCAGCCGCCACTCTGGAGTGCGCGAGGAGTCGATCACGGCGACCGTGTCGCCCAGGTCGCACTCGCCACCGTCCAGCGCGGCAACATCGACCTCGTAGGACACCTTGGGCTGCACGGCATCCAGAAGAGCCTTCCTCGTCAGCGCCAGCAGCTTCGCAGGGTCGTCGCACTCCGAGAACACCACCTGCCCGAAGCTATGCACCTTCGCCGTCCTGTCGGCGTTCCACCGCCCCCAGACCAGCCGTGCCTGCTCGTCGCCGACCCAGTTGACGCCGCCGTTTACCTCGCTAAAGGTGAGTTTCTTACGGTAGCCGCCCGTGTAGCGGCCGTCCTCGTCGGTCACGGGCAGGCCAGCGCCGAACCCGTAGAGCGCCGTGTACACGTCCTGTTCCAGCACAGTGCGGGTGCATCCCGCCATGTTCTTGCCGTAGGTGAAGCGGACGCCGTGCCAGGAGCCGCGTTGCTCGTCCAGGCGCACCGAGCGCAAAGAGACGCGCCCGTCTGCCACGCCGATGACGGGCGTCACCTCGCCGCCCCATACCTCGGCCACGCGCCGCAGCGCCCAGAGTGCGTTCACGTGGTAGAGCACGCACCCGGCGGTGCCGGTCACGTCACATGAAGCAATCGTCCACCGTGTGGGTGCCAATGCTACGGCTAAAGCCTGCGCAGCCGTACGCGAGACGAGGTGCTGCTCCTCGATGAAGTCGTCCAGCAGCTCGCAGAGGGAAGACTCCGCATACACCGAGCAGAGCCCCTCAAGCGGCTCGTCCGTGCGAACCACGACGTGTTCGCGCCAAACAGAACCGTCCTGCCAAAGCAGACGGTCACCCTTCGTTGGGACCTCGCGCGTCTCGAACTCGATGGTGTCCTCGCCGTTCAGCTCCTCCGTGTGCACCATCTCTCCGACCACGGGCAGGATGCCGATGCGGTCATCGAATCGGTCGTACCACCAGAGCTGTGGGACTGCGTCAGCCATCACAGCCACCTCTCGTGGAATGCGGCCGCATGGGTGGAGCATCCCGAGAACGTCAGCGTACAATTTCCGGGCGCCAGCGAGAAGAAGTCGCTCGAAAGCGTCACGTCGGCACGCGCGTCAACGCCGCCGATTGTCACGTTCTCACTCTCACAATCGATGGAGATGACCTCGCCGCCGGAGAACGCATGCTCGACGAGCACGACCTTGCCGCCGCATCCGACCTGTACGGCAGTCCCAGCAGAAGCGACCAACTCGAACTTAGGCCATGTGGGCCACGTCCCGCCGACCTCGAACGACGTGCCGACCTCACGTCTCTCCATCCCGTAGGCGACAGGGTCGAGCAGCGTGAAATCCACGTCGCCATGCCCGTCCTCGAACAGGGACGTCCACGTACCCGCATCGGTGCAGACGACGTCGCGGTACTCGAACTCCGGCTCGTCGGGCAGCCTGAGCGTCCCGCCGCCAACGGCAGCAAGCGCAGCGTATATCCTGTGCCGGATGTCGGCCAGCCCGTTCGTACCAGGCTTGTAGCCGGCGTCCATGAACAGTCGAACATGCACCATGCGAGGAGGAATGCGACCAGAGACCAGCAGCGCGCCGGCACGCCCAGGCACGGCCATCGTTGCCACGTCGACGGGCAACGCAACCTTCTCTACCACCTCGGCAGAGCTGAACTCCGAGAAATCAACGCCTCTGAAGATGATCGATCTCATGAGCGCCCCCTCGCACGCCCGTAGGCGATGGCTCGGCGCTGGGAAGCCAGCGAGTACGCATCGACCGAAACATGCCTTTCCCGAACAGCTGAGGGCTTCTCATCGGTCGTGAATATGCGCGGTTCACGCCCGCGCTCGTCCTTCTCGTCGGTATCTCGCCTGGAATCGCTCACAGCGCCCTCACCACCGTGCATGCGACCTCGAACGACCACACGAACCGCCCGCTCGAGTCGCGCTCCTTGAAGACGGGTGCCGTCGTGTCCATGCCCACGATTCGGTAGGTACCGGCATCCGCATACGGCTCCCAGTCGGCACGGCTAACCGCTCGCTCAGCTGATGTTGCTACGTCCTCGGCGTCGGCTGAGACCTCGCGAACGACCAGCACCGTGACGGACACAGACCCGCGCTCCTCCTCGGCCATGCGAGAGTCCCTTTTGAACTCGCCGTCAAGCACCACGATCGGCTCGGGACAGTCCAGCGCCGATGGCGAAACTTTTGAGAAGTAACATGAGAAGTGGGCGTCTGCCAGCATGTTTGCGATGGAGTCCGCGCAGCTCATCGAACCACCAGCTCCCAGTGGTGCAAGTGCCCGTTGAAGTCCTCGCACCGCCTGCACTCGGCCACGTAGTAGGAATTGCCGTCGATGTCGATGCGAGACCCAGCGGGGACCTCGAACGCGCCGACGGAGTTCAAGGCGTCGACGTAGACCTTGCCAGCCCCCGCGTCCGCGCTCCTGTGACCTTCATCCAAGACCGACTGCGTGCGAGCAAACCGAACGTGAGAGACAGCAACGCCCTCGGCATAGCCACCATTGCCATCGGCCACCCTCACCACAGCATCCTCTGCCAGCAGCCGCACCGGTATCGGCCTCAAGCTCCTCATCACCGCACCCCGCAGAACGCGAGCGAGGTGCCGACCAGTTCCTTCAGCGCGTCAGCCGTGGCGATCTCCTCGCCGGTGGTACCCTCGTCCTCGTAGTGCGTCACCTTGAAGTCCCCGAGGGCGAACCCGCCGACCTGCCCTTCTCCAAACTCCGCGAAGGCGTCAACGGCTGCACACACGGCCCGCTGGTAAGGCACGAGCTCGCCGTCCGCAGGCTCTCTCGCATCCACCAGCCACCTCACGTGCCGCTCGGCCGCAGGCAATGCAAGCCCGAAGGCGGCCTCCGAGAGACCGCCCCCGTATACATCGCCGTAGAACTGGTATGTCACCGTGGCAGCCATGGCCTACGACGTGCTCGCAGAAACGTAAACGCCGTCGAGCTTGTTCTCCAGCACCGAGCAGATCGCGTAGCGGCGGTACTTGAGCATGTAGCTGTCCAGCGACTCGAGCTCGTCGGGCGAGAAGATGCGGCTCGCCACGTGCTTGGCGTACTTGATGATGGCCGACTTTTCTACCACCATGAAGTTCAGGTCCTTGCCACCTGCGACGTCCACCTCGTAGTAGGTGCCGATGTCGTCCACGTCCAGGTCTGCGGTGGCGACGGGCGTGTACACGTCCCCGCTCTTGGTGTAGTAGGTCTTGCCGTCCACGAGCGCCACGTCGGACGTCTTCTTGTAGGTCTGTGCGCGCTTCTGGTAGCCGAACTGGTCGTCGTCGCCAGAGAGCAGGTCGATCGCGCTGTAGAAGCGCACCTGCGGCACCTCCACCACGCGCGAGAACCGCTCCATCACGCGGTTGGATCGGTTGGGGTTGGCGTAGGAGAAGTCCTGGATCACGCCGTTCAGGGTGGGCGTGATGAACAGGATGCGGCTCCCGGTGGAGACCTGCCTCTCGTCCATATCCGACGTCACGGTGCGCAGCGCCGCCAGCAGGTCCTCGGCGTCGGCGGAGGACAGGTCCTCGCTCTCCATGGTGACACCCTCGGTGGACGCGATCTCGCTAAACGTGAAGGCGTCGCCCTCAGGCGCGACCTGCGTGCGCTGCAGCTCGGCGCCGGCCTGCACGAAGCAGTCGACGATTCCGCCCTCCTCGACGTCCATGACGTCGGCGAACAGGCGGATGGCCCGGTCGTAGGTGAAGGTGTGGGTCTCGTATGACCACGTGATGCTTCCCGTCTTGTAGCCCACGTTCCTCGTGTAGTCCCCGAGTCCCGTGACCTCTATCTTCGGAATGAGGATCTCCTTGGCGTTCCTGCCAGCGCGCACCATCCTCCCGCCGCTGTTGAGGCAGTTGGAGACGGCGGCGCGCTGGTAGACCTCGTCCAGGATGCCGGTGTAGCTCTTCGCGAACTCGATGCTGTTTGCCATCGGTCAGCCCTCCTCTAGTTCTCTTCGGTGTCGTCCAGGCCAGCGAGCCTGCGCCAGCGTTTCATGGTCCTACCCTCGTCGGAGCTCGTGCCCGCGTTGGGGAGCCCGGTCCTGCCTCCCTGCGGCTTGGCGGGTGCATCGGCGAAAAGCCACGGCTCCTCAGCCTTGAGCTTGTCGACATCACCGCCGTGGTCGTCCAGGACGGCACGCGCTGCCTTGATGTTGCGAACTCCTGCGAGCTGCAGCTTGAAGTCGATGCGGTCGGACTCTCCCTGGGCCTTCAGCTCGGCGATCTCGCTGCGCAGCGCCTCGGCAGCTTCGGCATTCTTGGCCGCGTCCGCTACCTGCTGCTCGAGCGCCGCAATCCTCTCGTCGCGCTCGGCGATTGCCTTCTCCCAGTCCACGCCGCTCACCTGCGGCTGCTCTTCCTGCGCTTGCTGGTTCCGCTCGTTTTGCGCGGCTTGCGGCTCTTCCTGCGTCTCTGCGCCATGGTTATCACCAGCCATGTCGGCCACCTTTCGTATCATGGCCAACAAAGAGTCAGCCCCTTAACCTGGCATAAGGCTAAGGGGCTGTCACAAAGTACCGTCAATCGAGAAGCTAAAATTGCTCTCTGATTCTCATCGCACTATTTGTGAACACTATTGCATCCCAGCATCGGAGCATACACGGTCAAGCTCATCGCGTGTATAGATTCTGTCATTGAGCATAGCCAACATGCCGCACAATGCTTTTTTGCTTGCAGTTGAAAGGCCAGTCTTGCACAGAAGATTGCCGTGGTAGTGGTTTCCCTCCACGGGTCTTCTCTCATAGCTGAAATCAAATGCCATCGCAGTCGTAAGACCCCTCATGTGGTCGATTTCAGAGCGAGGTATCCGACAAGCGCCGAACCTGAACTGTCTCCTGCCGTCATCCTTGGCTTGCGATGCAATCAACAACAACGATCCTTCATCATCGTCCCAGTTGATCGAGCATTCTTCGATACCGCGATTGTCGAACTCCTTGAACTCGAAAGCGTTTCCTCCAAGGGATCCGTCTGATTGAATTGTTGGCTGCGTAAAGCCTCGATACAAGCTGTCTGGGAATTTGTCCTTAGCTTGGGTTCCCGTGCAGTCGTTAGTCATCAAAGCTTCTCCGAGATGCGCGCAACGACCTTGGCGGCAACTGCACCTACATTATCATTCGTCAACGGACCGTATTCAGGCACAATAGTGCTAACGCCATCTGCCTTATCACGTATTAACACGTAGTAAGAAGACTCGTCTACATTCTGCTCAATAGAGAAACCCGCCCGTAGGTTGAGGTACGTCCATTCAATGAGAACGGAAGAGTCCTCGAGCAAACTCAGATGAAGGTCCGAATAGGGCAAATCCATGTAGCTCTGGCGATAGTTGCGCAGTAGGCTGGCTTTTAGCGCCATGATAAGCCTTCGTGCGAGCAGTTGTTGATCATCGCTAATAGCTGGATTATCAAGCCCGAGTTCAACCTCGGAGAAGATGTCGAGATTTTTAGGCAACGTAGATACGTAAGAAGGCGTGCTGGTGCTCGCTGTCATCACGTATTGCCCCATGACGGGGACTGCATATCTCATACCGTTTGACGTGACGCTTCGGTTTTGGAGTAGCATCTCATATACAGGACGTTCCGCTACACCGGACGTTCCGGTCATGATACCGCCTCCTCACCAATTTCTTCAGGTTCCATAGCATCGAACAATTTCTTTGACACCATCCAACGACCATAGTCGGTGGAGTTGTCATGCATGAAGTTGAGACAGCCTTCAATACCGTCTTTGCCAATCGGAAAGCGAAGCATGGAATAAGTATCCGTATCGACTACGAAGGTATCTTGCGATGGTTGCTGAGGATTCCCTGGCACAGTGCCGAAGTTTGTGATGACGCGCATGATAGCTTCATACTCATCGAGCTTTATTTCGGCATACTGGCTAATTGTCTGTATGTCACTCTCATCATTCGGTGCTGCAGCCATGCCTAGGATTTGCTCATTTAGCAATTCTTTCCATGGGACGCCCTGCAGACCGAACCGCTGACGATCATAGACATCGATATACCGCAACCCTACGCGTGTGTAGTATGCGGGATTATAGCATTGAGTTAGAGCCTCCACCGGCAACCATAGCCTGTCGCGAAAGTCCTCCCACTTATCGTATGCGTTGGTCGACAACGCCAAAAAAGAGCTAGTCAGATTGATCCGCCAACATCCATCTGCGCTGACGAAGGAATGATTCATGTTTTCCTGCTGAATTGCCGGCTGAGTAATCACACCTGCAGGCGTCGCCACAAAGTCGACTTGCTGCTGCCTCTCAATGTTGGTGGTGTATTCAGGGTATTCTTCCCGTACCAACTCTTGGAATTGTGCAGGCAATTCTTTGTCAATGCTGAGAATGACCGGAAATCTCAACTGGCAGACGACTTCAGTAAGAGGGCACTTTGCGTAACGTGAGCGTGGCTTGCTTTCATCTCTAAAACGCATACACATCACCCTCTGCCCATGAAACATGCCGTTTCGGGCTGTGTATCTATTAGAGGTTCGTCAGAAGCAGCCCGAATCTTTCAAATCTCTACTATGCCACATACCTACCGAGCTGTCACAAAGTCTTTGCTGAACTGTATGACAAATCCTTTAGATGGCATGCCTGAAAGATTGGCTCTCGATTAAGGGATCCTCTTACCCCTCCCTCAAGCTAACCGTAAACTCCCGCCCGAAGTTCCCCACGGAGAACCGCGCGTCCTCCACCAGCCGCTCCTTGCTCAAGCTCAACTCGAACGGGAACAGCTCAGGTAGCATACCAAGCTCCGCAAACGCTCGGTACCCACTCTGGTAAGCCAGCATGTCCGCATGCAGCAGGAACAGCGACAAGTCCTCGTCCACGGCCACCTTCTGCGCTAGCACGTAGCGCCCCTGCTTCACGCGCTGCACCACGCCGATGGCGTTGAGCGAAGCCAGCATCTTCTCCGATCCCTTCACTACGGTCGACCGCTCGCCCCACTCATCCAGAATCTTCAGCTTCAACTGCGCGGACGTAAACTCGTCCTGGTACTCGCACATCTTCCCGATGAGCCGCACCAAGTCACCGAACATGGGAAACGCCACAATCAGCATGCCCCAGTGGATTGCCAACTGCTCGTACTGATGGCTTTCGGCAAGTCTCAGCGCCTCTGGACGCAAAGCCTCGAGCGCCGCATCCTCGGCGGTCCACGGTAGCAGCAGAATCTCGCGCGTCTTGCGCCGATTGGTTGGGCTCGTGATCTCGAAGCTCAGGTACTCCTCGAGCTCATCGCGCATCTGCGTGGACTCAAGGCCCTCGCCAGCCAGCTCGAGCATCCTGTTCAGCCAGGGCAGCCTGATAATCCTCGTGAATCCAACCATCCTGGCCATCACGCACTCTCCGATCGTATAGATATGAACGGCACGACCACCTCGTCGATGCTCATGCCGCCATGGCTCATAACATGCTCGCCGGGGTTGTCAAACGACACGCCCGACGGGCACACGTAGTACTTCAGTCCCAGCGGCAAGAAAGCGGCAGGGCACTCTATCAGCTCATACTTGTCCTGCAGCGCCGAGACGTCAGCGAGGTCGTTGGCGACGTACATCCGCTTGCCCTTGGTCTCGGTCTCGACGCCGGTGCCTGTCACGCGCCCGCGCCCGACGCAGGGCGTGTTCCCGTGGTCTGCAGTGATGTACACGTCCATCCCGGCACCCAGAAGGCGCCGTACGAGATCCACGAGCTTGCCACCATCACGCAGCAGCTCCATGTCCTTCAGCATCCCCGCGCGACCGCCGTACTGCCCATGCACGCGCTCGTCGACGTCCAAGATCACGTACGCCACATAGTCACAACCCCAAGGCAGCTCATCGTCGTATCCGCGCAGATAGGCCACGCGCTCCTTGTCGACGCCCCATCCGGTCACGCAGGAGAAGAACTCGTTCTTCTCCCTGCCGGTCGTCCAGGGCTTATCCAGGTAGCGTGGGAACTTGCCAGCAAGCAGGCTCTGTCGAGAGAGCGAGGTCACCGTGGGCACCATGGCAAACGCTGCGGACTGCTCGTAGGCTACGCCACCAAACGACTCTCGGATCACGCGCCAGTCGAACTCCGACATGCCGTCCATCACGATGACGGCGAACCGGTCGCTCCTCGAGTGCATCCACTCCATCGCAGTGCTCACTAGCACCGGTGTCTCGTCGTCCATCGCCATGGTCAGCTGCCCGTACTTCGCCTTCACGAAGTCGCGGAAGGCTCCGTCGGTCCACACGTTTGTCGAACGGTCCAGCCCATACCGGGCCGCCGTCACGTCGATGCGGGCTTTGAGCTCCGCCACGGCGATCCAGTCGCGGTAGCCACCAGCGGCAGTCGCAGCACGCACGAGCTCGCTCTCGAGACCGTCGCACACGCGCTCTGCGGTCGTTCGCACGTTCACCTGCCGCTCGATGAACTCCCGTGTCGCCTTGGCGCCGGATGTGTGCACAAGCTCCCGCTCGTACGCGCAGGCCAGGAAGTCGAGGTCAAGCGACTCATCCTCCCTCAGCGTACGTACGTCCAGCTTGGGGAACATCCTCCCCAGCGACACCTCGTACACCTGCATCAGCTGTCGCAGGTCATACGGCACGTAGTCGTCACGCCCGACGATTACGCAAAGCCTCTCGCCAGCCTTCAGCGCACCCTCCCAGTCGATGCGGAAACGCAGGTCGTCCTCCCAGCGCACGACGGTGAACCCGTTGCGCTCGAAGATGCCAGCATACTCGCACCTCGCCTCCACGCCATGGTCCACAAGCAGCACGGAGGTCGAATAGCACGCGTTCGACTCCCTGTACACCAGATCCTCAAGCATCACGACCTCGCCCAGCATATCTAGCCCACCAGCCTCACGAGCAGCATGCACCTGAACTCGGGCAGCACCTGCCGCTCCTTGGCGTAGGCCACCTCCATCTCGGACCGCTCGGCCTCGATGCGCGCGAGCTTGGCAGTCCGTATGTTCTCGATGCCCACGCGACGCGCGGCATCCCATCTCAGCTCGAGCGCATAGGCGTACTTGTCGTGGTTCTCACGCGTCACGCGCTCGTGCTCTTCGGAGAGCTCCTTGAAGTCGTTGTAGGCGAAGTCCTGGCTCAGCTCCTCCAACCGCGCCCACGTCTCGGCATCGGCGTTCGAAGCGGTCCCCACGGTAAGCCTCACGCCGGACCGAAGCAGGGCATCCATGATGCGCTTGCCCGCGATGGGCCGCAGCACCAGGCTGTCGTTCACGAACACGGGCACTACCCTTGTCGCACGTCGGTCGTCCGCGATGGAGAGCTCCCAGAGCATGAACCAGCCGTCCTCGTTCGGGAAGTCCTCAATGCCCACGCTCAGCACGTCGGCGCTGCGGTCTTGCACCACGCTCGCATGCAGCAGCCGCTCGGCGTCGTCGCTGTCGAGCGCCAGCCCCAGGGGCAGCGTCGCCTTCTCCCCGCGCCAAGCGGAGTAGTGTGCGAACGCCCGCCCCAGCGCGGCCGTCACGTCGAAGTCCGACTCCACGCCAACCAGCTCGCCGAGGTCCTTGTCCTCGCGGATGATCTCCTGGTACGAGGCGACGTTCGCCACCTGCTCGCGGATCTCCCTCTCAATCCTGTCGGCGGAGCGACCGACTGCCTGAGGCTTGCCGATGCTGCCCATGTACGCGTTCGTGAAGTCCAGGTCGCACGCCTCGCTGTCGAGCACGTCCGAGTACTTGTCGATGCCCAGCTCGTCAAGTATCACGGCGAGCTTCTGCTCGATCACCTCGTGCACGCGGCTCTCCACCGTGCCGTCGATCATGAAGTTGTAGACCTGCACGTCGCGCGTCTGTCCGATGCGGTCCACGCGGCCGCACCGCTGCTCGATGCGCATGGGGTTCCAGGGCATGTCGTAGTTGATGACGATGCTCGCGAACTGAAGGTTCAGGCCCTCGCCACCGGCGTCGGTCGAGACGAACACGTCGGTGCTCGTGCGGAACTCCTCGGTCACCGCGTTGCGCTCGTCGATGCTCATGCTGCCGTTGAGTGTGGACACCTTGAATCCACGGCGCTCAAGCAGCCGCTTGAGGTAAGCCTGCGTCGCCATGAACTCGGTGAAGATGATCACCTTCTGGCTGCCGTCGGCGAGCACCGCATCCAGCGTGTCGAAGAGCACCTCGATCTTAGCGTCCTGGTACTGCAACTCGGCGCGCTGTGCCAGCGAAACCAGCTCCTCTAGCTCGGCAACCTCCGCCTTGTCGTTGAGCGACGGAGCCTCGAAGGCTGCCTCGTCCCCGTCCTCGATGTCGATCTCGCCGATGTCGCCCTCGCTCATGTTTCGCTTCTGCGTGCCGCCAGCCTTGAGCATCTCCAAGCGCCGCTCGAGCGACTGCCTGACGGCAGCCGTGCTGCTCGTCACCATCCTCTGCATGATGATGAGCAGAAAGATCAGGCACATGTTGCGGCTCCTCTGCCGCACGGCGCGACCGTAGGTCTGCGAGACGTACTCGCTCACACGCTGGTAGAGCTCCTGCTGCAGCGTGTGGCGTCCGTCCCACCCTATGCGCACGAGGTGTGTCACGCGGTTCTTGAAGAGCTTGTCGCCCTTGTTGTCGATGGCCTCCCGCTTCTCGGTACGGATGAGGTACGGTGCCACCTGCGAGCGCACTACCGACTTCTCGTTGGGGAATGCCCCTCGGTCGAGAAGGCGAACCAGCCTCAGGAAGGGCTCGCTCTTGCCGTTGTGAGGCGTGGCGGTCAGGAGCAGCAGGTACGGGCTCGCCTGCGCGAGCAGCCGTCCCAGCTTGTGCCGCGCAACGTCGCCGGTCGAGCCAGCCACGCGGTGCGCTTCGTCGATGATCACGAGGTCCCAGTTGCCGTTCACGACGGCGTTGATGCGCTCGTCGTTGTACGCCTGAATGCGCTCCTCGCTCCACCCAAACCTCTGCTCCAGCGGCTTGATGGAGTCCATCGGCGTGATCACCTGGTCGAACTCGCGATACACGTTGTCGCCCTCGGTCACCTTGCGGATGGCAGCAAAGTCAGAGGGCAGGAGCAGGTGGAACTTCTCCCCGAACTTCTCCTGCATCTCGGCCGCCCACTGCGTGGCGAGGCCCGTCGGGCAGACCACGAGCGTGCGCCTCACGAGCCCTCGCGTCTTCAGCTCCTCCAGGATGAGCCCAGCCTCGATGGTCTTGCCCAGACCGACCTCATCGGCGAGAAGGTAGCGCACGTTGTTGTTCGCCAGCGCACGGTTGAGCGCGTGTAGCTGATGTGGCAGCGGTATGAGGTTGCGCGAGAGCGGCGTCAGAACGCCGCCGGCCACCTCGTTCTTGATGTGCGCGAGCTCTACCACGAAGCGCAGATAGTCCTCGTCGTATGCTAACGTCTCGCTGACGGGATGAAGTACGTCTTCCGAGGCACGGTACGTCTCACCCGTGGCAGGATTCAGTACGCGGTACGACCGAACGCCCCAGAGCTCCGTGCGCTCGATGATGCGCACGGTCTCCTGGGCGGATGTGTCGTATACAAGTTCTCCGATTTCCAGCATGGCCCTATGCCTGTCCAATTCGGCTCAGACTGATGTCGTAGTACATGAGCAGGTTCGGATCTTCCTGGATGGTTGCGGCAGGAAGGCGGTCAGCGAGATCCACGATAGCCTGATAGTTGTGGTCCTTCCACAGGTGGGAGAAGCCCACTCGAATGGCCTCGGAGCGGAAGAGCTTCAGTTTACCCTTGCTCTTGAGATAGCCGTCGAACTCGCGGAGGAGCGACTTCTCACGCAGCTTGGCGACGTCACCCTCCTTCTTGGTGTCTGGCACATACCAACGTCCGTTGTCATCCTGCAGGAAGTTCTCCTCGAGAAGCACTGCGAGCTCGGGCATGGCCTCGTAACGGTCGACGGTCTTGACTTCTTGCATGAACTTGGGCTGAATCTGTTGATAGGTCATCGGCTCATTTGCGAGGAGCTGATAGAGCCAACCAATTGCAGTTTTCTCGTTTGTGACTAGGAGAGCAAACTGCACCGACTCGACTTCCATCTTCAGGCGGGCAGTGTCGTATTCTGTAACTTGGTTGGGAAGGAAATACATTTCGTCGCGCTTTAGGAAACGCTCGTCAAGGCCACGGTAGAAATCGGCAGCATCAAGGGGCACTTGTATACCTTGAGTGACGTGATACGCAACCATTCGGTCATATAATAAATAAGCCTGTCTTTCTGCGATTATCTCAAGCTTTGAGCCAGTCTCAATTGCTACCGGAATATTCTCAAGGTGTTGCCTTACGAATGCCCAAGCAGTTTCATCAGTCCCAATGTGCTCTTCGATGCTACGCATAAAACTGCCTCTTGGTTTATAGCATGAGATCACTAGGTCTTGTTTAATTGCTTGTGACGCGCCTTTAACTTGATTAAAGCTGCCTTGTTTCTTATCAATCGTCCTTACATCGGCGACTACAAACCCTGCTTGATTGAGTGCGGTTTGGATTGCATTCCAGACGGCATTCTTTGAGTTGTGAAACTCTACCGTCATCCAACGTCCTGGTTTGAGAACGCGATAGCATTCTACAAAGCATCTTTCCATGAGGCCTTGATACTCGACCAAGCCCTTACCCTGTTTCCTGCTCATAATAGCTTCGGAAGTAGCATTAGTGACAACACGTAACCATGGTTCCCAGATGAAACTAAGCTCTGAATAATTGAGGTTCGCACCAAATGGTGGGTCAGTAAAAATGTAGTCAATCGACTCAGATGGGATCGTTGTATTCTCTAACGAGCCGGTAGTTATACAAACATTTCCATTACTGTGCGTTTGGGTGCGATATCTCAGTGTAAGAATCGGTGATAGCCGACGACTGAAGTTCTCGAATATATTACTCTCTCGGCTGAGAGAAGGAATATAGAGTGTTCCATTCAGTGTTCCACCTGCAGTATTCTTTGGGTTTCGCGAGTCATATCTAAAACGCGACATCTTAGAGCTAATCTGCAGAATTCCGGTGAATACAAACATTAGCTCCCGTTGATAATCTGAGTGAGCAATCTTATCAAACAGGGATGCCAGTACGTATAGCGTCCTACGCGTATAGAACTGATGGACATATTCCACTCCGCATTTTATCGGATCTGAAGTCTTGTCACCATCCGGCAGCCTATCGATTGGGTGCCAGTACGGTATCTCTATGGATGCGGTTCGTTGTATCAACTCCATGTCGTATGCGTCTGGAGCCTTCTCGTACCTCTGTCCCATGTACGTATAGTTAACAAGGACAGGCTTTGTGCGAGGCATTTCAACAGTCTTGCCCAAAGATGGGTCAAATATGACCTCCTTCGCCCTCTCGCAATCCTTCTTTGAGAGCGAGAGACCGCAAGAGTTGCAGGTAAAGCTATCGCTAATCTGACCGGTAATCCTATTGACTGCAACATCCCAAAATGTTATTTCGTTCCCACAGTGTGGACATATCATTACATCTGACCAGACGATGTAGTTTACCAATCCGTGTGTTTCGCCAGAGACAAGCTTTGATCCCCCCAATGATGGCAAGGTTTCGTACATCCACTGACACTCACGCTTCGTCTCTTCGATCACGGCCAATGCTGCATTCTCAAACTCATTGGCATCAAGAGCGCGATTGTAATTAAACGATATGAACGTAGCCGCAGGCGAAAGATCGTTGAGAATAACATTACGCACACCGTATTGTGTTTGCTGTACCTCATTATCAAGAATCAGCTGCATCTCTCGTTCTGCATCGCCGCAGAATTGAGCCGCTACCCCTGTCTGTCCGGTTCCACAAAACCCGTCTAGTATTATGTCGCCAGGGTCTGTGTAATGAAGTATATAGCGCATTATCGCCTTGTAAGGAACCTTTGTGTGATAGCTATGGGCAAGGTATATGGGATCGTTCTTTCCTTCGCTCACGTCTGAAGAAAACGGTTCCCTATGGTAATCGTCTGTCTCTTCATCATAAGGTGCGCCATTCTCAGCAATGAACTCCTCAATGAATGGGTTTGGGCATGCCGTATAGTACGGCGCATCAGAGAGCTCAATGATGGCCTCGTCGGTCGCGATGGGGAATCCCTCGATGTCGCGTACCCTGTCGATATCTGCGCTGGTCAGCTTCCTCGGTTCCATAGTATGCCGTCCTTTACTCAGACCTGACGATGATGCGCAGGTTCTCGGGGTCTCTGCCGCTGATGTAGTCTGCGATGATGGCCTCTAGCTTTGTCTTGAAGTCGCTCGCGGTGCTCGGGCCGAGCGTCGCGAGCTTCTGTGCGAGGTCCTTACCGTCGATGTAGACGGGCTCGAAGCCCTTGAGCAGAGCCTCGATTGCCTCTATGAACTTGTCGGTCACGCGGTCTGGTAACTGTTTGCCTTCAACGAAGGCGTCAATCATGCGCTGCTGGGATGCGTCGAGGAATCGCTCCTCGCCAAGGACGAGGGGGTCGTCAATGGTGTTAAGCAGCGTGGTCGTCCACTCGGTTACGAGGGCGTCGATCTGGTCCTCGATGTCATCGAGTCTGCCATTCACATTCTGTGCCACGTCACCCAACCGGTAGTGGCAATGCGGACAGGTGGGGCTTGACTTCAGGTCGATGGGGCTCAGTTGGTAGCACACGGTTAGCCCGGCGAGGGCGTTGTCGATGGCGTCGAACTTTGCTTTGGAGAGGATGTCGAGCTTGGCAAGCTTTCGAAGGTTGGCGAGCGCAAGTCCATCCTGCAGTTGTTGTCGACGCTGCGCGTCCTTCACGCCGAGTCGCTTCTTGCCATGTTCCGCGAGGTAGAAGTCGATGTAGTCACTCTTCACCTTAGCAAGGGCGGCAAGCGCCGTGCTGGCTGCCGCATCACCCGATGCGCCGTAGTAGATGCCGTCACGCTCTCGGCGGAACACGTCCTTGGCATCGTCGAGCGCCTTCTTGAGCGCCGTGCTGATGTCTGCGTACTCGATTCCCTGCAGGTAGCTCACGGCCTGTGCGCACGCCGTCTGGAAGGCGAGGTACTCGGGCACGACCATCGCGAGGTCTATCTGCTTCTCCAGCTCGTCAATCTCGGCAATCGTGTGCTTGAAGTTGTTGAGCTTGGCAGTCGTGTTGTACTTGGCTCCATAATTGCTGAACTCTGCCTTGATGGCCGCGCATGCGTCCCGCAGAGCCTTGAGCTCCTGTGTGTTGACGAGCGGCTCGCCCCACAGGTCGAAGCCGTCCACCAGCTTGCGCTCAGAGAGGGCTGCGCTCTGGCTCAGCTCTTGCGCTTTGGACAGTAGGACTGCCACAGCCTTCTCGCGCGTCGCGGGGCTGTTGAGCAGGCCCTCCTGCAGCTCGAGCACCTCGAACAGGTGACGCAGCTCGGCGAGCGGTAGGTCCGCTGGCTTCGAGATCGTCTTGAAGTGCATCAACTCGAAGTTGCCAGTCTTGGGAAGTACGTCCAGGTTCGACGCGGTTATGGTCTGCTTGTCGGTCCTCATCACGGCGTGTCCGCTGTACACGAGTGCCAGCAGCACGATGGCCGCGAACGCGCTGTTGTAGCCGTACTTCTTGTCGAAGCTGCCGCGCATCGGCACGTCGTCGAACAGGTCACTGTAGTTGATGACGCCCTGTTGCGGGAGCTTGGCGAGCAGGCCGACGTAGTACTGCGCCCATTGCGAGCCCTCGGGCTTTATCTTCCCATCAGCGTCAAGAAGATCGAAGCTCTGGAGCATGGCGCGTCCCTGCTGCGTGTTGCGCCCGCCGATCTGTGAGTAGGCGTTGGTGAGCGCGTCTGCCATGTTCTGCCGCGTGATCTTGATGCGCATGCGCGGGAAGCCCGGGTACTTGTCGTTGAAGTAGCCGTCAAGGCAGAGGGACGCGGCGAGGTCGACTGTGTCCTTGAAGGAAGCGTCACGGTCGTAGCGTCCGCGTAGGACCTCGATGAGTTGCCTCCTGGTGCCCTGGTACGTCACGTCGAACATCGTGTTCTTGCCCGCGCTCAGCGCACGCACGAGCTTCGCCTTAGTCTGCTGCGCCTTGGCTGCGTAGGCGTCGCGCTCCTTGCCCTCGCTGATGCTCGCCAGCTCGCTCGCCGCTGCGTAGAAACGCAGGTCGTCGGTGAAGTCGTCGGTGGGCTTGAAGTAGAAGTAGACCTCGTCTGCCAACTTGCGCGCCCCGCCGTTGTTTCCGTACGGAGGCATGATGTGGATGTAGAAGTCGCGCTCCGGCTGCGCCGTGCTGCGCTCGCCTGGTAGCCCCATGAATAGGTCAGCCGTACACGATGCCGTAGAAGTAGCGGTTCAGGTCGCCCTGTGCCACCACGTCGGCCTTCTGCTTGATCTTCTCGTCGTAGTCCACGACCTTGTTCACGTCGATGTAGTACTGGTTGTTCGCGTCGTTGTGGATGATGAACTGGCCCGACACCGTGGTCATGATGTCGCGCAGCACCGTGTTCACGATGCCGAGGAGGAAGTCCGCGTCCTGCTCCGGCATCGGCAGGTACAGGCAGAGGTCGTCCTTCAGCCCCTCGGCGGTGAGGCCCGTCTGCACGTCCAGTCCGCTCGTAGTCAGCCGGTGCACGCTCAACGCGTAGATGATCTGCATCGCCACGGGCTTGTAAGCTGGCTTGGGGAACGCACGCCTGATGATGTCCTCGAGCTGTCCGCTTGCCTGTAGCACACGGCTCACGGTGGGGTCGCTACGCAGCATGCCGTCCGACTTGATGACTGGCCAGTAGTCGTCAAACGACTTGATTCCCGGCGCGTCGGCCGGCACCTCCTGGTCGAATATGCCGCGTATGCACACCGATATGTTCTTCAGGATGTGCCGGTTCTCGATGAGGTATGCCTTGTTCAGCACATCGATGTAGGCGGGGTGTATCGGGAACATGTCCACGAACTCCTCCATGCGCGAGGACATGCCGCCGTACAGGCTGCTGAACTTCTCTAGGTGCTCGCGGATGAGCGCCTTCTGCTCGGGCGTCTTCTTGAGGATGCGCTCCGAGACCACGTACGAGGTGGCCTCCTTGGTGATGATGACCTGCGAGAAGCGGTCGCCCACGCGGCGCATCGACTCGGCCACGAAGCTGAACCTCGGATTGTCGAAGATCTTCTCCTGCACGCCGAAGATGACGCGCATGCGGCTCTTCGAGCACATCTCACCGAGCGCGCGGAGGAACTCGAGGTCGTACACGATCTGCCGCTCGTCGCGCGTGCTCAGGTAAGAGAAGAACTCGTCCACCACGATGAGGTAGCCGCGTTCGCCGTACTTGGAGGCAAAAGCCTTCATGATGTCGCGGATGAGGTCCTTGTTGTCGAGGAGCTGGTCGAAGTTGGGCATCGTGAAACTGATGCCGCGCTTTGCGAAGTCCTCCTCGATGTTGCGGCAGATGACCTCGATGAGCGAGAGGCGCGTGCCGCCGATCTCGATGCGCAGTACCTCGAATTTGCCCGCGATGGGCTGCATGGCCTTGGCGAAGTTCTGGTTCTGCAGGTAGGGCAGGTTCTCGGCGTCGTTCGCCACGGCAGAGACCACGCTCATGAGGTGCGACTTACCGGTTCCGTAGTTGCCCACCACGAGCACGCCCTTGTTGTCCACGACCTCGTCCATCTGCAGCTGGTCGATGAGCCGCGTCTTCAGCTGGTCGACCATGGAGTCCGACATCACGTAGGTCTCGACGAGCTCTCGGGCCTTGCTGCCCTCGTCAGCGTCCAGAAGCTGGATGGTCGATTCTATGGGCTTGAAGCTGATGAGCTCTGAGTACTTCATGGTCGGGACTCCTCTAGTAGATGCAGGTCAGGTCATAGCGGGCGATGTCAAACGACCGATAATCTGGATAGCCCTCCTCGGCGTATACGAGCTCTCCGTCCTCGTAACGCCCGGGCCAGATAAGGTCAAAGTGGTGCTTCCGATACGCGCTCAGCAGCACCGAGAGAACATCAATCTTGTAAGCGGTGTTGAAGAGCACGTCGATGTTGCGGATGACCACGCCGTCAGGCAGGTCGCGCAGCACATCGTTCAAGCACTGCTCCACGCGAAGGCTCCTCATGCCAGGAGAGAGATCCGCCAGCCTCTTGGCAAGAGAGACACTTACAGAAACCGCGTTGTCGGTGAAGCCGTCCACCTCGCAGCAGAACACGAGAGGACGCGTATAAAAGGCTTGTCTACGTCGAAGGAACCGTCTAACTGCGATTGCGCTGCCCATCACAGCCCCCGAGACGAAGCGAAGGCAGCATCAGAAAGCCACCTTGGCAGGGAGCGGGCAGTTGCACATAGCATGACTCAATTCATTCCTTCTGGCCAAATCCAACAGACCAGCAAAGTATACCGCAGGATTCCACGATTCCTTCACAATTCCCGAGCCCTCACAGTGTCTCTGCAATTGATAGCGTCGCGAGCGGTACAAGAAGAGCAATCGCTGATAAAGAAGAAGACAATAGACGCCGAGAAACACGTCTGTCCGCCAGAGAGACAGACAATCTCCCACGCGTGAAAGTCGCCAACAAAAGTAAGCGCCACGTCGTCGAGTTTATTTTGCCGCACACCCTGGCTGCTGGCCTGGACGCGCGCTACCAACCTCGGGTTGTTCGCAGCCCGGCCGCCCGCGCTTCGGGTGTGCGCTCGGGCCGGGCATGCCACACGCTGACCACGCGCCCAGGGAGTCTCCCGTACGGCCAGCCGTCGGCTACGGGCTGTCTTCGCATACGCGCCTACGGCAGCCCGCTGACGCGGTCTGCCTCCGGCCGCGTGCTCAGCCAGCCCTTCGCCGCCGTCTGGCCTAATGCAAGGTCAACGGGGCGCGTGGTCAGCGTGCGTCACGCCCGGCTATCGGCGCACACCCTACGCGCGGTCGTCCGGTCTGCTGCGTTATCCGGGTTGTCCGCGCACGTCCAGTCCATCAGCCAGCGCGGCCGGCAAACACACGCTGCAGCCTCTACCCAAGCTATCACCGCACGCCACCAGCCAGCCCACATCTTGCACCGCATCCGTCACCCAACAGCGCCTACAGCGGCCCATACGGGGTCGTGACAGCCCCACTTGCAACTTAACCGCACCAGCCCCGCCAGCGACGCCATGCGGTGCAGGCAGCCGGACATGCAACCGTATGTCACTCGTGACAGCCAATCCCGCAGACCCGCCCACACAAGCCCCTCCTGATGCCGCGTACGGGCTCCTGACGGCATCAGCGACTCTGCCCGGAACCCTTGTCGCCAGAGACACCACGCGTGCTGATCTCGGTAGCAAGCCTGCGGGCTGTCGTCTCGTCCTCCCCGTACCAGCGCACGCGATACTCCCAAGGCGCGAGTGTGACACCCACCTCTGCCATGTCCTGAGCCTTCTCTGCGGCAGTGTCTTGGATGATGCTGTCGTCATACTCCACGCGCAGCAAGCCCTCGTCAGGTATGTTCTCGCCGAACCCACGCGAGACACTCATGACTGCCCGCGCAATGCCCGTGAGGGCACCTTCCAGGGCGTTCTCATGCCTCTTGATGTTCCTCATGAGAGCTGAGTTGTCCGACGACACCTCAGTCGCCGTCTTGACGAACCCGCGCGACTCCTCTAGGTCGAAGTAGCTGATGCCGAAGCCCGTGAGGTCCCCAAGCATCTGCAGGGCGATCCTGAACGCCTCCACCTGAGATCCCGTACGCAACGCTGGAGCGAACTCTTGAATCGTGTCCTCGGTAGACATGACCTTCCTGAACACCGTGCAATCCGATTTACCAAAGGGAATGGAGATGACCTTGTCACCCGTCTTCTCACGATCGAAGAGAACGTCAGACAGGAACACCCTCATCTTGGAGACGTCCACCTCGTTGATAAGGGCGTCGAAGGTAAGATCGACCGCCTGGACCGCGTCCACCGCATCCGCGAACACCGACTGCCCATAGGGCGACATATCCACGCGCGTGTTGGTGACGGCAGGCTTCACGATGCCGAAGGTGGAGAAAGCGCACCCCGTGTCATAGACAGGAGCGACGCCCATAGGCTCGAGCTCGTTGCCCTCATGGTCAAAGCAGACGGTGACGATCCTATACGTACCCTCGACCTCATCGCCGATAAGAGCATCAGATGAAAGAGTGGGAAATGAAGAAGTGCCTGCTGACAAGCCCATGCCGCCCTTCAGGTGCATCTGCAGCTGGTCCACAGCCTTGCCGCGGTAATAAGCACGAGTGACAAAAGCACATTCCGAGATTCCATCCTCGTCCCATGAAAGCGGAATGACCATACGAGCGTCGTAATGCCGAACACGCACCTTCTTATGGTCGAGATCCAGCCACAACGCCCAAGCACCCGTCCCTAGCCCAAAGGCCCGCACGACTGTAGCCTGCGCCTGGCTCATGAAGTTCGTGGCCGAGAAGAACGAGTTGATCCAGTCCGTAGCCCCCTGGTCCTCGCAGACGACCTTCACCTCCTCGTTGAGAAGAAGAGAACCCCACTCCTTGCACACGCGCATCGCAGGGTGAATCGACCGCCGGTGAACTTCGTACACCCGCCCGAGCCCGTCCTTGTCGCGGTAGTCGTAGAAATCCCCACGCGCGCCCATCCAGTCGTCCCACGACCGAATCCAGGGCTCCATATCGTCTAGAGGAAGAACAAACCCGAGCTTACGAAGGTAGTCCTTCACATGCTCCGGCACCCAATACTCGTCCATCGAATTCAAGCTCATGAGAAGACCTCCTCACCGCGATATCGTTCAAGGTGAAGCATGCGCCTCCGTCACAAGCCGTCGTACAATTGTCGATAAGAGCAAGGCGAAGGAAGGTGAAGACGTGGCAGCAGTCATCCGCGATTACATCACCCAATACGATGAGAAGCAGCAAGAGGATCTCGTTGCCGTCTACCAGGCGATAAAAGCCGTGCTGCCGGACGAGGAAGAACGTATCAACTGGGGCATGCCCACTTTCGGCAAGAACGTCATTCACTTCGCCGGTGCCAAGAAGCACGTAGGCATCTATCCAGGCCCCGATGCGGTAGAGCACTTCGCACCGATTCTGGATGAGAAGAAATACAAGCACTCCAAGGGCGCCATCCAGATGCCTTATGGCAAGGTGGACCTCGCCCTCGTCACCGCAATTGCCGGATACTGCCGCGATCACAGGTGAGAAGAGCTGGCAGGCGAGAAGTTCGAATCACCCGCGCAGCACATCGTCCATAAGGGCATAGCGCACAGCGTCTATGGAATGGTCCTGGCCGTCTGGGATCTCGTCCTCCCACGTGCCATCCGGGTTTCGCAGGTACTCCTTGAGCGTGAACTCTTCGTACGTTTTCGGGCACCTCACCGGATCGATGACAATCTCGCGAAGCCCTGCCAGCCACTCGTACGAGAGCTTCCGCATCCGCGCCTTTCGCGCTGGCCGTATGCGAATGCCGAACTCACGCCTATACACCGCCATCTGCTGCTTACCGTCAGGCGTGTCGTCCGCCCACACGATCTCGTCGTGAAAGTAAGGCTCCTCGCCATCCTCATCGGCATAGGTCATCGCGTCGAGAAGGATCTGCGCCGTTTCCGCAGGTGTCTTCCTGTTCGCGCTGTGCTCCTCAAAGATGAGAAGGCGTCTCGCCGAGGGCTCCCACGCGCACCGCACGAACCGCCAGGGATCTGGAAACCAGCCCCAGTCAACGCCGTTCCTCGTCCTCTCGAAGTTGCGGATACGTGAAAGAGAAAGCCGCTCGTCGCGGATGTTGGTGAAGACGTTGCCGCCGGTGCCGGTGACTTCGCCAAGATACTCCCACCTCCATGCCATCTCGTTCACGTCGTGAAGGTACTCCGCCTCGTCGATGAACGGCTCGCCCAGCCACTCAGGATGCGTGTCGATAACGTCGAGGTAAGAAGAGCGGCGGACAAGGGTATCGGCCCTCTTCGTGCGCTCCAGGCGCTCAACGTTCACCCAGCTCCACATCGTGCGGGGCGGGTTGTAAGAGTAGAAGATCCAGAAGTCGTCGCCGCCGCGCCGAAGCGAGTTGAGGATGGATCTCACCGCCTCGATACCGTCGAACTGGTCCAGCTCCTCGAACCAGCAAACGGCCGCATACCCCTTGGTGAACTTCACGCCTTTGAGCTTCAAAGGATCATCGGCACCGCGGAACACGATGCGCTGCCCGGTAGGAAGGTACGTGATCTCCATGGGAGAAAGGCGCGCCCGGAAGTACCCCTCCAGCCCGAGCGACGAGATGGCCCACAGCACCTGCTGATAAACGCTGTCGCGCAACGTGTTCCCAAAGCGCCTGATGATCACCGCATTGGCGAACGGGAAGTTCACAACGAGAAGAACAATGGCAAGCGAGATGAACGAACTCTTCGTGCTGCCGCGCCCACCATGCAGCCAGTAGTGCGTGTGCCCGTGCGCGAAGACGTCGCCGAGCACGTCGTGGAAGGTCGGGATGACAAGGTCGGCCGCGTTAGTCGTCGCCATCGGCATCCCCGTTTGCCACCCGCACCTCCACGCCGAGCGTGATCTGCGGAACGTCCTCGCTGGCATCGTCCGCCTTGCGCGTCGTCTGCGCATACTCGTCCGGATACTTGCGCTCCAGCAGCCAGGCCGCAGCCGTCCATTGCGGGTTCTTCTCGCGCGTGGCCGTCGCCATGATGGACTGCAGAAGCGTCTCCTTGTACTCGGCCTCGGCCTTTTTGATGCCCTCAACTAATGCAAGTTTCACCTTGGAGTCCGGGTCCTTCAGCCAGTTGTACCAAGCCGTCTCGGAGAATCCCAGGGCGCGGCAGATATCGGCGTTGGTCATGCCGTGCCTCTTCATCTCCACGGCTTTCTCGACCACCTTGTACGTGAGCTTTGGCTTGCGCATGGGGCTTATCCTCCTCTCGGCATCGTTTCTCAGGGAAGATAGTCCCACCGCGTCACAGGCTGCGCTCCCGCTTGCCCTTGAGCCCGTGCTTCCGGCGAAGGCGCGAGTTCTGCTGCCTGAGCTGCGCCCACCGCCGATGAAGCTCGTCGTACTCCTGGCCGCCGTCGCATCCCTCGGCCTCGGCCTTCAGCAGCGCATTGAAGGCTTCCTCCTCGGCCACGTGCGCGGCCTCGGTGCAGCACCTGCACAAACCGGACTGCCTGTTGATGCGCACGCCCACCGCATGGCACTCTGGGCATTCCTCGAGCACTTTTAGGCTTGCGTGGATGCGGGACGCCTGGACCTCAATGGCACGGAGAGTGTGGTCCACGCCGTAGCGGTCGAGGATTTCGTCATGGACCACCTGCACACCCTGGTATCCCAGCTCGCGGATCACGTCGTTCTGCCCGGTCGTCCACATCATCAGCGACACCCAAGCCTGTTGCCGTGTTGCCGTTGTGCCGCTGGTTTCCCATGACGCGCCGCGCGGGCTGTCACCGTCTCCCGCGTATGCATATGACAAGAAAGGCTTGCGAGGTGTTGTGTAAGGTTTCGCGGCAACACCGGCAACACCCCCATGCAACAGCGCCCCTCAACTGCGCAAATGCATGTTGCCGCCTGCGTTGCCGACCCACCCACTACGCCACCTCCGTGGGTACGTAGTCCCAGACCCTGGATGCCCCATAACCCTCGACGCGCTGCTTCTTGGGGTTGCGTACCCAGTTCGGGAAGTTGGCGTCGAGGATCTGAGCAATGTCCTTCATCACCCACTTGTTCCGCTCGAGCGCCTCATCATCGAGTTTGAGGGCGTGCTCCGCCACCATGCGCGTGCACACGCGTGTCTTGCGGTAGGTTAGGCATTCCTCAAGCCATTCCTCAATCACGCCGATGCGCGTGTCCTCCACGGAGGAGACGTCGCGATGTTCCTCGGCCAGTGCCTCGGCGTCATCGGAAAGCACAAGCGGATACAGGCGCAGGAACTCGTCCTCTGTCTTGGCACTTTCCTTGGCGTTCTTGTACTGCTGAAGCACCTCCGCCCATGCCTGCTCTATGAACTCTCGCAGCTCCTCCACGTCAGCCAGGTCCCAACCCTTTCGGTCATCGGTCACAGCGCAGTCAACGGGCAGGAAACGCCTGTTGCCGGTGGGGTCCGTGAGGAAGTCGTTCTCGTTGGTCGTCGCAAGGAACACGCACGACCTCGGCTGGTCTATCGGGAAGTGCGCGTACGCCTGGCGAACCGTCGTCTTCTGCGCAGTCAGGGCCGCCTTCACTGCCTCCAGCTCCTTGCCCTTGAGGCCGCTCAGCTCGCCCAGCTCCACGATCCACTTTCCGCCGGTCTGCTCAGAGGTCGTCTTGGCGTTGGTGATGTCGGTCACGGTCTCACAGAAGAACTCCTCGTGCATGGCAAGGCGACGTCCGGTCATCGACTTCTTGATGCCCTGCGCACCCTTGAGCACGATGGTGTAGTCAAACTTGCAGCCGGGTTCGTAGGCTCGCCGTACAGCGCCGCGCATCCACACGAGCGATGCCTCCTGCGTGTACAGGTCGCTCACCGCGCCGAAGAGCGCCCACAGCATGAAGCACGCTCGTTGTGTCCCATCCCAAGGCGGCAACGCCTCAAGCATGTCGACGATGGGGTTGAACCTGTTCTCCGCGCACAGGATCTTGAACGCGCCCTTCACATCCTCGCGGCTGTTGGTGCCCAGGCGCTCCTGCTCGTAGGAGTAGAGGTACGCCTCGTCGGCATCGTCCCAGCGGCGAAGCTCAGCAACATGCGACCAGGGCAGCTCGTCCTTGGCGTAGTAGCCGGAGTCGAGCACGTTCTGCCCGAAGCTTCCGTAGAGCTCTGGGTTGGTGCGCATGTCCTCTGCGATCTCTGCCTGGGTAGGTGGCTCTAACGGGTTCTTTGAGGTGCCGGGCTCGTAACGAAGAGCGCTGCCGATGATCCTCTCGACCTCAGACTCCTCCAGCGGAACCTGGCACTGCTCTCGGTTCACCCTGTGCACCCGTCCACGCAGCTCGTCTTCCGGCACGCTCTTGGCCCTCAGTGAGCATGCATACCTGAAGAGCGTCTTGTTGCGCTTGCTCTGCGCAATGGTCCCGCTCTCCACCTCGTCTATGCTGCGCTGCAGGTTACGCTCCTTGCGCTCCCGCTTCTTCTGCCCATCGCGCTGTGCGACCACCCCGTTCCAGTAGTCGAGGAACGCCTGCGGCAGCACGGCAACGCCCAGGTCGTCCGGGTTATGCCCCTCCACGAAACGGTACGGCTCCGCCTTGCCCTTGATCTGCGAGGGCGGCATGATCTGAGCATGCCCGTCGCCGAGCAGGTCCACGCGCGTCATCGCGGCGATGGCGTCCTTGGGCATCTCCGCACCCTCCGGCAGCCGGAAGAGCCGGTTCAGCCCTCCCGTCGCCGTCCGAATCGTCCACGTCTCGGGCAGCTCGATGTCGTGCTCTGAGAGCCATTCGTCCAGGATGTCCCAACCGTCAGCACCTACGACGCCAGCCTTCTTCTCCTCGTCGGTGGGATGCGCCTCGGCGCCGTCGCAGTCGACGGAAACGAGTGGCGGGTCGCACATCTCCAAACGGATGGCGACGTTGTTACCGGGCTTATCCGCATAGATCTTCTCCAGCACCTCCACGTCGGTAGTTGCCGTGGAGCTCGTCCTGCCCAGGATACCCTTCGAGCCCTTGTTGGGAATCTTGCTTCCCCAGGCAGGCGCATAGACCGCAAGACCACGCTCGGCGAAGTAGACGGCGGCTTTTCCGGTGCTGCTAGGCAACGCTCTCTCCGTTCACGTATTCGACGAACCTCGTTTTAGGAACGAACCACTGGCGCGCTCCAACCTGGACGGCGGGCAGCTTGTGCTCCCGGCAGAGCTTCCGTACGTACTGGACCGTGAAGCCCGTCATCTCAGCGATGTGCGAGGGCGTGAGGAGGTCGGGGTACGAGTCAAAGAGCTCATAGCCGTCAGGCAGCTCAAGCACCTTCGTCGCCTCTACCTGAGCGGCCAGCATCACGCCACCTCCGTGTCCTCGACCTCATGGAACAGCGACGCCGGGTCACCCTCCCAGCCAAGAGTCTCGACGATCTTCTCCACCTGGCCCGGGTAGGGGCGAAGGCGTCCGTTGACGATCTGAGACACACTACTCACGTGCAAGCCGGACTTG
The DNA here is from genome assembly GCA_902801175.1 of uncultured Coriobacteriaceae bacterium. Lineage (GTDB taxonomy): Bacteria > Actinomycetota > Coriobacteriia > Coriobacteriales > Atopobiaceae > UBA1367. Next base: position 9,910 of record CADCHF010000038.1, on the reverse strand, counting down.
CGGGCAAACTCGCTGAACGAACCGCGCTTTCTGATCTCCTGCTTCACAAGCAACTCCGACATCCCAAACCTCCTTTGCGTTGGGTGTTGACGTTTGTCGGTTTTGATTGTAAGCTACGTTTTAGCGGTAAAAGTTTTGTTTACAGCAAAATGGCTTTCGAGACGGAGTAAGAGCAAATGAAGGTTTCATACATCAACGACAGCGTAGCCATCATGTGGCCTCAGGCCATGGAGGACAGGACGCCTTACGACATCAAGCAGGTGGTCGCCGACCTTCTCGCAATCCGAACCGCGAAGGACGTCTTGGACTTCATCCTCAAAACCCCTCCATCGTTCTTCTCCAACATCACGCACAAGTCAACTCTCGATTGGGCTCTCGCGTCGGACTACACCAGCCAGTGGGGCTCAGACCCCCGCGTACGCGGCAGCATGGTGGACCTCGTCGAGAAGAGCTACCCTGACATCGAGGTGCTCGACGGCTTTATCGTGCAGTCGGGAGTATTCGGTCCATACGTAAAGAACCATTGCCTGGCCGCGCCAACGGACGACGATCCCGTCTACTCCGACGTCGTCTACCCGACGAAGCCCTACTACTCGATGCTCCTCGGGTCCCTGGAATCGCTCGCGTTCAACCTTCAGACGATTGCGCGTATCGGGGCCATAGCAAATGGCGAGCCGTCCCCAGAAGGGTTTGAGAGGATTCCCATCGACTGCGGGGTCGCGGCCCAGGTGATTGATTCAAAGCTCTCGGTCAGCCACGACTTCAACCGGTGTCCCGCCCAGGATCCGGCGTATGGCACCTACTTCACTGAGGAAGAGGTCGCGAAGCTTGAAAAGTGCCTTGAGGGGTACCAAGGTGCATACAGCGACGAAGCTTTCTCGCACATATACAACGGAAAAGGTGTTGGCACGCTCTTCATCTACCCGGCAGGCATGACCGAGCAGGAGATGGCCGCGAACATCTTCACCTCGTTCATGAACAGCCTGTTCGAGGGTAACGCCGAGACCATGTATTCGGGCAACATCTTCAAGGTCGAGCAGACGAGACGGGGTTTCAGGGTACTCGACCACCCCGGCCCGCTGCGCGACATGTACCGCCAGTGTGCCTATCTGGCGGCGGACAAGAGTCTGCGCCTGTGCGCTTACTGCGGCTTCTGCCCAGCGCAGGGAGACCGCCTACGCCCTCGCCGCGTCCGGCGTCTCCATAGAGGAGGCCATAGAGCGCATCGGGGACCGCTACGAGCAGAGCATCCGGCGCTGGTATAAGGAGTCCAAGGCCCTGCTCGACTAGATTCGCCAATCCCGCCAGTCATGGCGTGATGGAATAGCAAGAGACCTGCTCACGACGTTCGCCAACCAAGGAGGTGATAGTAATGGCAAAAGGAGACGGAAGCATTACAGAGGTGAAGAAGAAGGACGGCACCAGCTTTGCGCCGAAGCACTGGAAGGTGCGCATCGACTGCGGCACCAACCCCGTCACCAAGAAGCGCGAGGTGATCTCCCGCAACATCAGGGGCACCAAGTCCGAGGCGTGCAAGCTGCGCGACAGGCTCAAGGCCGAGCTCGAGAGCGGACTCTCTACCAAGGGCGATAAGATGACCTTTGCGGAGTTCTCCGAGCAGTGGCAGCAGGCACGCGAGACGGCGGCAGAGATTAGCCGCACCCGCCTGCGCAGGGAGCGCAGCATCGTCGAGGACCTGCACACCTACATCGGCACGGTGAAGCTTCGTGACATCACTCCGCAGACCATCGAGGGGCTCTACACGCAGATGCGCAAGGACAAGACCGAGGCGCGCGGCAAGTGCAGCGGCACCACGATGAACATGGTCCACAAGCTGCTGAAGCAGATTCTCGCCAAGGCAGTCGACTACGACCTCATCCTGTGCAACCCCGCCGCCAAGGTGAAGGCCCCAAAGTGCGAGACCCCCGACCGCCGCTCCCTCACGGCAGAGGAGGCACGCAAGCTGCTCGTCGCCATCGACGAGGCCGAGGAGGTGGCGTACGCGGAGCGCGACGGCATCGAGGAGCGCCAGCAGCAGCGCGGCGACACCTCGGAGCGCAGTTGCCTTCGAGGCATGTCCAACATCAGCAACGTCATTGCCGCCCGCATCGGCCTGGCAACGGGCATGCGTCGTGGCGAGGTTATGGGACTCACATGGGGATGCGTCAACCTCACGCGCGGGACTATTCGCGTCGCCAAGTCCGTCACGGTCTACGGCGAGGTGAAGGAGCCCAAGAGCGAGGCTGGAAAGCGACTCATCAACCTCGACGCCAAGACGGTGGAGCACCTCAAAGCATGGAAGAAGCGTCAGCGCGAGGAGTTCGCCATCCTCTCGCTCAAGCAGACGCGCGACACGCCCATATGCTGCAACGACAAGGGCGAGCACACCAACCCCACCAACTTCTCCCGTTGGTGGCGCAAGTTCGCCCAGGAGAGCGGATTCGAGGGGCTCCGTTTTCACGAGCTGCGCCATACGCAAGCCACACAGCTCGTGTCCAACGGCGTCGACATGAAGACGATCCAGCACCGCCTAGGCCACGCATCGGCAACGCTCACCATGAACCTGTACGCGCACGCACTGCCCGAGAACGACGTTCAGGCAGCGCAGCTCATCGGCAACCTGTTCTCCGTGCCAGAAGGCGAGCAGGATGAGCAAGAACCACTGAGGAAGGCAGTCTGAGAGCAGATTGTGTCCTCGTTTGAGTCCTGGTTTTCGTTGTGTCCCAATTGTGTCCCAGAGAGGAGGAGAGATGGTTCGAGATAAGAAAACAGGCCAGCCAATCGATGGTCTGACCTGCGGGAATGTTGGTAGCCCGTACCGGATTCGAACCGGTGATCTCCGCCTTGAGAGGGCGGCGTCCTAAACCGCTAGACGAACGGGCCGTGTTTGAATGCATGAGATATACTACAGCATTGCACGCGGCTTTGTACAGAGGCAATTCCGACTTTTTCAAAAGTTTTTTGGCCCGCGATGGCCGCTCACGCCAAATAGCTCCAGCACCTCAGCCACAACAGCAACCCACACAAAAGCGCGGCACGCTGCCGTTTGAGCCACGTGCCGCGCCAGCAGTTACAACCCAAACTTACGAGTACAGAATCAGCGCAACAAACTCCAGCGGCACGTCGCCGGTGTTCTTGAGGCTGTGGAACTGGCCGTCGTTGCACATGGTGGTGTCACCAGGGCCAACCTCAACAATGGTGCCGTTGTCGTTGTACTCGCCGGTGCCCTTGATGAAGTAGAAGATCTCGTTGTCGCCCTCGTGGGTGTGCTCGCCAATGCTGTTGCCCGGCTGGATGATCATGTAGTTGAACAGGCGGCCCTTGCCGTAGAGCTCGTCGTCGCTCACGATGATCTTGTGCTGCTCGGTCTCGCCGATGCCCCCGCGGATGCAGCGGAACTCAATGGGCTGGTCTTCCTTCTTGCGAATCATGCTGGCTCCTCTCCTTGGTGCAATGCTTATGTGCAAATGCCTTACCTAACAAACTGTGACGTGAGAACGCTGCGGATGTCGTCGAGCGACACGTTGGCCCTTGTGTTCTTGACCGAGCCGTTGTTCTCCCAACGGGGGAGCGCCGCCTCTATCTCGTCGGCGCTCATGTGGATGTCAAACGCGGGCAGGCAAGCCTCAATCACCTGCGTGAAGGCTTCGTCGCTCATGCCAATCTCGTCACAGAACGCGTCGGTATAGCTGCTGTCGTATGCGCGCACGCACTGCAGCATAGCCGGTAAGAAGACTGCGCTCGCAAACCCATGAGGCACATGGTAGTTCTCGGTGAGGTAGTAGCCCACGTTGTGCGGGAAGCACGTGCCCGTGGTGTTAATGGCAAGTCCGCCCAGGATAGAGGCGTCGTAGAGCTGCTCTCGCTGCCGAGCCGTGAGCTCAGCGCCCTTGGCGGCCTCCTCGAGCGGACCCACGGCCATGCGAATGGCGCGCACGGCAAAGGCACGGCTGATGTCGTCGGCCTTACGGCTAAAGTAGCTCTCGGTTGCATGAGCAATGACGTCAACGCCGCACGACAGCGTGACTGCGGGCGGGCAGGTGTGGGTGTGGCGGCTGTCGCCAAAGGCCAGGTTGGCGTAGAGTCGGTCGTCGTGGATGGAGTGCTTGCGGCGCGCGACGTCGGTGAGGACCGAGACCTTGGTGACCTCGCTGCCGGTACCAGCCGTGGTGCCCACGAGCACGATGGGCAGTGGGCTGTTGTCCCAGGCCATGGCGTAGAAGCCGGCCTCGTCGAGCTCTGGGTTTGCCGCAAAGACCGAGATGGCCTTGGCTGCGTCGAGCGACGAGCCGCCGCCAATGCCGAGTACAAACTGCACCTGGTTCTCTGCACCAAGACGTCCGGCCTCGATGCAAGACGCGACGGGTGGGTTCTCCGTCACGCCATCCCAATGGACGGCCTTGATGCCACAGGAGTCAAGCGCAGCCCAAACGTCGTCGAGCGCGCCGCTGGCCTTTGCGGCAATCTTGTCGGTCACGACTAGACAGGTGGAGCCAAGTGCCTTTAGCAGGTCTTTGTGCTGGTCAATGCATCCGTTTCCAGTGAACAGACGCGTGGGCATGAAGTAGTTCACGACGGGACTCCTCTCAGGCGTTTGGTGCACACTATAGCACCAGGGGAGGAGCTGCCCGGAAAGGGTAAGCGAACGGTCTGCGCGAGCGTGCGCATGGGTCCGCCCAAGCGTGTTGGGCTTTAGGCGCGGGGTGGATGCTTGCTTGCCGTGGCTCGAACGCGTGAAAGGGCATTCTTGCGCGGGCGTGAGGGGCTGCCACCGCCTTGGTTGGACGCTCTGGGCCCAGATTTGGGCTCTGGATACTTCGTCCAGTGCCACTTATCGCACCTAAATCTAAAAAAACCTGCAGGTTACAAAGCTTTGAGCACGATAAGTGGCGGCAGGCAAAGTACACGTGGGCGTGGACCCGTGGAAACAGCCCGCAAAACTCACTAAAACATGCGCGTCAGACGTCGGTTTGCCCAAAAAAGCGCGTCCCCCTGCAGCTTATGCCAGCCTGCAGGGGGACGCGCATGGTTATGCGTTGGCGCTACCACACAAAGTTGCTCTTGAGCATCTCTCCGTTGTCCATCAGGATGTCCTCGCCCGTAATTGAGCGGTTGACGACGGTGAGATAGTAGGCAAGGTCCGCCACCTCGCTGGCCTCGGCCCACTTGCCCAGCAGCGTCTCGTCGAGCACCTCCTGGTAGAGCCTCTCGTCGTTCAGGATGTGGTCGTTGGCAGGGGTGATCACACCGCCGGGGGAGATGCTGTTGCACGTGACGCCGCGTTTGGCCAGCTCGAGCGTGAGGTTCTTCATGAAGCCCACGATGCCAGCCTTGCTCGCCACGTACATGGGGAACTCGGCGCCGTTGCGCGCAGAAGCCGAGGCAATGAACAGCATCGAGCGCAGGTTAGGACTGTCAACAAAATGCCCGGCAAACTGAATGGTTCCCGCAAGGTTGATGTCGATGGCGTCCTGCTCCTCAAGCGTGCCGGCGCTATGAATCACAATGTGAGGGCTCGGCATGCTTGGCAGCTCGGTGGAGCGGATGTCGCAGCGGATGTGGTGGTAGCTCGGGTGAGCAATGGCCGCCTCGGCAATGTCTACGCCGTAGACCTCGTGGTCCTCGCTCAGGAAGCGCTCTGCGATTGCAAGGCCAATGCCGCTCGACGATCCGCTAACCACAACGTTCATTGCTTATGCCTCCTGACGGGCGGGCTCGCCTGCCAGCTCGGGACGCAGGCGCTTGGCAATCTGGTAGCCCATGGGCGAGAAGAAGACCTCAAAGAGCAGCTCGAGCACCGCGCCGGTAATGGCGCAGGTGAAGCACTGCAGAAGCGTCCAGCCAAAGAAGTTGCGGCTCACGATGAGCGCAAAGGTGATGTTGTCGGTGAACTGGCCAACAAAGGTCGAGATGTAGCTGCGCGCGGCAAAGGTGCCAAAGCCATTGCGGTTGCCCAGCGCCAGGCCAATGCCGTAGTTGAGGAAGTTGTTCACCACGGCCGAGACCACAAAGGCAATGGAGCTGCCCAAAATGATGAACCAGGTACCGCCAAAGGTGTTGTTGAGCGCCTGGTTGAGGACGGCCTCGCTACCAGGGACAAAGCTCTCGCCCCACACGCCGGGGATCTTGCTGGCAATAAAGAAGATGCCGGCCATCATGAGGTTGAGGCCAACTGCCGCAAACGAGAGCAACGTGGCGGCCTTGGGGCCAAAGCAGTGGGTGGTCACGTCCATGCAGAGGAAGGTGAGCCACGAGAAGAGAATGCCACAGTCGAGGGCGAGCCAGCTAACACCAGTGTCGATGCTCTTGTTGGCGAGCAGGTTCATACCTACGACGGATAGCACCAAGAGCGAGAGGATGATGGGTGGGATGTTGTCCAGAAGCTGGCCGACGGATGCACGGTCTTTTTGCATGCGTTATCACTCCTTGTTTTTTAGAGGTGGTTATCAAGTAACACCTGTGGTCCATGTCGCAATGCGGGGATGCATGATAGCACATGCCGGCGGGCTGGCAAGCCGCCCTTTAAAAGAGGGCTTATATGGCCCGCTGCCTTGCGCCGGGTGAGCTAGCCCAAAAGCTGCTGCAGCTCGTCTGTCCCAAGGTAGTGACGCTTGCCGCAGAAATGGCAGATGACCTCTGCGGTTTCGTTCTTCTCGATCATGTCGAGCAGGGTCTCGCGACCAAGCGCCGCCACGGCGCGACCGGCCCTGGCCTCGTCGCAGCCACAATAAAACTCCGCGGGAATCGCCTCGAGCTCCTCGTAGCCAAGGTCGCCTAGCAGGTGCTCGAGCATGCTGGTTGGAGTCATGCCCTGCTGCAGCAGGTCGGTGACCGACGTCACGCGTGAGAGGCTCTTCTCCAGCTCGTCCACGACCCACTCCTGGTGGCCGGGCATGAGCTGAATGATGAAGCCGCCCGCCTGCAGGATGCTGGTGTCGGCGCCAACGAGCACGCCCACGCCAACCGAGGTGGGGACCTGGTCGCTCACCGCAAAGTAGTAGGCGAGGTCATCGCCAATCTCGCCCGAGGTCAGCTCGACCTGGCTGGAGTAGGGAGCAATTCCTGGCTGGTCAAAGACGACCGAGAGCTCGCCGGCGCCAACGCCAGCTCCCACGTTGAGGTGGTTGTCGTCTCGAAGGGGCAGCCACACGTTGGGGTTGTTGGCAAAGCTCTTGACCTGCCCGCGGTTGTTGGCGGTTACCGTGAGCCCGCCAATGGGGCCGTCGCCGCGTACGGTGAGGGTGATGAGCTCGTCGTCGGTCTTTGACATAGCTCCCATCATGAGGCCGCCCATCATGAGCCTGCCGAGGGCGGCGCTCACCAGCGGGCTGGTGCTGTGGTTCTCGTGTGCTGTCTGTACGGTCTGACGTGCGGTTATGGCAAAGGCGCGCACCATGCCGTTGGCTGCGGTGCCGCGAACGATGTGGTCGTGGCGCTTGATGCGCTCGGTTGCAAGGCTTATGACGTGGCCGGTCAAGACGTCTCCTTGGGTCGTGCTGCATAGTTTCATAGAAGGAGATGATACCAGCGCAAGCGGCGGGAGGGCTGTGGGGTTTGTGCGCGAGCCCCGACCCGTCCATTGGGGACGGCTCCGTTTGGGCGTGTCGAGGGGACGTATAATTTGACACACTCAATCAAGTAGTAAGGGGAGATGGCCTTCGAGAGTGGTCGACATCAGGCCGAATGAGTTTCCGAGTGTGTCAAATTATACGTCCCCTCGACACGCCCCTGTGCCCGGACGTCCCCATGACACGCCCCCGTGTCTGGCAGCCGCCCACCATGCATATCATTTCTTATGCAATCTTGTCCCGTGCCACGTTGTCTTCTACCGTGAGACATTGGTACCATGGTGCGGCTGCAAATGTCTGTCGCATGCCCTCAGCTGCCAAAACGCCGTGACACGCAAAGCTCGCGGACGACACCTGGCGCGAGGTGCCTGGCACCAGACAGCACCTGTGTGGGGAAGCGCGCACGCAATGCGCGTTGTATAAGGGGGAAGTTTTATGAGCGGTGCACAGCAGGAGTCGTCTCGCGGGCTAAGGAAGGACCTTGGCCTGGCAACAGCCACCTCAATCGTGGTCGGCTGCGTCATTGGCGCGGGCGTCTTCTTCAAGCCGTACGCAATCTACCAGCTCACCGGTGGTGCCCCGGGCATGGGCATGTTGGCCTGGGTGGTCGGCGGCCTCATGTCGATCTTTGGCGCCCTCACCTTTGCCGAGGTCGCCATCCTCATCCCCAAGACCGGCGGCATGGTCACCTACCTCTCCGAGGCCTTTGACAAGCGGCTTGGCTTTTTGGCCGGCTGGATGCAGGTCGTCATCTTCTATCCGGCCTTCCTTGCCGGGTACGGCGTAAAGGTGGGCTCCGAGCTGGCCGAATACGTTGGGCCGGCGTTTGAGCTGCCCATTGCCCTCGCTGTTATTGCCGCGCTCGTGGCAATCAACGCCCGCGGCTCCAAGTCGGCTGGTGGCATGCAGGTGGTTGCCACCGTGTGCAAGCTCATCCCGCTGGCGCTGCTCATGGTGTTTGGCTTCTTGCGCGGTGAGGGCGGCCATCCCATCTTTGCGCCGCTCGTGGCCTCGGGAAAGAGCGCGGGTGGCGTGTTTGGCTCTACGCTTTTGGCCGTGCTCTTTGCGTTTGAGGGCTGGACCAACGTGGGCACCATTGCCGGCGAGATGAAGAACCCCGCACGCGACATGCCGCGCGCCATTGTGGGCGGCGTCTCAATCATCATGGCGGTCTATCTGGCCATCAACGTGGCCTATCTCTGGGTGATCCCCGCCGACCAGCTCATGAACATCGAGTCGCCCGCCGCGGCTGTGGCGACCGTGATATTTGGCGAGGGCGGCGGAACGCTCATCAAGGTGGGCATCATCATCTCGGTCATTGGCGCCGGAAACGGCTTCCTCATGAGCGGCTCGCGCGTGGCCTACGAGCTGGCCTGCGAAAAGACCCTGCCTGCGAGCGACACCCTGGCAAAGATCAACGACCGCGATGTGCCGGCAAACTCGATCATCCTCATTGGCACGCTTGCCTGCCTGTATTCCATCGTTGGCAACTTTGACCTGCTTACCGACCTGGGCGTCTTCTCGTGCTGGGTGTTCTACACGCTCACCTTTGCCTGTGTGATCCACCTGCGCCACACCCACCCGGAGTGGGAGCGCACCTACAAGGTGCCGGGATACCCCGTGGTGCCCATCCTGGCCATCATCAGCGGTCTGTACGTCATTGCGAGCCAGCTCTTTATGAGCGGCACTGGTGCCCTGCTCATGAGCTTGGCCAGCGTGGCCATCACCCTGGTCGGCCTGCCCGTGTACCTTGCGGTGAGGGCACACGCCACCAAGTAGGCCTCGCCTGCAGAGGCGCGTGCGAGCGGCGTGGACCCGCGAGCTCGCGCCTGCATCTGGGCCGTTATTGGCAGACGGCTGCGGCGCTGGCTAGGCTAGAGCGCCTTCTGCTGGTAGAGCTCGCCATCCTCAAAACCCAGCGAGCGGTAGTACTCGCGCGTGCCCACCGCGCTAATGACGCTGATGCCCTCAAAGCCGCAGGCCTTGGCGTCGGAGCAGGCGCGCTCAACGAGGCGTCGCCCAAGCCCTGCGTGCTGGGCCCCGCCGGCCTCCGATGCCCCAAGGCTTGCCACGCGTCCGTACACGTGGACCTCGCGAATCATGGCCTGCTTGCCCTTGCGCGGCAGTGACAGGCGCAAGAAGCCCGCGATGCGCCCCTCGGGCGTGACCCACTGCAAGAAGCGCTCCTCGCTCACCGTGGTCATATAGGTCACGCAGTCGAGGCGCAGCGTCGAGGTGTCTACGTCGTCGGTTGCCACCTCGCGCATGCGAATCTCCTGCACTTGGCCGCCTTGCTGCGCAATGCGCTGCTCGACCATCTGGCGCAGGTTGGTCTTCTTGTT
>CADCHF010000037.1 GCA_902801175.1 uncultured Coriobacteriaceae bacterium | reverse complement strand
CTCATGCTCATGCTCATGCTCATGCTCATGCTCATGCTCATGCTCATGCTCATGCTCATGCTCATGGTGATGATGATGTTCGTGCTCGTCGCCGTCCAGGTCACCGTAGAGATAGTCCATGTCGTGGTCGTGCCCGTCAAACTCCTGGTTCAGCACAACATCAAAGTCGCAGCCGTCGATGCCCGAAGCGAGCTTTCGCGTGACCTTGATCTCAAATCCGTCAACATTCAGGCTCGCAAGTGCCTCGCGCAGCCCCTCCTCGCTAGCACCCAGGTCGAGCAGGGAACCCACGACCATGTCGCCGCTGATACCGCTCGCACACTCAAGATAGAGCGTCTTTCCCATCTTTACTCCCCCTCATCGCGAGCGCCTCGCACGCTCACATGATCAATAAGAGCTGCCTGATAGCCAGCTCCAAACCCGTTATCGATGTTTACAACGCTCACTCCGCTGGCGCACGAGTTGAGCATGCTCAGAAGCGCAGCTACGCCGCCAAGTGACGCGCCATAGCCCACACTTGTGGGACACGCAATTACCGGGCAAGAGGCCAGGCCGCCAACCACGCTGGCCAAGGCACCCTCCATGCCGGCCACCGCAACTATCACCGACGCGCCTTGAATCTCTTCCAAATGCGCAAGGAGTCGGTGAAGCCCGGCAACACCTACGTCGTACAGGCGCACCACGCGACTGCCGAGCATTTCGGCCGTGAGCGCAGCCTCTTCTGCACAGTAAAGGTCACTGGTGCCAGCCGCGCAAACGGCAACGTATCCCACGCCGTCGGGCTTTGGGGCATCGCCCACGGTAGCAAGGTTTGCCAGCTCGTGATACTCGAAGGCATCCGCGTCTTCTGCAGAGAGCCCCTCACGCACCGCCTTGGCCTTGTCTTTGTCAATCCGCGTTATCAATACGCGCCGCTCGCCCGCCGACCGCAGCGAGCCGGCAATGCCAACAATCTGCTCAGCCGTTTTGCCGGCGCCGTAAATGACTTCCGAAACGCCCTGCCTCATACCTCGATGAAGGTCAGGCTTTGCATAGCCCAAGTCCTCAAAGGGTGCGCTTGCCAGCAGCTCCTCGGCATGGACCAGATCGACCTCGCCAGCCGCCACGCCCTCGAGCAACTTTCTTACATCGCGTCGCTCCATTGCCCCTCCTCTCGCAATGCGTCTTCCATTTTCGCACGCTCTCGCAAATAATGCAGCCCTGAGCTAAAGACCCGCGGGGGTGCCACCATTCGCTTGCGCAGCGTGCTCGAGCAGATTAATTCAGAGCAAACGACTAGGAATTATAGGGATTGCATGCGATAATACTAGGCTCAGACGGATTAAGGAGGGGCAATGTCCGACCTAAAGCCAACGCCCGAGGCGCTCGAGCGCCTTGAGGCCCTCAAAGAGTTGATTGCAAGCTACGGAAGCGTGGCCGTTGCCTACTCGGGCGGCGTCGACTCCACCTTTCTTGCGGTTGTTGCTCACGATGTGCTGGGCAACAACATGCTCGCGGTGACATCGGCTGGCCGCGTTGTACCGCAGCGCGACATTGATCGCACACGCTCCTTTTGCGCAGAGCGCGGCATTGCCCACGAGGTCGTGGTCTTTGACGAGCTTGAGGTACCCGGCTTTAAGGAGAACCCCAAGGACCGCTGCTACCACTGCAAAAAGGCCTTGTTCACGCAGATGCTCGAAGCTGCTAAGAGACGTGGAATCACACGTCTTGTTGACGGCTCCAACAAAGATGACGAAGGCGACTATCGTCCCGGCCTTCGTGCGCTTGGCGAGCTGCAGATTGGCAGCCCGCTGCGCGAGGTAGGCATGACCAAGGCCCAGATTCGCGAGCTGAGCCATGCGATGGGGCTCCCCACGTGGGACATGCCCTCCGCAGCCTGCCTTGCCTCGCGCTTTGCCTATGGCGAGGTCATCACCGAGCTCAAGCTCAGGCGGGTCGAGCAGGCCGAGGACCTGCTGCACTCGATGGGCTTCGTGCAGCTGCGTGTCCGTTGCCACGGGGCTAACGGCGAGCTTGCGCGCATTGAGGTGGATGCGAACGAGATTGCGAGGCTTGCCGAGCCCGCCTTGCGCAAGGAGGTTGTGGCAAAGCTGACCGAGCTTGGGTTTAAGTACGTGTCGCTAGACCTCACGGGATTCCGTTCCGGCGCCATGAACGAGGTGCTGTAGCGTCTGTGCTCGGTTGGGGATTGCTGGGCCAGGGGCTATGTGCCCTTCGCTCAGCCGTCCGCCGCAATAGAGGTATGGGTCGTGGCTGTCTTCGGCTACCGAAATCGCTCAGGGCACAAAGCCCCCTTGCCCAGCAATCCCCAACCGCAGCTCAGCGCGGTGGGGCGAGGCAGGATTGTGGGTTTGGCGGGGCTGACGCAGGGCTGCCTGCTTGTTGGGGCGCTTACAGCAGTGCTTGCATGTATTGAGCTACTCCGCCGTCTTTGGCGGGAGGGGCTATGTGGTTGGCCGCTACCTTGGCGGATTCGGTTCCGTTCTGCATCGCCACGCCGTCGCCGGCCGCCTCAAGCATCGTCACGTCGTTGTTGTTGTCGCCAAAGGCCACTACCTGCGATATCTCCCAACCCATGTGCTGCGCGAGCCACGTAAGGGCAGCTCCCTTGGTGGCATGCTCATTCATGACCTCGTAGTTGCTAGCGCTCGTTTGCACATAGTGCATGCCGCCCAGCTCGTGCACCGCCTTGTCGATGGCGTCCGCGCCGGCGCTGCCCACAAAGAAAAGGCTCAGCTTTGTTACCGGTCCCAGCGAGGGAAGCAGCTCTGGAATCGTAGTGTCCACAAAGGTGCGGCCGGCCTTGAGGTAGGCACGCAGGCCCTCGGGCACGTCAATCTGGTCAAAGAGATGCTTTCGCGCCTGCTCGGAGTAGGCGTGGTCGTTGGCGAAAGCATCAAAGATGATTGGCAGCGGCGAGAGTCGCTCATACATTGCCTCGACCATCTCGTGCGAGATGTCGCAGACAAAGACGTCGCGGTCCTCGTCTAGGCTGTGAATGGCCCCGCCATTGCTCGTGATCACGTAGTGCACGCTGGAATGCTCGCGCATCTCTTTTGGCACGCCAAGGGCATGGCGGCCGGAGCACGGGACAAGCTCTATGCCACGCTCTACCAGCTGGTCCATGAGGGCGAGATTTGCCTCTGGGATGGACTTGTCTGGCGCAAGAAACGTGTCGTCGAGGTCTACAAAGACAGCTTTGATGGCTGGGCTGGCAGAGCCTACCATGTCTTTGGCCCACGCTCAAACCAGAGCAGCTCTGCCTTGGCAAGGTTGCCGCTCGTGGTGTCAAAGCACGCCGCCGCTCCCTTTGAGAAGCTCAGGGGCTTGCGAGCGAGTTCCGAGGCAACCTCCTCCATAAAGGGGATGTGCCCAACGGCCACCACAACGCCTTCGGCAGCCTCGAGCTCGCCGTAGAAGAAGTCCCAGTCCTGCGCGTATAGCGACATGTGCGGCTCGATCGCGTCGTGCGGGATGCCAAGAGAGTCGCAGACCACCTCGGCGGTCTGACGTGCGCGCACTGCCTCGCTCGACCAAATCTGCAGGTCATCGAGGTCGTTCGCCAAAGAGGCAAAGGTCGCGGGATAGGCTTCCATAAGGGCTGCCACTCCCCGCTTTGTGAGCCTGCGCTCTGCGTCGGACTCTCCCAGACGGCGGTTCTCCGCATCACCATGGCGAACAAGGACGAGCTTGCGAATCATAGGGGCTCCCTCCAAACGTTGGCACATCGTCATCGTAACGTATTTGTGCCACGCTAGAGCGAGCGTCCGCCAATGAGCAAACCAACATAACAATGAGGCGCCCGAACGAAGACCGAGCGCCCCTGTGTGTGCGATTCAAGTATGGCAAACAGCTTACAGGAAGCGGTAGCTCACCGTGCGCAGGCCCCAGCCGTCTGCAGTGCTAAAGCCAAATGCCCTAAAGATTGCAGGCGTGAGGTCGAGTCCTCGCGAGCCTCCGCCCATGTAACCGCAGTCGGTCACCGTGGCAATCACCGAAATGCCGTTGTACGAGATCTCGATCTTCTTGCCGTAGAAGCGCGAGGGGTTCATGGACATGGGCATGGCAACCGTGGGAACCGACTCGTCGAGCGGGATGCCCGAGGCCGTGGCCGTGGAGCCGGGAGGATCGTTGTCGGCAATGGTGTAGGCCGAGGCAACGCAGCTGATCCATCCGTCGCCCGAGAGGTCGGTGTTCTTGGTCTCTACGTCGCCGGCCGCAGCGGCAGCGGCAAGGGCCTCCTGACGTGCCTTTTCCTCGGCCTCGCGCCGAGCCTTTTCTTCCGCAGCCTTGCGAGCGGCTTCTTCGGCCGCCCTTCGCGCGGCCTCACGCTCTTCTTCCTCTAGCTGGTCGGCCTTTTCCTCAAGCTCGCCGACCTTTTGCGAAAGCTGGTCCTGCTGCTCCTCGAGCTCCGCGAGCGCGGCATCCTGCTCGTCTTTGGCAGTGCGGAGCTGGGTCATGCGCTCGTCGAGTGAGGTCTTGTCGGCATTGAGCTGGTCGATGCACTCAACCTCCCAGTCGCTCACCTTTTGGGCATAGTAGAACTGCGAGATGAGCTCGTCCATGCTCTCACTCGAAAGCAACAGCGCCAAGGTGCGGGTTTCGGAGTTCTCTTTGTAGCTCGTCGAGACAATCTGGCTCAGGCGATCGCGATCCTGGATGATCTGCGACTGAAGCTGGATGCTCTCTTCAGCCAGAGAATCAATCTCGTCCTGCAGGCCCTGGACCTTTTGCTCGCCCTCTTCGACCTGCGCGGCAAGGTCGTCAAGCTCGGCCTGCGCCTCAGCCACTTGCTCGCGGACCTCTGCGGAAGTCTCAGCCTGCGCCAAGCAGGGCGAAACGCCAAGCGTCGCAGCAAGCGCCAGCGCACAAACAGCCGGTGCTCGATATCTCATGAGGCCCCCTTCCGTAGTAGCCCTAACAAACGCATGGGGTCAACTTTAGCATGAAGGGTGGACACAAGAGAAACCACGTGTCTTGGTCTTGTGAAAACCGCAGGTAGAGGGGGTGGTGTGCGGGATGGAATGGGTGCGAGGGGGCGTGTCATGGGGGACGTGCACTTTGACACACTCGGAAACTCGCTCGACCTGGCGTCGACCGCTCTCGAAGGGTCATCTCCCTTTGCGGCTTGACTGAGTGTGTCAAATTATACGTCCCCTATGACACGCCTATCTGTTACTTGTCGTGATAGTGCGCTATCCTTGTTCGGCACGCCGCTTCTTGCGGAAGGCTCATCACACAGGCGGTATACATGCTCAAGGTACGCAACGCAATCCTTCACGTATTTGACTTTGAGACGGGAAGCAAATATCTCTCGGACAACGAGCTTGACCTGCAGGAACGTCCCACGCGCTCCTACGTGCAGCGTCACTTGCGCAAGGTCTCGACTAGCCCCGAGAGCCGCCATGGCGAGTTTTGCGAGGGCAGCGCCTTTGCCGAAAAGATTGAGGACTACTTTACTGGGCGCGAGGAGTTTGTCGCCCTCTCGCAAGAGATTGGCCTCTACTTTTGGGAGGAGCTGCGCAAGAGCGACGACCCGGGCCAGTTTGACGTGCTTGTTGCCGACTTTGAGGACACCGACGCCGTAGCCGGCAAGGCCGCGCAGGCGGGAACGACCATTGGCGACGCCCTCGCCAAGGCGGCCGAGCAGGACGGCTACGACGCTCCGCCCGTACGCCGCTTTGCCGTGATCCTGCTGCCGCGCAAGCAGACCTTTGTGCATGACCTTCGCAGCGTTGACGGCAAGAACGCAAATGACGTGGTGCGCACCGACGCGGCACTCCCCAACCCCACTCAAAAGGTTGAGTCGTACCTGCTAGTAGACGCCGACACCCTCGCAATTGACTACTGCGACAAGGCTCGCTCCATTGCCGGCCGCGACTCATACATCATCCCCGACGGCCTTTTGCAGTGCACCACGCAGGCCTCGAGCCGCGAGGTCATCTCCAGCGTGACCAAGATTGTTGAGGACGTGGCCGAGGAGTACGGCATGACTCCGGCGCTTGCCGTCTCGCAGGCAAAGGCCTATGTGGCCGAGCGCGCCGAAATGGGCGAGGTCGTTATGCCCGCCGAGATTGGTGAGCGCGTGTTTGAGGACGCTCCTCAGATGCGCGAGACCTACGAGCGCAAGGCACGTGAGGAGCGCTTGCCCGAGGAGGTGCCCATCCGTCGAGGCTCGGCCAATCGCATGACGAAGACGCACCGCATCAAGACCGACACGGGCATTGAGCTAAGCTTTCCCTCGGAGTTTGCCCAGCACCCAGAGCTGATTGAGTTCCACACCGAGGAAGACGGCACGATGCGCATCATCCTCAAGGGTATCGCCCACATCGAGAACAGATAGACCCACGCTCGGCGCCACCGGTGCGAGCGCTGGTTTTGGATGCCATTTCGAGCCCCGCCTGCGGGCCAATACGCAGGCGGGGCCCATACGGACAGGAGGTCGTCACGACGCTTGCGCTAGTACCTGTTGTGCACGTTCTCCGCAAAGCCGCGCAGGTCACATAGCTCGAGCGCCGAGCCGTCGTCGAGCGTCACCGTGCCGGTAAAGGTCCCAAACACCTGGTGCTGGTCGCTGATGAGCGCGTGGGCAATGTCGATGAGGTCGCAGCGGTCGAGCTCGGGCACAAAGGTGAGGTCCAGCCTACCCTCGTCGTCCTTGATTGTCCACGGCTCAAGGTAGCTGTAGCTGCCGTCCTGCTTGGTGGGAATGCCAAACTCAACACGCCCAAGCTTGTGGGCAATCCCCTCCACAAAGAACATGTTCTCGCTTGCAGCCGAGGTGTCGCCAAAGCCATACCCAAGGTTGAACCCTACGAGCTTTCCCTGCTGGTAGCCCTGTGCGGCGCTCCACTTCCAGGTGTTGTCGTAGGTCCACACGCCACGACCCCAATCCAAAAGCCCCAGCGCCGACGCGTCGTCAAACTCGTAGACCTCGGCGCCCCGCCTAAAGCCTCCGCGCGCCTTCATTCCAATGATCTTGCGGTTGTAATAGAAGGCCTTCTCGTTCTGGGCCCACGGGGTGACGATGACCATGGAGTCGCGCGGTTCGTCAGTCAGCAAGAACTCCGCCTCAAAGCCGTCCGTGCCATCAAAGCCTTCCATTGCAAACGAGAGGCGGCGACCCCCTTCTACGTGGGCAAAACGCACCGAACAGCGCTTGTTTGACCACTCAATGTCACCCACCTCGGAGCTTGCGGGCACACCCATGCGACCAAGAGGCATCACGACCAGCTCGCTTGCGGTATGCGAGGTTGACTTGTCAAAGTCCATGATGGCTGCCGACACCATCCCTATGTAGCCCAAGTCAGAAAAGGTGAGGGCGACCGCGTAATGGTCGTCCCCCACCAAATAGTAGTCCCAATCTTTTATGCGCCAGCGCGGTGCGGCAATGCGGTCGTGGCTGTAGTCAAACGGGGGCCGCAGCGCGTAGCCTGGCTCGCGGAGCCGACCCTTCTCATCGAGCAGTGGTCCCGAACCCAAAATGAGATGCTCCGACATGATGGCCCCGATTCTGTTGTGAGCTTACGCCTGCTACCTGTGACGATATCCCATCATGACCTTGGCGAGCTCCTCGCGTCCGTCAATGTAGTCTGCAAGGGCGTGCTCGGGAGACACGCCGTGGAAGATCTTGCAGAGCCCGCAAAGGTCGCAGTCAGAAATGCAGTGATAGCGTTCGCGCACGTAGGCCTCGCGCTCCTCGCGCGTGGACGACTCGATTGAAGGTGCCATCACTGCCCCCTCCCCTGTGATGGGCCATCTTGAGAGAGGCCGCCCGATTGCTGGGAAGGGAGGCGCCCGGCCTTGCGGAGCGCCTCCCTCAGAATCCACTCGACCTGACCGTTGGCACTGCGCATGTCGTCGGCAGCCCACCTCTCGATGGCCTCCCACACCGCGGGATCTATGCGTAGGGGGTACTGCTTGCGCTTTGCCATGGTAGCTCCTAGTGGTAGAGCGTACCGGTGTTGACCACGGGCTGCGCTTCGCTCTCGCCGCACAGCACCACCATGAGGTTGGTGGCCATCGCCGCCTTGCGCTCGTCATCGAGCTCGATGTTGCCGCCCTGGCTCAGCTGGTCAACCGCCATCTCGACCATGCCCACCGCGCCTTCGACGATCTTCTTGCGGGCGGCAATGATGGCCTCGGCCTGCTGACGGCGCAGCATTGCCTGTGCAATCTCAGGGGCGTAGGCAAGATGGGTAAGGCGAGAGTCGATCACGTCGATGCCAGCCATCTCGAGCCTGCGGTCAAGCTCCTCCATGAGCGCGTGCGACACCTCCTCGATGTTGGTACGCAGCGTGATGGTGTTGGAGTTGGCGTCATCGTCCTCCATGTGGTCGTAGGCGTAGACGCTTGCCACGTGGCGCAGTGCGGTCTCGGTGACGGTATAGACGAAGCTCTCGTAGTCGTCCACGTCAAACACGGCCTTGGCGGTGTCAACGACACGCCACACCACAACCGTCGCGATCTCGATGGGGTTGCCCATCTTGTCGTTTACCTTGATGCGCTCACCGTTGTAGGTGCGGGCACGTGTGCTGATCTTGGAGCCATGCTTGTGGCCCGAAAGCGACACCTCAACACCCTTCTCTCCTGCCTTGAGCGAGGAACCCTCGCTCTCGTTGGTCATGCCAAGGTTGCGGGTGTAGAAGGGGTTTGCCCAACGCAGGCCCTCGTCGCGAACGGTGCCCACGTACTTGCCAAACAGCACGCAGACACGTGCCTGACCGGGCTGCAGGGTAAAGAAGCCGCAGTTGGCAATAATTGTGGCTGTAAGCAGCAGGCACGAAATCACAAGCCACAGCAGGCCACGCTCACCATCGGTTGAGGCAAGGCTCACGATGCTCAAGATCATCATGCCAATGCTCAGCAGGTAGCCAATGACAACCACCCCGACCATGAGCCAACCACTTGCGGCATGGGCCTTCTTTTCAACGCTCATCGTACGTTCCTTCTCGTGCGAGGGGCTGCCCTCCCCTTTGGAGGCGCTGCCCTCGAGTCGATGTCCTCGACTGAGGTCATTGTGATATCACATTGATTCCGTGTCAAGGAAAATCGGACGCCACAGACCCGTCACAGTTCGCATGCGGGGCCCCTCCTTGCACGGTATGTCAGCTGCGCGGAGTAGAATCCTACCCCCGCTTTCTATTGAGCTCCTTTTATCTGCGGTTTTGTACGTGACTACTTTGGCAGGCGCCAATTTACTCCGCGCAGATGACATACCGTGCATGGCGCATAAAAGAAGCGGCCCCATCGTCAAATGGAACCGCTAAAAACGAGCTTTTGTTCTGCAAACAGCACGCCGCTGCAGTATTCCCTATGCCTCGGCAACCGCGTTGAGGAAGTCCTTCAGGCGCTGGCTCTTGGGATTGCCAAAGACCTCCGACGGCGTGCCCTCCTCGGCGATAACGCCGCCGTCAACAAAGATCACGCGGTCGGCAACCTGGCGCGCAAAGCCCATCTCGTGGGTAACGCATACCATCGTCATGCCCTCCTCGGCAAGCTGGCGCATAACGTCGAGCACCTCGCCTACCATCTCGGGATCAAGGGCGCTGGTGGGCTCGTCAAAGAGCATGAGGCCGGGCCTCATGGCAAGCGCGCGGGCAATGGCCACACGCTGCTTCTGACCGCCGGAAAGGCTGCGCGGCATGGCATCGGCCTTGTCGGCCAGGCCAACGCGAGCGAGCAGCTCCATAGCGACTTTTTTAGCCTCGTCCTCGCTCATCTTTTTGCGAAGCACCGGCGCAATGGTGATGTTCTTGAGCACGGAAAGATGCGGGAACAGGTTGAACTGCTGGAAGACCATGCCCACGTCCTCGCGCAGCTCGTCGATGTTCTTGGCGTTCTCGTCCATGATGTGGCCGTCGACCTTGATGGTGCCGCTGGTGGGCTGCTCGAGGCAGTTGATGCAGCGCAGGAAGGTGGACTTGCCGCTACCCGACGGGCCAATGACGCACACGACCTCGCCGGTCTCGATATCGCAGTCGATGCCCTTGAGCACCTCGTGCTTGCCAAACGACTTGCAGAGGCCTCGAATCTCAACCTTAATCAAGGGACACCTTCCTCTCGACAATGCGCGCCAGCACGGTCAGCAGATAGATAACGATGAAGTACAGGACACCAACCATGATCCACACCTCAAACGAGCGGAAGGTGCGGGCGATGATCTGCTGGCCGATCTTGGTCAGCTCGGCAAAGCCCAGCACCGAGATGATGGAAGTGTCCTTGATGGTGATGCACCACTGGTTGACCACCGACGGGATACAGATGCGGATGGCCTGCGGAATGACGATGCGCCAGGTAGTCTGCCTCTTAGAGAGTCCCAGGCTGCGGGCGGCCTCGGTCTGGCCAGGGTCAACGGCCTGGATGCCGCCACGGAAGATCTCGGACATGTAGCCGCCGGCGTTGAGCGACAGGGCAATGACACCTGCGGTGAAGGCGGTCATACGAATGCCGAGGATTCCCGTGATGCCAAAGTAGATGAAGAAGCCCTGCACCAAAAGCGGCGTGCCACGGATGATGGCAACAAAGGCACGGTTGATGGCGCGCAAGATGGGGTTCTTGGACATGCCCATGAGCGATGCCGCGATGCCAATGACCATGGCAATGAGGAGCGAGACGGCGGCCAGCTCGAGCGTGAGCGCCAAGCCCTGCATCAAAAGGGGCAAAGACTGTATCAGCAGTTCAAAAAAGCTCATGGGCAATCCTCCATAGGCTCGTTACTTGGCACAGCAATCATGCGTCAACATGTTATGGCTTTGCGGAGAAAACAATAGCATCTTGATGCAAAGAGCGTCCCGGGTGCACGAGCGCCCGGGACGCCTCGCCAATTACAAGCAGGGTGTTAGACAGACTGGACGTACTTGTCGACGATCTGCTGATAGGTGCCGTTCTCCTTGATGTTGGCAAGGCCAGCGTCAAAGGCAGCAAGCAGCTCGGCGTTGGCACCCTTGTTGACGGCAAAGCCATACGGGGTGGCAAACTCGGAGTCGGCGCCGCAGTCGGCAATGAGCTTGAAGTCGACGTTGCCGGTCGAGATGGCGTAGCTCATGACTGGGGTGTCCTCGAAGCAGCACACGGTGTTGCCAGCGGTGACGTCCTGGTACATGGTGGCGGAGTCGTCGAAGGTCACGGTCTCAAAGCCGTACTGCTCCTTGAGGCTCTCGGCCCAAAGCGAGCTCTGGGTGCCGTTCTTGACGGCGACCTTCTGGTCCTTGAGGTCGTCGAGCGAGGCGATGCTGCCAGAGGCAAGGGCGGCTGCGCACACGGTCGAGTCGTAGTAGGGCTGCGAGAAGTCAAAGACTTCCTTGCGCTCGTCGGTAATGGACATGCCGGCGATGACGCCGTCGGCCTGGCCGGTCTGCACGTTCTGCAGGGCGGAGTCAAAGCCCACGGGGTTGAGCTCGTACTTAAAGCCCTGGTCATCGGCGACGGCAGCCAGCAGCTCAACATCGATGCCCACATACTCGCCGGTCTCGTCGGCAAACTCAAACGGTGCAAAGGTGGTGTCGGTCACGATGAGGTAGGTCTTGTCGGTGGCGGCGGCGTCCGCATCGGCGGTGTCGCTCTTGGAGCCGCAAGCGGCAAGGCCGAGGGTAGCCATGGAGCCAAGGCCGAGCTGGAGGGCCTGACGACGGTTCATCATGAAGTTCTGCATGTTTCTTCCTCCCCTGGAGTTGGGTACTCGCGCTCTCCCTGTCGCGAGCATAAAAGAACGCAAGTATTCTTACACGCTACTAATTGGGGCAACCTCTCCCCCACACGATGGTTAACTAGGCTTTTACCTAGACACCCATAACAGCGATACTCTTGCCAGCTAAATGGAGCCACTGTGAACGGCGACGGACCCCAGCAGGCCAAGGCCAAGAATGAGCGGGCCAGGAGACTGAGCTCCCTGGCCCGCCCAACAGGCTTATCCCGTGACCTGTCTAGCTCGCAAAACAGGCTTTAGGCTTCTTCTTCCTTGCCATACACCTTGAGCAGGACGCCCGAAAACGCAGGCAGGGTAAGGGTGAGCGTCCCCTTCTTGAGCTTGACCTGCTCCTTGCCCTCCTCGGTCTTGCCGTCAAAGCGCTGCCAGTCGCTATGCAGAAGAATGTCAAAGGTCTCGACGTCAGGCAGGCTCAGCTCGTAGTCCTTCTGCTCCTCGCCGCCCATGTTGAGCACGCACACCAGGCGCTCGCCGGCGTTCTTGCGCTCGATGGCATAGAGGCACCTCTGCTCCTGGTTGCAGTCGAGCCAGGTGAAGCCAGGGTCATAGTAGTCCCACTCACTCAGGGCGCCGTGATCGAGGTAGAGCGTAGACAGCTCGGCCATGTAGTGCGCAAAGGAGTCGTGGATGGGATAGTCGAGCATGTCCCAGTCCTGCTCGCGACGCTCGTCCCACTCGCGCAGCTGGCCAAACTCGCCGCCCATAAAGTTGAGCTTCTTGCCGGGATGCACGTACATGTACAGGTAGAACACGCGCGCCTGCGGGAACTTGTTCCAGTAGTCGCCGTACATCTTGTTGAGGACCGTTGCCTTGCCGTGCACGTTCTCGTCATGAGAGAGCGGCAGCAGGTAGCGCTCGTTGGGGAAGTACATCATAGAGAACGTGAGCTTGTGGTAGTTGTCCTTGCGCTCCTCGGGAGTCTTCTTGAAGAAGTCAAGGGTGTCGTTCATCCAGCCCATGTCCCACTTGTAGTCAAAGCCCAGGCCACCCTCCTCCGGGGCCTTGGTGGTGCCGGGATAGTCGGTGGAGTCCTCGGCGCAAAGGATGCAGCCGGGATGCATGAGCTTGAGGCCGCCGTTCATGCGCGTGACAAAGGCAACGTTCTCGCGGTTGACGCCGCGCGCCGGGTCGCCCATCCAGTAGATGATGCGGCTTATGGCGTCCATGCGCAGACCGTCAAAGTGGTAGGCGTCCAACCAGTAGTTGGCCGCCGACTGCATAAAGCTGCAGCTCTCGCCGCGCGAGTACATAAAGTTGCAGCTGCCCCACTCGCTCACGCCCACGTCGTTGTTGGGATACTCAAAGAGAGCCGTGCCGTCAAAGTTGCGCAGCCCCCAGTCGTCCACCGCAAAGTGAACGGGGACAAAGTCGAGGATGGCGCCAATGCCCGCCTGGTGCAGCTTGTCAATGAGCTCCATCAGCTGCTCAGGCGTACCGTAGCGACTGGTAGGCGCAAAGAAGCCCGTGCCCTGATATCCCCAGCTCTGGTCGCTGGGATACTCCGCCAGGGGCATGAACTCCACGTAGTTGTAGCCAGCCTTGGTGAGGTAGTCAATAAGCGGTTCGGCAATCTCATCGTAGCGATACCAAAACTCGGGCTCGTCGATGGGCTCCTTGGCCTTCTCTCCGCCCTTCTTGCGCCAGCTGCCCAGGTGCATCTCGTAGATGTTGAGCGGCTCGCCAATGTGCGGTGTGCGATTTGCGAGCCATTTCGCGTCGCCCCACTCGTAGCGGGTAACGTCGCGCACCACCGAGCGATGAGCCGGACGCAGCTCGGACCCAAAGGCGTAGGGGTCAATGTGGTCTTGATAACCGCCGCCTGGGAGATAGACACGCAGCTCATAGGGATCGCCGTCAACAAGGTCGGGGATCCACACCTCCCAAAAGTTGCCGTCGTGAACACGCTTCATCTCCGACTGAAAGCCATCGTGATGAACCACGGTCATGCCAACCGCGGCTGGGGCAAAGGCCCTGACGACCGTGCCCTCGGCCACCGTGTGCGCGCCAAGGTACTCGTGGGCATCAAAGATCTGTCCTGCGTAGAAGCCCTGAATGTCCATCTCTCCCCTTTCGTCCCAACGGGCAAAGCTGCTGCAGCCAGTCACCAAAACTTTGAACCGAGTTCAATAATCATTGTACAAGGAAGCGGCGAGCCATATGACTCGCCGCTAGCGACAATCAGCTAAAGAGCATTTGTTTAAATGTTTTCCTGGGGCGAAGACGGCTCGTCGGAAGCCTTGGGATAGCTGGCGCCTGAGCCGTCTTGCGGTGCCGAGCTCTGAGGCGCGGTTGACCCGGGCGTCTGGGTTTGCCCGAGCGAGCCAGGCTGCGCCGGAGTTTGGTACGGCTGCGGAGCCGATGCTTGTGCCGGAGCTTGGTACGGCTGCGGAGCCGATGCTTGTGCCGCAGCTTGGTACGGCTGCGGGGCAGGAGCCTGAGAGGGCGCCTGATACGGACGCACCTGCGGAGCCTGATAGGGTTGCGCCGCCGGGGCCTGGTACGGACGAGCCGCCGGTACCTGCTGCTGGTAGGGCTGCTGCACGCCTGCTGCCTGCCATTGCTGCGCCGCGTCCTGATGGGGCTGGGCGGCAGACCCCGCAAACTGCTGCGCTGCTGGCGTCGCATACGCCCGACCGACAGGACCTTGGTACTGCTGCCCAGCTGGTGCCTGATACTGCGGCGCACCGTAAGCCTGGGGACGGTACGCGGGCTGGGCCCGAACCTGCTGCGCGGGAACTCCATACGGCTGGGCGGGCGCCTGCTGCATGATGCGCGGAGGAACAGGCGCGCCACTCTGCTGAGCCACCCGTGCCTGAGCGGCGTATCCTGCACCACCCTGGTAGGGCTGGCCCTGTACCTGCTGGTACGCTGCGGGCTGCTGCGACCACTGAGCTTGTGCGGAAACAGCCTCTTGCCCCGCATACGGGCCTGCGTACACCGGATATTGGCCACCAGCAACCTGACCTGCCGCCTGCGTGACGGGCACCATTACACCAGCCGCAGGCACACCAGCCACAAAGCCCTGCAGAGGAGCCGCAGCCATCTGCTGTTCCAGAGCCTCCTTTTGGGCACGTGCGACTGCGGGCTCCAAGAACACGCCGCGGTACACGTCCTGGCCACGACGTAGCTCAAGGAGAGCCTTCACCGTAAAGGGCAGATACAGCGCAATGATGATCAGATAGAAGATGACCGACGAGAGGGCCTCGTCGCCACCGGTCACGTACTCGGTCGACATCTCCTCGTTAAAGATGGCAACGCTCGGAAAAATGAGGATGAAGTCGTCAAAGCCGTGAAAGAGGCTCGCCCCACCCAGCTTGTGCGTGCGCAGCACAATAACGCAGAGCAAGATGGAGTACATGCCCGTTTGGATGATCTTGCAAATGCCCTGGGCCGCCATGAGGGGCTCGCCAAAGTCGGTCGAGAAGTCCACGTGTGCGCAGCCAAAGAAGAACGAAGTCAGCATGACGGATATGACCACGCCACGATGGGTTCCGCCAAAGATTCCTAAAATTGCCTGGTAGATGATGCCGCGGAACATGAACTCCTCAAAGAAGCCAATGAGCAGGCACAAAAAGGCCACCTCTATAAAGCGAACCACCGCATCGGGCGCCAGCGCCGTGCCGCTGGAAGCGTAGTCATAGATCTCGATGACCATCAGCACGAGCGAGATGGCGATGCACATCCAACCAAAGCGGAAGGTGTAGACAATGTCATCTTTTGACGTGGACGCCCAGTCCTTGCCACCAATGACAATGAACCCAAGCACCGCCGCAGCACAACCCGTTGCCTCGGGGATGATCTGGCTCATGAGGGATTCCTCGGGCAGGTCCAGGAGCAGGATCATTACAACGCCAATGATCTCGGCAACCGTAATGGCGCCCAAGGCCAAAAGCGCCTGCAGCGCCTTGACTGTCGCCGCACGCTTGAGCGAAGTCTGGTTCATAGGTCTCTCCTCATTCATAAGCCATGGCATGGCACCCATGTGAGGCGCCAACGCCAAAGCCAGACATAAGCGATGTGACATGTTTAAGGTACCCATTTTTACGCTGCAGCTGTTGCACAACAAGCAAAGACAAAAACACGAGCAACAGGGGGCGCGGGAGCGTCGCGCGGATGGCGCCTTTGGCGCGGACACGCTTCGTGACCCGCAGGCTCGCTCATGGTATGGTCTGGAAAGGACACGCCGAAAGGAGCAGCTGTGAGGCTTGCCTTCATTGTTTCGCCAGCCAAAAAGATGAACGTTGTGGAGGGGCCTCCCTACCCCACGAGCACGCCGTGCTTCCTTGACCGCACGCGCGAGCTGCTTGGCGTCCTCCAGGGGCTTTCCTACCAAGAGGCCAAGGCCGTGTGGCAGTGCAGCGACAAGCTGGCCGAGCTCAACTACCAGCGCGTGCAGGACATGGACCTTGGCCGCGACCTCACGGCTGCCGCCATTGCCTATGAGGGCATCCAGTACCAGCACCTCGCTCCGAGCGTCATGGACGAAGGCGCCCTCGAGTACCTGGGTGAGCACCTTAGGATTCTCTCTGGCTTCTATGGCATCCTTCGGCCCGAGGACGGGGTTGTCCCCTACCGCCTTGAGATGCAGGCAAAGCTGGCAGTGCCGGCCACAGGCGAGCACCCCGCCGCCCGCAACCTCTACGAGTTTTGGGGAGACACGCTTGCGCGAGAGCTGGCCCAAGAGGCAGATGCCGTGGTCAACGTGGCCTCGGTGGAGTACGCAAAGGCCGTGACGCCCCACCTTGGTCGCATGGGTGTACCCGTTGTCAGCTGCCTCTTTGGAAGCGTGCGCGCAAGCGACGGCAAGCTTGTCCAGCGCTCCACCGAGGCAAAGGCAGCGCGAGGCACCTTTGTTCGTTGGTGCGCCGAGCAGCAGATAGACAGCCTTGAGGCGCTCGTGGGGTTTGACGACAGGGGCTACGCCTTTAGCGAGGAGCGCTCGAACGCCGACACCCTCGTGTTTGTGAGGTAGCGCTGGCACAGGCAACACTTAGGCTGCGTGCATGAAAAAGGCGCCTCACACCAGTGCGAGGCGCCAACAAAACTGTGCTCGGGCGAAGGCTACTCGTTGAGCAGCTTCTTGTCGATGATCTGGAAGTTTGCCCGGTGGATGTAGAGGGCCTTGTTGTCGATCATGAGCTTGGTGGTCTTGGGCAGGTCGGTCTTGACCTCCCAATACACGTTGTTGCCCGAATACGCGCAGATGGGCTGCCCCGTTTGGCTCTTGATCACCACGACGCGGCTCTTGCCAAAGTAGTTGCGGTACTGGTTGAGCGCGTACGAGAGCGAGGTGATGCTAAACGGCGACCCACCGTGGCTCTCGATGAACTCTGGCGTGGTGAAGTCAAGGTCGGGCTCGAGCCCCTTCTCGGCAA
Source organism: uncultured Coriobacteriaceae bacterium (assembly GCA_902801175.1). GTDB lineage: Bacteria > Actinomycetota > Coriobacteriia > Coriobacteriales > Atopobiaceae > UBA1367. The sequence continues at coordinate 6,071 of CADCHF010000037.1, read as the reverse complement.
AGATGCAGGTGTCTCCGCAGGTCTCCATCTCGCGACCGTCAACGGTGATCGTGATCACGCTCGAGAGCTCCCACTGCTCAAAGGCCACGCCGGTCTCGGTATAGCCAGAGGTCTTGACCTTGTTTCCCTTAACGTTGACGCGGCGGCCAGAGGTCTTCATGGTCTGCTGGCCGTAGTTGTCATAGGTGGTGATCACGAACGAGTTGCCCACGAGGTCTCCGCTCAGCTCGCGTATCTGCGAGCTGCACCCTGGGACGCTTGAGGTGAACCAGAGCGTTGCGGCCAACACCGCGACCATCACAACGAGCGCGCCAATGCCAACCTTTTTGAGTGTGTCTTTCACGCACGTCTCCTTCCCAAACCTGCCGCGCCGCTCTCCCAAAAACCTACAGTTGCGCGGGCCTCATCCAACGCTTTCTCACGCTCGCGGTGGTTCCTCCGAGTAAAACTCGTATATGTAAGAGCGTTATCTCCCCTTTGCACATAGCAGCTTTACAGAGGTCTATGCTTTGCGTGATACATTTTTGTTCCTTGTACCCATCTCATACAATCTGACGCACGGCATGTTTTATATAACGGCAGTTTGCCCTAGGTACGGCACTAGATTTAGAGGTGCAATCGATGTTCTCTTGGCTCGCAGGACTCATCTTTTTGATGGGCTTCTTTGCCCATATCGGTCTAAGCGCACGGTTTGTGCTCACGCAACGCTCGCTTGGTTACAAGGTCCCACGAGACACCCTCGTTTGGAACTCCTTCTATGGCATTGGCCTGGCAACGCTTGCCCTCTGGGGCTTTATGGGCATTGTTGATGGCTTTGTCTTTGCGCCTATCGCGCCGCTCATCACCACTCCCGCCATCCTTGCGCTCTCGCAGGTGACCATTAGGCGCAACCTCATCTTTGAGCAGCTTCGTTCCAAGGAGCCCGCGCTCAGGCATCGCATCGAATGGTCGCTGGTGGCCCTGTTCTCCCTGCTGGGCATGCTCATGATCGAGGTTCCCTGGAGCTGGGCGGTGGGCCTCTACGGGCCAACCTACTGGTGGCTCGAGCTCATCCTCGTTGGCCTCCTCACCCTGTTCTTCTACCTTGTGGGTCGTCGTCGCGGCTCCCTCACGCTTCCGGCATGGGCCTTTTGCGCCTTTGTGGGCGTGGCGCAGTACTTTGTGCGCAAGTTTAAGAACTCGGCCATCATGCCCAACGACATCCTTGCCATCAACACCGCGCTTGCCGTAAGCGACCAGTACACCTACTCCATCGACCCGCGCGCCGTGGTGGGCGTGGTCGTTGTGCTTGCCGGCTTTTGCGTGCTCTCGCTGCTGCACCCCAGCTGGAGCGTGGTAGAGGGCGACTCCGCGCGTGGACACGTGGGCAAGGACGCTGGCTGTGGCCTTGCAGCGGCGGCCCTTTGCGCCGCGTTGGTCTTGGTGCCCAACTACATGGAGGTCTTTCAGGTACAGATCATGTACTGGTACTCCATCAACTTCTACGAGAAGCAGGGCTTTCTTCCCACCTTCATCGCCGTGTGGCAGGACATGCCCATCCACAAGCCCGAGGACTACACCACCGAGGACGCCGAGCGCGCCACCGCCGAGCTCTCGCAGAGCTACGACCAGACCATTGGCGCAAGTGCCGAGCGCCAGCAGGCCGAGGAGCAGTTTGCCGAGACAAAGCCCAGCGTCATCGTGGTCATGAACGAGTCGTTCTCGGACCTCTCCATCTTTGACAACCTGCGCTCGGGCTACGAGGGGCCGCAGTTCTTTAAGAGCCTCGACGACGTGCTCTGGCGCGGCAAGCTCTTTGTGGACGTCCACGGCGGCGGCACCTGCAACAGCGAGTTTGAGTTCCTCACAGGTAACTCACTCGGCTACATTGGCGCAGGTAAATACCCCTACTCGACCTTTGACCTGACGCCTGTTGACAGCATCGTGCACCAGCTCTCCGGCCAGGGCTACGACACATGGGCAATCCACCCCAACTACGCCTCAAACTGGAACCGCAACAAGGTCTACCCCGCCCTTGGCTTTGACGACTTCGTTGACATTGATGACTTTGGCGGCTTCCCCGAGCGCAATATCGACGGCACCAAGAAGATGACCACGCCTACGGGCGTGCCCATCTTCCACAGCGGTGTGTCGGACCAGGCCACCTACGAGTACATTCTTGAGCTGCTCAAGGCCGACGCCCCGCAGTTTGTGTTTGACGTGACCATGCAAAACCATGGCTCGTACAACCAGAACAACATCCCCGAGGACAAGCTCACCCACTACTACCCCACCGGGACCTACGAGGACCCGAGGTTTGCCGAGACGCCCGAGCGCCTCAACGAGTACCTCTCGTGCATCGAGGAGTCGGACCGCGCACTCGAGTGGTTTGTGGGGCAGCTGCGCGAGCTTGACCGACCGGTGGTGCTCGTCTTCTTTGGCGACCATCAGCCCTCGATGACCCCCGACTACAACGACGCCTGGTACCAGAACGAGGACGACCTCACCCACACACAGCGCATCTACCACGCCGACTACCTGGTGTGGGCCAACTACGACGTGGCGGGCCAGGCACAGGATGGCGACACACGCGACACCAGCGTTGACTCGCTCTCGGGCGAGGTGCTGAGCGCCATTGGCGCGCCACTCACCAACTACCAAAAGGCGCAGTGCGCGGTGGGCACCCAGATCTTGGCCACAAACCTCAACGGCTACCTTGGTGCCGATGGCACCTGGTACACGCCCGAGCAGGATGGTCCCTATCACGAGGTGTACGACAAGATGGCCCTTGTTGAGTACCTCAACTTTGCGGAGCAGCTCTAACATGCTTGGGCGCCGCGGGCATAGGGTGACGGCACCCCTAAGGGGCGTGAACCTTGGGCACTGGCTGGTGCTCGAGCGCTGGATGGAGTCGGACAGGCGCCCTGGCCCCTTTGCTAGCACTGCGGCCAGTGACGAGTATGGTCTGCACAACGAGCTTGCCGAGCCCGTTCGCACGGAGCTTCTCGAGACGCATCGCAGCTCCTATGTGACGGCAGACACCTTTGCGTGGCTTGCCCGCCAGGGTGTCAACCTCGTGCGGATACCCGTGCCCTTCTTTGTCTTTGGAGACAGCGAGCACCAGAGCTGCATTCACCACCTTGACCACGCGCTCGACTGGGCCAATGACGCTGGGATCATGGCGCTCGTTGACCTGCACACGGTGCCTGGCAGCCAGAACGGATTTGACAACGGAGGCGTCAGCGGGCTGTGCTCGTGGCACCTCAAGCCGACCCGAGTGCAGCGCACGCTGTCGGTCTTGGAGGAGCTGGCAAAGCGCTACGCCACGCACCCGGCGCTCTTTGGCATCGAGGCCATGAACGAGCCCGCAAGCCCGCTCATCTTTAGGCAGAGCATGGCGCGCTATGGTGCCGACTACCCAGAGCGCGTTGAGCGATCGGCACCCATCCCCCATGCGGTCCTGGCCCAGTTCTATCGGCTCGTCTTTGAGAGGCTGCGGCCAATTTTGGGGCAGCATGTGGCGCTGGTCTTTCATGACCAGTTTCAGCTTGAGGCCTGGGACAAGTTTCTCCCGGCAGATCGCTACCCAAACGTTTGGATTGACACGCACCAGTACATTGGCACGATGGCCAGGAGCCTGCATGTAAAGAGCCTAAGGGGGCACGTGGCGCTTGCGCGCGCGACCGGGGCCCGCATTGCCCGGGCCAACCGTCACCACCCCGTACTGGTGGGCGAATGGTCGCTCTCTAACACAATCAAGGGCATTTCCGAGATGGATGCCGAGCGCAAGAACGATGTCTATAGGGCATATGCGCAGGCGCAGCTCAAGGCCTTTGAGCGCGGCTCGGGCAGCTGCTTTTGGAGCCTGCGCAACGCGAGTCGCAGCACCTGGAGCTTTGAGGACAGCGTGCGCAAGGGCTGGCTCGACCTAGGCTAGAACCCCATAGCCTCCGTCCTGCGTAAGCGCTTCCAATCTACCTGTCCAAACTTGCGAAATTCTTCGTTCTTGTGCAGTGCAGCGTATTTGTCGCGCGGTACAAGAACGAAGAATTTTGCAGGTGGGGCCCGTAAGGACAGGCGTTCGAAGCTGGAATCCGTGCCCGCGGCAGCCATCAGGGGCCCCTCATATAAACATTGTTTTCAGGCTTGTCAATCACCCACCCGCGAGCGGTACCTTGAGCTATTATTTGAACTTGTGGCCTTGAGCGCCGCACCAACTCATAATCACGCCTCGTATCTGGAGAATCACGTGGCAGAAAATAGCTCCCCCACCATGGCCCCAGCCAGCAACTGGGAAGGCGCACCAAAGAACGCAAGCCCGCGCAAGAAGCGCCGCCGCATTAGGGCAGCCGTCATTGGTGCACTTCTCGTCTGCTATGCCGCCGGCACGTATTACTTCTCGAGTCACCTGACCCCCGGCACCACCGTTGACGGTGTGGACGCGGGCATGCTCACGCAGGACCAGCTCGTGAAGGCCCTCGACGAGCGCGAGGCCAACTACACCCAGCACATCACCAACGCCGATGGCTTTGATCTTAGTATCACCGGCACCGACATCTCGCTTTCGGGCGACACGAAGGCCGTTGCCTCCGAGGCCTTCTCGCGCTCCACGGCTGCCCTCTGGCCCCTCAGCCTCCTCACCCCTCAGCACATGCTCGTTGATGCCAAGGTCTCGATTGACGAGGACGCCCTTGGCAAGATCGTGAACGAGGCTGTTGACGCCTACAACAGCGAGGCGCAGGCCCCAACCGATGCCGCGGTTCGCTTTGACGACGAGCAGGGCATCTATGTCATTGACGAGGAGTCAATTGGCACGGCCATCGAGGCTGACCCCATTATCGATGCGTGCGCACTGGCCTCGCGCGAGCTCCGCGAGGACGTAACCCTTGGCGCCGAGGCGTACAAGCAGCCGCAGGTCACCAAGGACGACGAGCGCCTTACCTCTGCCGTTGACAAGGCCAATGGCATTCTCACGAGCGACTTCCACGTTACCCATGACGGCGAGAACGTGGCCACCTTCACGCCGGCCATGATGCGCGAGTGGCTCTACCTCGACGACGATCTCGAGCTTTCCGTTGACGGCGACGGCATCCTTAGCTACGTCAACGACAGCGAGGAGCTCACCGACGCGGGCAACATCACCGACGACGAGCACGTGTGGATTCTAGACCCGGTCGGCACTGCCGACGCGGCCTACAAGGCCATTCGTGACGGCAAGGACTCGAGCGAGATTGCCCTCACGCTCATCGAGACCAAGCCTGAGGTAACCCCAGGCGCAAAGGAGCGCGGTCGCCACATTGACGTCAACCTCTCCACGCAGTTTGCCCGCTTCTACGACACCGACGGCACGGTCATTTGGGACTCCTACTTTGTCTCGGGCAACGTGGCCGAGGGCAGGCAGACCCCCACGGGCGAGTTTGCCATCGAGGCCAAGGAGACCGGGCGCACCCTTGTTGGCGCAGACGAGAACAACGACGGCAAGCCCGACTACGAGTCGTTCGTCAACTACTGGATGCCCTTCCTCGCCGGCGACTGGGGCCTGCACGACGCAACCTGGCGCTGGGATGGCGAGTTTGGCGGAACGACCTATCAGTGGAACGGCAGCCATGGCTGCATCAACCTTCCCTTTGCAAAGGCCGAGGAGCTCTATGGTCTTTGCAAGGTTGGCGATCCGGTTATCGTCCACTATTAATCGGGAAAGAGCTTACTTTTTCTCGCAAACGGTGAACAAAAGGTAATAAGTACGTTAAGCGCCCCTGTGGCTTGTATGGCACGGGGGCGCTTCATATTAGAATGGCCGAGCAAGTTCCAACCAACTTGGAGGTATCCAAACAATGAGCAGAGTCTACAACTTCTCAGCCGGTCCGGCCGTGCTCCCCGAGGCAGTGCTTCAGGAAGCCGCTGACGAGATGCTCGACTACCGCGGTTGCGGCATGAGCGTCAACGAGATGAGTCACCGCTCAAAGATGTTCCAGGACATCATTGACGATGCTGAGGCCGACCTGCGTGACCTCATGGGCATTCCCGCCAACTACAAGGTGCTCTTCCTGCAGGGTGGCGCTCACCAGCAGTTTGCTGCCATCCCTCTTAAC
>CADCHF010000036.1 GCA_902801175.1 uncultured Coriobacteriaceae bacterium | reverse complement strand
CGCGCCTCCAGACGCTTGCGGACTGGGTGCCGCTCCTGTGCGCGGCGGTGTATCCCACGTACTTCCTGGCGTACGAGTCGCTGACCGGGCACGTGTCCGGCGTCGTGCGCGAGGCCATAAACGGGGCGGTGTCGCTTGCGACGGGCGTGCACGTGGAGGTCCGCAAGAGCGGCACGTACACCTCGGAGCTCACGAGCCTCATCCAGAAGCAGTGGTACGGCCCGCTCATCCTGCCGCTTGCGGCGTGGGTGGCGTCCCTTGGCCTGGCACAGGGCTCCGGCTGGCCGCGCTACGTCCTTCTCGCGCTGGGCGCGCTCATGGCGCTCGACGCCCTGCTCTCGACGTTTGGCATGGGCCTTGCGGACAGCGTCGCGCGCCATGTGGGCGACGCCGCGGAGAAGTGGTACGTGCAGGCGCGCATGGACATGCTGAAGCGCTGCGGCCAGTGGGGGAGCCCCGCCGGCGCGCGTCACTCTGGTGCGGGGAACGTAAGGTGGGAATAGAAATGGAAAGGCCATTGGCAAGCAAATCGTTAGGCCGTACCCACCTTGCTCTTGCGGGAAAGACGGTGACGCGCCTTGCCTGCGCTTATCTGGTCTGCGTGACGCTGTTCAGCCTGCTGGCTGTTGGCGTCGCCTCGATTCCGCGTTCTGCAATCTGCCTCCATGTGCAGCAGTCCATTTCTGAGCTCTCCTTGGAAGGCCAGTACCACAGGCTATTGCCCGAAGACGATGCCTGGCAGCTCGACAACTACACAACTGCGATCATGCTCAATCAGGCGTACCACTCTGCGGAGAACCCCGTGCTTTCCGCCGCCTATAACTTTCAATGGCATGGTCCGGGCAATGGCGACGACCAGATATCCGCCTTGGAAAGTGGCATGAAAAGGCCTCGGGGCAGCCTGTCAGCCGACGGCTGGATAGCCTATGGGCGCTATTGGCACGGGTATCTCTCCGTGTTGAAACCGCTTCTTATCGCATTTGACCTTTCTCAGATACGGGTGGTTTTCCTACTTGCCTTTGTCGCGCTTTTAGGCTGGTCGACGGTTCTGCTCTCAAGATCGGAGGGCACAGTGACTGCGGTCATTTACCTAAGCGCCTTCTTCGCGGTCCACTTCATAGTTGCTGCGTTCTCCCCCTCACTATTTTTCTCTTTTTGTATCGGAATCGCTGCTACGGTTTTTGTGCAGCTGCATCACGACGGTCGCTGGAGTTTTCTGAATAGCGGCGAAGGAGTCGTCTCCTGGCTCGTGTTCTATTTTGTGATTGGAGGCGTGACCGTATTCTTCGACTTTCTCGACACTCCTATTGTTGCGTTGGGTCTTCCCTTGGGAATGCAGGTGTTCCTTGCGCGGGATAGAATCGGTCGTGACCAAGTGACGAAATCGATCTTTTTCGTGCTTGCCGCCTCTTTGTCATGGGCCATTGGATATGGCGGGCTCATGCTTACAAAATGGATTCTCTCATCCTTGGTAACCGGCTTCGACTTCGTGCGAGACGGATTCTCAAGTGTCGTATATAGATCGGGCGGAACGTCTGGTGCTCTCAAGATTGCGCGGACGGCGGCCCTAAGAAAGAACGTGGGACTGCTTGTCCATCGCTGGCAAGTGAAAATGCTCGTACCGCCTTTTGTTGTCGCGCTCGTATGGCTGGCCAAGACTGGCCGATGGAGGCGCCTTGGTTCGGCTCACTGGTGGTATCTGATCCCCTTGGCTCTTGTGGGCGCTCTTCCATTCGGATGGTATTTGGTTGCCGACAACCACTCTTTCGTGCACGCATTTATCACGTACCGTGATCTGGTGGTGTTGCTGGTTGTTGCTGCACTGTCCATTGGGCCAGTAATCGACCGTGCACGAAGAATGTGTCTGCGGCAGCCGGAAGGTAATGGAGCGTCCGCTAAGCTGTAGCATCGATGGATTCCCCATTGTTGGTCTATTATCTTTACGTTCATGGCCTTTCTCGAAGTCGACGCTTAGGAGGACCGACAGGTGAAGGGAATCATCCTGGCGGGTGGCAGCGGAACGAGGCTGTACCCCCTTACTACCGTTACGAGCAAGCAACTCCTACCGGTGTATGACAAACCGATGATCTACTATCCGCTTTCGACTCTTATGCTGTCTGGCATCAGGGACATTCTGATCATCAGCACTCCTCAGGACCTCCCCAACTTTAAGCGCTTGCTTGGTGACGGATCAGATTTTGGTGTGTCGCTCTCGTACGAGAAGCAGCCTGTTCCCAATGGGTTGGCGCAGGCGTTCGTCATCGGGCGCGACTTCGTAGGGTCAGATGCCTGTGCGCTCATTCTTGGTGACAACATCTTCTATGGCAACGGGCTATCGCGCCACCTGCGTAAGGCTGTCGCTGCGGCGAAGAGTGGAAAAGCTACGGTGTTCGGCTATCGCGTCGATGATCCTGAGCGCTTTGGTGTCGTAGAGTTCGACAAGGACTACAACGCCGTGTCGATTGAGGAGAAGCCTATACATCCAAAGAGCAACTACGCGGTTACGGGGCTGTATTTTTATGATTCTCGTGTTTGCGACTTTGCATTGCGGGTGACTCCCTCCTCTAGAGGCGAGTATGAGATCACGGACCTGAACAAGATGTACCTGGAGGCCGGTGACCTCAACGTGGTGACTCTCGGGCGTGGGTATGCCTGGCTCGATACCGGCACCATGGAATCGCTTGCCGAGGCCTCCCAGTTTGTGAGGACGGTTGAGCAGGCTCAGGACCTGCCCGTTTCCGTACCCGAGGAGATAGCTTACGAAAACGGTTGGATTCCACGCGAGCGTCTGCTCGCATGCGCGGAGCGCTATGGTAAGAGCGACTATGGCAAGCACCTCAAGATGGTTGCGCAGGGTGGCATCGCTCCGAGCGGAAGGTACGAGGAGTAGACATGCACGTTTTAATAACGGGCGCGCATGGGCAACTGGGTAGCGAAATTCAGCGCTGCGTGGAACGTGGACGCTCGGAGATCGGGCCAATCTCCGATGCGTGGAAAGTGGCGCTCATCGATTACGCTGGCTCTGCGGATCTCGACGTCTCGAGCATCCGCTCCGTCGATTCTTGGTTCGAGAGCCATGATCCCTATGACGTCGTCATCAACTGTGCGGCGATGACGAACGTCGACGGATGCGAGAAGGACTTTTCCCGCGCCTTCGCAACGAACGCCTTGGGCCCGATGAACCTTGCGATCGCGACCGAGCGACAGGGCGCGAAGCTCGTTCACGTCTCGACGGACTATGTGTTCTCGGGGGAGGAATCCGGTGCGCGTCTTGAGTCGGACGTGCCTTGTCCAATCTCTGCCTATGGACGCTCTAAGCTCGCAGGGGAGGGCCTGGCAACCTCCCGTAATCCCAGGACGTTTGTGGTCCGAACGGCATGGCTCTATGGTCTCGAAGGCAAGAATTTCGTAAAGACGATGCTTCGCTTGGCGCAGGCGCACTCTAGGGTTACGGTAGTGGACGACCAGGTGGGAAACCCCACTTCGGCAAGCGATTTGGCCCACGAGCTCCTTGCGCTATCGCTGACGGACGCCTTTGGCACCTATCACGCCACGTGTGAGGGGACTTGCTCATGGGCGGACTTTGCACAGGCGATATTCGAAGAGTTCGGGATCGAATGTACTGTCGAGCGCTGCAGCTCGGCCGAGTACTTGGCTGCACATCCCGAAAGCGCTGAGCGCCCGCGATTCTCTGCCCTTGATAGCAGTGGCCTGTATGCCGTAGTGCCCGAACGGATGAGAACTTGGCGTACAGCGCTTTTCTCGTACCGCGATAGCTATAAGTCTCACTTTGGAGGAAACCATGCGTAAGGATGCAGAGTCGCTCGTATCCGTAATCGTTCCCATATACAACACCGAGAAGTTCCTGCCGCAGTGCTTGGACAGTATTTGCGGCCAGACATACAAGAACTTGGAAATCATACTGATTGACGACGGGTGTACCGACGGGTCTCCGCAGATCATCGATAGCTATGCGGCCATAGACTCCCGAATTAAGCCGATTCACAAGAAGAACGGCGGATACGGTGCTGGGTGCAATCGCGGAATCGAAGAAGCTACCGGACGTTGGATCTCAATAATCGAGCCGGACGACTACATCGACTCGACCATGTATGAGGAGCTGCTCAAGTTCGCGGCTTCCTTTGACGAGGAGATAGACATCGTTAAGGCCGCATGGACCGACCTAAGGGATTGGGATGACCCTGATACCATGAGGTCGTTTCCGGCAGCTATAACGAAGAGAATTCCTACCTCGAAGCGTCCATTTACCCTTGAGGAAGACCCAAGGCTCATTTCGACGCATCCCTCTATCTGGTCTGCGATATATCGTCGCGGATTCCTGAACGAGAAGGGCATACGTTTTATCGAGTATCCCGGGGCTGGCTGGGCAGACAACCCATTCCTTATAGAGACGATGTGCCAGGCGGACGCGATTCTGTATCTCAACAAGTGCTTCTATAACTACCGCACCGACCTCCCGGGAAGCACGTACGACCATAAGGCGGATGATGCGATCACCCGACCGTTCGACCGGTGGCACACGATGCTTGACATTATCGAGCGTCTTGGAGTGAAGGATGAAGGCATTCTCGCAGCCCACTACGTGCGTGGCTTTGACTATGCACGTGGCGCGATTATCGACGATGGCGAGGATAACCCTCTTGTAAAAGAGAACGTCAAGAAGATGTTCTTGCGTATGAAGCCCGAAATCGTTGACAAGATGTGCGAGCTTCCGACGAACAGGCGGAAGTATTACTACGATGTCACGGGTCGGCAGATGCCTCAAAATTCGCGACTGGCAAGGGCTGCCTATCTGGCGGGTCAAGTGGATTACGAGTTTAAGAGCTTTGGTCCGCTAGGGGTCATGGGCATGTCTTACGCCCATGTTATGAGCGCCATGCACATAATGATGCACGGCGACTTCCAACGCGATAAGCACGTAGGCAAGGCCAACAGGTAATAGAGCGAGAGGATTATCCTTGAGACAGCTTCTGGCCCAGTTTATGAAGTTTGGTGTGGTTGGGGTCATCGCCTTCGTTATTGACTTCGGCCTCATGGTTCTTTTACATGAGACGATTGGAATGGACCCGGTCTTAGCGGCAGCGATATCGTTTAGCGTTAGTACCGTCTTTAACTACCTTGCGAGCATGCGCTTTGTGTTTACCCACCGCGAGGACCTTAGCAAGACGCGCGAATTCACGATTTTCGTAATCCTGAGCGTAATAGGCCTAGCCATCAACGAGGTTTGTATGGTGGCCGGACAGGTTGCGTTCGAGGGCGTTGGGGTCGACTATGCACATGGGCCCTACTATATGTTTGTAAAGGTCGTCGCAACCGCGGTGGTGATGTTTTGGAACTTCTTCAGTAGGAAGAAGTGGCTGGATGCCGGCGACAGATAGGAAATCATGGGAGACGGACGGGAAATGCGAAAGAGCGTCACGTATGGAAACTTCACTTTCATAGAGAGTGACATCAAGGATGTCGTCATCGTCGACTGCAAGGTGTATGGAGACGATCGCGGTGGCTTCATGGAGACGTACAAGCGCTCCGACTTTGTAAAGGGTGGCATCACTGCAGATTTCGTGCAGGACAATCAGTCGATGAGCAAGCGTGGCGTTCTCCGCGGCCTTCATTTTCAAATCGCACACCCGCAGGCGAAGCTCGTACGCGTTGTCGAGGGCAGCGTCTACGACGTCTGCGTTGACCTTCGAGCGGGCAGTCCGACTTTCGGGAAGTGGGAAGGGGTCGAACTCTCTGGAGAGAACCATCGCCAGCTCTTCATTCCCAGAGGATTCGCGCACGGCTTCTACGTCATGAGCGAGACGGCTGTGTTCTGCTATAAGTGCGATGACGTGTACCACCCCAACGACGAGGGCGGCATTACCTGGAACGATAAGGACCTTGCGGTGGCGTGGCCGCTGGGAGTGGGTACAGAGCCAATCCTTTCTCAGAAGGACCAGATGCACCCAACGTTCGCAGAGTGGAAGAAGTCCATCAACATCTAGGAAACGGTAGGTTTGCCACATGGCCAAGACGTATCTTGTCACAGGAGGCGCTGGATTCATCGGCTCCAACTTCGTGCTCTACATGCTTCGTAAGTACGACGACATCAAGATCGTGAACGTCGATCTTCTCACCTATGCGGGCAACCTCGAGAACCTCGCCTCCATCGAGGGCGACGAGAGGCATGTGTTCGTGCAGGCAGACATCAGGGATGTGCAGGCGGTTTCCGCTCTGTTCGAGAAGTACGATATCGACTACGTGGTGAACTTCGCCGCGGAAAGCCATGTCGACCGCTCTATCGTGGACCCTGGTGCCTTCGCCTCGACCAACGTGATGGGCACCGTCAACATGCTCAACTGTACCAGGGCTGCTTGGGAGCGCGAGGATGGGTCGTACCCCGAGGGAAAGAAGTACCTCCAGGTCTCGACCGATGAGGTGTATGGGTCGCTCTCCATCGACGAGCCCGACACCTTCTTCCGCGAGGACACACCCATCAGCCCACACTCGCCGTACTCCGCCTCCAAGGCGAGTGCCGACCTCTTTGTGAAGGCTTATGGCGACACGTACGGCATGCCGGTCAACATCACCCGTTGCTCGAACAACTACGGGCCGTTCCAGTTCCCCGAGAAGCTCATTCCGCTCATGATCAACAACGCTGAGGCCCACAGGGAGCTTCCCGTATACGGCGATGGCCTCAACGTGCGTGACTGGCTGTATGTCGAGGACCACTGCAAGGCGATAGACCTCGTGCTCTCCAAGGGGCGCCTAGGCGAGGTGTACAACGTGGGCGGTCACAACGAGAGGCCCAACATCTTCATCGTGAAGAAGATTATCGAGGAGACCGCTCGGGCTACGGGCGACAAGGCCATCACAGAGGACCTCATAAAGTACGTGCAGGACCGCAAGGGTCACGATCGCCGCTACGGCATCGCGCCGGACAAGATTAAGGCAGAGCTCGGCTGGGAGCCCGAGACACGCTTCGAGGACGGCATCGTGAAGACAATCGACTGGTATCTCGCCCACAAGGAGTGGATGGAGCACGTGACGAGCGGTGCATACCTTGAGTACTACCGCAAGATGTACGGAGAGAGGTAGCGAAGCATGAGCGAGGCACTGGCCCCGAACAATAGCAAGCGCCTGGTGAGCGTGGTCATACCGTGCTACAGGTCCGAGAAGTCCATCAAGGACGTGGTTGAGCTCACCATTGCCGAGTTCAACAAGTGGGATGACTATGACTGCGAGTTCGTCCTGGTGAACGACTGTTCTCCAGACAACACGTATGGGGCGATTTGCGAGCTAGCCAAGAGGCATGCCAACGTACATGGCGTGAGCCTCATGCGCAACTTCGGCCAGCACAGTGCCATCATGTGCGGTCTGCACTTCGCGAAGGGCGATCTCATCCTCGGAATTGACGATGACCTGCAGTGCCATCCGTCGCAGATTCGCAAGGTGCTGGACCGTATGGATGACGGATTCGACGTTGTGTATGGCGTCTACGCGGAGTCCAAGAACGGACCAATCAAGAACTTTACCAGCTGGCTCAACAAGGTGACCTCTCGGAAGCTTCTTGGAAGGCCTAAGGACATCCGATCGAGTAACTTCTGGCTCATCACGTCTGAGATAAAGGACCAGATGATTCAGTACAAGAATTACAACCCATACGTAGACGCATTGTTCACGCGGTTGACGAACAGAATCGGCAATGTGACGATAGAACACCATAAGCGCGAGTACGGGACCTCGAACTACACGCTTTCCAAGCTGGTCAATCTGTGGCTTGCGTCGTTCAATTACACAAACGTCCCGCTCAGGCTCATCTCCGGCATCGGTGTGTTCACGGCTCTTGTTGGATTCGTGGCGGGCATCGTTACCATCGTCAGGAAGGTCCTCGACCCCACGATCATGGCCGGCTGGTCCTCCATCGTTTGCATCCTGCTTCTCTTCTTCGGAGTGGTACTTCTCGCCCTCGGGATTATTGGGGAGTACCTAGGCAACATCGTGCTCTCCATCAACAGCACGCCCCAGTACGTCATACGCGAGAAGGTGAACCTCTAGGTGGGCGAGAAGCGGTCGCAAACAAAGGTGCTCCTCGCACTTCATCTACTGCTTGCGCTCTACTCAATAAGTGGCGTCATGAGCAAGCTCGCCGCCCGGCACCAATTCATGAGCCTTCCGTTCGTACTCTGCTATGGAGGCTCGCTCGTCATCCTCGCCGTATATGCCATCGGCTGGCAGCAAGTCATCAAGAGGATGCCGCTCATAGCGGCATACGCCAACCGGGCCGTGACTCTCATCTGGGGAATCGTATGGGGCGTCCTTTTCTTTGGCGAGGACGTTACGCCTCTCAAGCTCATAGGCGCTGGCATCGTACTTGCGGGCGTCGTGCTCTTCTCGCTCTCGGGGGAGGAGGCCGACCATGAGTAGGACGCTCACATATGCGCTGTTCGCCCTTTTTGGCGTGTTCATCTCGGGTATCTCGCAGGTTTTGCTCAAGAAGTCTGCGGGTAGGCAGTATTCCTCCGCAATCCGTGAGTACCTGAACCCGCTCGTAATCGTCGCCTATGCGATGTTCTTTGGCGCGACGCTCCTCTCCGTGTACGCGTACAAGGGGATCCCCCTCTCCATGGGGCCAATCCTCGACGCGACGGGTTACGTCTACGTCACAATCTTCGGCATAACCATCTTCCACGAGAAGCTTAACGCCCGGCGCATCCTCGCGCTTGTCCTCATCATCCTGGGTATCGTGGTCTACTCGCTCGGCCTGTAGCGCCGGGCCTGGCAGGAGGATCTATTGGCAGAGGCTAACCTGAAATCCAAGACAATACGTGGACTCTTCTTCAAGCTCTTCGAGCAGGGCGGGTCCGCCATTATCACGCTCGTCGTTCAAATCGTGATGGCTCGCATCCTTGCACCGAGCGAGTTCGGCATGCTCGCGATCATGCTCGTGTTTGTAAACGTGGGCAACGTGCTCGTGCAGTCTGGACTAAATACCGCCATCGTCCAGTCCAAGAACGTGGGCGAGAAGGACTTCAGCACGGTGTTCTGGATGAGCCTCGTGGTCTCAACAGTCCTATACGTCGCCGTGTTCGTCTCGGCGCCCGCCGTTTCGGCATTCTATAGGATGCCGCGCGTCGTGTGGCCTCTCAGAGTCCTCGTGCTTGTGCTCATCGTCAATGCTTACAACTCTATCCAGGAGGCCATCGTTGCCCGTGACCTCCAGTTCAACAAGACTTTTCGAGCCACCATCACGGCCGGCATCGTTTCGGGCGCCCTAGGCATTTCCGCCGCGCTCGCGGGACTGGGCATCTGGGCGCTCGTGGTCCAGCAGATAACGCAGCAGGTCGTCAAATGCATCGCTCTCGCAAAGCAGATCCCCTGGCGCCCGCGTCTCGAGTTCGACGGCGAACGCGCTGTCGTACTGTTCCGCTTCAGCTGGAAGCTCCTCGTGTCAGGCATTATGGACCAGCTGTATCAGAGCCTGTCCGATCTCATCATCGGCAGGGTTTTCACCTCCACGGACCTCGGATACGTCTCGCAGGGCAAGAAGTATCCCCAGGCGCTCGGCGTCATGCTCGATGGAGCCATCCAGCCCGTAATGCTGTCCGCGGTGTCACGCGTGCAGGAGGACGTCTCCAATGTCAAGCGTCTCGCGCGCCGCGGTCTTAAGACGAGCACCTACCTCATCGTCCCCTCGATGACGCTCTTCGCCATTCTGGCCCCGCAGCTCGTGAGGCTTTTGCTTGGGCCAAAGTGGCTCCCGAGCGTCCCGTTCCTGCAGATGTACTGCTTCGTGTACGCGTTGCTGCCCATCCACACCACCAACCTCCAGGTGCTCAACGGCATGGGCAGGAGCGACCTCTTCCTAAAGCTCGAGGTCATAAAAAAGTGCCTAGGTCTCGCGATCATTGGCTTCGCAGCCTTCGTGATGCGTGACATCTACGCCATCGTCTTCGGCTCCGTGGTCGTGGGCATCGTGAGCACTTTCATCAACGCGTCTCCCAATAAGCGGGTCATCGGCTACTCGTACGTGGAACAGGTACGTGACATTGTTCCCGCGTTCGCCATGTCGGCTGCATCCGCCGTCGCAGTTTGGTTTGCCGCCTCGGCTATGCCCAACGACGTCCTGGGAATCCTCGTCGGCATCGTCGTGATGCTTGTGGTCTACGTCCTCCTGTCGTGGACGTTCCACGTCGAGGAGTTTACCTACGTCATGCGAAACATCAAGGCCGCAAGAGAAAGGAAGCTGGCGAGAAAGTGAGCGCTGAGAAGAGGGCCACCACAACGACTCCGCCCATACGAGCCAAGGGGCGGCTCTTTCGAGTCTCTCTAGCGGGCGACGTCCTCCCCATGGTGCTTGCCGTTGCGCTTACCATCGTGCGAATCGTCCTTGCCTATCAGACGCCCGTGACCGTCCTCCTGGGGGCTGGCACGGAGGCGGATGACAGGCTTTTCGCAAATGCGGCCCTTTATCTCGCCGCGGGCAAGTGGTTGGGGCCATATGGTCGCTATACGCTCGCTAAGAACCCGGGTTACCCCATGATCATCGCGTTGTGTGGGACGACTCACATTCGCTATCAGCTGTTCTTCATCGGTGCACAGGCCATCGCCTGCCTCGCCTTCGCCATCGCGCTTCGCCCCCGCATTCGCTCGAGATGGGTGCGTGTCGTTGTCTACCTCATACTTCTCTACACGCCGCTTCTTTTCACGACCACGTACTTCCGCAGAATCTATCGCGACGGGATGGTCATCCCCTTCGCCATTCTCTCGCTCTCCGCCTACATTGGCTGGTACCTCAGGAGGAAGGGTCCCGTGAGGGTGCAGCTTCCCTGGTCTGCCGCGGCGGCGTTGGGTTTGGTCCCGCTCTCGCTCATCAAGGAGAACTTTACCTGGGTACTGCCTTTCGTGCTCGTGTGTTCCCTCGTCATGGCGGTTGGTTGGCTGAAGGCTGCCCGTCGTGAGCACCAAGGTGCACGCGGCCCCATCGTCAGGGTGGCGCTTCTCGTGCTCCCCCTCGTGCTCGTGTGGAGTGCGTCGGAAGCGGTCTCGCGCGTGAACTATGAGCGCTATGGCTTCAATGGCACAAACGAGAGATTCACGGGCTCGTTCGCGCGTGTGTGCTCTGACTTGTCCGGTATCGACACGGGCGAGAAGGACGAAGGACTCTGGGTATCGAGGAAGGCTCTCGAGAGCGCTATGGGAGCGAGCCCGACGCTTGCAACGATCCGCGAGTCCGTAGAGGGGTCGTGGGACGAGTGGGATGAGTCCTTCGATGGGCATGAGGTGTACGGCGACCTTGCGTACTGGGCGCTCAGGCAGGGCTACTACGACGCAAGGAAGAACGCGACCGCCCGCACCGCCAGCGCGTTCTGGTCGAAGGTTGACGCAGAGCTGCGAAAGGCGGAGAGGACGGGTAACATAGCCGCAAAAGGAGGCCTGAGGATTTCTCAGGTGGCACCGCCAGTTGGGACAACCGACCTTCTCCCCTGGGCAAGACGAACACTCGATACATCGGCGACTCTTCTTCGCTTGGATGTCCTTCAGGAACACCTCATCGAACCGGGATGGAAGCCTGTGAGCCCGCCGGGTATGTTTGCGTCGGGGGAGGTCAAGATGCGCGTGCTCCTTGGTGGCAACACGCTTGTCAATGGTGAGGTGGATGATACGTCCAAGAAGGCGGCGGCAGTATCCGCGGTTGACTACCACCTTGGGCGTGTCGGTATCGCGGCAATGCGCATCATGAACCTGCTGCTCCTTCCTGCCATCGCGGCTCTCGTCGCGATGGCTGTGCGCGGGAGGGTGAAGCAGCCCGTGGAATCACTGCTCATCGCGCTCGGTCTGGCGCTCACTGCGCTCGCATACGAGGCCGCGACGGTCTGGTACGTCTCGTACCAGCTGAGCGTCTTCAGCTTTGATTCCTACCTACTGGAGGTGGGTAAGTACAGCCCGGAGTTCTATGTTGTGATATC
Organism: uncultured Coriobacteriaceae bacterium; assembly: GCA_902801175.1. GTDB lineage: Bacteria > Actinomycetota > Coriobacteriia > Coriobacteriales > Atopobiaceae > UBA1367. The sequence continues at coordinate 12,362 of CADCHF010000036.1, read as the reverse complement.
GATGCTAGAATGTCTTATATTTGCGGAACTTGCAGGTTTGGAGCACAAGCATGCCAGATAAGATCCTCGTTACGCGCTCGTCCATGCCGGACTTCGAGGAGTATGCGGAGGAGATAAAGCCCATCTGGGAGAGCCACTGGCTTACGAACATGGGCGTAAAGCACCGTCAGCTCGAAGCAGACCTTGCGAGCTACCTGAAGGTTCCCCAGATTGCGCTCTTCGTGAACGGCCATTCAGCGCTCGAGTGCGTGCTCGAGGCCATGGGGCTCAAGGGCAAGGTCATAACAACGCCCTACACGTTTGCGTCCACGACCCACGCCATCGTTCGCAAGGGGTTGGAGCCCGTGTTCGCAGACATTAAGCCAGACGACTATACGATTGACCCTGCCTCGGTCGAGCGTCTGATAGACGAGGACACTTGCGCCATCGTCCCCGTCCACGTCTATGGCAACCTATGCGACGTAGACGCAATCCAGGACATCGCTGACCGTCACGGCCTCAAGGTCATCTATGATGCCGCGCATGCCTTCGGAGTGTGGCGCGGCGACGTCTCCTCCGCGTCGTTTGGCGACGCCTCCATGTTCTCGTTCCATGCGACCAAGGTGTTCAACACCATCGAGGGGGGTGCCGTGTGCTTCCACGACGCTGGGCTCAAGACGCTCCTCAACGAGTGGAAGAACTTTGGCATCACTGGTCCCGAGGACGTTGAGTACGTAGGTGGCAACGCCAAGATGAACGAGTTCTGCGCGGCCATGGGCATCTGCAACCTTCGCCACCTCGATCGCGAGATCTCGAAGCGCAAGCTGGTCGCCGAGCGGTACTGGGAGCGTCTCGACGGCGCCCGGGGCGTCAGGGTGTCGCTGCCCAAGGAGGGCGTCACCCCCAACTACGCCTACCTGCCTGTCGTGTTCGACGACGACTTCGGCGCCTCTCGCGACAACGTGTATGACACCCTTGCCGAGCAGCAGATCTTCTCGCGCAAGTACTTCTACCCGCTTACGACGGATTTCGCCTGCTATCGCGGCCGTTTTGACAGCTCAAGGACGCCTGTGGCACGCTACGTCGCGAGTCATGTGCTCACACTGCCCATGTATGCGGACCTCGCACTCGAGGACGTCGACCGAATCTGTGACATCGTTCTGTCTTGTGGCAGGAGCTAGGCTGGGAGAGCACGGGTGAAGCAGGAAAAGGCAGCTACGACACAGGCGCCGATGGTCAGCGTCATAGTCCCGGTGTTCAACCAGCGGGACTACGTCGAGCGCTGCCTCAGGAGCATCGCAAGCCAAAAGTGCGACTTTCCCGTTGAGGTTATCGTCGGCGACGATTATTCTACGGATGGCACACGCGACGTGCTTAGAAGCCTCGAGTCCGAGCTTCCTGACTGGTTCCACATCCTCCTTCGCCCCAAGAACATGGGCCTTCGAGGTGAGAACAACTGCAACGACCTGCTTCATCGTTGCCGCGGACGCTACATGGCAATTCTTGAGGGCGACGACTTCTGGACATACGACGGAAAGCTGCAAGCACAGGTCGACTTCCTGGAGTCGCATCCGGACTACTCTGCCTGCTACCACCACTGCGTTGTCGTTGGTGCGGATTCGAAACCAAACGGCGAGAAGTACCCTGAGTGTCCGAATGGGGAGTACACCTTCAAAGAGTTCTTCTACATGAGCCTACCCGGCCAGATTGGTACTTCGCTCTACCGACGCGAGCCGTACCTCAAGGCGCGCGAGGACATCACGCGCATGCGTCTTTACGATTCCTATCCAGGCGATCGCAGGAATGCATTCTTTATACTCACGATCGGCAGGGTTCGTTGCATGGAGCATGTTTGGAGCGCCTATCGGCATGTGGTCAAGGGCGGATCGAGTTACTCGTCAAATGTGAGGGTCGACGAGAACTACGCTCGCCAAGAGCTTCTCTTCGGGAAGACCATCATCCAGTTTGCTGAATCGCGCCAGAACGAAGAGGCCGTGTTTGCTGCCAAGATGACCTATTACCGCACCTTGCTCAAGTGGAGCGTTGGAAAGGTGCGCTGCTCGACAATGCGTGAGGCGCTCTCGGAACTAATGGGGGAGAAGAGCCACCGCCTGGCCTACCTTACCTCGCCCTTGCGCTGGTATCTCGTTCTGGCCTCTCGCATGCTTCGGGGCAGGGGAGTGACCCTTTAGAGACAGCATTCGGATGACCGGCGTTGTTTGGGCGGACTTCAGACTTCGCAGGTGATACGATTGGCGTTAGCCTACCGCCCTTGCAATGGAGGACACATGAATAAGAAAGCTCGGTTGACGCGGTCAGGATGCGTACTCTCTGCTGCCGTCTTGCTCTGCTGCGCGCTGGCTCAACCTATTGTCGCTCATGCTGCAACCAGCGTTTCTGATGGCGTGTACGTGATCTCTTCCGTCGCGTCGAAGAAGACCGTTGCCGTGGAGTCCAATCGAAAGGTCAGCGGAGGCAACGTATTCCAATGGAAGGACAACTCTAGGGTTGGTGAGCGTTGGCGTCTCGAAAAGTCGGGAAGCCACTATGTCGTGCGCAGCGTCAACACCAAGCTGGTACTGGATGTCAGCGGCGCTGGTAGGGCAAACGGCACTAACGTCCAGCTTTGGGGCGAGAACGGCTCGGCTGCTCAACAGTGGGATCTTGTAGATAACGGTGACGGATCATATTCTCTCAAGTCGGTATGCAATGGGCTCGTGCTCGATGTGTCGGGTGGAAGCGGCCGCGATGGTGCCAATATTCAGGTGTGGCAGTCAAACGGAACCGCAGCCCAGAAGTTCGTTCTCGAATCCACGAGTTCCCTTGCGGAGGGATCGTACACCGTGCAGTCCGCGGCATCCTCGTCAAAAGCAGTCGACGTCCCCTCGGCGTCTTCCTCAAACGGGGCTCGGGTTCAGCTGTGGGAGAAGAACGGCAGCTCAGCACAGCGATGGTCTCTCACATACGACTCGCAGACTGGCTACTATAAGTTGACGGCGGCGTGTTCCGGTAAGGCTCTCGACGTGCCCGGCGGCAATGGGTCCAACGGAGTGAGGATTCAGCAGTACCAACCGAACGGCTCAAGTGCCCAGAGTTGGGACATCAGGAAATCAGCGGGCGAAACCTATGTCATTAGGACTCCGCTAACGAGCAGGGCCCTGGATGTTCCTGGCGCGAATGCCCACGACGGTGCCGCGGTGCAGTTGTGGGATGCAAATGGTACCAAGGCTCAACAGTGGACTTTCGAGCCTGTTGCCAGCGTAGTGGAAGATGGTCTTTACGCAATCAAGAGCTCCCTGGACTCGTCGAAGGTTTTGGATGTCGAGTCAGCGTCGACGAGCCCGAATGCGCGAGTCCAAATCTATTCTTCAAACAGCACTCTCGCTCAAAAGTGGACCGTGAGCTACGACAAGGAAGCAAAGGCATATTCTGTCAAGAGTGCAAACTCAGGACTCTATCTCACGGATGCCGACGGAACGCTTTGTGGGTCCGAGCAGCTGACCGATGAGTCTCGTTGGACAGCCCGGCCTGGCTCTGGAAGTGGCGTGACATTTGTCAACGTTGCCTCGGGAAAGGCGCTCGATCTGTCGGGTGCGTCCACTAGAAGCGGTAGCACGGTCGGCACATATGCTGTTAACGGAACTGCGGCGCAGTCTTGGAAGCTCGAGAAGGTAAGGCCAATCGAGGACGGAACGTATGTATTGACAACGTCTTTGGATCACGGATTGGCATTGGACGTGTCTGGAGGCTCGAAGTCCGATGGGGCGGCCGTGCAGGTATATAAGAGCAATGGAACTGCCGCTCAGGCTTGGACGGTAAAGTCTTTAGGCTCTGGCTACGTCTCGATTGCCAACGCGGGATCAGGAAAGGCGCTTGACGTGCAGAACGGAAACGGGTCAATCGGAGCGGCCGTACAGCAATATGCACCGAACGGAACTCCTGCGCAGATGTGGATGCCAACCATTGGTGTCAAGGGAGGCATCGTGCTTGTCTCCGGACTTTCGAATAGATTGGCATTGGGTGTGAGTTCCTCTGGCTCGAGGACGGTATTGGTCGATGCCGGCTCGGATATGGCAAGCTGGTCGTATGCCAAGACAGTCGTGAACACGAGCGTGGGCGGCAATGCAGGAAGCGTGAGCGGCAAGGATGCCTCTGGGCTTAAGTACGATAAGTCATACTTGGACAAGATGCGTGCAAAGGCGGTCCAAAAGGGAAGCGACACGAATTTCTATGTCTGCGTGGACGTTGACCAGGCTCGAGTGACCGTGCTGCAGAAGTCTGGTGGAAGTTGGAGCGCTGTGAAGACGTTCGACGTGACAACGGGCGCGTATGGCGGCAAATGGGGAGCTGGCACAAACAACTCGAAGACCGGTCTCTTTAAACTGCATCACAAGGCCCCTGCGCTCTACGAGGGAACGACGTGGGTAAATGACTACTTCAGCTGCTTCGTTACCGCATGGACTGCGAACAGGAGGCAGGGCGATTTCAACCTTCCGTCCTACCCCGAGTCTCGTAACAGCTCGACTCCCTATGAGATGGGTCAGGGTTTCCACTACTCGATCTACGCAGAGTTCAGGGCTCAGGGCAAGTCTGGCTACGTTCATAAGGGATCGGGATGCATCTGCATGCTTCGCGATGACGCGAAATGGGTATATGACAACGTTCCGACCGGCTCGACGGTTGAGTCATTTGCCAGCTATAATCCGAACCCGACAAAATGGACTATTGGCAGCTGGCCAAGGTAAAGAATAAGTCGAGTCCACAGAGCGCGTGTATGAAAGTGTTGGACGGACGGCGCCATCGAAAAGTGATGGCGCCGTCCTGTGAAGAGGGGCATGCATGAGACAAGGAAAGCTTGCGAGCGTCGCCGTGGTCATGTCTACTTACAATGGCGAGAAATATGTGCAAGAGCAGTTGGAGAGCGTACTTGCACAAGACTATGGAAACCTAGCCGTATTTGTACGCGACGATGGGTCGCGTGACGACACGGTGAAGGTTCTTGAGCGCTATGAACGAGACGGCAAGATCAGTCTTGAGCGCGGCAAGAATGTTGGGGTGGTACGCTCCTTCTTCTCGCTCTTGAAGTCGGTGGCAGGCAGGTTCAGCTACGTTGCTTTTTGCGATCAGGACGACCATTGGCATGCCGACAAGGTGTCGCGAGCCGTGAGCGTTCTTGCGGAACGTGACGAACGAGTGCCGCAGCTTTATTGCTCCGAGTATGTCTTTTGTGACAGCGACCTGCGTCCGCAAGGAAAGAGCCACTTGAACCAACGTGGGGTTGACTTTCCGACGATGCTGTACGAAAACATGGTGTCTGGCAATACGGTGCTGATGAACGACGTCCTAGTGCGCACAGTGGTAAACGCAGGAGTCGACGGCGTATATTGTCACGACTGGTGGTGTGCCCTCGTCGCGAGCGCGATAGGCGAGCTTACGTTTGATGACTTTGCTTCGCTCGACTACAGGCGTACTGGAGCGAATGTAAGTGCAACGGGAACTGGCGGCATGTCGCTCTTGCGCTATCGTGCGCGAAAGTTCCTGCAGGGTGGCGAACTCGAGAACGTGACGCTTCAGCTGAAGAAGCTCGAGAGCGACTTTGGGACCACAATGCCCATGGAGAGACGCCGTCTCCTAGGGCGGTTTCTGAACGGCGGGCGTTTGACCAAAGCCGTAACGCCAATAAGGCTTAGACAGAAGAAATCAGAAGAGCTGGCGCTGAGAATACTGTTTCTCTTGGGAAGGCTTTGATGGGAAAAGCCCGCGCAGCAACCATAATCGCCTAGTGATGCGTGTCAGTCGCCGACGAGTCTCCGTGGTGGTGGGTATCCTTGGTGCCAAGCTCTTCTCTTAGGGCAATCTCTTGTGCAAGATCGTTTACCTTGCTCTTGAGCATGGAGATTTCTGCGGAGTTGCTGAACACTTTGATGAGCAAGAGAGCGATGATCAGTAGGTACACGAAGTTGATGGGCGAGATGAAGCCTAGCAGGCCTGCCATCCAGATTGCAATGTCCGGAAAAGCCGCGACAACAACGAGGAGAAGGGACAGGACGACCCAATAGATCGAGTCCTCGACGAGAATCTTGTCCTTCTGTATGCGACGACAAACGATCGCGAATGCGAGAACTGCGCCAAAGAGTATGAGAATACGCTGCTGAAGTGCCACGAAAGCTCCTTACCTGAGCCATTGGAAGAGCAGGATGGACAGACAGGTTCTGCTCATGTACTTAACGACGTTGGAGAGCTTGAGGTAGCTCTCACCACCTTGACGCTCGCGCATCTCGGCGGGGACCTCGACCACCTTGTTTCCTTTGCGGATGGCCCACGCCACCGTATCGGGCTCGGGTGCAACATCGAAGCCTGTGGCAAACATCTTGATCATGGAGCGTCCGTACATGCGCATGCCACTCGTTGGATCCGTGATGGTGACCCCCGTCGTCATCTTGACGAGATGGGTTATGAGATGAGACCCCAGTCCGCGCACGCCCGTGAAACGCTCGCCATTGAGGAAACGGGACGCAATTACGATGTCCGCGCCATTCTCGTCCATCGCCCTTGCCATAGTTCTGATGAAAGTCGGCATGTGCTGGCCATCTGCATCAAATTGAATCGCGGCGTCATACCCGTGACGGTAAGCATACTTCATTCCGGTTCGAAAGGCGGAGGTAAGCCCCGTGTTGACGGGAAGGTTGACGCCGTGTAGACCTTCCCCACGTATGATCGACTCCGTATCGTCTTTGGAGCCATCATTTACTACGAGGTAATCAATATCCGGGCATTGCGACGTAAGCTCTGCGACCGTGGAGGAGAGGCACTCCTCCTCGTTGAAGGCGGGAATTATAGCGAGGACGTGCATATGCATAGTATCCTTAGCGCTGGGAGACGTACGAAATCCATTCTAGCTTTAATGCTTGCTACGCTTCGAAACTACAGAGTCAAAGCGTCAGCCAACAATCTTGTATAGACGCAGCCTGTCGCCACTTGAAAGCACAAGCTTGAGACCCGGTGTATCTGCACCGACGCTTTCGACGCCATGGAAATCTGCTCGCGACTTGGCTCCGGTTCCCCTGAGGTTGATAAACGAGAAAACTGCATCGCTGTCGTCGAGTACCAGCACGTAGCGCGCGCCCGTCTTTTTGAGTGCCTCGCGGGTGTCGGGGCTCTGGCCCATGTGGCTGAGCCAGGTTCTGATGCGCTGACTTTCAAACGTCTCATTAGGCGCGCCGACTCCCGTGAGGGTGCGATAGTACGTTCTTATGCCATAATCGCCATAGGCGAAGAGGCTTCCGTCTGCGGGGTCGTTAATGACAAGTTCATCACCAACTATCGGGGTGGCCTTGGCAAGGAAGTCCTTTTCCTTCTGTGACAGCGGAGAAGTGCTGTCATACACATCCGCCACGATGTAGCACATGTCGCCAAAAGCAGTGTGGAAGTCTGTACTCTGCATGTCTGGGTGACGCCTGACCTCTTGTGGGGACTTATAGAAGCCAGGGAAGTAGTTCACCAAAGCGAAGACTGCGATAACGACTGCGATGGTCGCGACATTGTGGCCTGCGACGTGGATGCCGCCGAGCCTCTTGCTGCCGAGGCGATCAAGCAGCTCGGCGACGTAAGAAAGTCCCAAGGCGGCGCACGGTATAGACGCAAGGACGAACATGGAGGCAAGCCTCATGGGGTCCGTGTACCAGAATCCGCCGAGAAGGAACCGAGAGCGTCCTGGGATGCCAGTGTAGGTAGCCACCCAGAACAATATGAATCCAGCAACAAGGTACGAGAGCGTAATCCAATGCGTCTTGCCAGAAAAGGCCGCTCGCACTGCGCCCACGATCACAAGCACGCCAAGCAGGAACTGCGGAGCGAGGTTGTAGCAAAAGTCGTTGGTGTAGGTGAGCGCAAACAGGTTGTAGAGCATTTGCTGCTGTGTCGCATACGTCTTCCAGTTGTGGGACACGATTTCGTGGAATGCGGGCAATCTGTAGCAGAAGATCCAGAATGCAAGGCACAGCAAGAGGAAGGCCGCCCATCCGGCCCAAGGCATTGCTTTCGCGACAAGCTTCGGGCGGTCTTCCAGAACGCGTGCTAGGGCATCGTGGACGAGCCTTGCGCACCAGAACATCAAAAGCACCAGCGCCGTGAATATCGTGTTGGGGTGGAGGAGCGCAAGGCCGGCCAGGCACGGCAGAAACACAAGCATCCCAGTGACAGAAGTCCTGCGACCTGAGCCAAGAAACACGAGCATGAAGAGAGCCATGGCAGATGGGAGGACGCAAAAGCCAACAAGGTTAGGGTATATGGGACCGAACATGATGAGCTGCCAGGGGAACGAGGCGAATGCCATGCAGACGATGGACCCTGCTCTAACTTTATTCTTATCGCCATCAAACGCGAGGGTGAGGAGAGCGGCCCAGCCAAGGGGGTAGGCAATCGAGGTCATCACAAACTCGGATGCATTGATGGCGACGGTGACCTTGCACTGGGTGAGCTGTACTGCCAAGGCGCAAAACGCATGCCAGGCGGAGGGATAGAAGCCGGAAGAAGCGGCGGGACAGATCGCCTTATCTGCCTCCGTGAGATATGCAGAGACGCCTAGGGAAGAGAATCGACCAGAATCCGCAAACGCACGAATCACGTTGAGGTGCTGCGCAGTGTCGAACGCTTGGAAGAGGGCGTCGGGCGAGGGGAGATTCTTTAGATAGACCAGCAGGCCGAGTGCAAGACCCACGCCAAGGTAAAGAAGCGCTGTGAAACGGTCGACAGATGGTGCTGCAACAGTCTTGCCCTTTCTGCGCACCAGTAATGCCGCAATGAGGGCCGCGCTGAGTATGGGCGCGACGAGGATAGGCGCACTAGAGGGAATGCCAACAATCGCTAACGCTTGGCCGATGATTGCGTATGCGCTGATGCTGACGAGGGGGGAAAGCGTCGCGCTCCAGAATATGTCGAAGCCAAGCCCAAAAAGCAAAAGCGCATTTGGAACAAAGAGTAGCAGGTAGGTCGCAAACACAAGTACAAAGCTAAGCCACATGAGTTATCCCAAACGATATGATTGAGGACGGTCTTGTCGCGTACGCGGAAAGAGTAGGCTGCCTTGGATGACCATTGACAGCCTCATTGACAAGTCTAGCAAATCATGGCATCGGGCTTCGAACCCCGAAGGGAGAAACGGTGAGCAGAGATCCAAAGGTAACGGTAGTGCTTCCTGTCTACCGGGAGCCCGTTGACGTCATCAAGCGCGCCGCAGACTCTATCGACGGCCAAACCTATGGCAACATCTCGACGCTCGTTGTTCTGGACGACCCCGACAACCTTGAGGCGAGAGAGTTCCTTGAGGAGTATTGTGGCGATAGGGAGCGCTTCTCGCTGAAAGTGAACGAGAGGAACCTGGGGCTTGCTTCGTCTCTTAATTCGGCAATTGCGGACATAAAGGATGGTTGCGACCTTATTTGCCGCATGGATTCCGATGACATTGCTCACAAAGAGCGCGTGGAACGAGAGGTGGCGTACCTATCTGAACACCACCTCGACCTTGTGGGCTGCTTCATGAACGTAGTCAATGAGGAGGGCACGTTCCTGTATCGTGCCGATGGGCTTCCGACGAGCGCGAGTGAAGTAGCGAAGGCTCTGGGGTACAACAACTGCGTCATGCATCCTACATGGCTAGGGAAAGCCGAGATCCTTGCAAGGGGATATCGTCCGATACCGCTTTCAGAGGATTACGACTTTCTTCTTCGTCTGGAATTGGATGGATACGAGATAGGAAACTGCCCGGAAACGCTGCTGGACTACACGATTTCCTCGGGTAGCATCTCGAGATCGAGCCTCTTTCGCCAGTACCTATTCCAGAGGGAGCTCACAAGAACTTACAGAGAGGGTAAGGTTGCCGATGTCGAAGAGGTCCAGCATAAGGTAGACGATGTCTGGACACCGGCTCGTGAGTGGCGGTTCTCAAGGGCGTATTACCAGATGAATGCCTTTCTTGGATCGGCCAGTGCGGCGAAGCGGCTGGCTCACGTGCTCCCTCTGATAGGTGCCCTAGTTAAATCTCACTGGTATGTGGGAAAGGCGTATAGGCTTGCGCGTGTCAGATTGATTGCGCGGCAGACGCTACAGGCGTCTGCCTGAAATAAAACTCATATATACTTGTGAGCAATTCATCGGTTGGGGGATTACTCCCCGCAGCATGGGAGGTTTCATGAAGCGATTCACATACAGTCCAAAGGTTGCGCTTGTTGCGATGATTTCCGCAGGTGCATGCACCATGGCAGTGCTTCTTCCCCAGACTGCTCTGGCCCAAGATCCTGCTTCCGCCGAGGTGGAAGCGTCCTCGCAGCAGGCAATCACCAGCGAGAATAACTCCAATGGACCTGCCTTAGAAATGACTGCTTCCAATAGCGTGCAGAACGCGAGCAGGGAGTCGAACGATTCTGGTAACGTTTCTGCGCCTTTGTCGGAGACGGCATCGACTGAACCAGAGGAGGTGACAATCGGAGATTCTAACAATGGCATAGAAGGACAGCCTGCAGAAAAAGATGCCGAGACAACACCTGCTGGCCAAAGTCCCGTAAAACAAGACGCAGTTGCAACGGAAGACAAGGTCAAAGAAGACGGCCGTACGGTAGCCGATGGCACGTACGTGATTGAGTCCGGTACATCTGACCCGCAGGTCCTTGATGCCGCCGCAAACGGTAACGCTCCGGGCACGAATGTGCAGACGTATACGTTCAATGGCAGCGGCGCTCAGAAATGGGACGTCACGTATGACGAGGCGAACAAGGGTTATTCCGTAGCCAAGCATGGGACGGACCTTGTGCTCGAAGTGCGTGGCGGCGTTGCTGCAAATTGCGCAAACGTTCAGCTTGGGAAGAAGTCCGTCGGGCTTGCGGCGCAGCTTTGGGACATCGTGCAAAATGGCATCGCCTACACGTTCGTGTCGCATCTTGACGACAAGTACGTGCTCGATTTGTACGCTGCCGGTAGGTCAAATGGCACCAACGCCGAGATCTATCAGAGCAATGGGACTGGCGCGCAGCAGTTCTATCTGCTTCCGACGAATCCGAACGTGAAGTCAAACGTTGTGCTAGAGGATGGGGCCTATTCCATCAAAGCTAGCGTTGGTAGCAATAAGTCTGTGGACATCAGTGGTGGCAGTTGGAACGCGGGGGCAAACGCCCAGACCTGGGATTCAAATGGAACTGGTGCCCAGAGGTTCTATTTCCACCGCGATTCCGATGGCTACTATGTCATATCGGTCGTAGGCACCGGAAAGGTGCTTGACGTTTCTAGCGCTCAGTTTATGCCTGGCGGAAATATCCAACAGTGGAACTACAACGGCACCGATGCGCAGAGATGGGCGATTTGCAAGAACGATGATGACACCTTCACCTTCGTCAACAAAGCGAATGGCTTGGCCATGGACATCGCTGGCGCCTACGCGGGCAACGGAGGAAACCTCAATACCTATCGCCAGAACGGAACGAAGGCACAGAGGTTCAGCATCCAGCAAACCAATGCGTATTCGGACGGAATCTACTCCATTCGCAACTTCAACTCCCTCACGAAGAAGACGGTCGACATCCAGAATGGTTCCAACCAGTCGGGTGCAAAGGCTCAGCTATATGACATAAACGATACGCTCGCGCAGCGATTTGAAGTGGTGAACAACGACGACGGAACCATCAGCATCAGGACTGCCGCCTCTGGTGGCTGGCTGACACGTGGCGCCGACGGCCTCGTGATTCAGTCTGGGTCTTCAAAGAGTAGGCATGATGGCAACATTGATGACTCCATGAAATGGGCTCTGGGCTGGAACGGATCGTTCTTCTCGCTTGTAAATGTTGGCGCGGCGAATACCGCGGGCAAGCAGATTGTCATGGACATCTATGCTGGGTCGGCAGCGAATGGGGCCCAGGTCCAGACATACGAGTCGAACGGTACTGACGCACAGCACTTCCTGTTCTCGGCTGCGCAGTTAATCAGAAACGGTGCGTACAAGATTTCTTCGGCATTAGGGCTGACGCTGGATGTTGCGGGTGGCTCTGGCAATAGTGGTGCAAATGTACAGGGGTACGCTTCGAACAACTCTGCCGCACAGAAGTTCTACGTGTCGTATCTGAACGGCGGCTACATCATCATGAATGTCGCTTCTGGGAAGGTCCTCGATGTTCTGAATGGTTCCATGGATGATGGCGCGAATGTGCGGCAATGGGACAAGAATGGTACTGGGGCACAGACTTGGGACGTGGAGATTGCCGACGGCGGGAACGTAATTTTCCTCAATCGACACTCCAGAATGGCGCTCAATCTGACGGGCTCGTCAAACGGCGCAAACGTAAACCAAGCGAAAGAGGACGGCTCTCTTAATCAGGATTGGCACCTGACTCCCACCG
>CADCHF010000035.1:3371-30606 GCA_902801175.1 uncultured Coriobacteriaceae bacterium | reverse complement strand
TCTAGTTAGAGAGAAGACCGCTTGTAAGCGGCATACATATGCAACTAAATCGCACGACGGAAGGAATTACACCCATATGGCAAGAACTCAAACTCCCCTGAGGATTATTCCCCTTGGGGGTCTTGATGGTATCGGCAAGAACATGACCGCCTTTGAGTACGGCAACGACATGGTGCTCATTGACGCCGGTCTCATGTTTCCCGATGATGAGCAGCCCGGTATCGACCTTGTGCTGCCCGACTACACCTACGTTCTCGAGAACGAGGAGAAGCTCAGGGGCATCATCATTACCCACGGGCACGAGGACCACACTGGAGCGCTTCCGTATCTCCTGATGGACCTCACCAAGAAGGTTCCAATCTACTCGAGCAAGCTGACCCTTGGCTTCATTGAGGGGAAGCTCGCTGAGCATAAGCTCAACGCGCCCAAGTTCCGCGAGGTTCAGGACGGGACCCATCTTACGCTGGGCGTCTTCAACATCGACTTCTTCTCGATGACGCACTCGATTCCTGCTGCGCTTGGCGTCTATATGCGCTGCCCGGCGGGCTCGATCATGCACACCGGGGACTTCAAGCTCGACCAGACGCCCATTGACGGCGTGACGCCCAACTATCAGGCCATCAATCGCTTTGCAACGAGCGGTGTCGACCTGCTGCTCTCCGACTCCACCAACGCCAACATTCCTGGCTTTACGCCCTCTGAGGCTGCGGTTGGTCCCCAGCTGCGCCACATCATCAAGAACGCGCCCGGTCGCGTCATTGTGGCGTCGTTCTCGAGCCACATCCATCGACTGCAGCAGGTCTGCGATGCCAGCGTGGCTGTTGGCAGGAAGGTCATCGTCACCGGTCGCTCGATGGTGACAAACACCAAGGTCGCTCGCGAGCTTGGCTACCTCCACATTGACCAAGAAGACATCATCGATGCCTTTGACAAGGTTGACATCCCCGATGAGAAGATCGTGATCCTTTGCACCGGCAGCCAGGGCGAGCCGCTCTCGGCCCTTTCGCGCATGGCAAATGGTGCGCACAAGTCGCTGACCATCACCTCTAGCGATACGGTCATCATCTCGGCAACGCCTGTTCCCGGCAACGAGAAGAGCGTCCAGGGCGTCATCAACGCGCTCTCTAAGATTGGCTGCACCATCTTTGACAAGTCAAACACGCTCGTGCATGTGTCCGGCCACGGCAGCCAGGAAGAGCTCAAGCTCATGCTTGCCATGGCTCGTCCGCACAACTTTATGCCTGTTCACGGCGAGGCAGTGCACCTGAGGGCTCATGCCGCGCTCGCGAGGCAGATGGGTATCGCAGACGACCACATCTTCATTGCCGACAACGGGGACACGCTCGAGATGCGTGGTGGCAAGGTCACGTGGGGCGAACCTGTTGACTCTGGCGTCGTTTATGTTGATGGTCTTGCCATCACCGACGCAGACCCCTACGTCTTCCGCGACCGCAAGAAGCTTGCGAGTGACGGCATTGTGACCTGCGTCGTTACGGTGCTGCGCCATCGCACCAAGGTCGGCGAGATTGAGATTGCCAGCAGGGGAGTCTCGTTCACCGTAGACGACGAGCTCAATCTGTCGGCCCAGGAGGCCGTAAGGATTCAGCTTGAGAAGCTCCAGGAGTCTGGCAGCCCAAGCGTGGAGCAGCTGCGCCGCGGCGCGCGCAACGCTCTTTCGAGCTACCTGTGGAGCAGCACGCGCACACGTCCGATGGTCATCCCCATCGTGATGGAGGTCTAGTTCATGGCGTCACGCAAGAAGACAACTTCGAGCAGGCAGGGCAGGAAGAACACGCGGGCCAAGGCGCCCGTTCGCGCCGCCGTGCCAAAGCTTGGCGGCACTGCCAACGATATCGTTGGCCTGCTGCTTGTTGTGCTTGCCATTGCCATGGCAGTGTCGCTCATCATGCCCAGCTCCGCCCCTGTGACAAAGATCACGGGAGAGGCACTGGTGCTGCTCTTTGGCGCTGGGGCGCTTCTCTTTCCAGTTGCGCTGCTCGTCTTTGCGCTCACATTCTTCATTGATGACGAAGAGCCCATCTCGGGGCGCGTGGCTTTTGGCCTTGCGCTCATCACCGTCTCTATCCTGGCCATTGTGTCCATCACCTATCCTGGCGTGGGACCCGAGGGCTCCGAGGTGCTGGCGCACGATGTGCTCCGCGTGCGCGGAGGGTATGTGGGTGGTGGCATCGCCTGGGCGCTGCTTCGCACCGTTGGTCGTGAGGTCGGCCTCGTTATCCTGGCTGGCGTGGTCATCGCAGGCATTGTGGTCTGCGGCTTCTCTATCTCAAATGCTGTGTCAAACATCAGGCGTGGGGCCGCATCGGCTCGTGCGACCATTCATGAGGCCAGTGAGCATCGTCGCGTTCGTCGCGAGGAGCGCAGGGCCCAGCGTCAGGCACAGTTTGAGGCGGAGCTGGCCTTTGAGTCGGCTTCTGACTATGGGGGATACGACAACGAAGACTACTACGACGAGCCCAAGACCACCTACCTTGGCAACCGCACCTCGAGCGTGCTCACGAGGCGAAGGCCTGTGAGCGCACAAACCCCCACCTACGACGACGATTATGCCGTGTACGACGATGGCGACCAAGAGGATGAAGGGCTTGGCAGGCAGCTCGGGGAGGCCGTTACAACCCTGCTCCAGCGTCGCCCCAAGGCAAGTGGCAGGACTGCAGACAACGCTGCGGCGCCAACCCAGCGACAGCAGCAACTGACCTTTGAGATTCAGGAGCGCTCCACTGGCAAGTCCAAGGGTGCCGCCCCACAGGTTGAGGGTGGCGTCCCAGACTTCCTTACCGAGGCTGCGGCAAACTCTAAGCCAAAGCGCAAGCCAACAAAGCGCACCAGCACCACCCAGCGCTCTGGCGAGAGGCGCCAGAGGAAGACGCAGGCGGTCGCCGATGCCAATGTGCGTGTGAAGGCAAAGAAGGTCGTGCGCCCTGGTGAGAACGACGACACCTACAAGCTCCCGCCCTTCTCGATGCTCTCTTCTAACCCGCAGAGCGCCCAGAGCGCGAGCTCTAAGACGGAGCTCGACCAGACCATGGAGAAGCTCCAGGGCACGCTCAGGGAGTTTGGCCTCACCAGTAGAGTAGTTGACTATGTCTCCGGCCCACTTGTAACGACGTTCCGCATCGAGATGGGCGAGGGGGAGCGGGTCAACAAGATTCGCAGCCTTGAGGACGACATCGCTCTGACCCTTGCCGCCGAGAAGGTGCGTATCTTTGCCCCCATTACTGGCACATCGCTGGTGGGCATCGAGATTCCTAACAAGACGCGCCAGAACGTGCACCTTGGCGACGTCTTGCCGCATGCAACCGGAGGACCGCTCGAGGTCGCCATCGGTCGCGACTCGGCAGGCAAGCCCGTCATTGCTGACATCTCAAAGATGCCGCACATGCTGGTGGCCGGAACCACGGGCTCGGGCAAGTCGGTGGCCATTAACTCCATGATCATGAGCCTGCTCATGCGTGCGACGCCCAGGCAGGTCCGCCTCATCATGGTTGACCCCAAGCGCGTTGAGTTCAAGGGCTACAACGGCATCCCGCATCTTTATGTGCCGGTTGTTACCGAGCCTCGCCAGGCTGCAAGCGCCCTTCAGTGGGCGGTCTCCGAGATGGAGCGTCGCCTCAAGGTGTTTGAGCACGCTGGCGCACGCAACATCACCGTGTACAACGACATGGTCAAGAACGGCAAGCTCTCCGAGATGGAGCATCCGCCTGAGGCCATGCCTTACCTTGTCATCGTGATCGACGAGCTCTCTGACCTCATGATGGTTGCGGGCAAGGACGTCGAGGCCTCGATCGTTCGTATCGCCCAGCTCGCTCGTGCCGCTGGCATTCACCTGGTGATCGCCACGCAGAGGCCTTCGGCAAACGTCGTCACGGGCCTCATCAAGTCCAACATTGACACGCGTATGGCACTCAAGGTCTCCTCGGGCATCGACAGTCGCGTCATTCTCGATGAGACCGGCGCCGACCGCCTGCTGGGCAACGGCGACATGCTGTTTAAGGACCGCGGCCTTGCGCCCAAGCGCGTGCTTGGTTGCTTTGCGTCTGACCCCGAGATCGAGTCGGTTGTCGATTTCATTCGCGGCCAGGGTGAACCCGACTACCACGAAGAGATTCTCTCCGCGGTGGTTCCTGGGCAGCCGGGCGGTGGCGGAAGCGCCATAGACGACGAGGACGACCCGCTCATTTGGGAAGCAGCGCAGATTGTCGTGGAATCTCAACTAGGTTCCACTTCTGGCCTACAGCGCAGGCTTAAGGTTGGGTACGCTAGAGCAGGTAGAATCATGGACATGCTCGAGGCCAAGGGCGTTGTGGGCCCTGGCCAAGGCTCCAAGCCTCGCGAAGTGCTACTCGACGAAGAAGGCCTTGAGAACCTCCGTGTCCAAGAAGAGAAGTACCGGGAGGTGTAGCAGATGGATCGTCCGCTCTTTAGCGACATGCTATATGACCGCCGTCGGGAGCTAGGTCTCTCGATCAAGCAGGCATCCAACGTGCTTCGCCTGAAAGAAGAAGTGCTTGTTGCCTTTGAAGAGGGCGATTTTGACAGCATTCCCAAGAGCGGCTACGCCCAGGGCATGCTTTCGTCATATGCACGATATCTTGGTCTCAATGCCAAGACGGTCGTCAACCAGTTCTCGCAGGACCTATTTGAGCATGAGCGTGGCGCCGGGTCGCATGAGGCCCGTAGGCGCAGCCGTCTCTCAAGAGGGAACGACGACGGTCCGCTGTATGAGACTCCGCAGGCCAATGCACCAAATTCGGGTCGCAACAGGACATACGTCGAGTCGCACGGCTTCCTGCCAACATCTGGTGGCTTTGCTGGCGATATGGGCGACTTTGCCACAACGAGCGAAGCGCGCCCGCGCTATAGCTCCAACCAGTCAAACCGCGACTACGAGTACGACAGCTATCCGCAGGGACGTCCCTACACGGCACGCGTTCCCTACACGTCAGCAGGCGTGAGCCCGCTTGGGCAGGCGCAGCGTCAGCGTCCCATGTCGCGTTCGGGGTCGTATGGCTCCGACTCGTATGCGGGTTCCAGCCGTCATTCAGCTGGCTCTTACTCGAGCCGCGATGACATTACAACCCGCAGGATCGCCCCTTCGCAGTACCGCGACGACATGCGTCTCGATAACGCAGGCGGAAGCTACCAGTCGGCATCGTCTGCCGCGGGGCGTCGTTCGTCTCGCAACATTGCCAGCACGCAGCGTCCAAACGTGCAGCGCAGAACGAGCCGTAGCGCACGTGAGTCATCGCGTGCACGCGGGCGTGACCAGGGGCCAAGCCATGGTGGCATTGTGGGCATGCTCGAGGTCTTCTTCCAGGACCGCTCGCGTGCCATTGCACTCATTGTCGCCATCGTTGGCATAGTTCTTGTCGGCATCATCGCTGTCTCGATCAACTCGTGTGTCTCGTCAAGTCAGAGCAACGTGCACACGGTGCCGGTAACCCAAACAAACGATGAGACAACGAGCACAACCAGCAACGAGTCGATGACGGACGAAGAGGAGCAGCGCGCTCGCGAGGAGGCGGCGGCCGCAAAGGCAGCCGAAACCGAAACGCCTGCCACCGAGCGGACGATTGAGGTTACGGTCGCAGAGAACGAGGTGACCTGGCTCGAGATCGAATACGACGGCAAGAGCGATGTTGCCGAGACCGTTACCGGACCGTGGAACCGCACCTATACCGTGAGGCAGTCTATCTCGATCAACGTCAACGACACGACCGCTGTGACCGTTACCGAAAACGGTAAGAAGCTCGAGTTTGACTCAAAGGCGTCTGGTATTGGCACCATCACCATTCAGGTGTCAAAGGCGGGGACGACCGACGATACGACGCAAGACCCCAACGCCACGACCGATCCCAACCAACAGACGACTCAGGATGGCACCCAAAGTCAGCAGGGCACGCCTGACGCAGCGCAGACCACTACGGGTGACCCAACTCAGCAGCAGACTCAGACTACCGACATGACCCAGCAGCAACAGCAGCAGACGCAGACTCAAACTCAGACGGGTACCAATCCGTATCCCGGCTACACGCTTGACTCTGACGGCTACTACTACGGCGCCGATGGCTATTACGATGCCAACGGCAACTTCTACCAGTATTGATCCATAGACATTGGGGCTTTGGCCTCAAGACGACATATAAGAGGGGAGCGCTATGGCAAAGGAATCAAGTTTTGATGTTGTCTCTACGGTCGATGTGCAGGAGGTAGACAACGCCTTCCAGCAGACGACCCGTGAGCTCACTCAGCGCTACGACCTGCGTCAGTCTGGTGCCACCATCCAGTTCAGCAAGAAGGACCAGGTGTTCACCATCGCCGCTCCTTCGGAGTTTGTTGCGGGCCAGGTAATTGACGTCTTGGGGACCAAGCTCGTACGTCGCGGCATTGACCTCACGGCCATCCAGTGGGATAAGCCGCAGGCGGCTGCCGGATCTTCGGTGCGCCAAACGGGCAGGGTCGTTCAGGGAATCGACCAGGATACAGCAAAAAAGATTGCCAAGGACATTCGCGATCTTAAGCTCAAGTGCAAGCCTACGGTAGAGGGCGACAAGCTGCGCGTTTCCTCTGCTTCTAAGGACGTGCTTCAGCAGGTTATTGCAATGCTTCGGGAGAGCGATTATGGCCAGCCCCTCCAGTTTGTCAACTATCGATAGCAAGCGCTGCCTGTTTGTAACGCTGGGCTGCGCAAAGAACGAGGTCGACACCGACCGCATGCGCGCCCTGCTTACCCAGGCAGGCTATGGCGAGTCGCAAGACGTAGAAGACGCGGACGTCATCATCGTCAACACCTGTTCCTTCTTGGCATCGGCCACTTCGGAGTCCATCGAGACGACGTTGGAGCTTGCCGATGCCGTTGCCGAGGGCGTGCGCACCAGGCCCATCGTGATGTGCGGCTGTGTGCCCTCGCGATACGGCAGCGCTCTCGACGAGGAGCTGCCCGAGGTGGCTGCCTTTGTGCGAGCAGACGAAGAAGACGGCATCGTTAACGTTGTCAACCAGGTGCTTGGCCTTGAGGCGCCTTCTGTTGCCTTGGGTGACGGTCGTGTCTTGCGTACCGTTGAGGGCACGAGTGCCTATGTAAAGATCTCGGACGGCTGCGACCGCTTCTGCACCTTCTGCGCCATTCCATACATTAGGGGGCGCTACTACTCCAGGCCCGCCGAGGACATTTTGTCTGAGGTCAAGAGCCTCATGGACGGCGGCGTTCGCGAAGTGGTTCTCATTGGTCAGGACACCGGCATTTGGGGCAAGGACCTGGGGCCAAACGACACACTGGCAACGCTATTGCGCCGAGTGGCAGATGTCGTGCGTCCGTATGGTGGCTGGGTGAGAGTTCTTTACCTGCAGCCCGAGGGCATGACCGACGAGCTCATTGCCACGTTGCGCGATGTTGACGAGGTGCTTCCCTACATTGACATCCCCATCCAGCACTGCTCCGAGCGCGTGCTGAGGACCATGAACCGCAGGGGGTCTGCCCAGCAGCTGAGGGAACTCTTTGCAAGGCTCCGTCGCGAGATACCTGGGATGGTCCTTAGGTCTACCGCCATGGCGGGTTTCCCGGGGGAGACCGACGAGGAGGCCGACCAGCTCCTGCAGTTTTTGGCTGAGCAGGAGTTTGACTACACCTCCGTCTTTGCATACTCTGCCGAGGAGGGAACCCGTGCAGCTGCTATGGACGGGCAGGTTGACGAGGATGTAAAGCTAGAGCGCACTCAGCGTCTCATAGACACTGCTGAGGCACTTGGCTTTGCTGCGACCGCGCGCCACGTTGGCGAGCGCGTTCAGGTCATTGTTGACGGTGTCGAAGAAGGCGAGTATGGTCCAGAGTTGATCGGACACGCATGGTTCCAGGCACCAGACAGCGATGGCGCAATTCATATCGAGGAAGGTGAGGCATCGGTTGGCGATGTGGTCACCTGCGATCTTGTTGACTCTTTCTGCTATGAGCTGATTGGTGTCATGGTAGACGAGGACACGGAGGTGCAAGCATGAGTGCAAAGAAGGGCGTAAGGAAAGCAAGGGTCAAGCAGAGCATCTGGACACCAGCAAAT
Organism: uncultured Coriobacteriaceae bacterium; assembly: GCA_902801175.1. GTDB lineage: Bacteria > Actinomycetota > Coriobacteriia > Coriobacteriales > Atopobiaceae > UBA1367. Next base: position 22,531 of record CADCHF010000035.1, on the reverse strand, counting down.
GTGGTGACTCTGGTTCGCGTTGCTTTTATGCCCGTGTGGCTGCTTGTGGCTGAGTTTGCTCGCACGAACGAGATGCTCAATGCGGGCACGTCTATTGCCTGGGCTTCGTTCATTCTCTACACCCTCATTGCCCTGACCGACAAGCTCGATGGCTATCTGGCGCGGAGCCGCCAAGAGGTAACCACCTTTGGCAAGTTCCTTGATCCAATTGCCGACAAGCTCTGCGTTACCTGCGCCATGCTGTACCTGCTCGAGCTCGACCTTGTTCCCAGCTGGGCGGTGCTGGTCATTCTTGCCCGCGAGTTTCTGGTCTCGGGCCTGCGCATGGTTGTTGCCTCCGAGGGCACGGTCATTGCTGCGAGCAACCTTGGCAAGTGGAAGACCGCCACTACCATGCTTGCAATCGGTGGATACCTCTTCTCTGTGACCATTCCCTTCGGCGCCTTTGCCGCAGTGGTGCAGATGGCCTCCCACGTGCTTATGGCTGCGGCTATCGTGCTGACGGCATGGTCGGGCATTGACTATCTCATCAAGTCATGGCCGTCGGTTGCGGGGGCGAGGTAGGCGCATGTGTGACCTCGATGACGAGCTGCAAAGCGCGGCGTTGCAGCTCGTTGAGGATGCGAGCAAGAGGGGAGTCTCCTTTGGTTGTGCCGAGTCGTGCACCGGGGGAATGGTTGCCTCTTGCGTCACAGGCGCTCCTGGTGCCTCGGCGGTCTTTTTTGGCGGCGTGGTGAGCTACGCCATGTCTGTCAAGCAGTCCGTCTTGGGCGTTGAGGACTGGATTTTTGAGGATGACACGCTAGGGGCCGTATCGGCTCCCTGTGCGGAACAAATGAGCCTTGGCGCATGCCGAGTTTTGAAATGCGACGCAGCCGTCTCGACCACGGGCATAGCCGGACCAACTGGTGCCGAACCCGGAAAGCCGGTAGGGACGGTCTGGTTTGGCGTGTGTGCCAATGGAAAGACTTCGAGCGCCGTGATGCACTTTGACGGGAGTCGCGAACGGGTTAGAAAGAAAGCCGCACTTCATGCTCTACATATGCTTCATGAAGCAATCATGGGGATTTAGATTGACGTTTTTGCGTCGTATCGACTAAGAGCCCACAGGGACGCACCTATCGCAGCAGATGGGCGCGTCCCTTTTGGTTTGCGGTGCGAGCTTGGTGCAACAATGCAACAAGCCAAACCGTGGCCAGCTGCGACTATGGCTGAGTATTCTCAAAGATGCCGTTTGACACACGAACGGTTGTTCGTTATTCTTTTGGAAGTCAAAACGTCTGGGGGTATCCATGGCAAGAAGCAAGAACGTCTCGCGAGAGATTCACGAGAAGACATACGGTGAAGAGCGCGATAAGGTCATCGAACTTACCACCAACGAGATTGAAAAGAAGTTTGGCAAGGGCTCGATTATGCGCTTTGGTGACTCTGGCCCCGAGCTCGAGATTGAGGCCATTCCTACCGGCTCCATTGCGCTCGATGCCGCACTGGGTATTGGTGGCGTGCCGCGTGGCCGAATCATTGAGATTTATGGTCCCGAATCTTCGGGCAAGACAACCCTTTCCCTTGAGATTCTTGCCGAGGCGCAGGCCCTTGGCGGCGTGGTTGCATTCATCGATGCCGAGCACGCACTCGACCCGAGCTACGCAGCCCGTATTGGTGTTGACATCGACGAGGTCCTTATCTCGCAGCCCGACACCGGCGAGCAGGCGCTCGAAATCTGCGACATGCTCGTGCGCTCCGGTGCAATCGACGTCGTTGTCATCGACTCAGTAGCTGCTCTTGTCCCTCGCGCCGAGATCGAGGGCGAGATTGGCGACACCACGGTGGGACTGCAGGCAAGGCTCATGAGCCAGGCGCTCCGCAAGCTCGCGGGCTCGCTCGCAAAGTCCAAGACTACCTGCATCTTCATTAACCAGCTCCGCGAGAAGATCGGCGTCATGTTTGGCAACCCCGAGACCACTCCCGGTGGCCGCGCGCTCAAGTTCTTCTCATCGGTACGCATGGAGATCCGCCGTATCGACTCCATCAAGCAGAAGAACGACGTCATTGGCAACCGCGTTCGCGTCAAGGTCGTCAAGAACAAGGTGGCGCCTCCGTTCCGCCAGGCCGAGTTTGACATCATGTATGGAACTGGCATCTCAAAGGAGGGCTCGCTGCTCGACCTTGCTGTCGAATACGACATCGTCAACAAGAGCGGCTCCTGGTACACCTACGAGGGCGAGCGCCTCGGTCAGGGTCGCGAGGCGGCAAAGGAGTTCTTGGCGCAGAACCCCGATCTTGCCGACGAGATCGATCACAAGGTGCGCGTGGAGTGTGGTCTGGAGTTTAGCGACGAGCCCGTTGGTGCGCCGGTCGAGTACCCCATGGCAGCACAAGATGGCAGCATGGACTACTCCTCGTGAGTGAAGCGCTTGTCATAGGCGCGCTTGTCTGGGAGGTCGTCTTGCCAGACAAGCGCGCCGGCGCCATTGGGGGACCAAAGCCCAAAGGTGCCCTCGTCATATCGCCAAATACTCCCGACGAGGAAAAGATCTACATACCGGTGCAGGTTGCGCGCATAGTCTCATCCAAAGAGCGCTCGGGAGAGATTTCGCCTGGATCAAGGGCGGAGCTGCTTTATATGCTCGACGAGCTCTCTAGGCTGTGTGCATCTACCAAGATAGAGAAGCTCATTAACAGGCGAGAATACTCTGAGCAAGAGGTCCGAGAAAAGCTCAGACAGGATGGCTATAGCCAAAAGACTATTCAATATTGCGTTGAGCGGGCATGCGAGGTTGGGCTCATAAGCGACAGGCGCTATGCCGATGCCTATATTCGCTCAAAACTGTATGCCGGATGGGGCATGCAGCGAATAGAACGTGAGCTCAAGCAGCGCAATATTGACGTCAACGACCTGGTTGGGTGGCCGTACGACTACTTTGATCCCGACGATGAGCTTGAGCGTGCCACATCAATTGCTCGCAACAGACACGTGAGCGGCGCAAACCCATACCAAAAGCTCGTTAGGCACCTCTGCTCAAAGGGCTTTTCACTTGACGTTGCCTGTAAGGCAGCAAAGAAAGCGCTCGCTGACGAACAGGATGAATTCTAAGGTAGTCATTGTTGACTTTTGATGTGGAGTCATCATCGTCCCAGTTGACCGATGTTCGATTATTTGACAGTTTCTCAAAACGAACATACGATTGATACTGCCGTTTGAGTCATTTCTCGTCTGCTGGCTTGCCAGCTGACGTTTTCCTTTTGCACGCAGCCGACAGAGGCCCCCTATACGGGGGTCATAGAGACATACCTCGGATGGCGGGAGCCGTATGTGCATACGGCTTCCAGAACAAACTTACATAGACACTTATTCGAGGAGACCACATGGACATTATTGCTGTCGTAGTGGGTGTCGTCTGTCTGGTGCTGGGAGCAGGCGGTGCCTATCTGTATCTAGGGAACAAAAACAGTGCCCGTATGATCGAGGCTGATCAGCACGTTGCCACGGCACAGGCCGAGGCCGAGCGTATCACCCGTGACGCCGAGCGCGATGCCGAGAGCGCGCGCAAGACCGCACTGGTCGAGGCTCGCGAAGAGATCCTGCAGCTCAAGCAGAAGCAGGAGGCTGAGGAGAAGAAGCGCAAGAGCGAGCTCCAGGGCATGGAGAACCGCATTCTCCAGCGCGAGGAGTCCCTCGATCGTCGCAACGACTCCCTCGACCGCAAGGAGCATCAGCTCTCCAGCCTTCAGGGCCAGCTTGATCGCCGCAAGAACGAGATTGACGCCCTCTACGGCCAGCAGATGAGCGAGCTCGAGCGCATTTCTGTTCTCACCAAGGAAGACGCTCACAAGGAGCTTCTCGACCGTGTTCGTGCCGATGTGGTCCGAGACGAGGCCCAGATCCTTCGTGACTCCGAGCAGCGCGTTCGTGCACAGGCCGACAAGACGGCGCGCGAGATCGTCTCTACCGCCATTCAGCGCTGCGCCGCCGATCAGGCTGGCGAGATTACCGTCACCAGTGTTCACATTCCCTCCGACGACCTCAAGGGTCGCATCATTGGTAGGGAAGGGCGAAACATCCGCACCTTTGAGCAGGTTTCTGGTGTCTCGCTTGTGATCGACGACACCCCCGAGACAGTTGTGCTCTCGAGCTTTGACCCCGTTCGTCGCGAGACGGCACGCGTGGCCCTTGAGAACCTCATTGCTGACGGCCGCATTCACCCGGCGCGCATTGAGGAGATGTACAAGAAGGCCGAGCGTCTCGTCTCTGAGCGCGTCCAGGAAGCAGGCGAGCAGGCTGCCTTTGACGCAGGCATCCACGACCTTCACCCCGAGCTCGTAAAGACCCTCGGCGCCCTGCGTTATCGCACCTCCTTTGGCCAGAACGTGCTGCAGCACTCGGCACAGGTCTCTGCCCTTGCCGGTATCATGGCCTCTGAGCTTGGCCTTGACCCGACTCCCGCAAAGCGCGCCGGCCTGTTGCATGACCTCGGCAAGGCAATCGACCACGAGGTCGAGGGACCGCATGCAATTCTTGGCGCCGACCTCTGCCGTCGCTATGGCGAGCGTCCCGAGATCGTGCATGCTGTTGAGGCACACCATGCCGACGTTGAGCCCAACACGGTTCTTGACGTGCTTGTTCAGGCTGCCGACGCCATCAGCGCGGCACGTCCTGGTGCACGCCGCGAGTCTGCCGAGAGTTACATCAAGCGCCTCGAGAAGCTCGAAGAGATCTCTAACGCGCATGACGGCGTCGAGCGCACCTATGCCATGCAGGCCGGTCGCGAGCTGCATGTGATGGTCGAGCCCGAGAAGATCTCTGACGCTCAGGCCGTCGTGCTTGCCCACGACATCGCAAAGCAGATCGAAGAGGAGATGGAGTACCCCGGACAGGTTCGCGTCGTTGTCATCCGCGAGTCCCGTGCCGTCGACATCGCCAAGTAGAACGCTTCATGGTCAGCACCAACACAAACAGCCTTACCTCATTCATCGAGAAGATGGGTGGCGACAGAGCCCTGCGAGTCGAGGAGAGCCTCGGCCAGGGCTTTGTCCGTTTGCGTGTGGCAGAGGCCGAGCGGCGTCAGGCCAAGCACGACATCCGCTGCAGCGAGGACGTAGTAATTGAGATGCTGCGAAACTCGCGCGACGCCGCTGCTCATCGCATCTTTCTGGCTACATGGCGCGAAGGCGACAGCCGTACCTTTGTGATACTGGATGATGGTCAGGGCGTCCCCGAGAACATGCGTGAGCGTATATTTGACGCCCGTGTTACCTCAAAGCTCGAGAGCGTGCATATGGACCGTTGGGGAGTGCACGGTCGCGGTATGGCGCTGTACTCCATCAAAGAGAACGCGACCAAAGCGCGTGTGACAAGCAGCCTAGACGGCGGGGGGACCGCAATCGAGGTCGAAACAGACGTAACCCAGCTTGCCGAAAAGACCGATCAGTCAAGCTGGCCCACCTTGGGAACAAACGACGAGGGCGAGCGTGTCATAGAGCGCGGTCCCCACAACATCGTTAGGACCTGCTGCGAGTTTGCCCTCGAGGAGCATCCTGACTGTGTGCTGTATCTTGGATCTCCCGCCGAGATAGTCGCCACGCTTCGCTCACGCGTGCGCAATGCGGCCACAAACTCTGACTACCTCTTTGTGAAGGACCTTGAAGAGCTGCCCGTATGTGACAGGTTCTGCGTTGCCTCTGACGCTCGCGAGCTCTGTGAGGTCGCAGTGGGCTGTGGTCTTCCCATATCCGAGCGAACCGCACATCGCATCCTGTCGGGGCAAATCAAGCCTCTACGTGATGTGATGGCTCGTCTTACGCATGCAGGGCCAAAATCGTCGCGTCGCGTTGACCTGGAGGCAGATCAAAGGGGCCTTTCGCTCTCAAAAGATGACAGGGATGAGTTTTCGCGCATGATGGAACGCGATTTTGAATACCTGGCGCAGCGATATTATCTCAATCTCTCGCAACCGCCACGCATTAGAGTATCGGGTTCGCGTGTGACCGTATCATTTGATTTCGAGGGGGAGGACTGAAAGAAATCCCAGCTCTTCACATATTTTAAAAAACCTGTAATATATGGAAATTAGTTTTGAAGCATTTCGTGCGCCTTCGCAGCATAACTGCCCCAGGAGATTGAAACAATGGAGTATCTAAAAGTCTCAAGCAAGTCCTCGCCTGCTTCTGTTGCGGGTGCTATTGCCGGTATGGTTAAAGACGGCGTGCCCGTTAACATACAGTCGGTTGGCGCCGGTGCTGTAAATCAGGCTATAAAGGCAATGGCCATTGCGCGTGGCTTCCTTATCCCCACTGGGGTTGACATTTCGTGTGCCCCGACCTTTGCCGACATCGATATCAACGGTGAGAGCCGCACGGCAATTCGCATTGCCGTGTATGTGCATAGGCTCGTCCCGCAGAACAGCTCCGATGCCCCAGTCGATGGGGAGCAGGAGCTGATTCGTTAGATGGCGCGCGTGCAACGCCTCTCCGGACTCACATATTGCCTCAAGACGTTCGGCTGCCAGATGAACTTCCACGACGCAGAGCGCGTAAGCGGCCTGCTGGAGGACTGTGGCTGCATAGAGGTACAAACTATCAATGAGGCAGATATCGTCGTCTTTATGACCTGCTGCGTGCGCGAGAACGCAGACCAGCGTCTGTATGGCCAGGCGTCCGCAGTGGTGAGCGCAGAGCCGGCCCCTCACGGGAAGCGCATCCTAGCAGTTGGTGGCTGCATTGCGCAGCGTGACGGCGAGAACCTTCGCAAGCACATCCCGTCGGTAAACGTGGTCTTTGGTACCAGCGCCCTTCAGTCGCTGCCAAGCCTCTTGTGCGAGGCGCTCGACGGCGGCAGTCGCGTGGCCGTCGATACCATCGAGGAAGGCCGTGGCTTCTCTACCGAGCTTCCAAGCCACCGTGCACAGGCGTTCCACGCCTGGGTCCCCATCATGACGGGTTGCAACAACTTTTGTACCTACTGCATCGTTCCCTACGTGCGCGGGCGCGAGAAGAGCCGCGTGTTTGAGCGCATCGTTGGTGAGTGCGAGACGCTGGTAGCCGATGGCGTGCGCGAGATATGCCTGCTGGGCCAAAACGTCAACTCATATGGCCGCGACCTCTATGGGAGCCCGCGCTTTGCCGAGCTCCTTCGTGCCGTGGGGACCACGGGTATCGAGCGCATTCGCTTTACCTCGTCCAACCCCAAGGACCTCTCAGACGAGACGATCGAGGCCATGGCTACGACCCCTGGCGTTATGCCACAGCTGCATCTTGCCGTGCAGTCGGGGTCCAGCAAGATCCTGCGCGCCATGAACCGCAGCTACACGCGCGAGGAGTACCTTGACCTTGCCAAGAGGATCAAGGCCGCCATTCCCAACATCGCACTTTCCACCGACATCATCGTTGGCTTCCCCGGCGAGACCGAGGAGGACTTTGAGGACACGCTTTCGTTGGTGAGGGAGGTCGGATTCTCGTCGGCCTACACCTTCATCTATTCCAAGCGTCCTGGCACCCCTGCGGCAAAGATTGTGGACGACACCCCGCACGAGGTGATCCAGGAGCGTTTTGACCGCCTGGCGCAGCTTGTGGCGGAGCTGGCCCACGACGCCAACCAAAAGGACCTGGGCACGCTTACCGAGGTGCTTGTTGAGGGCACGAGCAAGCGCGACCAAACCGTGATGGTGGGTCACAGCGCAAAGAACCAGACCGTGCACTTTGAGCTCCCTGAGGGCATGCAGGCCGAGGACCTCATTGGCTCCATGGTTGACGTGCGCGTTGACGAGGCTCGCACCTGGTATCTCAAGGGCACCTGCGAGGGGGCGCCTCGATGAGGCAAGCCTTGCCGGGCCCGCTTGTGGCAATTGTTGGTCCCACGGCCTCGGGAAAGAGCGCGCTCGCAGAGCGCATAGCTGTGGGGCTGCAAAGTTCGGTCGTGTCTGTTGACGCCATGCAGGTCTATCGCGGCATGGACATCGGTACGGCAAAGGTGCCCGCAGTCGAGCGCAAGTGCCCGCTTTTGATGGTGGATGTGGCCGACATCGACGAGGACTACTCGGTAAAGCTCTACCAGAGAGACTGCAGGCACCTGGTCGACGGGCTGCTTGCAGACGGTAAGGTCCCAGTGCTCTGCGGCGGAACGGGGCTCTACCTCAACGCGGTTGTGGATGACATGCAGTTTCCAGCCGGCAGCACGGTGAGTCCGAGTCGGGCAAAGTATGAGCAGATGCTTGCCAGCGAAGGCCCTCAGACGCTCTATGAGCTTCTTGAACAGCGCGACAAGACCAGTGCGGCTGAGATACACCCCAACAACGTACGTCGCGTTATAAGGGCCCTAGAGATGCTTGACGAGGGCGTCTCGTACGCCAAGCACCACGAGGGGCTCAAGGCCCGCAGACCCGTATACGACGTGCGTATATGGGGAATCCAATGCGACCGGGCGCTGCTGTACAAGCGTATAGACCAGCGCGTTGACGAGATGTTTGCGAGCGGCCTTGTGGACGAGGTGGCACGCCTTAGGGCACTTGGCCTTGCAAAGGCCCGAACCGCTTCTCAGGCCATTGGTTACAAGGAAGTGCTCGATGCCCTGGAGGGCCGTGTGAGCATGGACGAGGCCAGAGAATCGGTCAAGACGCGCACGAGGCGCTATGCAAAGCGGCAGATCTCATGGTTCAAGCACGATGGTCGCGTGCGATGGATCGAGGTACAAGACATTGACGGTGCGGCTGCGCGGATTGTCGCAGACCTTGCCAGCGAAAACGCCAACTGATTGGGAGCCAGCATGGGTCGATTCAAGCCCTTGAGCACCGCACCGGTCAAAGAACGCGCGATACTTGTTGGTGTTGATCGTGGACGCGGAGACTGGAGCATCGAGGAGTCGCTCGAGGAGCTTGAGCGGCTTACACAGACCGACGGCGCCGAGGTCGTTAGCGTGGTCACGCAGCGCCTCGACCGGCCCATTCCCAAGACCTACATTGGCAGCGGAAAGGTCGAGGAGGTTGCCAACCTCATCCACAGCCTCGATGCCGATGTGGTGATATTTGACGACGAGCTCACACCCTCACAGCAGTCAAACCTCGAGCGGGCGTTTAAGGAGCCCACAAAGGTAATTGACCGCACGGCGCTCATCCTTGACATCTTTGGCGAGCACGCTAGAACGCGTGAGGGACGCCTGCAGGTGCAGCTGGCGCAGCTCCAGTACGTGTTGCCCCGCCTGCGCGGCATGTGGAGCCATCTGGTGGGCGAGCAGACGCGTGGTGGCATTGGCAGCCGCTTTGGTCAGGGCGAGAGCCAGCTCGAGGTCGACCGTCGTCTTATTCGCAACAGGATCGCCACGCTGCGCGAGGAGCTCAAACGGCTTGAAAGGCGCCGCGCCACACAAAGCAAGGCTCGCTGGGAGTCTGGCATCTATCGCATTGCGCTGGTTGGGTACACAAACGCCGGAAAGTCAACGCTGCTCAACCGCCTGACGGGATCTGACGTCTATGTGCGCGACGAGCTCTTTGCGACGCTGGACCCCACTACCCGGCAGCTCGACCTTGAGGAAGGCCGAAAGATCACACTGACCGACACGGTGGGATTCATCCAAAAGCTCCCTACGACACTCGTCGAGTCGTTCAAGTCGACTTTGGCAGAGGCGCTGGCAGCTGACCTCATCCTCAAGGTCGTGGATGCCTCGGACCCACGTGCCAACAAGGAGCTTGACGCCGTTGACGAGGTGCTTAAGGAGATTGGCGCCGCAGACATCCGCTCGGTGGTGGTCTACAACAAGTGCGACCTGCTCGATGCCGACCAAAAGCGAGAGCTCTCGATCGTGCATCCCGAGGCGGTGCAGATCTCGGCTCTAGAGGGGCAGGGAGCTGCGGCGCTCTTGTACCGCATTGCTCAGGAGGCCTCCGACGGCGATGTGACCATCACCGTGGTTGTCCCATACTCAAAGGGAATACTCATAAAGATGATTCACGAGCGCTGCCAGATCCTGCGAGAGGAATACGTGCAGGATGGCTTGCTGGCAACGGTGAGGGCCTCGAAGCGCATGAGCGACTTTCTTGCTCCATACAATGTGGAGCGCGAGCAAGGCCAGGATTCAGCCTCGATTGAATAGGCATGCTCGAACGCTCGAAAGCTCTTGGGTGATGCTAGGGCCTCATTGACTGGCCAAACGACCGTGCTGCGACATGGACGCTGGGCCAGCTGCCGTCTATATGAGAAAGAGCTCGATAAAGGCAATGATAAGCGGCTGATGGAAGAGGTAGATGGGCAGGGCATGCCTGCCAACAGCCTCTAGGGGTGCAAAGCTCAGGCTCTGCACAATCTTTGGATAGCCAGTCACTTTCCACCATCGTGCGACGGCGGCGCCACAGAGAAACATGAGGCAGTAGGGGAGCACGGGATAGTAGTCACCTGACGCAAAGCCTGGACCAGGGAACCCGAGCCACGATAGGTAGGGTGTGGCATAGAGCGATTTCGGCAGGTATACATGCATGGATCCAAATCCAACATAACCGTGTGAAATGCCCTGCGTGAATAGGAAGGCCAAAAGGAGTGTCGCGGCGGCCGCGAGTCCGCTCGGTGCAATATGGAGCCTTTGGAGCAAGTACTCAACAAGTGTGCATGCCCCCATGCAAAAGATGATGCCAAAGCTGATGGGGGTGTCCACAGCAGCGAGAACTGTTACGACGTAGACCGTAAGCGCTGCTAGCAGGTACTTAGCAGACCGCTTTAGGCCGTTGCGCGAGAAGGTGCACATGCAGCCGGCTATAAAGAGAAAGACCCAAGAGATCGAACAGCGCCATATGTCCTGGAATGGCGGCTGAAAGAAGCCTAGGTCAAAGCCGTAGATGTATCTGAGGTCGTAGCACAGATGGAAGAGGACCATCGATATGACCGAGAAACCTCGAACAACATCAAAGAAAGCCACCCGCTGTGATGCGGGCGGCTCTTGAGAAGATGCGCTTGCCTTATCTGCAACCACAATGCTCCTAGGAGATTGACCTGATGAGAGCCGTAACCCTGCCAAGTATAGTTGGATTCTCAACGTAGATGGGCTGCATGGTGTCGTTCTCGGGCTGAAGACGTACGCGGTCACGCTCGCGGTAGAAGGTCTTAACCGTGGCGGAGTCGTCTATAAGAGCAACTACGATCTCGCCATCGTGAGCATCATGCTGCTCCTTGACCACAATGTAGTCGCCGTCAAAGATGCCGGCGTTGATCATGGACTCGCCCTTGACCCTAAGGATGAACGAGCTGTCGTCGCCAACGATGCTCGTGGGAAGCGTGAGGGTTTCCTCAACATTCTGTTCTGCAAGGATGGGAACGCCTGCGGCGACCTTACCGACCACCGGAAGCTTCATTTCGTTTGAGCTTGCGTCTTGCTCTGGCGACACAAGAGAAGCCTCATTGGCGTCCTGGGGCGCCACGACCTCGATCGTACGGGGCTTCTTGGAGTCCCTCTTGATAAGACCGCGCTCCTGAAGGACCTTGAGGTGCATGTGCACGGTAGAGGGGGAGGCGAGCCCCACAGCAGCCCCAATCTCGCGAACCGAAGGCGGATAGCCGCGTTCGCTGGTGTACTGGCAGATGTAGTCGTAGATGGCGGTCTGCCGTTTGCTGAGCTTGTCCCTTGCCATGTGTCCCCCTTGCAGGCGATCCGAGAAATAAGAACAAATGTTTCGAAATCTGTTGACCGAACAGTTGTTTGAAGCTAGTATAGTACGCGCGTTCGGGTTTCGCAAGCAATTCGTGTCGTTGCCGCCACCTATAACTTAATCATCAAACAAGGGCTGGCAACAAACAGACGCGAGGGCTTGCCGGGCGCAGCTGTAGCAGGACGAGGGGGACACCAAACATGAGCCACACCAACACCGCAATCCGCATCAACGAGAACACCGCCGTATCTGTGGATCAGCGTCCCAAGCTGCGCGTTATCGAAGGCGGCCTCTCGCAAAGCAAGAAGTGTAACCATGTCCGTGCCTTCGCGCTTCCCACTGTTCGCGAACTCGCCATTGCTGCCGTTATGGTCGCGCTCGTTGCAGCGTTCTTCTTTGCCTGCTCTGCACAGGATGCCCAGGCGCACAGCCGCGTTGACGACATGCTCGCAAGCGCGCAGTACGAGACCGTCACTGTCGTTTCTGGCGACACCCTTTGGGGTATTGCCGAGGATCACTCTGTTGACGGCGTTACCACGGCCAACATGGTAGACGTCATAAGGGAGGCAAACCATCTTGAGAGCGCATGTCTCTATGGTGGTATGCAGCTCTTGGTCCCCACTATCTAGCGAACACATCACACTGTCGTCTGTGAAAGGTGTTTTTGCAGGGTCATTGATACTGTTCATTTACGTGCGAATCTCAAGCTTTGTTGCTTTGCTTGAGCATAATGAGAGCGCAAACAACACGTCCCTATGCTATTGTCAGTTTGTCAAGAGCGAGGGAGGAAAATGCGCTGTCCCAAGTGTGGTTGCGACGAGTCCAAGGTAGTTGACTCTCGTCCTTCAGAAAACAACGATGCCATACGCCGTAGGCGTGAGTGCATTCAGTGTGGCTGTCGTTTTACTACCTATGAGCGGCGCGAAGACATGCCCCTCATGGTCGTCAAGCGCGATGGCCGCAAAGAGACCTTTGAGCGCTCAAAGCTCATGCGTGGGCTTTTGACGGCAACGGTTAAGCGAAGCGTGCAAGTTGACCAGCTCGAGGCCCTTATCAGTGGGATCGAGTCCGAGCTTCGTGACAAGGGAATTACCGAGATTTCGTCCGAGGATCTGGGCATGATGGTCCTGCAGCGCCTTGTGGACATAGACAAGGTTGCCTATGTACGCTTTGCCTCGGTCTATCGTGACTTCAAGGACCTGGACGAGTTTCACGACGAACTACGGAGCTTGATGCAATGACAGACAACTTGAACGTGGCGGATGCAATCACCGTGCCAATCAAGCGACTTGATCCCACGGTTGAGCTTCCGCAATATGCCTATGCCGGTGACGCCGGTCTTGACCTGAGGTCAAGCGAGGACGTTGTTCTCAAGCCCTTCGAGCGCAGGCTCGTTTCCACAGGGCTTGCCATTGCCATCCCAGATGGTTACGCCGGTTTTGTGCAGCCCAGAAGCGGACTGGCCCTCAAGCAGGGTCTCTCGATGGCCAACACGCCTGGCCTCATTGATGCACACTATCGTGGCGAGCTCAAGATCTGTGCCATCAACCTTGACCCCAGTCATGACATTGTCATCAAGCGCGGTGACCGCATCGCTCAGCTGGTCATTCAAAAGGTTCCCATGGTCGAGCTCGTTGAGGTGAGCGACCTTGACGACACCGACCGTGGTGCCGGCGGATTTGGGTCGAGCGGCGTGTAGACAACACATATGCTGCAATGTGAGCGGGGCGGGTTTGGCATTGGTTGCTGAGTCCGCCCCGTTTGTTGACTAAGAGGCTTTATCACGATAAGCTTGTACACAAAGTAATTGAGGGAAGGAGCGTTATGAGCAACGACAACGTTAAGGACCTTGTCATCATTGGTGGTGGACCTGCTGGTCTTTCGGCGGCAATCTACGCGCAGCGCGCGATGCTCGACACGGTTGTGCTCGAGCAGGAGGCTGTTGGTGGCCAGGTCATCATTACCAGCGACATCGACAACTATCCCGGTGTTCCGCATACCGACGGCTTCTCGCTGATTGACGCGATGCAGCATCAGGCCGAGGACCTTGGCGCAAACATCGTTATGGAAAACGCCGAGAAGGTCATCCACAACGAGGAGACTGGCCTTTTTGAGGTTCGTACTCCTGGCGGCGGCTATACCACCAAGACCGTGATTGCCTGCGGTGGAGCCACGCCTCGCCATGCTGGCTTTGAGGGCGAGGAGCGCTTTGGCGGCCACGGCGTCTCGTATTGCGCTACCTGCGACGGCATGTTCTATCGCGGCAAGAAGGTCTATGTCATTGGCGGCGGCAACTCGGCTGGCGAGGAGGCGCTTTTCCTTACGCGCTTTGCTGACAAGGTCGATGTCATCGTACGCAAGGACCACATGCGCGCTCAGGCCGCAGTGCTCAAGCAGCTCGAGGAGAATCCCAAGGTCGAGATCCGCTACCTTACGAGCATCGTTGCGGTAGACGGCAACATGATGCTGAACAAGGTGACGCTGCGCAACAACGCCACTGGCGAGACCTATGAGGAGACCTACGACGAGGGCGGATTTGGCGTGTTCGTGTTTGTTGGCCGCGTGCCGGCCTCTCAGCTGCTCGAGGGCCTCGTTGAGGTGGATGCCAGCGGTTATGTCGTTGCTGACGAGCGCATGGCGACCTCCACGCCCGGCCTCTTTGTGGCAGGCGACGTCCGTCAGAAGCCCCTCCGTCAGATCATCACGGCGGCTTCGGACGGCGCCATAGCAGCCACCAGCGCCTCCGCGTTCCTCGGTCACCCAGTAGAGGGCTAACTGAGGGCGAGTGAAAGCGACGCCATAATTAGCTAGAAAAGGGTCCCGTCACCGATGTGTGATGGGACCCTTAGTGTGTCGTGGTGGGGACGCACGCCACGACATGCGCAGTCGACAAGCGAGCTCCGAGGGAGGGAGTGTCATGGGGACGCATAATTTGACACACTTAATCATGCCGTCAGGACAGATGGCCCTTGGAGAGCGGCCGACAACAGGACAAACGAGTTTCCAAGTGTGTCAAATTATACGTCCCCATGACACGCCCTAACAGATAGCTGGGAGTCCGGTAACAGGGATACTTGCAGTTGGTGAGCCTGTTGTTCGTTGCGCATGGGGTAGTCGGAGCGCATGTGGGAACCACGAGTCTCGGTTCTTTCAAGCATTGCCAAAGCAAGTGCTTGCGTGAGTGTCGCCGAGGATTGGGCTTTGCGCCAGTCGGACACCCTGCTAAGATCCAGAGGAGATAGCTTCTCTGGGTCCATGCCAACAGCAACCGAATTGCTCTTTATCCAGTCAAGACAGCGCTGAGCACGGTCGCGCAGCTCATCGAGCCCAGTCTGACTTCTAGGGACCAAAGCGTGCCTATCGAGCAGGCTTCGAAGCTCCTTGATTCGCTCTGCAGCATCACTCGAAAGCATTCGGAGCTCGAATCCCACACGAGTAGTGTCATTGTTGCCCCGCACGTCATGCGCTGAAGCGGCTGCAGCAGCTCCGGAGCGCCTGCCAAAGACGACGGCGCTTACACTGGCCAGGCCACCAATGCGATCTGCGCCATGGACACCACCAGCCATCTCACCAGCCGCATAAAGGCCCCTCACGCCAGTGAATCCGTTCTCGTCTATGGTGATGCCGCCGTTTGAGGAATGCGCAAACAACCCAACAGCAAGCCTTTGACCTGCGGAAATGTGTTTCTCATCGCTGAGCCAGCGCAGGTAGTCGTCAATGATTCCTGGTCGGTCTGGTCCAAGCGCCTCACTGTTGACCTGCGTATATGCGCATCCATGCGGTGCCTCGCAGATAAACTGCTCAACAAGCCGACTCGTGCGCTCGGATGTAAAGGGACCATGCCACGAATGGGCCTCTAGCGCTTTATCAAGATCGTGTTTGGTAGGGGAGAGCGCATTGGCCACAGCATCATCGCGGGTGAGGCTCACCCATCGCCAGAGCTTCTCGTTGAACACAACGCCATGCAAAGGCTTGAGGTATCCGACCATGAGCTGCTCAAACTCAATGTTCACCAAGCTTGCGCCAGCCTCAAGCGCAGCTAGATGTCCGCATCCGGTGGTGCTTGGGCAAATGTGCGAGCCGTACAGCCCGGCAAGTCCGCCACAACAAAGGACAACGGAATGTGCGTCGATAAATAGTGGTGTCGAAATCTTATGTAAAGTAAGCACACCAAATACTTGTTCGTCATCTTTCAAGAGGGACACAAGCTGTGTGTGCTCAAAGACGCTAATACCAGCTTTACGAACAGTCCTTCTTAGGGGATTCTCGGAGCCATGAGAGAGAAACCCACGCCAGGTACGCATCTCATGGTCAAAGCATGGCACGTACTCGCGCTGGGTTGCGTCCTCTGGTATACGAAGCTTGGCCCCAGCGCGTGCCAGCCATTCGATTGAGTCTTCGGCATCGGCTGTGAGCCTTTCTGGCAAACCGGGGGTACACAAACCCATGCCTATGGTTTCCATCGCCTTAAAAAGGCTCTGGTGGCCTCGTATAAAAGGCTCATGCGCTTCGGCAACCATACCGAGGCCCCAAGTGTTGCGAGAGAAGCTCGAGCCCGCGCAAAGAGATCCCTCGCAAACAAGTGCAACGGAGGCGCCGCCAGAACGAGCGCTCAGCGCAGCAGAGATTCCCGCAAGACCACCGCCAACGATAACAACATCAAATGACGCACGGGCCATAAGATCACGTCCTTACTGGGCTGCTAAGCGGGTGTGTCTCATCATAATAAGGGTTCGGCAAAACGCCTGCAGTCTCGTCTGATTATAAAACCGTGATAATATATCTTATGTAAAGTTAGGAAACTCCTGCTAAAAGGCCCCTTTTCGGGCCCTTCCCTCGCTATCTAGTGCGAATCAGCATCTTGGACGATCTTTCCACCACAGATTCCGTGCATAAGGAGCTCTGTGTCGGCCTCGAGGTCCGCATCCATGATAACGAGCAGTTCGTCGAGCGCCTGGAGCCTTGTGGTACCACGCGGAACCACCTCTTGTCCTGCGCGCTCGATGGTGACGATGAGCGTGTTCTTGGGCCACGGCACCTCTTGGATAGAATGTCCCTCTGCGAGCGAGCCGACGCCAATCACGTGGGTGTGCAGGACCTTCTTGCCCTCCACCTCAACTCGCTCTCCCGGTGTCTCGGGCAGGCTCTCAAGCAAACCAGAGACAAGATGCTCATAGAAGGGCTCCACATTGAGCATGTTTGCCGTTGCGTACGAAACAAGCGAAACGGCCGTTGCGGCAAGCAGGGTCTCAAGGCTCCCCGTTAGCTCAAAGCAGAGCACGACGGCCGTCACAGGGGCGCGGACCGACGACGCAAAGAGCCCAGCCACGCCAAGGATGATGAAGTTGTTAAGGTATGACAGCGGAACGTTGGTAAAGCCGATCGCGGCCATTCCCACGAGGGCTCCCACAAGCGAGCCCATAATGACGAGTGGCAACAGCGTTCCCCCAGGCGCGCCCGAGCCAAAGCAGATTGACGTAAAGACGTACTTGCCCAGGAGCAGGGCAATCAGCACTCCTGCCGAAAAGCCCGCATCGCTCTCGAGAAACTCCAGGATGGCGTCTCCGCCACACAGCAGCTGCGGTGCAAAGATGGCGCCAACCCCAGCAAGCAAAAACGGGATGAGCAGCACTGCGTCGCCAAGACGGGTCCTGAGCGGCGCAAAGAAGCGCTCCTGCACCGCAAACATGCCTATGTTATGGAGGGCGCCCACAACGCCACAAATGAGGCCAATGAGGAGCACCAGTGCGTAGTCTGCGTGCGGCAGGTCGTGCAGAAGCTCAAAATGGAGCACTGGGCTTATGCCAAGAAGCTGCGAGGTCACAAAGTCCGCCATAGCAGTGGCGGCCATGGCGCTCGTCACCAGGAGCGCATTGAACTCTCGGTGAATCTCCTCGAGCGCAAACAGCACACCCGTGAGCGGCGCGTGAAAGGCCGCAGACATTCCAGCTGCAGCGCCGCAGGTAACAAGCACGTGTTCCTCGTCCTGCCCCTTTTTGAGGAGCCTGCTCACGCCCTTTCCTGCCATGCCACCAAGCTGAACCGAGGGTCCCTCGCGTCCGAGTGACAGCCCCGAGAGCGTGCAGATGATTCCCTCGGCCATCTTTGTGACAATGACGCGTGGCCAGTTCATGTCGAGACGGCCCATCACCTCAACGTCGGTCTGAGGGATGCCCGACCCACGCGTGTCTGACTCAAAC
Source organism: uncultured Coriobacteriaceae bacterium (assembly GCA_902801175.1). Taxonomy (GTDB): domain Bacteria; phylum Actinomycetota; class Coriobacteriia; order Coriobacteriales; family Atopobiaceae; genus UBA1367. The sequence goes on along the minus strand of CADCHF010000035.1, from coordinate 4,707 downwards.
TGCATGAGACGCGCTATGACCGCCGCAAGCAGGGCAAGGGCCACGAACCACCCCACCGAGGCCCACAGATTGCTCGAAATGAAGGGAATCATCGTGCGCAGAAACTTCTCTGCTGTGGAAAGCCCAAGCCTATACAGGGTGACTATCAGCCCAGCGACCGTACCCACAGCCGCGCCCTCCCAGACCATCGAGGCCTGTATGCGGCGCGAGAATCGCCGTTCTATGTCGTCCTTGCTTGGTTTGGCCGCTTGCGCCGACACGCTGCTCTCCCCTTTCGTTTACGATTTCATAAAAGTTGCTCAAACAAAAGCGAGGGCTATCTTGCAGAAAGCCCTCGCCCAGACTAGTTGAATAAGCAGGGGGTTAGTTGACCTTGACGATGCTAAAGATCTCCTGGTCAAACTCCTTGCCAATGATCTCGCGCGGGTTGAGGAAGGCGAGCTCCATGAGGAACGCAAAGCCGCAGAACTCGGCGCCAACCTTCTCGATGATCTTTGCGCAGGCAACGGCAGTGCCACCGGTGGCCACCAGGTCGTCAACAACCAGAACGCGGTCGTCGGGCGAGATGGCATCCTTGTGAATCTGCAACTCGTCGGTGCCATACTCGAGGGCGTAGGACTCGCTGTACACGTCGCGCGGGAGCTTGCCGGGCTTGCGGGCGGGAACAAAGCCGCAGCCAAGACGGTAGGCAACGGGAGCGCCCACAAAGAAGCCGCGGGCCTCGGCGCCAACGACCTTGGTGATGCCCTTGCCCATGAAGTGCTCAGAGATCTCGTCAATGGCGGCAGCAAAGCCCTGCGGGTCGCCAATCAGCGGCGTGACGTCCTTAAAGATAACGCCAGGCTCCGGATAATCGGGGATATCGACGATCAAACTCTCGTAGTCAAAGCTGGACATGGCGCTTCCTTTCTGTTTACACGTCGGCTTGGCCAAGCTGGTCTTGCTGAGAACCCATTTCCTTAAAGGTGTTGTTGATCTGACGCCTAATGAGGGTGTCCCTCACTTGATTGGTGAGTGCGAGCATCTGGTCGCAGGCGTTCGCAAAGCGCTCCTTGCGCTCCTCGGTGAGCTCCGCCTCGACTCCCCCGCCCTTGCGCGCATACACCACGAGCGCATGCTCAAACATGGCGCTCTCGCGGTTTGCCGCCGTGACGTACTGGCGAAGGTTCCGGGGGCCAATGCCAAAGCGGCTCAGCTCATGACAGGTTCTGATGAGGGGCAGGTCGTGCCCGTCAACAAGATCACGGCCATGGGGAGAGCGCTTAAACTTTATGAGGCCGACCTCGGCAATCTGCCTCACAAAGCTCACAGGAGCACCGGTGAGCTCGGGCATGCG
>CADCHF010000035.1:0-3348 GCA_902801175.1 uncultured Coriobacteriaceae bacterium | reverse complement strand
CGAGGGCGACTCTCCCCTCTCAAGCTCCTCGCGAATGACCTGCAACGGCAAGAAGCGGGTCTTTTGCAGGTGAAGGATGGTCTCGAGACGGTTGATGTCGTGCTGGGAGTAGAGACGATAGCCTCCGGGCGTGCGCGCGGGAGTGAGGAGCCCCTCATCTTCAAGGTACCTTACCTTTGAGACGGAGAGGTCGGGATAGCGCTGTTGCAGGCGCTTGACAACCTTGCCGATGGTGAGATATCCCGCGTCTGGCATGAGCTCTAGGCCCCAGTCTCGATTCTCATAGGCTTACGATTGCTGTGAAAGACCATCCTGAAGGTGCCAATCTGCACCGTGGAGCCATCCTTGAGCATGGCCTTGTTGACGATAGCGCCGTCAACCCAAGTGCCATTGAGGCTGCCAAGGTCCTCGATCGTTGCAAAGCCGGAGGACATGCCCGAAAGATCGATACGCGCATGGTGGCGCGAAACGGTCATGTCGTTGAGAAAGACGCTGTTGGAGGGCTCGCGACCCAAGGTGATGATGTCGGTAGTGAGCTCAAAGACCGAACCGGTATGCGGCCCCTTCACGATGGCAAGCGTCGGATTAGTTGGACGCCTGCTGCCCATAAGGTCTGGGACAGTAGAGTCGGCCGAAGGCATACGAAAGATCTCGGTCGAACCCATTGCGTTGTTGCTGGGCTGCATGTGTTCTCCCCTCCAATTGCTTGTGCGCATATATGATAGCGCTAACGGCAGGCAATGCAGTCCATCTCTATAAGAGCACCCATGGGAAGGCCATCTACGGCAACGACCGACCTGGCAGGCGCGGGCATGATGAAATGCGTTGCATAAACTTCGTTCATCTCAGCCATAAGGCTGATGTCAGCGAGATAGACGTTGGTCTGCGCAACGTCGTCGAGCGTGCATCCGGTGGCCTCGAGCAGGACCCTGCAGTTTCGAATGACCTGCTCGGTTTGCTCGCGGATTCCGCCCTTTACGACGTGGTGCGGATGCTTGGGGTCGATGGGCAGCTGTCCCGAGGCAAACACGAGGCGCCCTGCGGTCGTACCCTGCGAGTACGGACCAATGGACTCGGGAGCCTCGGGGGCGTTGATTGCATATTTCATGGGCTCGCTCTCCCCCACCAACGTTCGTACCAGTGTTTCAGGTATCTAGGATAACCGACTTTTGAGACTCGGTTGCAATCAACGCGAAACGGTAGCTCGTGAGCGACAGGCGCTACTGCGCAAGCGCGCGTGCCCCCACAAACCCGCCCTCCTTGCGTGCGAGCTTCCACGCGCTCAAGAGCGAGAGCGTGGGCTCTATGCGGTCTGGCGAGAGCGCGTCGTCAAGCCAGGGCAGAACGCTCTCAGCGTGTGTGACGAGCGCCTGCAGGCCGGCGGGCTGCACGACCGGGAACGAGAGGAAGCTCCGCCAGAGCACGCGTGCGGCCTGTGGAGGCACAAGCAGGAGGTAGCAGGTCTCTCCGTGGCAGTCTGGTACACAAACGATGCACTGGATGCGGTCGAGCATGACGCTGGCCACGTGGCCGGGCTTGGGCAGCTTGTCGAGCGAGGACACGTAGTCGCCAAGCACCGCCTGGGCCTTGGGACCCCAGAGAAGCAGGGGCAAAAGCGATGTGCTCACGTCCTCGACCTTTACGCCCTCAAAGGGCCTGAAGCCCTTTTGCTCGATGCCAGCCAAGAAGCTGAGCCAGGGCTCAAGACCAAGACCGCGCTCGGTGGGATCGCACAGCAGGTGCTCGTTGTCGCCGGTACGGCTTGCGAGCGGGGTCGCGCAGAGGCTGCCGTCGCCGCTCAACACGGCAGTGAACTCGCTCTGGCCCACAGCAAGGCTGGAGTTTGCCAGCGATGCGGAGCAAAAGCCATAGGAGTTCTCCCCCGTAATGAGGAGCATCGTCATGCCCGAGAGGTCACAGAGCGCACAACCCTCCTCAAAGGCATCGAGTTCGTCCTTTTGGTTTCCGTAGCTGGGCGGAGCCGCCAGAAGCGGCTCGCTCTCAAAGTATTGCGCACCCAGCAGCAGGTGCTCGTTATAGAGTGGTGCATCCTCGATGAGAGTCCATTGGTCCATCGTGAACATGCCTCCCTAGGCAGCAAACAGCGGGAGGGCGATGGGATTCCACGCGGCCGACTGCTGGGGCCTGGAGGTCTGGTAGGCAACGCTGCCAACAGAACGCTCGCCCTGCTCCCAGAGCGTAGTACCGTAGGTTGAATTTGCGGCAACCAAGCTGTTTGGCTTGTACTGAACGGTCGTATAGCTCACCCGCTGATCGGGAAATACATAACCTGTTACGTCGCGCTGGGCGCTCACGGGGCAGCGCAGCCAAAAGCCGTCCTGCCAAGGGGCCACGCGCAGGATCCAGTTGCTCCGCGCGAGTGCCTTTTGCTCGTAGAGACCATAGGCCCAGTCGAGCAGGCTCGCGGTGTCCTCAAAGCGACCCCAGGAGTCGTCGCGGCAAAGCACGCAGCTGTAGAGCATGACGTTGTTGCGACAGGCAGCGCCCAAGAAGCTCGCTCCGCTCTCGGTGTTGCCCGTCTTGATGCCAAGCAGCCCCTCGTATGTGCCCATGAGGTGGTCGGTGGACTCGAGGGTCACAGGCTGGCCGTTTGCAACGATCGTGATGCTGGGGGTGTGCACCGTCTCGCGAATGAAGGGATAGTGCTCCATGGCGTAGCGCCCCATAACAAGCAGGTCGAGCGCTGTGGAGTGGTGACCCTCCTCCTCAAGACCATGTGGATTGGTGAAGTGCGTGTGCTCCATGCCAATCTCGGCGGCCTTTTGGTTCATGAGGTCGGCAAAGGCCTCCTTGCTGCCAGCAACCGCATAGGCAATGTTTGTGGCGGCATCGTTGGCAGAGTAAATGAGCGTGACGCGCAAAAGCTCCCCAAAGGTAACCACGTCGCCAATCTGATAGCCAGCGAGCTGAGAGCCCTCGGGGTACTCCTCATAGACAAACTCAAACTCCTGGTCGAGGGGAATGCCGGAATCGAGGGCAACCATGGCCGTCATGACCTTGGTGATAGAGGCCATGGGCAGCTCGACGTCGCCGTTGTAGCTAAAGAGCACGTTGCCAAACTCGTCCATCACGGCAGCGGCAGACGAGGTGCCAATGGTGGGCTCACTGTCCAGATCGAGCATGTTGAGCTCTTGGGCAGAAGCAGGTGTACAGAGAAGCACAAGCGCCATTGCCACGGTGCAGGCAAAGCAGAGAAGTCGACGCATCATTGGGCGCTCTCCATGCTGACCTCACGCTCGGCCAGAACCTTGTCCTTGATGGCAAAGCCCTGCTTGTAGTAGGTGACCGCCGTGATCGTGGAAAAGATGGTCGCAAGGTAGACCATAT
>CADCHF010000034.1 GCA_902801175.1 uncultured Coriobacteriaceae bacterium | reverse complement strand
CTTGGTGTTCCACGACCAGTTTGAGCTTGAGAGCTGGAGGGACCTGCTGCCGCAGGACCGCTACGACAACATCGTGATTGACACGCATCTCTACCTTAACTTCCAGGACTTTGGCTTTACGCGCTATGACGGTGCGGAGTATCAGGCCAAGGTGGCGGAGTTTGCCGAGCAGGTGCGCGAGGCAGCCAAATATCACCAGGTGCTGGTAGGAGAGTGGTGTCTAGGCAACCACTCGCCGCACAAGGGCGAGATGGACGACGATGCCAAGCGCGAGTTCTATCGCACCCTGGCAGATGCCCAGATAGACGCCTGGGACGAGGGCATTGGTGGCTGCTATTGGAGCTACCGGGTCGATGACCCCGGGCACCCCGACTGGGACTTGCGGACCTGTGTGGCCAAGGGATGGGTCGAAACGACCTCCTTTCGAGCCTCGCTGCGCTTTTCTAGGAGTTGCCCATGAGCAATGTGTACAACCAGTGCTGGGCTCGCCTGCCTCTTGAGGGTGCGTGCAACGTGCGTGAGCTGGGAGGATATCCAACTGCAAGCGGGGCCATGACTCAGTATCACCGCTTTTTGCGCTCCGACTCGCTCGGGTCGCTCACGCCTGCAGACGAGCGCTTTCTTCATGACTACGGCGTGCGGGCGATGATCGACCTGCGCGACCAGTCCGAGGTCGAGTTTGATCCGGACCGCCCGATTGCGCCAGATGTGACCTGTGTCAACCATCCGCTGCTTTCGCTGGACATTGCAGACCAAGAGGAGGTCCGTCGGCGCTTTGCGGAGCAGCCTCCCTCGGTCACCGAGATCTACGACCTCATCTTGGGCTCCAAGGCTGGCATCAGGGGTTGCTTTGAGTTTATTGCGGCACAGCCAAAGGATGCCTGCATTGTGTTTCACTGTGCGGTGGGCAAGGACCGCACCGGTACGCTGGCGCTTCTGCTCATGGCCCTGGCTGGCTGCGATGAGTGGGACTGCGTGGCAAGCTATATGCAGACTCGTGCGCACCTGAGCAGGAACGAGTGGTACCTGTCCCAGTTTGACTCCGCGGCAAAGAAGGGCCCAGACCACAACATGCTGGACTCGCCATTTGAGGTGGCCGTGCATGTGTGGGACCGCATTGAGCAGGCGGGCGGCATCGAGGAGTTTCTTCGCAGCTGTGGCATCTCGGACGAGGTCATGGACGCCGTGAAGGCGCATCTGCTTGAGGCATAGCAACAGGTCTTGTGTTATGAGACAAAGACGAGGCCGCCTGGCTTTCATCAGGCGGCCTCGTCTTACGAAACGTGGTTGCTACCAGGCATTTTGTGCGTATCGACCGAAGGGGTTGCCAGCGCCTCGTTACTGCGCACGAGTGTGGGCTGATCTCTAAAGCCATCGTCAAGATCGGAGGGGTCGAGTGGCTCGCAAAGATCGAGCGTGCTCAGCGGCTCACCAAGGTAGAGCACTCGGATCGAGAGGAGTATGGAAGTGAGAGCGCGTCGCTCCAAAACCGCCTTTGCGTATAGGGCAACGAGCAGGCCAAAGAAGGCTGTGGTGTAGAGGCACCCAAAGTTGATGAGGTGGCGTACGTAGGTGTTATCGGCGTACACGTGGTGCTTCCACCCATTGCTGTAAGTTATGCGATGTAGCTGTGAGAAGTCCTGTGCCAAAAGCTTGGGTGGATAGGTTTCAAATAGCTTGCTGAGCAGGCGAAGTCGCTCCGAGAGCGAGTAGTTGATGGCTGCTTGCTAAGAATCGTTAGGGTTGTAAAAGACCATGAGGTAGTAGCTGCCCACGATGGTGCCAACAACCACAACAAGGCATGCGAGTGACACGAGCGTGCGAAGCGCCCTGGTCCTAGGGATGCGGTACCGCCACACAGCGAGGCTGCACAATAGGACGCGTGCGAGCCGCTTGAGGTCTACGTCCTGTGCGCCAATAACAAGCAATACGTTAAAGAACGGTGTACTCACCCAAGGTGCAGCCAATGACGCAACCCGTGGCAATAAGCGTCTTAGCTAGCAAGCGGTGCTGCTCGTCGTGCTGCTCAAGAAGCAGCTTTGCTCCAACCAGAATGACCGCAACAGTTCGTACTGCTGGAAACAGCATGGAGTACTGGTTGCGAAGGGCAAGTCCCCAAGACGTGAGGCACGCGTGGTGGGCAACAACGATGACGGCAGATCCGCAGAGGTATAGCGACTCCAACAGCGAGTGTGGCGCTAGGTGTTTGCTCGCAGACGGAGCTCTTCCAGTGGACGAAAACCCAATACGACTGGTAAAACTCGATTATAGAGCCGTATTACCTATAAACTAAATACGTAAATCAAGCTGATCAGGAGACTGCTGGTGCGCCGCGTCCATCTATGAGCGTTTTTTGGTAAAAACTCGACGCCGCTTGGAGTCATAGGACAAAAAGTGTGCGGTTTTACACCCATTTAGGTATTTCTACCTGCTGAAACGCTGTTCTCAAATTTGGTCGTCCAACAATGACAGGTCTTCTGGCTTGCGACAATGAATCGCAGGCGGGACACGATTGGCCGCGGTCTTGTGCCGCATGTTTCGCAGGTCGTGCACGGTATGTCATCTGCGCGAAGTAGATTCGCCTCCTCCCAGAGTATCGGAGTCCCGTGAGCTTGGGTTTTGTCCCTCTGATACTTCAGCACTCGCGATTCTACTTCGCGCAGATGACATACCGTGCACAAGCCGTGGCACAAGTCACATTGTCCCGACACTACCAACGAATCTCGTAGGGGTCGTAGCCGATTTCTTGGGATGTATGGGCCTGTGCGCGGCGCGGTGTTGCTCGTTTGCGGCAGGTCTATTGGCCAAAGTCCGCTCTAGAAGCAGGTGAACAGAATGAGCGAGCAGATTTCGATCGCCACGGCAGGCGGGTCGATATGGGTGTCGCAGTTCTCGTTGAAGTAGCGGGCAAAGAGCAGGTAGATGAGGTTTGCCAGCATGCCAAAGGCAATGGAGAGCACCACGTTTGCCCCTGTGGAGGCCATTGCGTAGGCAACCACGAGCGTCTCGTGGTGAGTGGTGGGATAGGTGCGGTGCTGCGTGTCAAAGCCCGAAAGCAAAATGAGCGCCGCCGAGATGTTGAACACGATGTTGTAGAACGCGGGGTCCATCTGCTCAAGCACAAGTGCGGTGAGACCGCAGATGCCAAGGGCGTTAATGAACTGGAACGCCCAGTAGCGAGGGCCCTCCTTCTTGTAGTAGGCCGTGGCGTTTGGGTTGGTCCAATGGCCGTTGCCAAGCAGCAGGCGGGTGAGCACGCCAATGAGAATGACCGAGAACGAGCCCTGGTCGGCGGGCAGGCCAATGCCGCGGGCAAAGGCAAAGACAAGGTATCCCGCCACGCCACCAAAACCGGCAAGTAGGCTCACGACGGGATCGTGGGTAAAGAGCAGCGAGTGGTTGATGTCCCAGCCCTCGATGTCGTACTTCTTTGCGGCGTATGCGGTAGAGACCGACGCAGCATTAAAGATGATGGCGGGCAAAAAGACCGTGTTCATGAGCGTCTCAGAGAGAAACTCGCTCTGGATTCCCACTGCCTGGAGGGCATAGATGAACAGCCCCACAAAGCCAGTGACGATAAAGGTCTGCGTTCCGCCAAAGATGCAGCCAACGATGCCAACAAAAAACGAAAGCAGTGCGGTTTGTGCGCTAAACATGAGTCCCTCCACTCCCTTAACGACCAGCTACAACTGTAAGGGAAGGAAGGCCCAAGGCAGCTGTGGCTCTGGCAAATCGCCGGTCTCTTTAGCCGAGCGCATGCCTCGTTGGCGACTGGGACCAAGTTTGGGCCAGCTCCCTTTGGAACTGCTCACGCCTTGGGAGGCTCTGAGCGGTTATTCTCTCTGACTCAGTGGACCTACTGGATGGCTGCGCAGCGTGCGCTCCATCACGCGGCCAAAGAGCGCGGCCAAGAACTGCTGAAACAGCGTGCCAATGACTGCGGGGAACATCACCTCGGGGCCAAAGTACTGCGACGCGAGCACAGCACCAGCCGAGACGTTGCGGATGCCGCACGAGAAGGAGACCGCCACAAAGCGGGAGTTGTCACGACTCACGACGCGTGCCACAAGCATGCCAACGACAAAGCTCAGCACTGCAAAGGCAAGCATGAAGAGCATGATGCCCACGAGCCGCGGAGTGAGGTTCTGCAGGTAGGAAGAGATTCCCGTTGCGTTGGTCGATACGATGATGGGGAGCAGGATGCGCGAAAGGGGAGTGGTTGCAGGGGCAAGTCGCTCCTTTGCCCAACCGTGGGAGGCCTCGTTGAGCGTGGTGGCAGCAATCGCCGGCAGCGCAATCATAAAGAGCATGTCGGCCATCATTCCCACGGCATCGATCTCGACCGTCGCTCCTACCAGCAGTTGCAGCGTGAGTGGAATGGTAAAGGGTGCCAGCAGGGTGGAAAGCAAGAGAACCGAGAGGCCCAGGGCGAGCTCACCTTCAAACATGGCAATCCACATGACCGTTGAGGCGCCGACCGGTACCGAATACTCCAGCACCACGCCGGCGACGGTGGGCGAGGAAGCGCCAAAGATGAGGGAAGCGGCGCCAAAGGTGACGAGCGGCATGATTGCATGCACGAGGCAGAGCACCAGCGCAATGAGCCCCGGGCTCTGCAGTGCGTGCTTGATCGACTTGATGTCGTTGCCAAGCGAGTTCTGAAAGGTCATGACGGCAAAGAGCGTCGGAATGAACGGTTTGATGGGCAGCAGTACCTGCGGAAAGAGGACGCCCAGCGCAACGCCGGTTGGAACGACCACCATGAGGTGTGCGCCAATCCAGCGTCCTAGCGCCTGCCAGGCCGCATATACTGCGTGGGGATGCCCTTCGATCTGTGTGCCCATACCCGCCTTCCTTTGTCCGGAGCAAGTCTACTCCGGCTGGGTTTTAGACAGGTTGTGAGTCTCTTTCAAACAGGTGTCCCGCCAGCTTTGCCCAGGACGACGCGGTGGTGACTAGAGCGAGCGGCCCAACTGATAGGCCTCGTTCATGTAGCGACTTGCGCGAGTCATCGAGGGCGTGCCACAGCCGTATCCCAGCACCATTCCCATGTCGTTCAGCTGCAGGTAACGCACGAGCGTATGGTAGTGGGCCGCCAGGGCTTCAAAGGTCCAGTCGTCGGCGTTCCACGCCACGGTGATGAGGGCCGAGCGGAGGTGCTTGCGCGTGATGGACGAATTGGCCGAGCAGAAGCGGTCGATGATGGTCTTGAGCTGCGCCGTCATGCCGTAGTAGTAAAGCGGGGTGGCCAGTACGAGCATGTCGGCTGCAAGGATCTGCTTGCGCAGCTTGTCCATGTCGTCGTGCTGCACGCAGGGTCCCTCATAGCCACAGGCGATGCATCCGGTGCAAGGGGCAATGTCTAGGCGGCACACGTCGACAGTGGTTACGCGATGGCCAGCCTCGCGTGCGCCGCGACAGAACTGCTCGGTGAGGATTGCGGTTGAACCGTGCACGTTGGGGCTTGCTTGAAGGACGAGGATTTCCATGCTGCGCTCCTTGGGCTTGCGAGATGAGGACCGTTTTGCTGCAGGTTTGTTGGTCGCTCTTATCCTAAAAGCCCATGTGGCAGATAACAAATGCCTATGATGCACGGATGTCATACAAAAACGTTATGCCGTCTCCGCCGCGCAGGCCTCCTGCGAGATTCTTCGTTGTTGTGATGCGCGGCTATACGCATTGCACGGCACAACAGTGAAGATCACGCAAGGGCTCGTTATGGCATTCAAGGCCAACGCTCTGCCAAGGCTACCGTGCCATGAAGTCGGCGATGGCCTCCGCTACGCTGTCTACCAGCACGTCTGCATGAGACTTCATGTCCTCCGGCGCGTTGTTGAAGGTATAGGCAACGTCTGCCGCGTCAAGAAGCGGGAGGTCGTTGTACGAGTCTCCAATGCCTGCCGTGAGCGTGGCGCCAAAGTGTTTGGCGGCCATGCGCAGGCCCGTGCCCTTGGAGTGGCCATAGGGGAGGACGTCGATGCTCGCCAGGTTTACAAACGAGCAGGCGATATCCTGGTAGCGCTCGTTGACTTCGTCTGCCAGCTGCTGCGCCTCTTCTATGGTCACGGTTTCCAGGCCAAAGCCCTGGGTGGGATCGGGCAGGGCGTCAAAGCTTTCCGCGTAGGACACCGGCCAGTTCTGCGCGACGCCCGGGCTAAAGGTCCAGTAGTCATCGGCTGCACACACGAGCGCCGTGTTGTCCCGCGCGTGCGGTGCAAAGCGGAGGTAGATCTCGCGCACGATCTCGCGCGGGATGGATGCCTCCACAATGGGCTTGACCTCGCGGTCGTGCAGGGTGGCACCGGTGAGGGCAATGTAGAAGTCAAAGGGTACAAGCTCGAGCGACTGGGTGGTCAGCGCGCGAACGGGGCGACCGGTGCAGGCGCCAAAGAGGCCTCCTGCCTGCTGAAACGCACTAATTGCCTCGAGGTCCTCGTGATGGACTGGCTCTGGGTCGTTGTGAAAGTAGAGCGTTCCGTCAAAGTCGGTGGCAAAGAGCTTGGTCACGGCGTGTCTCCCTCATAGATTCTGACTGCGCCGTCCATGATATCAGCTGCATGCATAATTGAGCGAGACTCATGTTATTACGAGTTGTTAAGCCTCAAGAAGTTCCTGATAAATGCGCAGGTCGGTCTCGAGGAACACGTTGAACACGACCGTCATGCCAGAGCCCGACGAGGCAAGCCACTCCTTGACCGTGTCTACGGCAATACGCGCAGCTTCTTCCTGCGGGAACCCAAACACGCCGGTGGAGATGCAGCAGAAGGCAATGGAGGAAAGCCCGTGCTCCTGCGCGCAGTCCAGGCAGCTGCGATAGCAGCGGGCGAGCTCGGCGCGGTGGCGTGCGGTGGGACGCCCTTGGGCTATGGGTCCTACGGTGTGGATGACACGGGTCGCGGGCAGGTTGTATCCGTCTGTGATCGTGGCCGTGGCGGTGGGCTCGAGTCGGCCGCGAGCTTGCATGATGCGGTCGCACTCTAGGCGCAGCTGCACGCCGGCAAAGGTGTGGATGGCGTTGTCGATGCAGTGGTGGCCAGGCCTAAAGCAGCCGAGCATCTGCGAGTTGGCCGCGTTGACGATCGCGTCGACGGCAAGGCGCGTGATGTCTCCCCGCCAAAGGCGCAGCTGTGGGGCGTTGGGCACGGGGGAGAGGTCAGACAGCTCAACGGCCCCGCGGTCTGCCAGACGTCCCTGCAGGTACGCGTCCTGCACCGTCAAGAACTCGTCGCTTACGGGCTCGGGTGGCCTTATGTTCATGAGGGCGCGGAGGAGCCCTCGTTGACCCTCGGCATCGTCTGGGATCGCAACCTTGGCACCGTCCTCAAGCTCTGCAAGCAGGTAGCGAATGAGCCAGAGCCTGCGCTCCTCCTGTGTTTGCGGCATCTCTGCTACACCTCCTTCAGCAGCTCTTCCAGCACTTCGTCGATGTCGGCATCAATGAGGATGCTCTGGTCTGCAATCTCCTCCGGTGCTATGGCCTCGCCGTAGTTGACGCAGACGTAGGTGGCCTGCGGGTTGAGCGCGGTGAGTCGCCAGAAGGGATACTTGATGATCACCGGTGTGTTGCCGCCCACTCCCAGCTCCAGGTAGAGCACGCGTCCGCTCGAGTGCTTCTGGATGTAGTCCTGATAGCGCTGCGCCGCCGCGTGCCAGCCGTCGTCCTCGACAAAGCTGTCGTCGGCGCGCAGGTTCATGGCCATGGGCTCGCCGCAGCGTGGGCACTTGGGTACCAGCTCGCTCGGAATGCGCAGGTCACGCTGCTGCTCAAGCATGGCCTTCACGGCTTCGTAGTTGTCGTATGTGGCGTTGTGACAAGGCACCGAGCATTGCCACAGACCGTAGTCGCCCTGCGTGTAGAACAGGCGGTCCTTTGGCCAACCTGCCTTCTGGAAGCAATGGTCCACGTTGGTGGTGATCGCAAAACTGTCCTTGCCAGACAGGGCCCTTACGAGCTTGTTGTAGGTGTCCTTTGGTGCGTCCTCGTAGCGGTTGCACCAGATGTTGTGGCTCCAAAAGGCCCACCGCTCCTCTGGTGTGGCATACGGGTAGAACCCGCCGCTGTACATGTCGGCAAAGCCGTAGGCACGGCCAAAGTCGCCGAGCCATTTTTCAAAGCGTTCGCCAGAGTATGTAAAGCCAGCCGCGGTGGAGAGCCCCGCTCCGGCGCCAACCACAACTGCGTCGGCTGTCTCGATTGCCGCGCGCAGAAGCTCAACCAGATCCTTTAGGTCGTCGCCTGCCCTTTTTGCCTGCACAACCCTCATGTGTGCCATCTCCTCAGCAAAGCTACCTTGCGGCAGCTGATGGGTTAGTCCTCGTAGGTGACCTGTAGATTGCGGAAGAGGCCATCGGTTCCGTTGTCCACGTACAGGCCAATACCACCGCGCGCGTCTTCTCCGGCAAACATCTTGGGCACCACAAGCGCGGGCTCGCTCATGTTGTCGACGTAGAAGCGGCCTTCTGCGCCAGTGACCTCGGCCTTGATGTGGACCCACTCGTCCATCTCGATGTCGGCCTTGGCCTCAAAGTCGGCAATGCCACGCTCGCGGAAGTAGGCAAAGGTGTAGCCGGGATAGGAGAAGTACTGCATCGTGTGGATGCGGCGCTGAGGCTCGGTGCAGCTGCGGCCGTTGCGCGGGCGCACGTAGAAGCCCTCAAAACGATCGTTTGACTCGGAACAGCGGAAGGTGATGCCAATGAATCCACGGCAGTCGATGTCGGCCCAGGCAGAGAGTCGTGCGCGCACGTCGACCTCGATCGTGCCGTTGTGGAAGTCGCTTCCCACGAGCTGCGCGTAGGTGGGCACGTCGGGCTCCATGTTGTCCTCGGGCTTTATAACGCGCAGTACTGGATCGCCGTCGCTTATCGAAAGCCCTGCGTCAACACCCACAGGGACGAAGGTCTGATCCTGGAAGCTGATGTAGTCGGTCATGGTGTGCCCTCCCGCTCGACGTCTTTCTTGTAATTATGATACGAGACCGCACTACACAAATGATTCTTATTGATTGAATCAGTGATACCTTATATGAATCAATCAAGGTGCCTGACCGTTGCATCACGGCCCCAATGACCATGCGATAGCTTGCGCCAAGGAGGTTGCTGGGTATTTCGCATGCCGCTCAGTTCTTGCAGGGTCAAGTTCCTGTGCCTCACCCCAGTCGCCCAACGGCGCCTGCTGGACAGTGCCCGAAACACGACGAGGCTCCGCAAGTCCTTAGGGTATCCAGGTCTCAGGCAGCGGTCGCGCATACGTGGGATGTGCGTACACCTCTTCTGCTACCCGCGCAAACAGCGGGACGATGCCTTCGCGGGCACCCGTGCGGTGATAGAAGCCATACGTTGCTTTCGAGTGACCCCTCCAGGGAAGCACCTTGTGGAAGGGGTCGGGCATGGTGTAGATGGAGGGGATCAGCGCATAGCCAAATCCCGAGTCGACCAGGCAGTACGCCTCCGATGAGGTGGCGCAATGCGTGGTTGTTCCCACGCCACTGGACGGCAGATCCTCTTGCGCCACGCTCCCGCGCCGGCGAAGGCTGGGCGGCAGACAGAGCACCTGCGGAAGGCCCTCCACCTCCTTTGGGCCAATCTCATTGAGCGTTGCAAGCGGGGAGTCGACACGCACGATGCAGCTGAGCCCATTGGTGGCAAGCGGCTTGAAGCAGATGCCCCCTTGGACGAGCGAGGGAGTCTTAAAGCCCATGACCACATCGACCTGCTCGCGCGTGAGCAAGGTTATGTTGCTGTCGCGCGGTCCTTGGCGCAGCGACACGTGAAAGCCCTCGCGCTCGCGGCGTAGGCGGTCAAGCACCGGCTCCAGACGCATGAGCTCGTTTGCGTCAGAGTATGCAATCACAAGGTCATCGCCGGTGGCCTGGCGGCGGGCGCGCTCTCCCGCGGCATAGGTCAGGCGCAAGATCTCCTGCGCGTCACGCAGAAAGCTCTCGCCCAGCGACGTAAGTAGCACCTGCCGCGTGGTACGCACAAAGAGCGCCCCGCCCAGCTCGGCTTCCAAAGACGATATCTGCTTGGACACCGTGGGTTGCGACAGGTGCAGCTCCTCCGCGGCGCGCCTAAAGCTCAGGCTTTGGGCGACCTGCACAAAGCATTCCAGTTGGCTGGTGTTCACGACTTGCCCCTCACAATGCGCTCGCCCGTTGCAGGCGATTGTTTCCCAAAACGAATCACACATAGAAACATACCACTTCACCTGCGATATCAGCGATGCGATGCTTTGCGTAAGGACAAAGAGAAAGGGGGTCGCATGCCTGACTTCATGGACATATCACGAAGGCGCCACACCGTTCGCAGCTATGCGCAGCGCCCTGTTGAGCCGGAGAAGCTCGCCGCAGTGCTCGAGGCGGGCCGGTGGGCACCAACGGCTGTCAACGCGCAGCCACAGCGCATTTTGGTGCTCGACACGCCAAAGAACCTTGAGAAGGTGCGCGAGTTTTGCACCTTTGGCTGGCAGAAGAAGTACGTGGATCTGGCTTGCGAAAGCGACACGCCCGGTCACGACCACATCGTGCTCTATTACGGCGCACCGACTGTGCTTGTGGTGTGCTACGACCGCGAGGCCTGCTGGCGCCATCCCCAGACGGGCGAGACGAGCGGAGCCACCGATGCGACCATCGTGGCCACACACATGATGATGGAGGCGACGAGCCTGGGGCTTGGCAGCGCGTGGATTAGCTACTTTGACCACGACAAGGCTCGTGAGCTGCTGGAAATCCCCAAAAGCTGGGAGTTTGTTTGCATGCTGTATCTGGGCTACGAGACCGAGGATGCGACGATGAACCAGCACCTCTCTGGCTCGCGGCGCCCCCTCGACGAGACCTGTTTCTTTAACACGCTCGACCAGGAAAGGGCATAGGCCATGAGCAACACGATGCGTGCTCTGCAGATATCGGACATCACGCCGGCGAGCGAGGCGGTCTTGAGTGAGGTTCCCGTGCCTGCGGTCAAGCCCGGCTGGGTGCTCGTGCGCGTGCGGGGCATTGGCATGAACCATTCTGAGTGGGAGCTGTGTCACGACGAGATTCGCGAGAGCTACATCACTCATCCCATCATTCCCGGCATCGAAGGGGTGGGCGAAGTCGTTGACCCTTCTGATCAGCCCTTTGTTAGCGGTCAAAAGGTTTGCATGCTTATGGGTGGCATGGGGCGGATGTGGGATGGCAGCTACGCCGAATACTGTCTGGTGCGTGCCGACCACCTGTTTGCCATTCCCGAGGCCGCATGCAAACTGTCCTGGGCCACGCTGGCCGCCATCCCCGAGACCTTCTTCACCGCGTGGGGGTCGCTCTTTGAGTGCTTGCAACTAAAGGCTGGCGATACGCTGCTGGTGCGTGCTGCAAGCTGCGGGTTGGGATATGCGGCTCTGCAGATAGCGCACGCCCTTGGGGTGCGCACTATAGCCACTACGCACCGCGAGCGATACGTGGAGCTGCTCAAATCCTTTGGTGCCAATGAGGTGGTGCTCGATAGCGGTGCATTGGCCGATACCGGTGTGAAGGCAGACAAGGTGTTGGAGCTCTCTGGCCCCAAGACCCTCGCCGACTCGCTCGGCTGCCTCAACCACGGAGGCATCTGCTGCGACACGGGCATCTTGGGCGGACAGTTTGTGCTCAACGGCTTTGATCCCATAAAGGACATTCCCAACGGTTGCTACCTCACGGGATTCTTCTCCAACTACCCCACACAAGAGGTTATGGACCATATCTTTGCCTTTGTTGCAAAGCACGGTATAGAGCCCTTTGTGGCAAAGGTCTTTGACTTTGACCATCTGATCGACGCATTGGCAATGCAAGACGAGGGCGGCTTTCAGGGCAAGCTGGTTATTGTTAACGAACAATAGAGAGGGACTGACATGCGCGACATATCTCGCCGCTCCTTTTTGGGTGGCACCGCACTCACGGCGTCAACGCTCCTTGCGGCATGCGGCCAGCAGGCGGGCGATTCTGCCAACAACGAAGATAAGAAAGTTGTGCGCTTTGGCATGGGGGCTCTTGGTGCTCCGCTTGACATGCAGAAGAACGGCATGAGCGTCGCTGGAACGCTGACTGACCTGGTGTTTGAGGGACTGCTCACCTGGACCGACGACCTTGAGCTTGTGCCCACGCTGCTGGTGGCCGTGCCAGAGTTTGAGGCTGACGGGGTCACCCTGCCTTGCGAGCTTGTGAGCGGGGTCAAGTTTCATGACGGGTCCAACCTCACGTCGGCAGATGTGAAGTCCACCTTCGAGCGCATGTTTGAACCAACGTCTGGAGCGGGCAACTATGCCAACTACCTGCAGATTAAGGGTGCACGCGAGATGCTGGCAGGGGAGCGCGACAACCTCGACGAGGGCATTGTGATTGCCGACGACACGCATTTCTCCTTTGTGCTTGCCGAACCATCCGCGACCTTTGTGCCGAGTCTGGGAATCAACTATGCTCACATCTTCCCGCACGAGGCGTGTGCGGCAGCGGGTGACAACTGGGGCGTGGGGACCGACGCAATTGGCACTGGCAAGTTCAAGCTTGTGTCGAACGACGATACGACCGAGGCTGTGTTCGAGCGCTTTGACGACTATCACGGTGAGCCCGCCACGCTCGACGAGGCACGTGTCATATATTATGCCGACGCAAACACCAAGCTCCTTGCCTTCAAAAATGGCGACATTGACTGGTGCGACATAGGCTTCTCGCTCTACGGCCAATACAAGGATGACCCGGACTTTGTTGGCAACACCTATCCCTATCTGCCGCTTGGCCTGCAGTTTGTGAACCTCAACCTGCACGATGAGCAGCTTGCTGACGTGCGTGTTCGTGAGGCGCTCTCGCTTGCAATCAACCGTCAGGAGCTGGTCGATACCATTATGGACGGGCAGGGTCAAGCGGCTTCCGGCTTCCTGACTCCACAGATTCCGGGTTTTGACGAGGGAATTGACGCGTTTGCCTACGATCCCGAGCGTGCGCGAGAGCTGCTCTCTGAGGCCTGCCCCGATGGCCTTACGCTCGACTTTCGTACGCGAGCGCTTTTTGCCACGGTGGCGGAGGCCATCCAGGGCTACTGGCAGGCGGTTGGCGTAACCGTAGACCTGCAGCAAATGGACAACGGCATCTTTATGGAAGACTGGGCCGCCGGTAACCTGCAGGTGCTGGTCAACGGGTGGTTTGCCGACTATCCCGGCGGCGACGGCCTGCTCTCGTACTTTGAGACCACAAACGCCGCAAATCATGGATGCTTCTATGCCAACGAGGAGTTTGACCAGCTCATGGCCGAGGCCCGTGTCGAGCTGGACAGCGGGCGTCAGGCCGATCTCTATCGTCAGGCAGACGACATTGCCAGCCGCCAGGACTACGCCATGCTGCCCATCCTGTATCCGCACTACAACTACGCCGCAAAGCCCTATGTGCTTGGGCACAAGGTGGGCAACATGAGCTTCCATATGGCCAACCTTGATGTGGATGCCTCTGACCCAAGCTATAGGGGCTAATTGCTACAAGGGTCGCTATGGTGGAGTGGCAAAATGATTGCTTAGTTGATATGTACGGCACGTTTTGGCGCGTGTCGTACATATTCCTATTAGGAAACAATGACAGCGTCATAGGAATTGTATTGGCATAAGTTGTCCTCGTAAGATAACCATGACAAAAGGGGGACGCGGGGTCACCCCAAGCGATGGAAGTAGCGAGACCGAGCCAGGGAACGAGACCGAGCCAGGCCGCCAATTCCGAAAGGAAGGAAACGAAATGGGAAAGTACGAAACCCTATGCAACGCAGTCATTGAAGGGATAGGTGGCAAGGACAACGTCAACGACGTGAGCCATTGCGTCACGCGCCTGCGTTTTCACCTCAAGGATGTCTCCAAGGCCGATACCGAAGGCATCAAGGCAATCAAGGGTGTGATTGACGTCGTGCAGGCCGGTGGTCAGTACCAGGTGGTTGTGGGCCCGCAGGTTGAGGGCATCTACAACGAGCTTTGCGAGATCGGTGGCTTCTCTGCCCAGGCAGCCCTCGACATTAACGAGGACGCCCACCTCACCGACGAGAAGAAGGACCCCTTCTCCAAGCTGCTCGATCTTATCTCTTCGATCTTCCAGCCCGTGCTGGGCGTCCTGATGGCCGGCGGCTTCATCGTCTCGATCCTCTCGCTCATCTGCGCCTTCATGCCCGAGTTCAAGGGGACCACGACCTACACCGTGCTCTACGCCTGCGGTTACGCAGCCTTCCAGTTCTTCCCCATCATCGTCGCCTGGTCGGCGGGCCAGCGCTTTGGCCTCAAGCCCGTCCTTTCGATGGCCATTGGCGGCATCCTCATCTACCCCGACCTGATCACGCTCGTGAGCGGCGACCCGACTGGCGTTCTCTTTGAGGGCAACTCGCTGCTGCAGGCAAACGTCTATGGTGATGTCTTTGGCATTCCTCTGGTCCTGCTCAACTACTACCTCCAGGTCCTGCCCTCCATCCCCATCATCTGGTTTGCCTCCAAGGTGCACAAGTTCTTTGAGGGCTGCCTTCCCGAGCTCATCCGCGGCATCTTTGCCAACGTCTTCACCCTGGTCCTCTCCGGTCTCGCTGGCCTGCTGATCATTGGCCCCGTCACCACCATCCTTGCCAACGCCGTCGCCGTGGGCATCCAGTCGTTCCTGGCCATCTCTCCCGTCCTCGCTGGCTTCATCGTGGGCACCTTCTGGAGCCTGCTCGTGATGTTCGGTCTGCACTGGGGCATCATTCCTCTGTGGTTCACCGAGATGGCAGCCGTCGGTTACTCCACCCTCAACCCGCTCAACTTTGCTGGCTGCGGCGCAATCATGGGTGCATGCCTGGGCATGGTCCTGAAGACCAAGGACGCTGACACCAACACCTCGCTCAACATTCCGGCCCTCATCTCCTCGTTCTTTGGTGTTGCCGAGCCCGCTCTCTACGGCATCCTGATTCCCCGCAAGAAGCTCATGTGGGCAACCTTCATCGCTTCTGGTATTGGCGGTGCCATTGCGGGCGGTGCTGGTGCCAAGTGGTACAACCCCGGCGCCAACGGCTGGCTCGGTCTGCCTTGCTACATTGGCCCCAATGGCATCGATGCCGGCTTCATCGGTCTGGCCGTGGGTGGCCTGATTGCTACAGCCGTCGCCATCGCCGCGGTGTTCGTCCTGGGCACCAAGACCGACGCCGAGGCCGCAGCCGAGAAGGCAGCAGCGTAGCCACAGGCGTGCATCATACACTCCTGAACGAGCCTTCCTTCCCGTGGCGCCTCGGTTCCCATACCGGGGCGCCACATGCTGTATGTCTTGGACGGTACAATTACGGTCACCTCGTCTGAAAGGATTCCCATGGCTGCCAACCTCCCTCCCTACGTCAAACCGCTCAGCGTCGCGCTCGATGACTTTCCACGCATCGAGGTAGTGCCCGAGGGCTGCATCGAGCTGGACGGTCTTGTCGACGACGACAGCTATCAGGTGGAGTGCCGCGAGCTCACCTATGTGACGCGCGTCCTGGCGGGTGGCTCGCCCTGCCCGAGGAAGCTCTACGTGCTCGTTCCGTCGAGCCAGGATCCCATCAAGGCGAGCTACGGTGCCGCGGGCTTTCCCTGCGTCGTGTTCGTGCAAGGCTCCGCTTGGCGCAAGCAGCACCTCTATGCGCACTTTGCCGATCATGTGCGACTTTGCAGCCACGGCTTTGTGGTCGTGTGCGTGCAGTACCGAGAGAGTGACCTTGCGCCGTTTCCGGCACAGATGCAGGATGCCAAGTCGGCTGTGCGTTTTGTGCGGGCACGTGCCAAGGAGCTGCATGTAGACCCCATGCGCGTGGCGTTGTGGGGCGACTCGTCGGGAGCGCACACGGCGCTTTTGGCGGCCTTCACTGCAGGGATGGCCACGCAGGGCGTCGAGGCCGAGGGCAGGCTCATCGACCTGGACACGCCCGACTATGGCGAGCAGTCCGCAGAAGTGTCATGTGTGGTCGACTGGTACGGACCCACGGTGCTCGAGCTCATGAACGCCGTGCCTTCGAGCCAGGACCACAACGGGCCCGAGTCGCCCGAGGGGAGGGTGCTCGGAGGCGTGTTCGTACGCGAGCATCTGGGACTCGCTGCTGCCGCAAGCCCGCTGAGCTACATTCCGCCCGTTGGCGAACGTGCATTGCCGCCCGTGCTCATCATGCATGGCGGTTGCGACCAGCTGGTGAGCTTCGACCAGTCGGTGCGCCTGTACGAGGCACTGCGAGCGGCTGGTCAGGACGTGACGTTCTACAAGCTGCCCGACGCGCACCATGGGTCCGCTGGCTTTCGGTGCACGGGTGCGCTCGACGTGGTCGAGAACTATTTGCGTGAGCACCTGACATAAGCCACCAGAACGCCGCGCCGTCCAAAAGGAACCGTCCCCAATGTCCGCGTCCATTGGGGACGGTTCCTTTTTGGACGGACAAGGAGAACCGCCCCCGGTGTCTGG
Source organism: uncultured Coriobacteriaceae bacterium (assembly GCA_902801175.1). Classification (GTDB taxonomy): domain Bacteria; phylum Actinomycetota; class Coriobacteriia; order Coriobacteriales; family Atopobiaceae; genus UBA1367. The sequence goes on along the minus strand of CADCHF010000034.1, from coordinate 8,414 downwards.
GTGAGAACGATCAGGATTGCGTCATACTGGGCATGGCGGAAAAGACTTACGTCGCGGCGCAACGGCGCCGGGGACCTGCACCGAGCAAGCGAAGGGACGAGGACCAGATGGTTCCTTTGGCAAGCATCTTGATCAATGTAATCATCCCTGTGTTCTCGGTAATTGCGTGGATGTGGATTCTGACTGGGGCCGTTGACTCGGGCGACTTGGCTCATAAGGGCGTTGGGAGCCTCAAGTACTTTACGGTGCTGTCAAATCTCTTCTCTGGTGTGGTGTCGCTCATCCATCTCATAGTCTGTTTAGCTGGCAGCGTCATGCCGGGATGGTTTGTTACTCTCAAGCTTGTTGCTGCTGCAGCTGTCATGCTTACTTTTCTGGTCACGGCGGTACTCCTCGTGCCCCAGTATGGATGGAAGAGCCTGTATCGTGGCGGCAACTTTTGGCTGCACCTTGTGCTGCCGTTGCTTGCCGCCGTGGACTGTTGCCTGTTTGTGCCAGTGAGCGAGGTTCCGCTGCGCATGACGCTTTGGGCGATGGTGCCAACAGCAATCTATGCGGTGTTCTATCTGGGTCGGATCTTTATGCACGGCGCGCGGCCGGGCGACTCGGAATATGACTTCTACAACTTTTTGCGTTGGGGTGTGAGCATGGTACCTGCGGTGGTTACCGCGATGCTGCTGGTTACCTGGGGCCTTGCGCTGGTTGTGCGGCTGCTGGGATGGCTCGTGCAAGGCTAGTTGGCCTGTGCGCCTCGCAAGACCAATTCCCTCTGGCACGTTATGTCAGCTACGCGAAGTAGATGGTGGTCGGGCCGAGTATCGGCCGTCTGCGACCTGCGCTTTTGTGCGTGACTACTCGGGCAACTGCTGAACCTGCTTTGCGCAGATGACATAACGTGTCGAGCGGGTCTAGAACCCCTCTGCTCTGGCCCCTTTTCCCATCTCTGCCCGGCGCAATACGCGCCAACGGGTCCTGATAGTCTCGAGAAGTTCCTCGCGCACCTGTTGGTCGCGGTTTTCTGGTCCGTTTAGGTGCCATGCATTCATGTACTCACCAGTAAGGTCGTCTCGTAGGGGCTCGCGCAGGACACCTTCCTTTGGGGTGGCGCAGTAGAGATGCGTGAGCAGGTCGCCTCCCCGCGATACGATGCCTGGGTCGGTTTTGAAGCTGGTGCGCTCGCTCAAAAAAACGCAGATCTGGCGAGTGCGGCTTTCGTCGCTTCCGTAGCGTACCCATAGCACGCAGAGCGTTCCCTCAGCGCCAACACGATCGGGTAGGGTTGGGAAGATGGCGCTCACCGGCGCCTGGATGTACGTTGCGGGAAAGACGTGTTCGAGCGTCACGTTTGGCATGGTTGACCGCCCTTCTCGGCTGTCTTGTTGACGCTCAAGAATATAACAGCAGGTGAAGCCCATCCTTCTCCTTGCTTGACGACAAGCTCAATCCGGATACCTCAAGTGCCCCGTTTATCAGGAGAAACGGTTGCTACGATGACCCCATTGAGGGCAGTGGATTGGGGGAGGCTGACCATGTTGGTATTCGTGGTTCTGGTAATGACTGTTGTCTTGGGCGTTGTTATTGGAGTGGCGAGGGCACGTTGGCAGCGCGAAAAGGAGCGGATGGACCGCGTTCGGTACATGAGCCAATTCTCCCTGGAACCAACCGCTGATCCAGCCACGTGTGAGCATCAGTGGCTGGAATACGGTCACGGCGTGTGCATCTCTGACTACGAGGGGTGGGGACCTCAGTCGGTGCCTCGCGAAAGCGAGACCTACACTACCTACATGTGCCCCAAATGTCATGCCAAGAGCTTTACCTGCTCTGGTAGGAGCGCCTATCATCGCACGCTGACGGGGCCCGACGCTTGCATGGGATGCTACTGCATGCCCGACTGTGGCGCCGAGCTGCATGCCGAGCAGCCGAAAGCCTGGGAGTAAACCTCGCACATCGGTGGCGGGCTCCGGACGTTGGGGACGGTTCCCAATGTCCGGAGCCCGCACCGGCCTGAATGATGGCTAATATCTCCCGTGCCCATCCCACCCGTAGAACGGTGGTCCAAAGTAGCGCATCAGACGGTCGTGGTCGCACACGATGACGGCGTCGAGAAAGAGCCGGCATCCAAACCCGTGCTCGCTCAGGTGGGCTTCACGCAGGACGGCGGGCATCCGTTCATCTGAGCCCTTGATGGGAACGAACAGCAGCACGCGATTCTGCGTGTGGCAGTGATGTATGACCGAGTCTTGGAAGTTGCTAAAGAGGTGGTGCAGCCTGTCGAGTGACAGGAGGCTCCTCCCGCGAGGCACTTCCACGTGCGGCGCATCGGGTCCCACGGGGCGGTCGTCGCCGGGCGTGGGGTCAAGGCGCAGCGCGCAGCAGTTCGTCCAGTCGTGCTCGGTACCGGGTACAAACGTGGGGCGGAGCCACGTTCCGGCGAGAGGAACGATGCCACCGTCCATAAACGGGGGATTCACGTGTAGCTCGGCGACCTGCTCCTCATAGGTTCCCACGTGCCTGTCGTAGGCGTGGCTGTTGTGAGCGGAGCTCCCCAGGATGTTGTACAGGTACGCCACGTCGAGGGCTCTCTTGAAAGCCTGCCGGTTCAAAAGGGCGGGTGTCGGTATCGGGCGGTTACTCATGGCATCTCCTCGGTCAGCGAAGAACCCGTGAGGAGAGCCGCGGGTTTTTGGGGTCGACGATGATCTCCCTCAGGTTGGGGCAATCGGCAAACACCCGTGGATAGAGCTCGAGCAGCCCCTTGCCAATCCACACGCGTTCCAGCGACGTGCATTCCGAGAAGGCGAAGATGCCGATGCGCGTCACGCTATCGGGGATGCGGACGCTCTTCAGGCTGCCGCAGTGCGAGAAGCAGCTTTCACCGAGTTGCTCGAGGCCCTCGGGAAGCTCGAGGTTGCGCAGCTTCGCGCAGTGGGTGAAAGCCCCATCGCCGATTTCCTTGAGTCCCTTCCCAAATGTCACCTGTTCGAGGTGCTTGCAGTAGGCAAACGCAGCTCGATCGATGCGCGTCACGCTGTCGGGGATTGCCATGTGCCTCAGCCCGCGCAGGCCTCTGAACGCCTTTTCTCCAATCGCAGTCACGCTGTCGGGAATGACCGTGTTGCTGCAGCCCAATGCGAGCACGTTGTGACGGGTTCGGATGAGGGCGTTGCAGTCTTCCCGGCTGTCGAAACGGCCACTTTGCACATCCACGGTTATTCGCTCGAGGTAGGGGCAGTCAAGGGCCTCCGCCGGGGCAAAGCGGGCACCATGGTAGTCAACCCCCTTCCACGCTCCGATGCTGTTGACGGCAGCGGGGATGTGCAGGCTTCGCAGCCCAGTCGTTCCGAAGGCGTCATACTCGATGGTCTGCAGGCTCTTGGGGAGTTCGATATGGCTCAGATTTATGCAGTTCTTGAAGGCCGATGACCCGATCTTCCTCACGCTCTTGGGAAGCACGACGGAGCGCAGCGATTCGCAACCAAAAAACGTATATTCGCTTATCTCGTGCACGTCCTTCGGTAGGTTGATGCTCGTCAGCGCCGTGCACATGTTGAAGGCGTGAGGGTCAATGTAGCGCACGCTGTTGGGCAAGGTGACGTCGGTGAGCTTGTGACAGAACGCGAACGCCCAGTCCCGGATGTACTCGAGGCCGTCTGGAAGGAAGATCTCTTCAAGGCTGCCGCAGCCATAGAAGGCTTTGGAGCCGATTGACGTAACGCCCTCGGGGACGGTGACGTGCGCCTCGCTGCCGCGGTAGTCCACCAGTGTGTGCCCCTTGATGACGAAGTCGTTGTTGTGCGCGTTCACGCTTGCCTCCAGCCGTCGAGCCCTCTGCCCCCGCGGTGCCTCTTTCCTAGCGACTATACCAGCGGATTACCTGCATCGTTGTCCAACGTCCGGCCCGCTAGTAGCACGACGGTGCCTCGACGCCGTCGTACCACGTGTAGTCGCAGTAGTGCACGTCGTCGAGGTCGATGCAGGGCAGGATCTTCTTGAAGACGGTCTTGGGCGTCCTCTCGTACCTGCCGCTGCTCCACTCGAACTGTGACTCCTCGTACAGCAGGAAGTCGAGGTACGCACCGGGGCGAAGAGCCGGGCGGAACTTCCCCTCCTCCCAGCCGAAGAGCTCCTCGTACTCCTCCTGGAGCTCGTCGAAGTCAAGCGTGCAGTCCGGGTCATACTCCTCGCCCACGGCCCCGCGCGGCGGGTCGAAGTTGTTGTCGACGATCCCGCACGACTCCAGCGGTATGCGCCACACGTGCTCCGTTCTGCTGCACGACATGTCAGTGTCCTTTCCCTTGCGGCTCGCTCGTGTAGGTGTCCGCCACTGGCCCGCGCCTGCGGATTTCCTCCACTGCCATCCACCTCCGGTCGCGCACCGACCACCACTTGCCGCAATCAGCGGTGGGCTTGGGGATGGCGCCAAAGTCACCGAAAGGCCAGGACCAGGACGCCGGGGCCTCCCAGCGCTCGAGCATCCCACAGCCGTCGAACAGGCGACGGAAGGAGTCGATCGATTTGCGGATTCGGTAGTCGTGGACCTCGGGAAGTCTCAGGGTCTTGAGCGACGAGCAACCGAGGAACCAGCCGTCGATATCGTTGTCCGTGAAGTGGATGTAGTCCGGGCCGTAGATGCGGACCGTGACGCCTGAGAGGTCGAGCGCCGTGAGCGACGAACACCCCATGAAGCAGCGTCTCATCTCACCCACGCAAGCGTCCCGGAGTCCCGAGAGGTTGAGCTTGGACAGCGAGGCACAGCCCTCGAAGACAGAGGCCATCTTGGTGACGGAGTGCAGGTCCGTCTTCGAGAGGTCAGCCTCGCGCAGCCGCCCGCAGCCGGAGAACGCTTCGCTCATGCTCTCCACCAGACCCAGGGTGCACGACGAGAAGTCGAGCTCTGTAAGTGACCCGCAGCCGCAAAACACTCTGTTCAGGCTTCGGAGCGAAGGGGCGCTGAGACCGTCGAGCTTGACTGACTGGAGCTTGCTGCAGTTTAAGAACAGCTCAAACAGGTTTGTGACGCGTGGTATGGAGAGGTTCGAGAGGTCCACCTCGACAAGCGAGCTGCAGCTTCCGAACATCGATGCGATCTCGTGCAAGGCGCTGAGCTCGAGACCAGCAAGGCTGAAGCTGTGCAGCTCCTTGCACCCGTAGAGAAAGTGGGAAAGGTCTCCGACATTGGCAGGGTCAAAGCCCGTCAGGCCTTTCAGGTTGCGGCAGAACGCAAACATGTATTCCATGTCTGCGTTCCAGGCGGGAACAAAGCCGGTGAAGTCGACCGTGCGCAGATTCTCGCAACTCTTGTACATGTACGAGAAGTCGGTCGCCCGTGGCAGGCTGATGCCGACAAAGCTGGCGCTGCGCAGCGCTGTGCACCTTTCGAACATGCTCGCCAGCGTGACGACGTTCGAGAGGTCCAGCCCGCTGAGGTTGACGCTCTTAAGTCTGGTGCATCCCTTGAACATGCGGGAGAGGTTGGTGACCCGAGAAAGGTCGAGATCACCGAAGAACACGCTCTCAAGGCTGGTGCAGCCAGCGAACATATACGAGAGGTCGGTGACCTGTGAGGTGTCTAGCCCGCTGAGGTCTATCGAGCGCAGCCGGTGACAGTCCTCGAACATGTGAGAGAGACTCTGCGCCTGAGAGACGTCGAGCCCCGTCAGGTCGATGGATACCGCGTCGAGCTCTGTGAACATGCCCTCCTCATAGAGAATGGTCGCACCGGCGCGTGCTCTCCTTAGCTCGAGGGCGTCGCCTGTCTCCCCCTGGCCGTTCGCCACCTTCACGAGGGGGCCGAATGCATCGGGTTCGCTGGTGTAGGTGTCCGCGATGGGCCCGCGTCGAGCAACCTGCTTCACGGTCATCCAGCGATGGCTGTGGGCCGACCACCACATGCCGCATTCGGCGGTGGGCTCGGGTACGGCGCCGGGCCTGTCGACGGGCCAGGACTCCGGGGTCTCCCAGCGCTCGAGCGAGTCGCAGCCGTCGAACAGGTAGTCGAAGGATGTGCGGCCTCGATCGATGTGGACCTCGGGCAGCTTGAGGGTCTTGAGCGACGAGCAGCCCTCGAACCAGCGCCAGGTGTGGTCCTCGTACCTGACGTCGACCGTGGCTCCCGAGAGGTCGAGCTCGGTGAGCGACGAGCACCCCCAGAAGCAACGGTCCATCTTTGTCACGCAGGCGCCCCTGAGCCCCGAGAGGTCGAGTTCCGGGAGAGACCTGCAGCCTTCGAAGGCGGAGACCAAGACGGTGACGGAGTGCAGATCTACCCCCGCAAGGTCGGCCTTGTACAGCCGCCTGCAACCCGCAAAGAGATGCGAGAGGCTCTTGACCTGCGAGAAGTCCGAATCGCGCAGGCTTGCCCGCCGCAGGCCCTCGCACCCGCGGAACATATAGCCCACCTTCTCGAGCGCGGGCGTGCGCAGGCCCGAAAGGTCGACATCCCAGAGTGACTCGCAGCTGTCGAAGGCCGACCAGAGGCTACGTACCCGCGAGAGGTCGAGGCCGGCCAAGTTCACCGACTCCAGCGCATGGCAGTTGTGGGCCAGGTGCGCCATGCTCTCCACCTGCGAGGTGTCGAGGCAGGAGAGGTCGAGCGACCGCAGGCTCCGGCAGCCGAAAAACATCTGCCGCAGGTCCGTAGCCTCTGACGTGTCGAGACCCGTGAGGTCGAGCTGCTCGAGCGACGAGTAGCCCTGGAAGAGCCCCGCCGTGTCCTTGCCTGCCAGCTGGCTGGCATGCTCGCGGTAGGAAAGATGCCTGACGTTGCGTCTGAACGTCGTCGTCGACCAAGGAAGCGGGTCTTCCTCTTCCTCCCAGAGCTCGTGGTCCTCGTCTTCGACCCACGCTTTCACGAGTTGGCGCCGCTCCAACACCTGGAGGCTGGGACAGTCGTCCCTGATCGTCTGCAGGACATGCTCGTGGTGGTCCGCCTCATCGGGAGTCTGGCTGCGCAAGGCCATGGGCAGGCTTATGCGTTCGAGCGCCTCGCAGTCTTCGAAGACGTCGTCCCCCAGCTTGGCCAGCGCCTCGCTCAACACGACAGAGGTGAGCGCCGTGCATCCTCGGAAGCAGCGGTTACCCACTTCGAGCCACATCACCACGTCATAGAGGTCTACTGACTCGAGTGCCGTGCACCCCGCAATCGCCTCGTCCCCGAGATAGAGCACGTCGGGCCATTCCTCGTTGCGAGCGAGGCTTATGCTCCTGAGCGAGCGGCAACCTGCAAACGCGCGCGTGCCGACGTCTTGCAGGTGACCGTACACGGTGACGGTCTCGAGTGCACTGCAGTCCTCGAATGCTCTGGATTTGACATACGAGACCTCGTTGAGGTCAACGGTCCGGATGCAGTTGTTGCCGGAGAAGGCGCCCGCCCCGATGGTCCGCACGCCGTCGGGGATGACGAGGTGCGTCTCGTTGCCGCGATAGGCTACTAGCTTGTGCCCCTCGATGACGAAGTCGCTGCCGTTCGTGCTCATGCGTCCCCCTGTCGCCAAGTCCTCGGCCCTGCAACGTCCCCTTGCCTCATGACTCTACCAGCGTGCCCGGCTCTTCCACATACGAGAACGGGTAGGTGGCGATAGTCCTGTTGCGCTCGTCGCAGATCTCGAACGTCCCGTAGAACGAACTCACCGCATACAGGAAGTTATGCTCCTTGCTAAACAGGGAGAAGCTCCCGCTCGTGCTCTCTCCTGGAGCGATCTTGTCCAGGAAGCCGTGATACGAGACGGGGGCGCCTTCGAGGAGCTCGCCCCTGCTGTTTTCGCCCGCGGCCACCCAAGGCTCCTCCCAGATGCCTGCGCCGATGGTGAGGTGCTGCGACTTGTTGACGACGGTGAGCTCAAACTTGTATCCGGCCTGTGAGAGGGTGTGCCCGTAGCCGTGGTAGTCCTCTTCGTCCACCATGTACACCACCCCGGTTATCTCGATGCGGCAGAGGTCGTCGTCGGCGATGACATAGGGTAGTCCCTGGTGCGGAGTCAGCGTGGCGGGGTCGGTCTGGTCGATGTGGCTCAAGCGCTCGAACTCGTCGTACGCAGCTGCCTCCTGCTGGCGGTCGCCGATGTAGGAACGGACCTGCAGGGCAAGGTAGCAGACGAGAGCGACTCCCATAGCGATTGCCGCAACAAGCAGGAGCCTCTCACGCAGGGTCTCGCTGGTGCGTCGTGTGGTTGTTGCCATCGCTGCCTCCTCTCGCCGTTGGGGCATAGACCCTCCTGTTGGCGGGACAGCCCCTGGTGCCGTTGCCTGCAGGCACCTGTGGCCATAGTATGGCGTGCGGCGGGTGCTCAAAGGCACCTCTTGACGAAAGGGGAATTGACTAGCTGGTCAAATGGGCGTGCCGCATTCGGTGTGGCACACTCTTGGCTCATGCGCCGCTTGATGGCGTTGCTGCCGTTTCGCCCCAAGACATGCTG
>CADCHF010000033.1:33222-59031 GCA_902801175.1 uncultured Coriobacteriaceae bacterium | reverse complement strand
TACGAGCGCATCAAGAATCGCGTGCGCCGGACACCCCTCGAGGACTCAATCTATCTAAACGACGAGGACCACAGGTATCGCTTCAAGCTGGAGTGTCAGCAGCTGGGCAAGAGCTTTAAGATCAGGGGCGTGCTCAACACTCTCTCACAGCTCACTCCTGCGCAGCTCAAGCGTGGTGTTGGCACCGTTTCTACCGGTAATCACGCCATCGCGGTGGCGTACGCGGCTCGCGAAATGGGCATTGAGAACTGCGTGGTTGTTGTGCCGTTTGGCACATCGCGCATCAAGCTCGATCGCATCCGCTTCTATGGCGCACGCGTTATGACCATGGGCGCCAACTACAGCGAGGCCCTTACGCTGGGAATCAACTACATCGACAGCAGCGAGCTCTTCTATGTAGACCCCTCTCAGGGCGACCAGCGCATGTATGCAGGTTACGGAACCGTGGGGTACGAGATTGCGTTGCAGCATCCAAAGGTCGACACCATCGTGGTGCCGGCTGGCTGCGGTGCGCTGATTACGGGCGTCGCGGTTGGCGCGCGAGCCGTCAGGCCCGACACGCGCATTGTTGGCGTGCAGCACTCTGCGTGCCCATCGCTGATCCAGTCGCTCAAGGACGACTTCTGCTATACGACCTACCCCGTTGCGGGCAAGACCGTGTGCGATGCCGTGGTAGGAGGTGCTGGCCAGCTCGCCTGCGAGATGCTGCCCGACCTTGTTGACCAGTGGGTCGTAGTCGATGAGGATGAGGTCCATAGCGCAATGCGCTTTATGGTCGAGTACGAGCAGTGTGTGGTTGAAGGCATGAGTGCCATGACGGTCGCAGCGGTGCGCAGCCATCCCGAGCTGGTTGGTGGCACCGACGTTGCCGTGGTGATCAGCGGAGGCAACATCGACGGCGAGACCCTCTGCCTGGTGCTGAACGAAGACGAGTAAGTCGCCGCACGGCCCTAGCCAGCCTCGTGCAGATTTTCACCCGGAGCTGCTGCCCGTCCCCAATGGACGGGCGGCTATACCACCTGGAAGATGAAGAAGTCGAGGTAATGGCTTGGCGGAAAGCCCCACAAAATGGGGTGGTCCGGCGCCTGCTGACGCTCCTCTACCTGCTTGAGCTGCACGTTTGCGTCGTGAGCCGCCTGTGCGACGGCCTGGGCAAGCAGGTCGCGCGTCATGTGCTGCGAGCAGCTGCACGTGGCAAGGTATCCACCGCGCGGCAGCAGCCGTAGCGCCTCAAAGTTGATCTGCTTGTATCCACGCGCGGCATTGCGCACGGTGGCGCTGCTCTTGGTAAAGGCTGGCGGGTCGAGCACGATGAGGTCAAACGGACCGCCCTCCTCGCGCACGAGTGCGCGGTCGGTGCGGAGCCTTGGCAGGTATTCCAGCACGTCTGCGCAGGTAAAGCCCATCATTTGCTCAAGCCCGTTAAGGCGGGCGTTCTGCTCGGCCAGGTCGAGCGCGGTCTGGCTCACGTCCACGCAGCGCACCCATTGCGCTCCGCCGGCTGCGGCGTTGAGCCCAAAGGGTCCCACGTGACAGAAGCAGTCCAGCACGCGCTTGCCCCAGGCTAGGTCGCGCACGGCCCGCCGGTTGTACTTTTGGTCAAGGAAGAAGCCGGTCTTTTGCGAGTTCTCAAGGTCGAGCCCAAACAAGAGGCCGTTCTCCTGCACCTTGAGGTTTGTGTCGAGCGAGGGAGCGCCTTCCCACCAGCCCTTTCGCAGCGGCAGGCCCTCCTTCTCGCGCACGGGCATGTCGCAGCGCTCATAGATGGCGCGCACGTCTTGGCCGTCGGCCTGCAGCACGTCGAGCAGCAGCGGATAGAGGCGCTCGCGCAGCAGCTCCATGCCCACGGTGCCCACCTGTGAAACCAGCACGGTGCCGTAGCGGTCCACGGTGAGTCCGGGCAGGCCGTCTGCCTCCGAAAAGATTACGCGACAGGTGTCGGTGTCTGGAGGGCATCCGCAGCCGGCGCGGGTACCCATGGTGGTCTTGCGGTGTTGCCAGGCCCACTCGATCCGCCTGCGCCAAAATGCGTCGTCAAAGCGGTCGTTGGCGTTGCGCGACACCAGGCGCACGCGAATCTTGCTCTTGAGCGAGATGATGCCGGTGCCCTGCCATGTGCCGTTCTCTTCGAGCACGTCCACAAGGCACCCGTTGGTGATGGTGCTGCCGTCGGTGGGAGCCGGCGCCGTGCGTACGACCTCGCCCTCAAACACCCACGGGTGGCCGCTCGCAAGCGAGCGTGCGGCCTTGCGCGTAACGATGACCTGCGGATACGACCGCTGCTGCTTCATGGGTGCCTCCTTGTTAGGGACAGGGCTCCGTGTTGTGGGATGGGCGCGCGGCTGGCTGGCGCGGGGCGGGCCGTGCAAGTGCCCACGCGCCGCCTAGCTGCTAGTAGTGACGACCAAAGCGCCCGCTGCTCGGTCCGCCAAAGCCGCGGCGGCCCTTGCTGCCGCTGAACATCGTGCGCGATGTGCGCGTGGTGGAGCGAGTTGCGTTGGGAATGATGCGCCCACTGTCATAGTCAAAGCCCGGAAGATCCCACAGCGGCACGAGCTTCTTGGTGAAGTACTCAATCTCGCGAAGCGGGGTGATCTCGTCGGGGGCAACAAAGGTGTATGCGTGGCCCGTAGCGCCCGCGCGACCCGTGCGGCCAATGCGATGCACGTAGTCCTCGGGGTCCATGGGCACGTCAAAGTTCACGACGGCATCAATGCCGCTCACGTCGATGCCGCGGCTCATGACGTCGGTGGCCACGAGCAGCTGGACCTTGCCCTCGCGGAAGCGCTCGAGCGCCTTGTCGCGAGCCCGCTGCGGACGGTCGGAGTGCATGACCTCAACCGTGAAGCCGGCACTCTTGAGCGTATTGGAGACGTCGTCCACGCGGTGCTTGGTGCGGCAAAAGACGAGCACGCGCTCGAGCTGCATGCCAGGCTCAGCACCGCCAGAGCTGACGATGGCCTGTAGCAGCTGCGTCTTCTGGCCCTGCGTCACGGGGCAGAGGTGCTCCTCAACCGTGTCGGCGGTCTCGCCCACGCGAGCGATCTCGATGCTTGCCGGGTCATGCAGCATTGCGTCGATGGTGCCCTTGATCGAGGGCGGAATGGTGGCCGAGAACAGCAGGTTTTGGCGCTTCTTGGGAAGCTCCTGGATGATGCGGCGCACGCTGGGCCAAAAGCCCATGTCAAGCATGCGGTCCGCCTCGTCGAGCACGAGGACGCGCACCTGGCTAAGGTCAACGTGCTTGTGCTCCACCAGGTCAATGAGGCGGCCGGGCGTTGCCACGAGCAGGTCGCATCCGCGGGCGAGGTCCTTGAGCTGGCGATCAAACTTTGTGCCGCCCATAACGATGACGGCGCGCTGGCCGGTGTGCTCGCACACGGTGGTGACCACGCGCTCAATCTGCTGCGCCAGCTCGCGGGTGGGGGTGACCACCAGGGCGAGCGGCCGCGCCGCGCCGCCAGTTGCCTCGACGGGGGCCTGCGAGCCCTTGCCGCGGCGCCTGTGCCTTCGGCGGCTGGGGGCGGGGGCAGGCTCTGCAGGTGCAGCGTTTTCGCTGGTAGCGGCCTGTGTGTCTGCGGGCTGATTGCCCTTCCTCCTGCGGCGGCGCCTGCGACGCTTGGGGGCAGTCTCGCCGCTCTCGGTGTCTGCGGGTTGGGGTGCCTCCGCGGCGTCGCCCTGGATGGCGTCGGATGCAACGGCAGGCTCGGCCTCACGCAGCGCTACGGGCTCAGCGGCGGGCTCCATCGCCTCGTCGGCATCGTTTGTGCTGGTACCGGCCTCGACCGTCACATCTTCTGTGGCAGCCTTGCTCTGCGAGCTTGCCATAAGCCCCATGATGAGCTGCAGCGTGGGCAGCGCAAAGGCGGCCGTCTTGCCCGTGCCGGTCTGTGCTGACGCAACAATGTCGCGCCCCTCGAGCACGAGAGGTATCGATTGCGCCTGAACGGGAGTTGGTTCTGTAAATCCGAGGGCTTCTACCCCGGCGAGTATCTGCTCGTTTAGCCCGAGCTCGGCAAATGTAGTAGTCATGAGCACAAGTATGGGGTAACTAACTGCGCCATGACGTCAACTTTTCTCGTTGTGGCCAATCTGTGATGGTGTCCCCGCATAAAACGTATTTTGCAGCGTACGTATCCGGGGGCTGAACGTAGCTAGGGTGTCATGGTGTTTTGGACTGTGCAGTGCGCGGCAAATAGTTTACGCACGCACTTTACAGGGGGTGACGCAAGGTAAACATGGCAGGAACCCTCACAAAGTGTGTGGCTATCGTTCGGAAGACACACACTAAACGGGGGCAAGTGCATGTTTGAGCCTGCGTTATCCCCGTTAAGTGCGTGTGGAAGAGCACAGCATCCGTATCGGGCTTCTGGCAGACTGCTTGACTTTCGCGTTAAGAGTTAACTGGTTACAGGGAACGGGCCGTGAACCCCAGTCGCTTCGAGTCAAATATAAGGGAGAAGAATCTTTCGGCAAGCTCAAGCTCGTTAGCACTGCGCTCTGGAAGGTCGATCCTCAAAAGGGTGGCAAGCTGGTTCATCTTGCGGTTGAACTGCTCGAACGACCTGGTATGTTCAGTCGTAATCCGAAGAAAGCCATTACCAGAAGCCTCGATGTCGTCCCGACGTTCCGCTTGGTCAGCGAGCTGTCTATCGGTTATACCAGCAGAAGCAGTGTGAAACTCGTCGCTGTCATATTCGAGCACGCACGGCCTGCGAACCCTGCCATTCCGCAGCTTCTTTTCATTCCAGAAGTAATCCGAGAATCGTATTGTTGCGCAGTCTTCTCCTGATTCAAGTGATTGGTCCCTGAGCAAAACGGGCTGGTTCGTTGCTGGCTTTGGCATCCCATACCCAATGGGCCATGGTGCAGTCATAATTAGATAGAGCTGTGTTTCGCGCGGTGATGCCGACAAGTTTGATGCGGCCTGTAGAGCTTTAAAAGCAAGATTTGCATGCCGTTTGTGCTTCAGATTGCCAATCTGAGCTTTCATTGCTGTCAGCGTTGCAAAGCTCCTGTGTCGGATGAGACCTTTGCCCCCAAATGGCGGAAGACTATATATGCCGCAGAGCTCGCTGGCTATTTCTGCCAACGCAACTGTCAGCCCGAGCTCGCCAAACTCATCAGTAAGACCAGCGTACCAATCAGGTCGATCAAGAGGTGCGCAGGCAAGGGCTTCCCGGCCAAGCATATAGAGCGTAATAGCGGGGCTTGTTACCAGAATGTCGCCGCTGACTTTACGAAACGAGCCGTGTGGCAGCTCACCTGACAGCAGGTGGATGGTGCTCTCTTTTGCCTTATGGCGACCGCTTTTTGCTCTGGCGACAAGGTTGATACCTCCGTGATGCAAAAGGCTGTCCACTAGGCCGCTTTCGAGGAAATCCCCAACTCTCGTAATACATTCGTGCGCTCCGAGATAAGCATCATACGCTTCGGGTTCTGCTGTGATTCCCTGCCCAGCAAGCCGGTATACGGTCAGTGCACTCTGATGTCCAATAATCAGTTTTCCACCCATGCAAATCCCTCCTTCTCTTTTTACGCTATAAGGAGAATGTGGAGTGGAAGGACCTCAGATAAGGAAAAGAACAAAACTGAGTGCAAGTTAGAACGTGGCTAGGTGCGACCAAGATTTGATAACTGTGCCATCTACGTGGGAAAACGCAGCTTGCACGCAATTCATCTTTTGTTTCGGCACGTCGTTTTGCTTTGTTGAAAAGTGGGGGCATCCGTGGATGCAGTTGTCTTCTGAGGTCCGAGGGTGTCCGCATATTCTTGGATGTCGTCGTCGGCGCATGATTTCAAGCATTGGAATGTATCCACGCGCACACCTAATGGGGGTTGGCGCAAGCTCCAACATGCACGCACCCCCGAGAAGTGTGTGTCAAACGGACGACAGGCACACACTTAATGGGGGTACTTGCGTGCCAGAGCTTGCACCAACCCCCATTAGGTGTGCGTCAGCGATTCTGTCTTCACGGTCTAAGCCTCGAGTTGTTGGAGGCAGTCGCAATGACTTTGCAGACCTCGCAGCTATCGCGCTTGCTTTGGTGCCTGCGAATGTTGGTGCGTGTTCCAGGGGAACGGGCAGGTTGAACATGGTGTATTGCCAAAGAAACGGTTGGGGTCAAAGGCGCGTGTGTACCTACGGACTAGGTCCAGGGTCGGTCCCTGGTGGGTCGTGCGTTTCGTCTCGATTCCAAATGACACCCAGAGCTTGCAAGCTGCTATGCTAGACAAGTTATGGTTCTGGACTATGGGAGGCGTTATTGATGAGAACCCCTAAGACGCTAGCTGGGCGAATGCGCAGGTGCGGATAGCCGCACTGCCTCACGTCCGTACCCTGCGTCCCGAAAGGACTCATCATGCCCATCAACATCCCCGACGGTCTGCCTGCAAAAACCATCCTCCAAAAGGAGCGCATCTTTGCACTCGAGGAGGAAATCGCCCGCGACCAGCGCATTCGTCCGCTGCGTGTGGCAATCCTCAATCTCATGCCCACCAAGGTCGAGACCGAGACCCAAATCCTGCGCCTCATCTCCAAGTCGCCCCTGCAGGTGAGCTGCGACTTTATGCGCGTGAGCAGCCACGAGTCAAAGAACACCTCGGTCGACCACCTGGTCAAGTTCTACGACACCTTTGACGCCTACCGCAACGAGAACTACGACGGCCTCATTGTGACAGGCGCGCCGGTCGAGCACCTGTCCTTTGACGACGTGGACTACTGGGACGAGCTCTGCGAGATCATGGACTGGGCCCGTGAGCACGTGTTCTCCACCATGTTCTTGTGCTGGGGCGCCATGGCGGGCCTCTACCACTACTACGGCATCCCCAAGCGCCAGCTGCCTGCCAAGCTCTTTGGCGTGTTCCCGCAGCGCCTGTGTGACGAGTACAGCTTCCTCACCAATGGCTTTGACGAGATGCACAACATGCCGCACAGTCGTCACGCCATGATCGACGCCGCCGAGCTGGCCAAGCATCCTGAGCTCAAGGTGCTCTCCGAGGGCTTCTCGAGCGGTCCGGCGCTCATTGCCACCGCGGACTTCCACGAGATCTATGTCACCGGTCACTTTGAGTACGGCCGCGACACTCTGGCCGACGAGTACTGGCGCGACTTCCACAAGGGTCTGCCCATCAAGCTGCCGGAGAACTACTTCCCCGAGAACAACCCCGAGAACCAGCCCATCTTTACCTGGCGCAGCCACGCCAACCTGCTCTATCGCAACTGGCTCAACTGGGTGTACCAGATGACGCCGTACGAGCTGAGCGAGATTCCCGAGGCCATTGCCGAGCTGCGCGAAAACACCTGGGCGCTGGCTGGCAAGTTTGATCGCTAGGGCATTGCGCCGGCACCCATCTCATAACGTAACATCTCGCTTTCGTACCTGAAAGCGAGCCCATGCCGCGCGGTATCCTATACGGGCTGCGACACACGCCGCGCACACACCAATCCCGAGAGGAACTGCCGTGATCGTTACTGACATGCTGCGACTTAACGCCGCAAAGTACCCAGACGAGATTGCGCTCGTTGAGATCAACCCCGAACGCCCGGAGGACCGCCACATCACGTGGCGCGACTACGACCTGGTTGAGACCACCGACGACGAGCCCTACCGTCGCGAGATCACGTGGTCGGTCTTTGACGAGAAGGCCAACCGCCTGGCCAACCTGCTCATCAGCCGCGGCGTGGGCAAGGGCGACAAGGTAGCCATCCTGCTGTACAACTGCATTGAGTGGCTGCCCATCTACTTTGGCATCCTCAAGACCGGCGCCACCGCCGTGCCGCTCAACTTCCGTTACGACTCAGAGGAGATGCTCTACTGCATCGAGAAGTCCGACTCCGACGTGGTGCTCTTTGGGCCGGAGTTCATTGGCCGCATGGAGGCCATCGTCAACAAGCTGCAGGCGGGGCGCCTGCTGTTCTTTGTGGGCGACGACTGCCCCACCTGGGCCGAGAGCTTCCGCGAGCTCGAGGCGCTCAGCTCAAGCCGCGACCCGCAGATCCCGCTCTATGAGATTGACGACGCGGCCATCTACTTCTCCAGCGGCACGACGGGCTTCCCCAAGGCCATCCTGCACAACCACGAGAGCCTCACGCAGGCAGCCGAGATGGAGGCCTACCACCACTCCATCCAGCACGACGACAACTTTTTGTGCATCCCGCCCCTGTATCACACCGGCGCCAAGTTCCACTGGATGGGCTGCCTGACCTGCGGCGCCAAGGCGGTGCTGCTGCGTGGCGTGAGCCCGCAGTACATCTTTGACGCGGTGAGCCGCGAGAGGTGCACCGTGGTGTGGCTGCTGGTGCCCTGGGTGCAGGACATCCTTGCGGCGCTGGAGCGCGGCGACCTCAAGCTCGAGGACTACGAGCTCGACCAGTGGCGCCTCATGCACGTTGGCGCGCAGCCGGTGCCCAAGAGCCTCATCAAGCGCTGGAAGCAGGTCTTCCCGCACCACGACTACGACACCAACTACGGCCTGTCCGAGTCCACCGGCCCCGGCTGCGTGCACCTGGGCGTGGAGAACATCGACCACGTGGGCGCCATTGGCGTGCCTGGCTACCGCTGGCGTGCCAAGATCGTGGGCGAGGACGGCCACCGCGTGGAGCAGGGCCAGGTGGGCGAGCTGTGCGTTAAGGGCCCGGGCCTCATGACCTGCTACTACAACGACCCCGAGGCCACGCAGGAGACCCTCATCAACGGCTGGCTCCACACCGGCGACATGGCGCGTCAGGACGACGAGGGCTTCATCTGGCTGGTTGACCGCAAGAAGGACGTCATCATCACCGGTGGCGAGAACCTCTACCCGGTGCAGATCGAGGACTTTATGAGCGCCTGCCCAGCCATTCAGGACGTGGCCGTGATAGGGCTCCCCGACGAGCGCCTGGGCGAGATTGCCGCGGCAATCGTGCAGCTCAAGCCCGACCACACCGACACCACCGAAGACGACATCAACCGCTTCTGTCTTGACCTGCCGCGCTACAAGCGTCCGCGCAAGATCATCTTTGCCGACGTGCCGCGCAACGCCACCGGCAAGATCGAAAAGCCGCTGCTGCGCGAGCGCTACGGCGCCGAGAACCTGGTCGACAGGGAGAACCAGGGGTAAGAGCTGCGGCACGAGCCTGCGAGTTGTAACTAAAGGAACGCGGGAGCCCTCCGAGGAGAGCTCCCGCGTTTGCGATCGGGGGCATGCTCCTTGGCTGCCTAACGCCACCTTACTAGCGTTAGCTGGTGCTGGCACGCTCTAACGACACTTTAAGCCCCTAAAGTTGCGTTAGAGTCCAAAGAGCGGTCCTAACGACACTAAGGTGTTGTTAGCTACTGCGTCCAATCCCACGCAGCCAAGAGGAATGTTGGAGTTAGAGGTGCCTTAGTAACACGTCTGTTGCACGGCGCGACTATACTGGTTCGAGTTTCGCTGTTGGAGAGGACTGTCCTATGAGCAAACAACTGCTATCGGGCAACGAGGCCATCGCGCAAGGGGCGTGGGAGGCCGGAGTTGCCGTGGGAGCTGCCTACCCGGGCACTCCGTCGACCGAGACGCTCGAGAACCTCGTGCGCAAGCCCGACGTGTACTGCGAATGGGCGCCAAACGAGAAGGTCGCCTTTGAGGTGGGCCTTGGTGCCGCCATGGGTGGCGTGCGCACCCTCGTAACCATGAAGCACGTGGGCGTCAACGTTGCCGCCGACCCGTTTATGAGCGCCGCAAACACCGGCGTCAACGCCGGCCTTGTGCTGCTGGCTGCCGATGACCCGAGCTGCTATAGCTCGCAGAACGAGCAGGACAGCCGTCACTACGCCGCCTTTGGGCGCATCCCGTGCGTGGAGCCCTCCGACAGCCAGGAGGCCTACGAGATGGCCCAGCAGGCCTTTGACATCTCCGAGCAGTTTGACACCGTGGTCATGCTGCGCGAGACCATGCGCATTGCCCACACAAAGACGCTGGTAGACGTCAACGAGAGCCGCACCGCCCTTGAGCCGCGCGCCTACGAGAGCCGCCCCGAGAAGTTTGTTATGATGCCGGCCAACGCCGTTCGTCGCACGCTTGTGTGCAACGACCGCGAGGACGAGCTTATGGCCTGGGCGGAGGAGACCCCGCTCAACCGCGTGGAGATGCGCGACACCAAGGTCGGCATCATCTGCGCTGGCGCCCTCTATGTGCATGTTCGTGAGGCCATGCCCGAGGCGTCCGTGCTCAAGCTGGGCGTTACCTGGCCGCTGCCCGCGAATAAGCTGCGCGCCTTTGCATCCATGGTCGATGCCTGCTACGTGGTGGAGGAGGCCAATCCCTACCTCGAGAACCAGGTGCGCGCCCTGGGCGTTGAGCTGGCCGAGTTCCCCGGCGGTCGTCTGCCGCGCTCGGGTGAGGTTACCCCTGCCCACATCCGCGCGGCCTTTGGCGTGGCCGATCCGGCTCACCTCGCTGCCGCCGAGGGCCTGCCCCCGCGTCCGCCCGCGTTCTGCGCTGGCTGCCCGCACCGCCTGGTGTACGTTGAGCTGCGTCGCATCAAGGCCATCGTGACCGGCGACATCGGCTGCTACACGCTTGGCGCGGTGGCACCGTTCCGCTCGGTCGACTCGGTCATTGACATGGGCGCCTCGTTCAGCATGGCCCACGGCATGGAGCTGGCTGGCGCCCCCGAGCGCACTGGCCGCCCCGTGGTTGGCGTCATTGGCGACTCCACCTTTGCCCACTCCGGCATTACCAGCCTGCTTGGCACCGTGTACAACGGCGGCAAGGGCACGCTCTGCATCCTCGACAACCGTACCACGGCCATGACCGGCACCCAGGGCAACCCCGTTAACGGCGTGACCCTTACCGATCAGGCTGCCCGCGTTAACCCGCTCGACGTTCCCGCAGGTAAGCAGCTTGATCTGGTGAAGCTCTGCGAGGCTATTGGCGTGGACGAGATCGAGGTCGTTGACGCGCAGAACGCCAAGGAGATTCGCCGCGCGCTCAAGGAGGCCACGAGCCACACCGACAAGCTCTCGGTCATCATCTTTAAGTCGCCGTGCCGTCTCATTGACCGCTCGCGCAAGCCGATGCCTGCAATTCGCGACTGCCACCGCTGCGGCGTGTGCATCCAGATTGGTTGCCCGGCCCTTGGCCGCGACGAGACCGGCCATGCCGTGATTGACCCCAACCAGTGCATCGGCTGCGGCCAGTGCGCTCAGTCCTGCCCCTTCGGCTGCATCCAGGAGGACTAACATGCCGCACGACACCACTACCAACTACGGCGTTGCCGAGGGCGGCGCACGCGTGACGCTCGACGAGACCAAGACCATCCTCTTGGTGGGCGTGGGCGGCCAGGGCACCATTCTTGCTGGTCAGCTGCTTGCCATGGTGGCGGCAGACGCCGGGCTCGACGTGAAGGTCTCGGAGATACACGGCATGAGCCAGCGTGGCGGCTCGGTCTCGACCATCGTGCGCGTGGGCAAGAAGGTCCAAAGCATGATTGCCGACCCTGGTTGCGCCGACATCGTGGTGGCCTTTGAGGCCATTGAGGCGCTGCGTGCCCAGCAGTTTGTGCGCGAGGGTGGCAGCCTCTTTGTGAACGACGAGCAGATCACCCCAGTTCCGGTGAACATTGGCACCTTTAAGATGCCACAGGGCGTGCACGAGCGCCTGGCAGAGATTGGCGCCAACGTGATCGATGCTGGCAAGATTGCCCGCGAGGTAGGCAGCCCCCGCTCCACCAACGTGGTGCTGGTTGGCGCGCTTTCCACGGCGCTGCCGTTTGAGGTGGCCGAGTGGGAGGACGCCATCAGGCGTCGCGTGCCGCCCAAGACGATCGAGGCCAACCTGGCCGCCTTTGCCCGTGGTCGCGAGGCCGCCCTGGCATAGGTTCCCGGGTTAGCCGACAAGCTGCAGTTTGCAGAGCCGCCTTCCGTTGCATGCGGGAGGCGGCTTTTGCGTGGGTGGGGTCGCGTCATTGGGCTTGGTGGTCGTCCGCGACGGGTTTTGAAGAGCTCCTCCCGCACTAAGTGGCAAGAAATGCGCGATGTGCGAGTGTGTATTTCTCCAAACGCTTGTCACTGAATCTTCGTCGTTTTGGGCAGCTCGTCTACCTGCGGTTTTGATAGTACTGAAAGATGCCCTGGTGCGGTTTGAGCCATGTTTCCCAACGTCACACTCGCACATCGCGCATTTCTTGCCACTTAGTGCGGGAGGAGCTTACCGAACTGGTGCCGGATGCCTTTTTGTTTGGCGTTCGGAACAAATGACGTGCGCACGCAACGGCCCTCGGCGCGATTTGGCGCAGGGTTTACGGCAAACTCAGCTGGGAGCGGAAGAGTCGTCCGTAAAAATGCCGATAAGATGTCTGGGGCATGGCGTAGTATGAATAGGGCTAAAAGCGGCCACAACGTCGTGGCGCGGGTCGGTTTCGCAGGCGGTGCAAAGGAGAGACTCAATCCATGGAGCAGTCACGTACCAGCGTAAACGTAACGGGCGGTACCGAGGAGCTCACCGAGGAGCTGCTGCAGCGCCTGCTGGCCACGGCAAGCCCCGAGGCGTACCTTGCGCAGACCGCAACCGACGACCGCACGCTGGGCGACTACCTCCACGACATCATTGAGGCCAAGGGCCTGCGCAGGGCCGACGTGGTCCGCGCGTCGGCGGTCAACTCCACCTTTGTCTACCAGATCTTTAAGGGCGAGCGAAAGGTTGGCCGCGACAACGCCATCAAGCTGGCCTTTGGCTCGCAGTGCACCCTGCGTGAGGCGCAGCGTCTCCTGAGGCATGCGGGTGTGTCGGAGCTCTGGTGCAAGACTCGCCGCGACGCCATTATCATCTACTGCATCGAACACGGCTACACGCTGGCCGAGTGCGATGACGAGCTCTATCGCTTGGGCGAGGAAACCCTCGTCTCGCGCGAGGGCTAGCTCCTGGAGCGGGCATGGACGACGGGCAGACACTGAGGTCAATGGTGCGAGATGACGCGTACCAGGTAGTGCGCGTGCTTGCCAGTGGCCCATCGGGCAAGACCGAGCTGGTCACGCTCGATGGTGAGGGCCCGCTGGTCCGCAAGAGCATTCCACTGGAGATAGCCAATCCTGCCGCCTGGGCCGCGGCGATGGACATCGACGACCCGATGCTTCCCAAGATTGAGTCTTTATACCGGCTTCCCGACATGCTTGTAGTGGTCTATGAGTACGTGGAGGGGGAGTCTCTCAAGACCCTGATGGAGCGAGGCGTTAGCTTTGACGCAGGCCAGGTGGCTAACTACGTCTGTAACGTGTGCCACGCAGCATCGTGTCTGCACGCGGTGGGCGTGCTGCATCGCGACATTACCCCATCAAACGTAATTGTTGGCAACGGCAAGGCGCACTTGGTAGACCTGGGAATCGCCCGCCAGCAGAGGGTGGACGCCAAGCACGATACGACCACGCTTGGTACCTGGGGCTTTGCCGCGCCGGAGCAGTTTGGCTTTGCGCAGACCGACGTTCGCTCTGACGTGTATTCCATCGGGCGGGTGCTTGGGTGCCTGTTGACTGGCGTGAGCCCAAGCTTGCCAAACTACGAGCAGGAGCTTGCCAATCTTGCTAATGCCGGTGGCAAAAGGGGCAGCCTTGCCACCATTGCGCAGCGGGCCGCCTCCTTTGAGCCGAGCGCGCGATACCAGAGCGCATACGACCTAGAGACCGACATACGCGCAACAATGCTGGCAAACCGCGCTCCTGCGGTAGTGGAGGCAGGCGGCGTTGGCCGGCCAAAGGCGGGTGCGCAGCAAAAGGCGTCCGCAGTGGGTGCCAACGGCCCGTTCAATCGACTCTTGGCATTTGTGAGTGGGCCGCGCCTTCCCAAGGAGGCACCGCCTTTGCTGAGACTGGCCAACGCGCTGACGATCATTTTGGTCAACGTCGTGATCTTTGTGCTGATAATCACGGTGCTTGGGAACACCCCGGGGAGCGGTACCAAGTGGGGCCTGGGAGAGTACGTTGTGTGCCTGGCAGCCCTTGTGGCGGTAGTGGGGCTTGCGGTTGAGACGCACCGCTTCGCAACACTCTGGGGAGTATATGCGATAGAATCCTCAAAGTTCCTGCTATACCTCAAACGTGTCTGCATATTTATTTCGATTGTATTCGCCGTTATGGCAATTACGATTATGGCTATCCCCGAGCCGTTGGTGTAAGTTAGCCAAGGTAAAGCAGCCAACCTATGCCATTTGTGTCAGCTACGGCATTTGCCCCACCAATAAACCCTTTAAGTTTTGTATTGGATATGAATGATTGTGATTTAGCACAAAGCTAATGATTTGCAGTCCTCAATTACTCATTATGTGGGGTCACGCAAATACGGCCACGGGGGGTCGAAAAATGGCTGGTAGCTGGCACGAAATGCTACAGGGTGACCAGACGCTTCAAGAGGTGCTTGACTCCTCTTCGTTTGACAGTAGGAGCTTCTCGCAGTGGGTGAGCGACGAGCTCGCTGCACGCAATATGAAGAAGAACGCCGTTGTCCGCCGTTCTTGTCTCAACCAGACCTTTGCCTACCAGATTATGGCGGGCATGCGCAACCCGTCGCGCGACAAGCTTATTCAGCTGTGCTTTGGCATGCGGCTGGACGAGACGGACTCTTGTGAGATGCTGGAGCGTGGCGGCATGAGTGCGCTGCGCGTCTACAACCGCCGCGATGCCGTGGTTGCGTACTGCCTCAATCGCGGGCTTGAGGTCTCGACCTGCGATGACCTGCTGTGGAGCATGGGCGAAAAGACGCTCACCGGCGTCCCGCACAGCTAACGGGCGCTCAGCCAAACTATCGCGGATAGCCCTTTGGCTGCATTTTGTCCAAGGGGAGACCGGCAGTACAACAAAAGCGTGGCGGTCTGGTGCTGCCATGCTTTTTTTGGGTTCTGGCGGAGCCCTAACCGGTGGGGGACCCAGTCGTAGGCGCGATACGGAGCGACCCTATGTGCCCACTGATTCACGGTTTTGTCCGCAGCCTCGTCTTGGTGACGCCTCCCGAGGCAAGATCTTGGCGCGGACCTTTGTCCTTTCGCAGAACTGCCAATAAAACTCAAAAACTGAGCTGGCAGCTGAGGAATC
This sequence comes from uncultured Coriobacteriaceae bacterium, assembly GCA_902801175.1. GTDB lineage: Bacteria > Actinomycetota > Coriobacteriia > Coriobacteriales > Atopobiaceae > UBA1367. Next base: position 43,987 of record CADCHF010000033.1, on the reverse strand, counting down.
GCTTCTGGCTATCCCGTAGCATCGGTTCACTATTTGGAGTGTCGGTACAAGGGAGGCACCATGAAGAAGTTGGGTGGACTGCTCAAGAAGGTTGGAATCGCGCTGGTGGTTCTGGTTGCCATTGCGGCCGTGTTTGGCGGCGGCGGGAATAGCGACAAGTCGAGCGAGACCTCGGAGCCGGCGGCTCAGGAGCAGAGCGCTCAGGAGCAGGGAGAGGAGCAGGCTGCAGAGAGCGAGCCGGAGGCCAGCTCCAGCGCTGAAGAGGAGGCGGAGGAACCTGCCGAGGAGGCCAGCGACGGTCCCTCGATTGCGACCGACTCCAAGTACTCCGTGACCATCAACGGCTATGAGCTCACCGAAGACTACGACGGTGCGCCCGCAATTGCCATCAACTATACCTTCACCAACGTCTCTGACGACAACCCAACCTCCATGGACCTGGCAACCAACATCACGGTCTATCAGGACGGCCTTGAGTGCGAGCGCGCGTACTTTGCCAGTGATGACGGCGACAACAGCTCGAGCAAGGTGAAGGCCGGAAAGTCGATTGACGTCACGCTTGCCTACAAGTTGGTCGACACTACAAGCGATGTTGAGGTCGAGGTTGGCCAGCTCTTCAGCTGGAACGATGACCTGCTTGCCTACGAGGTGTTCAAGATCGCGTAAGCACGTTGCTCTTTGCCCAAACGAGATCTAGCAAAGCATGAGAGTTGGGAAGGGGTGTGCCACGAGCTCACCCCTTCCTTTTAGGATGCGGGCCAATCCGGCGTGCCCCGTTACACCAGCTTGACGCCAAGGAGCCCCATGAGGTCTGGCGCCTGGTCAATGCCTACCTTTGCTCCGCGGATCTCTGCGAGGGTGTCGCTCAGCCTAAGTCCGGCGAGTACGCAGGACGAAAGGTCAATGCCACGGAGGCGCGTCCCAAACAGCTCGGCCCTGGTGAGGTCGCACGAGTCGAGGGTCAAGCGCTTGAGTCGCAGTTGGGCAAGCGAGGCCTCGTGCAAGTCACAAGAGCGCAGCGTCGTCTGCTCAATCTTGCTTTCGGCGAGGTTCACAAACGATGCGACACAGTCCGTCAGGCTGTTGCGCACCAGATAGCTGTGATGCAGGTCGCAGCCCACCAGCCGCGACTCGCGCAGCTCGCAATCGCGCCAAAAGCTCGTGTGCAGGTGTGCGTTGCTAAAGTCGCAGCCCACAAAGGTGCACCTCTCAAACGAGATACGGTCGCTACGTACCTCGGCAAACGAGCACTCCTCAAAGCTGCAGTCCTCAAACTCAATGTGGCCCAGATGGTATCCAGAGAGGTCGTCGGCAACAAAGGAAAAGCTTGAGACCTCTCCGTCGCAGGCTTCGATGACGTCGGCAATCGCGGCCATGCTAGCCCTCCATTACCACATGCTCAAAGCGGCCGTCCTCGTATATGCCATAGCTGTGGGTCTCGTCCTTGGGGATGCCCACGCTGCCGGGGTTAAAGAGCCAGATGCCGCTTGGCCCCTCCTCGCTCACCTTGATGTGCGTGTGACCATAGACCAGAGCATCGCCAGGGCGCAGCTTGGGCATGCGGTCAATGCTGTTGTGCTTGCCCGCGCCGTACACATGGCCGTGGGTCAAAAAGAGGTCGTGCCCGCTGGCGGGGTCGGCAAGCAGCGCGTAGTCTGCCATGCACGGAAAGTCGAGCACCATCTGGTCGACCTCTGCCTCGCAGTTGCCCCTCACGGCAAGCACGTTGGAGGCAATGCCGTTGAGCATGGATATGACCTGCTTGGGGGCATAGTCGGCGGGAAGATCGTTGCGCGGACCGTGATAGAGCAGGTCACCGAGCAGCACAACGCGGTCGGGCTGATGACGCTCGATTGCCTCCATGAGGCGGGCGCACCATGTGGCGGCGCCGTGAATATCCGATGCAATGAGCAGCTTCATGCGATGTCCTTTCGTCGTGCTTGGCCCATCCCGATTGTAGTACAGGCCATCGCGACGGCACGCAGCTGGTTGCAAAGGTGCTGGTAGCTGGGCATGTTGCCATTCCTTGACAAGTAGCTGACAGCTCCGTTTGCTTTGGGTATAGTCATTTCAAATAATCCTAGTGCGAAAAAGGGTATTAGCACAACCAAAGTCGGGCACCTAGCATCTAGGAATACGCAAACCTCTAGGGAGAGAGGAACCACCCATGTCCAACAGCAAGACAGCACTTGCCCATGCACTGGCTGCCGACGTCACCCGTCGCGGCTTCCTCAAGGGCGTCCTGGGCTCCGCCGTTGCCGCCTCGAGCATCGCCCTCGTTGGCTGCGGTGGCTCCGATGACGCGGCAAGCGGAGACGGTGCAAAGGTCATCCGCTTTGGCGTTGCCAAGCCCGATGCCTCGTTTGACACCCAGACCACCTCTACCACCATCGGCATCTCCGAGAACGTGACCGAGGCCCTCTACGAGCTCGACCCCAACACCAACGAGGTCAAGCCCGTCATCGCCAAGGACCTCCCCACCATCTCTGACGACGGCCTCACCTACGAGATCGAGCTCAACGAGGGCATCAAGTTCCACGACGGCTCCACCCTCACGGCCAACGACGTCAAGTTCACCTTTGAGCGCCTGATCTCGATCAACGCCGAGGCTGACTCCTATACCAAGATCGTCGGCTTTGACGCACTCGCCAACGGCGAGGCCACTGAGCTCGAGGGCCTCAAGGTCATCGACGACACCCACCTGACCTTTACCCTCTCTGAGCCGCACTCCTCGTTCCTGCGCCTGCTCTGCCAGTTCTACGCCAACATCTATCCGCAGGCTGCGGTTGAGGAGGTCGGCGACGACTGGGGCATCGCTACCGGCCCCGACTGGACCACCTACTTTGGCTCCGGTCCGTTCCGCATTGCCGAGAACGACGGCACGAGCTTCATCCGTCTCGAGGCCTTCGACGACTATCATGGCGGCCGTCCGGCCATTGACGCCGTCGAGATCAGCTACGTGAGCGACGACAGCACGCTCATGAACATGTACGTCAACGGCGACCTCGACGTGGTCTTTGTCCCCAAGGCCCTCATCGAGCAGTACCGCAACGACGAGACCGTTGGCCCCGAGATCGTTAACTACACTCCGTGCGCCACGCAGTTCGTCAACCTCAACCTCAAGAACGGCCCGAAGGAGTTCCAGGACCAGAAGGTACGCGAGGCTCTCTCGCTGGCCATCGACCGCGCCACGCTCTGCGACACCGTTCTCTCCGGCGCTGCCGCTCCGTGCTCCTCGTTCATCCCCTCCACGGTCAACGGTCACGACGCCTCGCTCGAGGTCTTTGAGTTCAATCCCGAGCAGGCCAAGAAGCTGCTGGCCGAGGCCGGTGCCGAGGGCCTCACCTTTGACTTCCCCGTGCGTAGCCGCGACGAAACCGTGGCACTCGTTCTCCAGTCCAACTGGAAGGACGTGGGCGTGACCGCCAACGTGTCGGTCATCGAGGACGAGGACTGGTCCACCAAGCGCGGCAACGGCGAGATTCAGGCGACCACCGTTACCTGGAGCTCGACCTCCAACGTGGGCATCGAGTTCATGGGCTCGTTCTTCCTGAGCAGCGAGACCCCCAAGCGCAGCTCCTTCTACAGCAGCGAGGAGTTTGACAAGCTGGCCAACGGCGCCAAGGCAGCTGTTGACCTGGATGAGGCCGACGACCTCACCCGTCAGGCAGACTACCAGCTCACGCATGTGGACTACGGCACCCTGCCCATCGACTGGCCGCAGAACCCCTACGCGCTCAAGCCCGGCTTCAACGGCCTCGAGGTCCTCGTCGACTTCCACTTCAAGAACGTAACTAAGGAGTAAGTCCTGCGAGATGGGACTTCGCCCCTGACGGGAGAGAGGCCCCCGGTTCCCTACGGCTCACCCTTGCGAGAGTCGCCTACGGGAACCGGGGGCCTCTCTCCCGTCAGGGGCGAATCCATCGCCAGGCCAACTCGGGAAGGCGGGGGCAGGTCGGGAGCTGTCTCAACCCGCGAGAGGGTGTCAGTTGGGACGGTTTCGAACACGAAGGGCGTGCCAAGGGGCGCACGCTTTGACATATGCGGAAGGCGTCCGTTCTTGAGGGAACATCGGACACGCCCTCCCGTGTCGGGATACAAAAGCGGACCGCCCGGAAGGGCGGTCCGCGGTCGGTCGGTCGATGTGCGCGTCGTTACTCGTCGTACAGGTGGCAGGCGCAGAAGTGGCCAGGCTTTACCTCGTGGCTCGCTGGCACCTCGCTTGCACAGCGGTCGGTGGCAAACGGGCAACGCGTGTGGAACACGCAGCCCACGGGCGGGTGCGTGGGGCTTGGCACGTCGCCCTGAAGCACGTGCTTGTCCTGAATTCGCTCGCTGCGAATGCGCGGGATAACGTCGAGCAGCGCCTTAGTGTAGGGGTGCAGCGGGTTGTCGAACAGCTCCTCCTTGGAGGCAAGCTCCATCTGATGCCCCAGGTACATGACCATGACGGTGTCGGAGATGTGCTTGACCACGCTCAGATCGTGGCTAATGAAGATGTAGGCGAGGCCCATCTCGCGCTGCAGGCGCTGCAGCAGGTTGATAACCTTGGCCTGCACCGACACGTCAAGTGCGCTCACGGGCTCGTCGCACACCACAAGCTCGGGCTCGAGCACGATGGCGCGCGCAATGCCAATGCGCTGGCGCTGGCCGCCCGAGAACTCGTGCGGGTAGCGGTTCTTAAAGGCAAGGTCGAGGCCAACCGACTCCATGACCTTCTCGATGTGGGCGTCGCGTTCCTCGCGCGTGGCAAAGATGCCTGCGATGTCGGCGGGCTCGGCAATGATGTCGGCTACGGTCATGCGTGGGTTGAGCGAGGAGTACGGGTCCTGAAAGACCAGCGTCATCTTGCGGCGCTCCCGGGTGAGCGCGTCACCTGTGAGCGAGAGGAAGTCGTTGCCGTTGAGCTTGACCTCGCCGGCAGTGGGCTCGATCAGACGCAGCACGCACTTTCCGGTGGTGGACTTGCCACAGCCCGACTCGCCCACGATGGCAAAGGTCTCACCGCGATGCACCACAAACGACACGTCCTCAACGGCGTGCACCTTGCCGGTCTCGCGCTTGAGCAGGCCGCCGCGAATGGGGAAGTGCTTAACGAGGTTGTTGACCTCCAACACGACCTCGCGGTCCTCGATAGCTTGGGCCATCCTACTCACCCCAATCCTCGGTGAACTTGAAGCAGGCTACCTGGTGATACTCGTTTCCGGGCACCGGGGCCATCTCGGGCTTGGCCTTGCGGCACTGCTCGCGCGCAAACGGGCAGCGCGGGTGGAACGGGCAGCCCTCGGGCAGGTCGGAGAGCATGGGCACGTTACCGGGGATGGCGTAGAGCTCGCCCTCGTCGTGCCCGATGTCGGGGATCGACGCGATGAGGCCCTGGGTGTAGGGGTGCAGCGGCGCCGAGAAGATGTCGCGTGCGGTTGCGTACTCAATCACGTGACCGGTGTACATGACGAGCACCCAGTCGGCCATCTCGGACACCACGCCCATGTCGTGGGTGATGAGCAGCACGGCCGTGCCCAGCTCCTCGCGCATCTTGTCGATGAGCTGCAGGATCTGCGCCTGAATGGTCACGTCGAGCGCGGTGGTGGGCTCGTCGCAGATGAGGATGTCGGGCTGGCAAGCAAGCGCCATGGCAATCATCACGCGCTGACGCATGCCGCCCGAAAGCTCGTGCGGATAGCTCGCAAAGACCTTCTCGGGGGCGGGGATGCCCACGAGCTTGATCATCTCGAGCGCGCGTGCGTCGGCGTCGGCCTTGCTCATCTTGGGGTTGTGCACCAGCAGGCCCTCGCGAATCTGGCGCCCGGCACGCATGACGGGATTGAGCGAGGTCATGGGCTCCTGGAAGATCATGCCAATTGAGCTGCCGCGATGGCTGCGCATCTGCTCTTTGGTGAGCTTGGCAAAGTCGGTGCCCTCAAAGTTGATGCTGCCGCCAACAATGCGAGCGGGCGGCGTGGGGAGCTGCCCCATGAGGGCCAGTGCGGTCATCGACTTGCCGCAGCCCGACTCGCCCACCACGGCAAGCGTCTCGCCCTTGCGCATGGAAAACGACACGTCCTGCAGTGCGGGCAGCGCGCCGTCCTCGGTGTAGAGCGTGACGGAAAGGTCCTTGACCTCGAGGATAGTCTCGGCAGTCGCGAGTCGCTCGATTGCGCCAAGGCCATGCGCCTCGAAGGAGTTGGTCGCGGGCGTGCTCTGCTCGTCCGCGGGAATGTGAGTGTTCTCAGTCATGTTCGGCCTCCTTCCTGTGCACTAAGAGCGCATCTTGGGGTCGAGGGCGTCGCGCAGGGCATCGCCGAGCAGGTTGAACGCCATAACGGTGATGATGATGGCAACGCCGGTGGCCACGCTGTAGGTGGGGTTGACCTGGATGTAGGGCTGGCTAGCGCTGATCATGGCGCCCCAGCTGGCCGTGGGCGGGTTAACGCCAAGGCCGAGGAACGACAGCGAGGCCTCGCTCATGATGGCGTTGGGGATGCCCAGCGTGGAGGTGACGATGAGCGTCGAGACGCAGTTGGGCAGCAGGTGCTTGGTCATGATGCGCCAGCTGGAGCCGCCCGACAGGATGCACGACTGAATGTACTCGGAGCCCTTGAGGCGCATGACGTCGCCGCGGACCAGGCGTGCGGTGGTGGTCCACATGAGCAGGCCCAGTGCCACGTAGAGGTTGATGAGGCCAGGTCCCAGAACAAACATGATGACGATGGCAAACAGCAGGAACGGGAAGCTCGAGAAGACCTGGATCACAAAGGAGATGACCGAGTCGACGCGGCCGCCAAAGTAGCCTGCCACAACGCCGGCAAAGAAGCCGATGAACAGGGCGATTGCCTGCGAGACGATGCCGACCGAAAGAGAGATTCGGTCGCCGTAGATGATGCGCGAGAGGATGTCGCGGCCAAGCTCGTCGGTGCCCAGAAGGTGCGCGGACGAGGGACCCTGCAGACGGTTGACGAGGTCAATGGCGTTGGGGTCGTAGGGGGCAATAACCGAGGCGAGGACCGCGACCAGCACGAGCAGCACCACGATGCCCAGGCACACAACGCCAAGCTTGTTCTTGCGGAAGATGCGCCAGCTCACGCTCCAGTAGCTCTCCGAGGACTTGCGGCGCTTTGAGCCCAGCTCGGCCACCTGTGCCTGCGATGCGTTGGCGGCAACCTGTTCGGCCTGCTTGGTCTTGGGGTCGTTCTTGTCAGACCTGAGAAATGCCATTATGACTCACCTCCACCCAAGCGGATGCGCGGGTCGACGATGGCATAGAGCACATCGACCACCAGATAGACGATGACGCAGATGAGGGCGATGTAGATGACGCCTCCCTCGATGAGGGGTAGGTCACGCTGGGTGATTGAGTTGACCATAAGGCTGCCCACGCCGTTCATCGAGAAGATGGTCTCCACCAGGATCGAGCCGGTGAAGATGTCGCCGAGCTGCGTGCCGGCGATGGTGATGATGGGGATGAGGGCGTTGCGCAGGCCGTGGCGCAGGATGACGGTCCACTTGCGCAGGCCCTTTGACTCGGCGGTGCGCATGAAGTCCTGGCTGAGCACGTCGAGCATGGCCGTGCGCGTGACGCGCGCGATGGAGGCAAAGTAGCGAGAGCCCAGCGCGATGACCGGAAGCACAAAGTGCGCGGCGGTCTTGGTGCCCGAGAGCGGGAACCAGTGCAGACGGAGGGCAAACACCAGCTGCAGGATGAGGGCCACCCAGAAGGCGGGGGCCGAAATACCCAGCACTGCCAGCGACATGAGGCCGCGGTCGACGGCGTTGCCGTGGTTGACAGCCGCCAGCACGCCAATGGTCACGCCCGAGATGAGGGCAAACAGGTAGGCAAAACCAGCCAGGCGTGCGGTGACCTTGAGCGAGCGGCCCAGCAGCTGCAGGACGGGCGCGCGCTGGAAGTACGAGTCGCCAAAGTCTCCTTGCAGCATGTTGGTGAGCCAGTTGAAGTACTGGATGTGGATGGGCTGATCGAGGCCCATGCGATGACGAACGGTCTCAAGCGCCTCTTCGGAGGCAAGGTCGCCCAGCATGATGCGCACGGGGTCGCCCGGCACAACGTTGAGCACGAAAAACGTGATGGCCGAGATGCAGAACATCACTGCCACCGCCTGTACCGTTCGCCTGATGAGGAAGTCCCTCATGGCGTTCCTCCCTTCGGGGCAGATGCCCAAGCCAAATGTCCGGAGGTCTGTGGGTGGCGCTGCGCCGCCTTGCCCGAGGCCCGCAACGCATGTAGATGCAATCAATTGTACGAGAGAGGGCATGTGGAGCACGGTTAAATATTAAGTATGCGAGGGTAGGCGGCAGGGGACGGGGCCGGGCCCAATGCAGGGACCGCCGTGGGCTCGGCTCGGGCTAAGCGCTCGGTGCTTACGGCGCGGCAGCTCGGGAGCGTCTCACTGCGTTCGACGCGGCCCTCGCTCCCGCCGCGCCGACCCTCCAGGTCGCCCTGCCTCTCGGGAACGATCCCTTGACACACTTCCCAGTCGCCGCCTGCTCCTTACTTGGGGCCAAAAGTCGCATATTGCTGCGCGACGACCGCCTCGAATGCCCCTTATATGTGAAGAAGCAAAAAATCTCATGCAAAGACACTTAGATTATGTATAGGATTCAAACGCACGGGGAACAAGTTTCCACGACAAACAAGGATTTAACTCCCGGGCCCCAGGCCCAGAGACAAAGTGAAAGGAACAACAATGGCTAAGATTCTTGGTATTGACCTTGGCACGACCAACTCTGCTATGGCGATCTTTGAGGGCGGCGAGCCCACGATCATCGTTAACGCCGAGGGCGACCGCACCACTCCGTCCGTCGTTGGCTTCCGCGCCGATGGCGACCGTATCGTGGGTAAGGCTGCAAAGAACCAGGCCGTGACCAACCCCACCAACACCGTCTTCTCCATCAAGCGCTTCATGGGCCGCAGGTACGACGAGGTCACCTCCGAGCTCAAGACCGTCCCCTACAAGGTCAAGAGCGGTACCGGCAACCGCGCCGTGGTCGAGATCGATGGCGAGGACTTCACCCCCGAGCAGATCAGCGCCATGGTGCTCTCCAAGATGAAGGCAGACGCCGAGAAGTTCACCGGCGAGCCCATCACCGAGGCCGTCATCACCGTCCCCGCCTACTTCAACGACGCCCAGCGTCAGGCCACCAAGGACGCCGGCAAGATCGCTGGCCTCAACGTGCGCCGTATCGTCAACGAGCCCACGGCTGCTGCTCTTGCCTATGGCTTTGACAAGAAGGGCATCGACCAGAAGATCCTGGTCTTTGACCTGGGCGGCGGCACCTTTGACGTCTCGCTGCTCGACCTCGCTGACGGCGTGGTTGAGGTTCTGGCCACCAACGGCGACAACCACCTGGGCGGCGACGACTGGGACCAGAAGGTCATCGATTGGCTGGCCGACAAGTTCAAGGCCGACAACGCCATTGACCTGCGCAACGACCCCATGGCCCTGCAGCGCCTCAAGGAGGCTGCCGAGAACGCCAAGAAGGAGCTCTCCAGCGCCCAGCAGGCCACCATCAACCTGCCGTTCATCACCATGGACGCCACTGGCCCCAAGCACCTCGACTACACGCTGACCCGCGCCGAGTTTGAGCGCATCACCCGCGACCTGCTCGACCGCTGCAAGGGTCCTGTGACCCAGGCCCTGCGTGACGCCGGCCTGCAGATTAGCCAGGTCGACGAGGTCATCCTCGTTGGTGGCTCCAGCCGTATGCCTGCCGTGCAGGAGCTCGTCAAGCAGATGACCGGCAAGCAGCCCAACATGTCCGTTAACCCCGACGAGGTCGTTGCCGACGGCGCAGCCGTTCAGGGCGGCGTGCTCAACAACGACGAGGGCGTCTCTGGCATCCTGCTGCTCGACGTCACCCCGCTTTCGCTGGGCGTTGAGACCATGGGCGGCATCATGACCAAGATGATCGACCGCAACACCACGATCCCGACCTCCAAGACCGAGATCTACTCCACCGCAAGCGACAACCAGACCTCTGTTGAGATCAACGTCCTGCAGGGTGAGCGCGAGATGGCCCGCGACAACAAGTCGCTCGGCAAGTTCAACCTGACCGGCATCCCGGCTGCCCGCCGCGGCGTGCCCCAGATCGAGGTTACCTTCGACATCGACGCCAACGGCATCGTGAAGGTCACCGCAAAGGACAAGGCCACCGGCAAGAGCCAGCAGATCACCATCTCCGGCTCCACCGCGCTCTCCGACGACGAAGTCGATCGCATGGTCAAGGACGCCGAGGCCCACGCCGAGGAGGACAAGGCCAAGAAGGACGAGATCGAGGTCCGCAACCAGACCGACAGCCTTGCCTACAGCACCGAGCAGACCCTCAACGAGCTGGGCGACAAGGTGCCCGCCGACACCAAGAGCGAGGTGGAGGCCGCCATCTCCGAGGCCAAGAGCGCCCTTGACGGCACCGACATCGAGGCCATCAAGGCTGCTGGCGAGAAGCTGCAGCAGGCTGGCTACAAGCTCGCCGAGATCGTCTACTCCGACCAGCAGGACCAGACCGCTCCTGGCAGCAACGCCCAGAACGGTGGCGACGACGTGGTCGATGCCGAGTACGAGGTTGTTGACGAGTAAGCGGTAGCTTAAAACAGGTACGACGTGACCATGGCGGGGGCGGTCCAATTTCCGCTCCCGCCTTGTTGGCTGAAGAGAGTGCAGGAGGGGTGACGTGAAGGTGCCCATCGATGTAGAGAACGACGAGCTGCGCGAGGACGACGCAGTGACGGAAGAGGCAGTGGAGCCCGAGG
>CADCHF010000033.1:0-33171 GCA_902801175.1 uncultured Coriobacteriaceae bacterium | reverse complement strand
GCGGAGGCGGACATGGCCGCGGAGGTCGAAGCTGCCACCGATGAGCTCAAGGCCCAGCTTGATGCGGCAACCGAGGAGGCCGAGGCCGCCAAGAAGGAGGCAGCCGACGCATCCGACAGGCTGCTCCGTCTTCAGGCCGAGTGGGAGAACTACCGCCGTCGCACCGCCCAGGAGCGACTCGCCGAGCGCGAGCGTGCGGCAGAGCGTCTGGTCACCAACCTCCTCCCCGTGCTTGACGACATGGAGCGCGCTTCTGCGCATGCCACTCAGACCGCAGAGGGCGACGAGAAGGTCGCTCAGTTTGTGGAGGGTGTCATGGCCGTTCATGCCAAGATGCTCGACATCCTTGCCAAGGAGAACGTGGAGGTCATTGACCCTGCTGGCGAGCCCTTTGATCCGCTGGTGCATCAGGCGGTCGGTCGTCAGGAGGACACCGAGGCCTACGACGAGTCGGTTGCCCAGGTGTACCAGAAGGGCTACCGCATGGGCGGGAAGGTCATTCGCCCGGCTATGGTGACGGTCACCTTTGGCGGCCCCAAGCGTCCTGCGGAGGAGCCTGCCGAGAACGAGGAGTAGTCCTCGTTTGTGAGACTTGTCCAAAGGGAAATCCTACGGAGAAACGAGGAAGGAGGCGTTGCCTCACATGGCTGGCAAAAGAAGCTATTACGACGTACTGGGCGTGAAGCGCGACGCCACCCAGGACGACATCAAGAAGGCCTTCAGGCAACTGGCGGCCAAGTATCACCCCGACGCCGGTGGCGACGAGGAGAAGTTCAAGGAGATCAGCGAGGCGTACACGACCCTCTCTGATCCCGAGAAGCGCAAGGAGTACGACCAGCTGCTGATGTTTGGCGGCATTCCCGGTGCCGACTTTGGCGGCTCGGGCGGACGCAACCGCGGCGCATACACCTATAGCGGCGACTGGTCGGACCTCTTTGAGAACATTCGCAGCGGCGAGGGCGGCTTTGGCGGCTTTGACTTCTCGACGATCTTTGGCGGAGCGGGCGCTGGCGCGCGCAGCAACCGTCCCACCAAGGGCAGGGACCTCACCATGATCATTGAGGTCTCGGCCGAGGAGGCGTTCACGGGCGCCCAGCGCAAGGTGAGCTACACGATTCCGTCGACGGGCGAGAAGCAGAGCCTGACCGTGAAGGTGCCCGCTGGCGCGCGTGACGGAGGAAAGCTCCGCTATCGCGACTGCGGCGAGTACGGCACCAACGGCGGCGCACGCGGCGACCTGGTGATTACCACCAAGGTTGCCGAGCACCCGCTGTTCAAGCGTGACGGCGCCGACGTGCGAATGGAGCTGCCCGTGAGCATGTACGAGGCGGCCCTTGGCGCCACGGTCGATGTGCCTACGCCAGACGGAACCACGTGCCGTCTCAAGATTCCTGCTGGCACGCAGGACGGCAAGACCTTTAGGTTTAAGGACCGTGGTGCGCCAAACGTCAAACGGGCCGGAACGAGGGGCGCCCTGTACGTGAAGGTTCGCGTGAAGGTGCCCACGAGACTCTCGGCCAAGGAGCGCGACGCCCTGGTGACGCTGCGTGACGCCGACGAGCGCGACTACCGAAAGGATGTCGAGAGCTATGGCGCGTAGCGACGATCCCAAGGACAAGCCGCTGTACATGATCAGCGTGGCGGCCGAGCTCACGGGCATGCACCCGCAGACCCTGCGCGTCTACGAGCAGAAGGGCCTGGTTACGCCCGGCCGTTCGCGTGGCAACACGCGTCTGTACTCGCAGGGCGACATCGAGCGCCTCAACCTCATCAGCAAGCTCACTGACGAGGGAATCAACCTGGCCGGTGTGGTGCGCATTCTTGACATGCGCGAGCGCCAGCTGGAGCGCGAGCGTGAGATTGACGAGCTGCGCGCCCGCGTGCGCCAGCTTGAGGATGACATCCACGAGCTGCGCATGCAGCAGCGCATCACGGCGCTCACCCGCTACGACGGCCAGGGTCCCGAGCAGGTAATGCGCGGCCTTCTGGAGAGCGGAACCGACTCCAGGCGCATCTAGCGGCCGGGAAAAGAGCAGGTAGGGGAGGCAGCTCACAAGGGCTGCCTCCTTTTTGTGGTGTGTCAAGGGGACGTATAATTTGACACACTAAATCATCCCGTCAGGATAGTTGGGCCTCCCAGAGCGGCCGACATCAGGTCAGACGAGTATCCAAGTGTGTCAAATTATACGTCCCCTTGACACACCCTCTCCCAGGTTGAGCCAGGACCGAAGCCCGTCCATTGGGGACGGCCCCAGATCCTCCGGATTATGCCCAAAGCACGTTAGGCCCGCGTCCTGCCGCTTGGGCGAGTTGCCCTTTCGGCGCGCCTAAACCCTGCCGTATAGTTGATTACATGCGTACAGCAGGAGGGGTGCCATGGTTCTCATTCTCATCAAACAGATCATCGTTATGCTGCTCATGATGACCGTGGGCGTTGTGCTCTATAAGATAAAGGCGGTGGACGAGACGGGCGTGGCGCAGCTCTCGAACATTGCGCTCTACGTGGCCACCCCGTGCGTGGTGCTCCGCGCGCTTGCCATCCCCTTTGACGCGGAGAAGATTTCGACCGGCGTCATGGTGATGCTCTTCTTCCTGGTCATCTTCTTTGCGTCAATCGTCGTTGGCCGCTTTGGCTGCGGAAAGGTTGACCGCATTGGCACCTTTGCCGTCGTATTCTCCAACTCGGGCTTTGTGGGTATCCCGCTCATCGAGGGCATCCTTGGCAGCGAGTACGTCTTTTACGTCACCATGACCATGGTTGTGGGCACGATCACGTTCTGGACCTACGGCGTCCTGCTCATGAGCGGCGACAAGAACGAGGTCTCCGTCAAGAAGATCCTCACCAACCCCAACCTCATTGCAGTGGTCGCTGGCATGATCCTGTTCTTTGCGCCCATTGAGCTTCCTTACGTTGCCGCGCAGGTCATCAACGGCATGGCCAACATGAACACGGGTCTGGGCATGGTCATCTTGGGCGCCACGCTCGGCGCCTCCAACATTGGCCTCATGATTTCGGACACGCGCCTGTACAAAGCCGCGGCGCTGCGCCTGATTGCGGTGCCGCTGGTGTGTATTCCCATCTTGCTGCTCATGCCGGCAAGCTTTGAGGTCCGCATGGTCATGATGATCATTGCCGCTGCGCCTGCCGCCTCGGCCACCTCGATGCTCGCCCTCAAGTATGGTGGCGACTACTCGTACGGCACCGGCCTTGCAATTGGCACGACCATCGCGTCCATGGTGAGCATGCCTGTTGTGCTGGCGCTTGCCATGAAGGTCCTGACTCTGCAGCTCTTTTAGGAGGTAAAAGATGCTTCTCCAACTGACCGTAGACCACGGCAAGCGCCACGAAGTCCTGAGGATTGTGGACGAGCTCGCGGAGCACGTGGACATCGTCGAGATCGGCTATCCGCAGATGATGACCTTTGGCCTGGCGCTTATCGAAGAGATTCATGCCGCCCATCCTGACCTGTGCATTTGCGTGGACGCAAAGGTCTTCCATGGTGGGTCGGGCGTTACCACGCGCTGCTTTGAGGCTGGCGCGAGCATGGTGACGGTGCTTTCGGCCGCGCCTGACCCGGTCATTGCCAAGATGGTTCAAAAGGCCAAGGAGCACGGCGGGCAGATCATGTGCGATATGTCGGCGCCCGCGCGCAACTTTGCCAAGCGTACCGCCGAGGTGGATGACCTGGGCGTTGACTACATTGCCGTGCACACCGGCTACATCCCCGAGTACGACTACGACCTCGAGACGCATCGCAGCTGGTTTACGCCAAAGATTCGTCCGCTCGACCTTGCCAAGGTGGCCAAGCGCAACATGCGCAACGCCAAGCTGGCCCTGGGCACGGGCATCAACGAGGGCAACATCCGCGATGTCATGACCCTCGACCCCGAGATCATCATGGTCGGTCGTGCGATCTTTGACACCGACGACCACGTGATGGCCGCCGAGCGCATGCGCCGCTACCTGCCATTTGAGGGGTAGGGAGCAAGGGGCCTGCGAGTGTGGCGTGAACCTGCAGACACGCCCACTCCGCGACCTTACCCTACGAGCTCGTACTCGGGTTTGGCGCCGGTGGTTACGCAGTCCTCGTGGACCACCACTCGCGCTATGTCGGAGCGGCCGGGGACCTCAAACATCACGTCGCGCAGGATCTTTTCGCAGATGGAACGCAGGCCGCGCGCACCGGTGCCGCGGTCGAGTGCCAGCTGCGCAATGGCCCTGAGCGCCTCGTCGTCAAAGACCAGCTCGACCCCGTCGTAGGCAACGAGCCGCTGGTACTGCCTAACGATGGCGTTCCTCGGCTCGGTAAGAATCCGCACCATGGAGTCAATGTCCAGCTCGCTGGTGTGGGTGATCACCGGGATGCGGCCAATGAGCTCGGGGATGAGTCCAAAGCGGTGCAGGTCCTGCGGCTCCACCATTCCCAGCAGCTCGTCCTCGCTCAGTTGTGAGGAAGCCATGCTCTCGGCCAGGGCAAAGCCAATGCTGCGATTGCTGGTACGCCTGCGCACAATGTCTGAGAGTCCCACAAAGGCTCCGCCGCAGATGAACAGGATATTGGTGGTGTCAAGCTGGTTGTTGCGCTGCAGCAGGTTGGTGCGGCCACCCAGCGGCGGAACGTTGGTCATTGAGCCTTCGAGCAGCTTGAGCAGCGCCTGCTGCACGCCCTCACCAGAGGGGTCGTTGGTCGTGGCGAGCTGTCCGCCACCGCTCGCACGGGCAATCTTGTCAAACTCGTCGATGTAGACAATACCCATACTCGCCGCTTCCTCGCTGCCAGCCGCGGCAATGAGTCGCGCGAGGATGGACTCCACGTCTTCGCCCACGTAACCGGCGTCGGTGAGGGTCGTTGCGTCGGCAATGGCCAGGGGCACGTCGAGGATCTTTGCCAGGGTCTGGACCATGAGGGTCTTGCCGGTGCCTGTGGGGCCCAGCAGCAGGATGTTTGACTTGGCGATCTCAACGGGGTTGGACTCGTCGTCCTTCCAACCTGGGGTAATGCGCTTGTAGTGGTTGTAGACGGCCACGGCCAGCGTGCGGCGCGCCTCGTCCTGGCCAATCACATACTGACCGAGCGCGTCGAAGATCTGCTGCGGCGTGGGAAGCGTGCCGTCCTTGCGAAGCGTTGGGCCAACCTCCACCTCGGCGTCCACGCGGCGCCCAGCCTTGATCCCGGCTCGCACCTTGCGCTTGTAGCCGCGGCTGGTTCCGGTGGTGGCCGCAAAGCTGCTCTGACGTGCAGGTGCGGCAGAGCTCCGCGCGGGCTTGGACGAACCCTCCTTGGGCGTGTCGCCGGTCTTTGTCTGTTCCTCGGCCTGCGGACGTCTGTGCTGTTCAAGGCTGCCAGCCATCTCGTTTGCCCCAGCAGCTGCAGAGTAAAACTGCGCCCCGCCCTTCACGTACAGCTCGCCCTCTGCGGCAAGCTGCTCGTGGCGCTCGCGCTCCCGTGCATTGGACTTTGGCCTGAGCTGGCCGTTTTCGTCGACCTCCATCCACATGCTGCGATAGTTGCGGACAAAGTCCTCGCTCACGGTTGGCGACCACCCAAAGGGCGGCTCAAGCTCGCTGGCGTCAAAGTTGAGGAAGGTGCGGAAGAGGCTCCTGAACCCAAAAAAGCCCGCGACGATTACAGCAATAAAGATGATGGTCATGATGAGGTCGATGTTGAGTCCCTTGTTTGACACGGCCTCAATCACCTGAACAAACAGGACCGCCCCAAGACAAGCCGCAACCAGGCCAAAGCCCGCGCGACGCAGCCACGTGGTGCTGCTCACGGTGTTGAGGCGCTCGAGCGCTTTTTGCTGGTCGTCAGGTTCATACATTTGGACCTCCGCACAAACGAATGAGTCCATTATGCCCAATGTTGGCCCAGCTTAAAGCGCTGGCGCGGGCGTTGTGTACCCATATGGCCCAAATGGGTTGCACAGGTGCACGAGGGGCGGATCCCATGACACACCCCCTGCTGCACAACGTAAAATGCGGGTGGGCGCCTGAAGTTGGCATCTCTTGCGGTCTGTTAGACTCAAGTGTGCCTAAACCCGACCGATTAGAGACCACACATGGCTGATCAGTACAAATCGCTGGCAGACGCGGTTGTCTTTGCGCTCACACGCGGCGGCGAAAACATCATGAACAACCCCAATCAGCTCCTGTCGTACCTCGCGGACGTGATGGATCCCGACTGCGTTGAGATGCGTGTGCTCATGCGTCTTTGCAACAACGATCTCCTCGATCCGTACCGTCAGTCGCTTGGCAAGGGAATCGACGCGCTACGTGGCGCCGAGGCTCGTGCGCGCGACTACCTGGTGAACGAGTGCATGATTGAGCCCAACACGGCCGCTCGCATCACGGGCGGGATTGCGGCGGGAGTCGCCCGAAAGTACCAGCTGGTCCCCGGAGCTGGAACGCAGCAGCCCGGCGCGCGGCAGCCCGTCCAACAGCAACCTGGCCAGCGGCAGGTCAAAACCCAGCACGCACAGGGACGGGGCAGCCGGGGAAGCACAGGGTCGGCAGGCAGCAATGGCTATAACCAAACCCTGCTCGTTACCCCCGGCTTGCAGGGCGTTACCCCTGGCTCGCAGGGCAGCGGGAGCGCTGGCACGCGCCGCCCGTCGTCGCAGGGCACGGCGCCCAACCCCAACCTCATAGACATCTCAACGGCGGTCATCAGCCCCATTGCTCCTCAGCACTTTACCGGCAGGCCCATCACCCCAAAGCCCATCGTGATCGTGCAGGGGACAACGATCGCCTATGGCAAGGACTACCTGCTCACCTATCACGGCAATGCGGGCAGCCAGACGCGCGAGGTAGAGGCCACGGTGACGGTCACTGGCACAGGCGCATACACCGGCTCGTGCACGGCCACGTTCAAGATTCTGCCGCCAGACCCGAAGGGGGCCACATCGGGACAGACCTCGTCAAAGTCGGCGATCGACATAGCGACGGCAATCGTGGACCCTCTCGAGGTCCAGCGCTACACTGGCAAGCCGCTTACGCCAAAGCCGCAGGTCAACATTGGTGGAAGGTTGCTCGTCAACGGCACCGACTACCGCTTGAGCTACTCCAACAATGTGGGCAGTGGCACTGGCACCGCGCGGGGAACCGTCACCATAACCGGCACTGGCAAATACACCGGCAGCAAGACCGTTGCGTTTAGCATCGAGCCAGGCCAAACGCAGTCCAAGCCCAGCGGCAAGTCCAAGGTTGGTGGGTGCCTCAGCGTCATCATGGGTTTGGTGATGATTGTCTATGGAATCATTATTCTTGCGAGCTCACTCGGCTACCCAGATGAGAACGCTGCCGAGCTCCTCATTGGCTTTGTGATTACGGTCTTTGGCATGTGGCTCACGTTTGCCGTTGGCGTTGGAAAGATGTCGTAGCGCGGCATGCCCAGGTGAGGAGAGTTCGTCATGCGTCTAAAGACGAGTACCGTCGTGGGCTTTTCGCTCGTGTCTGCGGCTATTTCCCTAGGCCTTATCCTGCGACTCATGGTCTTTAACGGCTTCACCACCTCGTGGGGCGAGCACTTTAGGTACAACGAGAACTACGTGTGGGTCAGCGGCCAGACCCTTACGCAAGAGGACCTCGAGCACTTTGCGGGCATGCGCAAGCTCTCGCACTTTGAGCTGGTAGATTGCAACGTAGCCGAGTGCCGCCTGCCCGAGCTGGAGTTTGCCTCCAAAGACCTGTGGTACGTGAGCTTTGAGGGCACCCAAGGGCTTTGGGACACCAGCTTTCTATCGACGCTGTCGGCTAGGAATCTGGACCTCTCGGGCTGCTCAAGTGTGACCTCAATCGACGGGCTCGACTGGAACGCGCTGAAGAACCTTGACATCGACGGAACGTCGGTAAGCGACCTGTCGGCCGTGCGCGGAACAGATCTTTGGTACATCTCCTTTGCGGACACCAACGTGGAGGACATCTCGCCGCTGGCAGATGCCAAGGGGCTTTACGAGGTCAACGGCGCAAACACCAAGGTGGCCTCGATAGACGCGCTTGCCGAGCTGCCGTGGCTCAGGAGGATCGACTTTTCGGGCTGCGAGCTTGCCAGCCCTACGCGCAGCTTTACCTCGCCGCTTATGGCCGAGGTGCTGCTGCGGAGCACGGGCGTGAGCGACCTCAGCTGCTTTGAGGAGTGCGACGAGCTTGAGGTGGTCGACGTGTCGGGCAACCCCGAGGTCAGCAGCATGCAGTGGGTCAGCAAGAGCTCGTGCAGCTCTCTGACGGAGCTCAACGTGGCGTACACGGGCCTCGATGCGAGCGACCTTGGCTTTGTGGTGGAGTGCACTGGGCTCGAGAGCCTGGCCGTTGACGGCATTGAGCTGGGGAATCTTGACCTGTGCAAGCGCCTGACGCACCTTGAGAGGCTAAGCGCGATGGGCTGCGGGCTCACCGACGTGTCGGCCCTTAGGGGCAAATCGGACATCACGGTATTGCTGCTTGGATACAACCAGCTCGAGAGCCTTGAGGGTCTTCCCTCACCAATGGACGAGTGGCCGCAGACTGAGCTCGACCTCTCGCACAACAAGCTGACGTCGATAAGGGATCTTCCTGCGGGCAAGTACCGCTACATAATGGTGCAGGGCAACGACCCCGACATTGGTCGCACGATGCCGACGGGCGTGGAGGCCTATGAGGTGGCGATGCCGTGGTTCTCGGGCATGGAAGACAGCCGCGTGGGCGACTTCTATTCCTTTAGCCAGATCTACCTCCTCGATTGTCCGGAGGATAGGGTCGAGCAGGTCGAGAGCTACTTTCCGGAGTACCGTCTGCAGCGTGTGAGCGAGCTGGAACTGGCCGACATACTCGAAGCGGACGAGATGGACTACTCGCTCGATGGCGATTACCGCTGGTACGTAGCGCGCGTGAGGCAAGAGGCCGAGGGTTCCGACGGGCAGTAAGGGGTTTGACGCTGCTCGATGCGCTGGGGAACTTGCCCGACACACACTTAACGGGGTGTGACGCAAGCTCGAGCTTGCGCAAAGGGGCGTTGAGTGTGTGTCTGTCGTACGGCAGGCACACACTTTGCGGGTGTTTGTGCAGGCCCTGACTGGCACGTAACCGTTTTATGTGTGTGTCTACGCTCGCCGGCGGGTGACATCCAGGTCTATTGCGGCTATGGCCGGTGCATGCAACGACCACCGCTTGGGGCAAGCCGGGTCACATCCGTACACAACACTGAGAAAATCTTATACACAGACACTTAGATATGCATACCTTTGGCGCGACTGGGAACAATAGTGCTTGAAACACATTCAGCCCAACCGGGCCAAAGGAGGTAAACATGAGAATCGACAAATGGGCAGTTACGGCCCAGGAGGCATTTCAGGCGGCCATGGGCGTTGCTGCCGACGCCGAAGCCGGACAGATGAAGTCGATCCACCTGCTCAAGGCGCTGATCAGCTCGGGCGAGCGCAACATTCGCGCGATCATCGAGCGCGTTGGCGCCGACCCACAGGTCATTGAGGGCCAGGTGGACGCCCTCATAGAGCGTGCGCCCAAGGTCTCTGGCGACATCTCGCAGATGGGGATCGACTCCGGCCTTGCCCGCACCATAGACGAGGCCGAGAAGCTGGCCAAGAAGCTGGGCGACTCATACGTGACGTCCGAGCATCTGCTGTGCGCCCTCGCCGACGACAAGGGCGACGCCGGCAACGTTCTGCGCGCCGTTGGTGTTACCAGCAAGCGCGTGCAGGAGGCCTTTGCGTCCCTGCGCGGTGACGAGCGCGTGACCAGCCAAGACGCAAAAACGCAGTTTGAGGCCCTTGAGCAGTACGGCCGCAACGTGACCGACCTCGCTCGTCAGGGCAAGCTCGACCCGGTCATTGGCCGCGTTGAGGAGATCCGTCGTACGATTCAGGTGCTTTCGCGCCGCACTAAGAACAACCCCGTGCTCATTGGCGAGCCTGGCGTTGGCAAGACCGCCATCGTCGAGGGCCTGGCCGAACGTATTGTGGCCGGCGACGTGCCCTCCACGCTCAAGGACCGCGACATCGTCGAGCTTGACATGAGCGCGCTGGTGGCTGGTGCCAAGTACCGCGGCGAGTTTGAGGACCGTCTCAAGAGCGTGCTCAAGGAGGTCCAGAAGTCCGACGGTCGCGTGATTCTGTTCATCGACGAGCTGCACACCATTGTGGGCGCGGGCGCTACCGAGGGCTCCATGGACGCCGGCAACATCCTCAAGCCCATGCTGGCCCGCGGCGAGCTGCACGCCATTGGCGCTACCACGCTCGACGAGTACCGCAAGTACGTTGAGAAGGACGCCGCGCTGGCCCGCCGTTTCCAGACTGTCATGGTGAGCGAGCCCTCCGTGGAGGAGACCATCTCCATCCTGCGTGGCCTGTCCGAGCGCTACGAGGCACACCACCGCGTGCGCATTGCCGACGCCGCCCTTGTGGCCGCGGCCGACCTCTCGAACCGCTACATCTCTGATCGCTTCCTCCCCGACAAGGCCATTGACCTGGTGGACGAGGCAGCCAGCCGCCTGCGCATGGAGCTTGACTCCATGCCCGCCGAGATTGACGCGGTGGACCGTCAGCTCACGCAGATGCAGATCGAGGAGCAGGCGCTCATGCGCGAGGAGGACGACGCCAGCAAGGAGCGCCTCGAGAACCTGCGCAAGGAGATTGCCATCACGCGCGAGAAGCTCGATGGCATGAAGGCCGACTGGGAGAACGAGAAGGGTGCCATCGACCGCGTCCAGAGCCTAAAGGCGCAGATAGAGGACACCAAGGGCGAGGCCGACCGCGCCGTGCGCGACGGCAACCTGGCCCGTGCCGGCGAGCTGCGCTATGGCACCATCCCCACGCTCGAGAACCAGCTCGCCGAGGCTCAGGCTGCGCTTGACGCCAAGCAGCAGGCTGGCGGCGTGCTCAAGGAGGAGGTCACGACCGAGGAGATTGCCGAGGTCGTGAGCGCGTGGACTGGCGTGCCCGTGAGCAAGATGATGCAGGGCGAGCTCGACAAGCTCAAGCATCTTGAGGACGAGCTGCACAAGCGCGTGATTGGCCAGAACGAGGCAGTCTCCGCCGTGGCCGCGGCCGTGCGTCGCAGTCGTGCGGGCCTGTCCGACCCCGACCGTCCCATTGGCAGCTTCTTCTTCCTCGGACCCACCGGCGTGGGCAAGACCGAGCTCGCCAAGGCGCTGGCAGAGTGCCTGTTTGACGACGAGCGTGCCCTGGTGCGCATCGACATGAGCGAGTACATGGAGAAGTTCTCCGTGCAGCGCCTCATTGGTGCGCCTCCTGGATACGTTGGCTACGACGAGGGCGGCCAGCTCACCGAGGCCGTGCGCCGCAAGCCGTACTCGGTCATCCTGCTCGACGAGATGGAGAAGGCGCACCCGGACGTGTTCAACATCCTGCTGCAGGTGCTGGACGACGGCCGCTTGACCGACGGTCAGGGTCGCGTGGTGAGCTTCAAGAACACGATCATCATCATGACGAGCAACGTGGGCAGCCAGTATATTGCCGCCGCCAACGCCTCGACCGAGCCCGACGAGGTGCAGCGGCAGGTCAACGAGGCCCTGCGCGCGACCTTCAAGCCGGAGTTCCTCAACCGTATTGACGACGTGGTGGTCTTCCACGCGCTGGGTCTCTCCGACATCGAGAAGATCGTGGACATCCAGCTGCGCGACGTGCGCGAGCGTCTTGCCCGCGAGCGGATCACGCTCGAGCTCACCGAGGCAGCCACTGGCATGCTCGCGCTCGAAGGCCTTGACCCGGTCTACGGCGCCCGCCCGCTCAAGCGTCTCATTCAGCGTCAGGTGGTTGACAACATCGCCGGGCTCATCATTGACGGTCGCCTGCACGAGGGCGAGAAGGTGCTGGTAGACGTGGGCTTTGACGGAGCCACGCTCACGGCCATCCCGCTGCCGCAGTCCGCGGAGAAGCCGACCGAAGCCGACACGCCAATCGACCCAGACGTGGTCGAGTAGTCGAGGCAGAAGCAGGGAAATGCGGGGCCGCAGCTCAAATCGAGCTGCGGCCCTTTTCTCTCCAGAGAGCGGGTGTGTCAGGGGGACGTATAATTTGACACACTCAGTCAAGTCGCAATGATAGATGGCCCTCCGAGAGCGGCCGACAGCAGGACGAACGAGTTTCCGAGTGTGTCAAATTATACGTCCCCCTGACACACCCCCATCGGGAGAGGCGTTTCGAGCGCGAAGGCGTGTCTGGGGGACGTCCGGTCCAGCGACGGGGCGTGTCAAAAATCATCCTCACCTGAGGGCGTGTCAAAGACCATCCGAACCTGAAGGCGTGTCTGGGGGACGTACACTTTGACACACGCGGAGAGACGCTCATCTTGAGAGCATGCCGCGCGCACGGAGGCCCCCTTCATCCTGCCGGCTGACTGCGTGTGTCAAAGTGTACGTCCCCACTGACACGCCAACCCGCAGGTTGATCCCCCGCCCCTCACCTTCCGCAAGCTGTGAAGACGCAAAAGCCCATGGTTACGGCCGCGGGCTGGTGTCATATACTGTCAAGAGTCCAAGACTGCAGTTCAAATGAGGGAGATGGACATGAGGTGCCCTAGTTGCGGAGCCAGCAATCCCAACGACGCAACCGTGTGCGTGGAGTGCGGGGCAAGCCTGACGCCAGAGCAGAACCACACGAACGAGCAGGCAGAGGAGTCGGTTGAGCAGACGCAGGGGCCGGCGAATCAGTCGTCCGCCAACGTCGCGCGCCAGCTCGAGGAAGAGACGCGTCTGATTCAAGAGGAAACGCGCCTGATTTCGCAGGAGACGACGCTGCTCGAGGACCAGATGATTGAGCACTCCGACGCGGCAAAGAGCCTGGTGAACGAGCCCGAAGACGAGCTCGAGCCAGAGCCGGAACCCGAGCCTGAGCCCGCTCCCGAAAAGACGGTCGTGCGTCCCAGCGCGCAGCCGCCCGAGGAGCACTTCATTGTGCGCAACACTCGCGACTACGACCACGACGCGCAGTCGGTCAACATCGCTGGCAACGCGGCAAACTTTGAGACGCTCAAGGCGCCCGTCGATTCGCAGCGCCTGCGGCGCGATCCCTACGAGCGCAGCTCGCGCAGGGGAGGCGTGCCCGGCGAGGGCAACAGTCGCAGCAAGCTGCGTCCGCTTCTTGCTGCGCTGCTGGTCGCGCTCGTTCTTGGCGGCGGCGCAGGAGTCTTGACCTACGGCATGGAGCTCTGGGGCGGCAAGACGGTTCCGAGCGTTGTTGCCGAGTCGCAGGCAAACGCCGAGGCTCGGCTGAGGGACAAGGGTCTTGAGGTCACCGTTGAAACGACGCTCGCCGACGACGCCATTGGCCTGGTAGTCTCGCAGGAACCCGAGGCGGGAGAGCGCATCCCCGAGGGCTCAAACGTCACCATTTACATTGCAGAGGCGCGCACGGTGCCCGAGGTTGTTGGCCTCAACGAGGAGGAGGCACAGGCCGCGCTTGCCGAGATGGGTGCCGAGAAGATCAGGGTCGACGTGGTTCCCTCCCAGGAGTGGGACGGAACGGTCATTGCCGTGAGCCCCGAGGTCGGGTCGGTCTTTTTGGCGCGCGAGGAAGTCGTGCTGACGGTGGCCGGGCAGTATCACGTGCCCGACGTGCTGGGAAAGAAGGAGTCCGACGCAGTCGAGGCAATCGAGGCGGCCGGCCTTAAGTCTCACGTGACCTACGTGGAGTCGAGCCAGACGGTGCGCACGGTTGTCGAGACCGTCCCTGGTCCGGGCGAGGTCATCCACAGCAGCGAGGCCGTTGAGGTCAAGGTGTCCTCGCCTTATCCCAGCGACATACATCATCTGGCGGAGTTCTTTAGCCACTCGTCCCAGGACGTGGACGCCTACCTCGAGAAGGAACAGTTCTCGCTGGGCAACGGCTTCATTGACAGCCATGGCAACGCGCTGGCCGTGTACAGCGCAAGCGACGGCAGCAAGATCACCTTCTCCTCTCAGCCTTACGTGAGGTCGCTGACCTTCCCCAAGGAGGGCTCGTCCAACGTGCTCGCAACCGGCGCTCCCATTGCCGGCGTGCGCTTTGACCTGCCGAGCTCCGAGGTGCCCAAGGAGGCAAACAAGGAGGCGGTGGAGAAGATCGCCGAGCTCTGTGGCTTTGAGGGCCTCAAGGATACCTGCGACGAGAAGACCATCACCAAGGCCGCTGGTGCGCCTGCCATCACCGCTACGTTCTATTG
Organism: uncultured Coriobacteriaceae bacterium; assembly: GCA_902801175.1. Lineage (GTDB taxonomy): Bacteria > Actinomycetota > Coriobacteriia > Coriobacteriales > Atopobiaceae > UBA1367. Next base: position 19,016 of record CADCHF010000033.1, on the reverse strand, counting down.
CGGCAGCGGCAAGATGAGCGACGTGGTGTGGACCATCCTTGTGATCAACAACGGTGGCAGCATGAGCGCGTCGGTGACCTGCGCTCGCGAGGGCATCTACAGCAGCTCCGACCTTGCCCAGAACGGCGGGAGGGTCTGCGACTTTGTGGCGTACCAAGAGGTCTATAAGTCTGGCGCATACGCGCCGGTTAGGGAGACAACCAATGACAACGGGCAAGACGGCACCGGACAGCAAGGCAACGGCCAACAGGGAGACCAGCAGCAGGGCAACCAACAGCCAGCAAACTAGTCAGAGCGCCTCGATGGCTGCGTACTTCAGGGCCGAAAACGAGGACGACGACGGCTACGATCCCTACTCCGACCGTCCCGTCGCCCCCGAGCCCCTCTTCGAACGCGACCCCTGGAGCTAGGCCGCGTCGAGCGGACAAATGGAACGACCTGCAAGAGGCGTGTCAAGGGGGTTGACCTGCGGTGGGGTGTGTCACGGAGACCACCTGCGAGGGGGCGTGTCATGGGGACGTATAATTTGACACACTCAGTCAGTCCGCAATGACAGGTGGACCTTCGAGAGTGGTCGACATCAGGACGAACGAGTTTCCGAGTGTGTCAAATTATACGTCCCCATGACACGCCCCTATCGGGAGAGGCCTATCGAGAGCGAAGGTGTGTCTGGGGGACGTCCCCGCTGACACACTCACCTGCAGGTTGACTCCACTGACACACCCACCCGTAGGTCGACCCCGCGGATCCCCCTCCCACGAAAAAAGGGTCCGCCAAAGCGGACCCTCGTACACAAAACTATCGTCCAGCTCCTACCCGAGCACCTGCTGGATCATGTTCCACAAGAACATGGCGGCCACAACAAGCAGGGCCACAACTACAACAAGGGCAAGCACCGAGCGGCGCCTGCGGGCGCGTTCCTGCGAGGCAAACAGGCTGCGGCGACCCTTGGGAATCTCTAGGTACTGGCCGTAGCGGCTGTTGCTGATGCGCGACATGTTGCTGCGCGCTCGCTTGTATGCCATGCCCGAAAGGGGAGTGGCGCCACCAACGCTAATGTTTGAGTCGTGGGTGTAGGTCGCCGACGGTGCGCTGTCTTCGCTGAGGTCGTCGAGCGATCCGGTGCTGCGGTGTGGAGTGCGTTTGCGCACGTAGCGGGGTGCGGCAGGGGCGCTGGCGGTGCTAAAGGCCATGTCGGTCGAGCCGTCCTGGCTCTGCTTGGGCATGGACCCGGTGCCCTGCAGGGCCTGGCGAGCCATGCCGCCGGTAGAAGATGCTGCCAGGGGAATGGAGCCGGTGCCCTGCAGCAGGTCTTCGTTAAACGAACCCGTGGAACCGGCGGAGAGCGGATGTGCGCCGATGGCGTCGGCAGCCACGGGTGCGGCGTGCGAGGGAGTCCTTCCCAAAGTCTCGCGTTCGTCCATGTGCTGCCTCCGAGCAAGAGTGGTGTTTGCTATCGAGCCACATTCTAGACCAGCGCGAACGGCAAGGCATCCATTGTGCCACCTCCGTAATAATAGGAAAGAACTTGCTATAATCACACTTAGATTTGATGAGTCTATGAAGCTAAGAAAACTTTTGCGTGGCTGTATAAAAGCACGCAAAGCGGGAACAAGGATGAATGACACCCGGGGCACCCCAGGAGGTGCCCAATGCATGGGGGCAAAGGGGCAAGTGGCCCAGAGCCCTAGAAGGAGTGAGAATAATGGCAAGCCTGATTCCGTATAGCAACTACGAGCGCGCTCTTCGTAGGCAGTTCCCGTTTGACATGTTTGATGACCTGCTGGCCTCGCCGCTTTCCGCCGTTAACGCCAACGACGCCTTCAAGATGGACGTCGAGGACACGGGTGACAGCTACGTTGTGAGCGCCTACCTCGCCGGCGTTGGCCGCGACGAGATCGACGTCGAGCTCAACGAGGGTCGTCTGTCCATCTCCGTCGACAAGACCGAGACCGAGGAGACCCAGAACAAGAACTACCTGCACAAGGAGACCCGTTCTTGGAGCGCTTCGCGTGGCGTGTATCTGAAGGACGCTGCAACCGAGGGCCTGTCCGCCAAGCTTGACAACGGCGTGCTGACCATCAACGTGCCCAAGCAGACCGCCAAGGAAAACGTGACCAAGGTCTCCATCGACTAGCTCTGCCGCTAAAGGCGAGTACTGGGGCGGTGCCTTCGGGTGCCGCCCCTTTTGCGTATGGGAGAGTTCCGTTGCACGCTCACCGCGGGTAAGCTACCAGTTTTGTCGACATGACGCCCTCTTTTGCATGGGCCGTTGCCCTCGTGAGCTCCTGATGGTTACCGTCGGAACATTCGATGGTGCCCGCAGGGGCTCGAAGGACAGGGGGTCCTCCATGAAGAGGGTGTTGAGGCGGCTGTGTGCAATGGCACTGGCCGTACTGGTGGCGCTGGCGGCGGTACCAGGGGTGGCACTGGCTATCACGGCTCAGGAGTACTGGGCAAGGGTCGACAGCTTCGTTAATGACAGCAAATGGTGCCACGGGACGAGCTGGAACCAGATTAGCCCCAAATTGTCCACGTATCAGGGGTGGGGCTGCGTGGCCTACGGCTGCGACTTTACCGCCTACGTGTATGGCATAAATGCCTACAACCAGGGCAGCGAATTCTACAACCCCAGCGAGATTCGGACGGGCGACGTGCTGCGGGTGAACAACTCTCACACCTTTGTGGTCTTGGAGCGAGATGGCAGCAAGCTGTGGGCCGCTGAGGGCGGATTTGGCTACGAGCCGAACCAGACGGTGCGCGTGTCGAGCGACGTCTACACGGTCTCCGGTAACACGCTGAACGACCGCTACAACGGGAATAAAACTCTTACAGTGGGTTACCACTTTGACACCGGCGGCGCCACCACGCGTCGGGACAATGCCGACACCACGCCGCCGACGATATCCAACGCCAGGATCGGCGAGCTGCGCGAGGAGGGCTTCACGGTCCTCGCGAACGTCACCGACAACGTCGGCGTGGCCAGCGTGCGCTGCGCCGTCTGGACCGAGAAGGGCGGCCAGGACGACCTCAAGTGGTACGACATGGTAGCCACCGACAACGCCTACAGCTTCTGGTCGCGCATCTCGTTCGCGAACCACAACGGCGAGCGGGGCAAGTACATCGCGCACGTCTACGCCTACGACGCGGCGGGCAACCAGGTGAGCGCGGCGGCCGAGGCGACCATCGACTCCACCCCGCCGACCATATCGAACGTGCAGGTGACCGACCTCTCTCCCAGCGGCTACACGATCACGTGCACGGCGACCGACGCCTCCGGCGTCCTGCGCGTGCAGTTCCCCACGTGGACAAAGAAGAACGACCAGGACGACATCGCGCCTGAGTGGTGGACCAACCCCAAGGTGACGGGAACCAAGGACGGGACGACGTACACCTTCAACGTGAGGATCTCGGACCACAACGACGAGCCTGGTCCCTACCTGACGCACATCTATGCGTACGACAAAGTGGGTAATTACAAGACCTATCATGTCCCGGAGGTCGACCTGACCCCCTACATCAACGACAAGGAGCCGCCCGTCGTCCAGAGCTATACCGTTGTTGAGCAGACTGACGAGCGCATCGTGGTTGATGTGGTGGCAACGGACAACGTGGGGGTGGCCAGGATCGAAGGTTGTTGCCGTGACATCTGTGGAGACAGAATGATAATTGGCAATGCCTCCGCAGAAGTCGAGCAGACTGCCAGCAACAAATGGCGGCTGACTTTAGACCTGACAGCGCTGGGGCAGTCAAAGTACCACGGTGCGGACAGGCATCGCCTTACTGTCATCGCCGTCGATACCTCTGGGAACCTTTCTGGAGATTGGAAGAGTGACGACTGTCCTCACGTGGACTTTGACCTGCAGATGAGCAGGCACGTGCAGCTGGAGGTCGGGCAGAGCATTTCGACAACAGAGGCGATTGGCGTGCCTTTTGGAAACTATCTGATTTCAGCTAACTGGAACGACAGCATTCTGGAGATAACGAAAACCACCATTACTGCGCTCGAGGAAGGCGAGTGCATGCTGTACTACATCAACAGCAAGAATGGTCAGGTGACTAGCGCCTATGTCGTCGTGGGTACCCCCACCGTCGACCTCTCGAGTGTCACCGTCTCCTCCATTGCCAACCAGACCTACACCGGCAAGGCGATCAAGCCCTCGCTTACGGTCAAGTACGGCTCCAACACCCTCAGCTCTGGCACCGACTACACCGCATCCTACAGTTCCAACACCAACGCAGGCACCGCGACCGTGACCCTCACGGGCAAGGGCAAGTACACCGGAACCAAGAAGGTCACCTTCACCATCAAACCGGCGGCCATCTCCGCGGCCACGGCCTCCGCGATTCCGAGCCAGACCTACACCGGCAAGGCGCTCATGCCCAAGCCGACCCTGACCTTTGGCGGAGCTACGCTCAAGGAGAACACCGACTACACGCTCGCGTACAAGAACAACACCAACGAGGGGACTGCGACCGTCACCGTTACGGGCAAGGGTAACTTTACCGGCACTACGAGCCTCACGTTCAAGATCACGAAGGCGGCTTCGCCCAAGACCACTTGGACGCGCCTTGCTGGCGCCGGCCGCTACGACACCATGTCGGCCATCGTGCGGCAGGGTTGGTCGGGCGCCACGGGCGGAACCGTGGTCGTGGCCACCGGCGCTGGCTTCAAGGACGCTCTCGCGGCCGCTGGTCTGGCCGGCCTCGACGGTGCGCCGGTGGTGCTTACCGACGGCTCCTCGCTCTCGGCCCAGGCGGCATCGCGCCTCTCGGCGCTCGCCCCGTCCAAGATCTACGTCGCGGGCGGTCCGGCGGCCGTCTCTAGCAACGTGCTCTCGCAGATTCGTGCTGAGGTGGGCATCTCGCCGGTCCGCGTGATGGGCCAGACCTCATCGGGAACCTCCGCGGCTCTCGCGCGTCAAGGCGCTGGGCGCTGGTCCGGCGGTACGGCCATCATCGCTACCAACAAGACCTTCAAGGACGCCCTCTCCGTGGCGCCGATTGCCTACGCCAAGCATTGGCCTATCCTGCTTGCCGACAACGGTGTCTCGCTCAGCTCCGATGTCCTCTCCGCGCTCCAGGAGTGCGGCATTACGCAGGTGTACATCGTGGGTGGCGAGGCAGCGGTGAGGCAGCGCGTGGTTTCGCAGCTGGCCTCCTCTGGTATCGCAGTACGCGAGCGTCTCGCTGGCCAGACGGCCGTGGGTACCTCGCGCGCAATCGCCGACTTTGCCCTCAGGAACGGCCTTGGTGCCAAGGGGATGGCCTTTGCCACCAGCCAAAACTTCCCCGACGCGCTGGCCGGCGCGGCCCTTTGCGGCAAGAATGGTTCGGTGCTGCTGCTCGCCGACGACAAGGCTCAGACCAACATCGAGTTCGCGCGCCTGCATGTGGCCGAGATTGGCACTGGCTACGTCTTTGGTGGGGCGTACGCCTTTAGCGACGGGCTGCTCGCTAGCCTGCCGACGCAATAGCGCGGCTCGGATAGAACCAGCGATGGGGCGGTGCCTTCGGGTGCCGCCCTTTTTGCGTGCCGCTGGGGCTACCAGATTGCCAATGGCTCGGTCTGGCTGGCCACGAGGACCTTTGCCTGACCGGCCACGGCGGCCTCCAGCGATTTGAGCACGAGGTCCGGCCGGTTGTTCTTCTCGGAGACGTGCATGCCCACGACCGTCTCGGTCTCGTCGGTCATCAGCTTGGGCAGAGCCTTTGCGGCCTGCGCATTAGACAGGTGTCCGTGGCTGCCGCCCACCCTAACCCGCAGGTAGTAGGGGTAAGGGCCGTTGGCCAGCATCACTTCGTCGTGGTTGGACTCTATGCCCAGGGTACGGCAGCCGCGCAGCGCGAGCTTGGCCTCTTTCGTGAGCACACCGGTGTCGGTTGCCCAGCCAACGGCGTCCACAACAGTGTCGTCCTGCCTCACCTCAAAGCGAAAGCACATGGGGTCCACGACATCGTGCGAGAGGGGAAAGGCCTGCACGTGCATGCCGCCCAGCTCAAGGGTGCCGTCGTGGGGCATGGGCGTAAAGGGCAGGCGCGAAAGGTGGGAACGCGCATCGGCGGTGCCGGCGGTGGCGTAGATGGGTCCGTCAAAGTGCTTGCTCAGCACTGAAAGGCCGCTCGTGTGGTCGCCGTGCTCGTGGGTAACAAGCATGGCGCAAACTCGGCTAAGGTCGCATTCAACCAGGTCGGCGCGGCGATGCAGCTCGCGCCGAGAGATGCCGCAGTCCACCAGCACCGAGCCCTGCGGGCCCTCGACCACGGCGGCGTTGCCCTTTGAGCCGCTCGCAAGGAGGTAGAGGTGAATGAGTGGGGTCATGGCAGTTCCTTTGGTTGGGTGGATGTCTGCGGCGTGGCCTTTGAGCAGTACGGCCATCACAGCATACTGCAAGGGTTGCGGTCTGGCGGAAAGGCCATAACTGGGACGGTTGGCGCGGCGCGGGTTTTCGGCCGCGTGACCTTTGCGTCACGGCTGCCCGTATCGCGTGAAGCTGCTACCATCCTGCAGGAGAGACAAGGTTAGGAGGCGCGCGTGCCAACTGTCATGCGCAGATATGCGGGCGGCGAGGGCCGCTTTGATCGGCCGTCAGGCAAGGGCGACCCCGATCGAGGCGGTCCGGTGGTGCTCATGGTTTCGGGAGGCGCCGACTCTACGGCCCTGCTGGTGCTGGCTGCCACCTCGACCCTCGACATCGACGACGGTCGTGGTGTGGCGCGCATTGCGCGTGAGCGGCTGCACGTGCTCCATGTGAACCACGGGCTGCGTGGGCTCGACGCCGAGGAGGACGAGGAGTTTGTGCGCGAGCTCTCTGCGCGCTATGGAATCCCTTGTACGGTGGAGCGGGTCAACGTGGCTGAGCTGGCCAAACGTGCCCGCAAGCAGGGCGATGCAGCTCAGGGCAACGTGGAGAACGCCGGTCGCGAGGTGCGTTACGCCGCGGCGGCGCGGCTGGCAAACGAGCTAGCCGAGGAGTTTGGCGTACCGCGCTCGGCGGCGCGCATCCTCACGGCACACACGGCCGATGACCGCGCCGAGACCTTCTTCATGAACGCGATCAGGGGAACCGGCCCCGCGGGTCTTTCGTCCATCCCGCGCAGGCGCAACCGCATTGTGCGCCCGCTCATTGACTACACTCACGACCAGCTCTGCGACCTGCTGCGCATGCGTGGCATCGTGTGGCGCGAGGACGATACCAACCACGACACCCGCTACCTGCGCGCCTTTGTGCGCCACGAGGTCATGCCGGTGGCGCGGCAGCGTAACCCGCGCGTGGCGGCGAGCCTGGCAACCACCTGCGACATTCTTTCTGACGAGGACGCCTTCCTCAACCAGCTGGCCTCGCGAACCTACCGTGACCTGGTGCGTCGCGAGAACGAGGGGACCGTTGCGCTGGATGCCGACCGGCTTGCCGCGCTCGAGGTGGCGCTCGCTCGTCGCGTGGTGCGCAAGGCGCTGCTTGCGGCCTGTCCGGGAGCGCGGCTCGAGGCTCGCCATGTGGCCAACGTGCTCACGCTGGTGGCGGCGGGCAGGGGGTCGTGCACCGTGCCGGTTGATGTGGACGTTCGCGTGGAGTTTGGCCTGCTCATAGTGCGTGCGCCCGATACCGCCCCACAGCGGGCGGCGGCTTGGCTCGAGGTGCCGGGGCGTCTGGAGCTCGACGGCGGGCGAGCGCTTGTGGCACGAATGGCCGCGGTACCTGCGGGTTCGCGTGCGCCGGAGGTTGCCCTCGCGCATGGGCGCGAGTGGGAGGGTCGCTCGGTGCTGCTTGATGCTGCGGCGGCGGGGGTCGATCCGGTACAGGGCGGAAGGCTGTGGGTGGACGGTCTGCAGCCCGGAGACCTCATGTGCCCGTTGGGCATGCACGGGCAGTCGAAGAAGCTTTCGGATTTGCTGGCCGAGGCGCACGTGCCCGTGGCCGACCGTGCTGGCGTGCCAGTTGTGCGCGTCTCTGCCACCGGTCCAGTGGTGTGGGTCGCCGGCATCCGCGCCGACGAGCGGGTCAAAGTGAGCGCCGACACCAAGGTGATGCTGGAGCTTACGCTGGAGTAGCTGCGCCGGGGCGATCTGGGGTGTCAAGGGGATGCGGAACGGCTAACGCACCGGAGGGCGTGTCAAGGGGACGTATAATTTGACACACTCGGAAACTCGTTCGTCCTGATATCGGCCGCTCTCGAAGGCCCACCTGTCATTGCGACTTGACTGAGTGTGTCAAATTATACGTTCCCATGACACGCCCGCTCTCAGGTGGAGCCCCCATGACACGCCGCCCCACCCGCGCCCAGTCTGGCGGGATTGTTGTCTCTGGTTGTGGCCGCGTGTGGGTAAGCTTGTACCTGCTACAATTTAAGTTTGTGAGAATCGGCGCGTCAGCAGGGGAGGACCCATGGCCGAGCAGCTTCATCCAGATATTGAAAGCGTCATTCTGAGCGAAGAGGACATCAACCAGATCGTGAGCCGTCTTGGCCGCGAGATCTCGGAAGACTACGTCGACAAGAACCCGCTCATCGTCACCGTGCTTCGCGGCGCGTTTGTCTTCACCGCCGACCTCGTGCGCGCCATCACGGTACCATGCACCGTCGACTTCATGGCGGTGTCGAGCTACGGCACGGGCGTCAAGAGCTCCGGCGTGGTCCGCATCGTCAAGGACCTCGACACCCAGATCGAGGGACGTCACGTCATCATCGCCGAGGACATCCTCGACTCCGGCCTCACCCTGTCCTACCTCATGAAGCTGCTCGAGGCACGCCACCCGGCGTCCATTCGCATCTGCGCGTTCTCGGTCAAGGACGTGCCCGGCAAGAAGCCGGCGGTTGCGGCAACCTACGTGGGCACCCACGTGCCCGACGCGTTCATCGTTGGCTACGGCCTCGACTACGCGGAGCACTACCGCAACCTCCCGTATGTGGGCGTGCTCAAGCCCGAAGTGTACAGCTAGCGCATAGGCGCAAGCAGCAAGGAGAACGTTCGTGGCAGATTACGACGACAACGAGGGTGGCATTCCCAGCGGCGGGCCCAACCGTCGCATGACGGTCATCTACCTGATTATTGCGGCGGCCATGGTGTTTTACATGGTTCACAGCTTTAGGCAGGGCTTTGGCAACCGCACCAAGGCGACCGAGCTCAGCACCAACGAGTTTGTGACCGCGGTCAAGGAGGATCGCGTGAGCAAGGTGGCCTACGCTACCCGCAACGGCAAGATCGAGGGAACCTACTGGACCAGCACCGAGCTGGTTGGCAAGAAGGACGCGGCCAAGAGCTTTGAGACCTTCTACGTGGGCTCCGACAGCCTGCAGGAGCTTATGGCCAGCCACCCCAAGATCGAGTTCAAGATTGACACCGCCGACTCCGAGGTGTGGGAGATGCTGCTCACCGCAGTGCTGCCCACCGTGGCAATGGTCATGGCCATGATGTACGTCATGAACCAGATCCAGGGGCAAAACGGTCGCGCGATGAACTTTGGTCGCACCAAGGCCCAGACCAGCGAAGAGACACGTCCCAAGGTCAAGTTTGCCGACGTGGCCGGCATCGACGAGGCCGTTGAGGAGCTGCAGGAGGTGCGCGACTTCTTGGCCGAGCCTGAGCGCTACCTCAAGATGGGCGCCAAGATTCCGCACGGCGTGCTGCTGGTTGGCCCTCCGGGATGCGGCAAGACCATGCTGGCCAAGGCCGTTGCCGGCGAGGCGGGCGTGCCCTTCTTCTCCATCAGTGGCTCCGACTTTGTCGAGATGTTTGTGGGCGTGGGCGCCAGCCGCGTGCGCGACCTGTTCAAGCAGGCCAAGGAGGCCTCGCCGGCCATCATCTTCATCGACGAGATCGATGCGGTGGGTCGTCAGCGCGGCGCTGGCGTGGGCGGAAGCCACGACGAGCGCGAGCAGACCCTCAACCAGATGCTCGTTGAGATGGACGGCTTTGAGGACAGCTCCGCGGTCATCCTGATTGCCGCAACTAACCGTCCCGACATCCTTGATCCCGCGCTGCTGCGCCCGGGCCGCTTTGACCGTCAGGTGACGGTGGACCGTCCCGACGTGAAGGGCCGCGAGCAGATCCTGCGCGTGCACGCCGCCAACAAGCCCCTGCGCGGTGAGGTCGACTTTGAGCGCCTGGCCAAGCTCACGCCTGGCTTTACCGGTGCCGACCTGGCCAACCTCATGAATGAGGCAGCGCTTTTGGCCGCGCGCAGGCGCAAGGAGACCATTGGCATGGCCGAGATCGAGGAGGCCATGGAGCGCGTCATTGCCGGTCCCGAGAAGAAGGGCCGCGTGATGACCGAGGGCGAGCGTAAGACCATCGCCTATCACGAGAGCGGTCACGCGCTGGTTGGTCACATGCTCGACAACGCCGACCCGGTGCACAAGATCAGCATCATCAGCCGAGGTCAGGCGCTTGGCTACACGCTGAGCCTGCCCGAGGAGGACCACTTCCTCGAGACCCGTAACGCCATGCTCGACGACATTGCGGTGCTGCTGGGCGGGCGCACGGCCGAGGAACTCTTCTGCGACGACATCACTACGGGTGCGTCCAACGACCTGGAGCGTGCCACCAAGAAGGCCCGCGAGATGGTGACTCGCTATGGCATGAGCGAGGCGCTGGGCACGCAGGTGTACGGCGAGGCGCAGCACGAGGTCTTTTTGGGTCGCGACTATGCCAACCACCAGGACCTTTCGGCCGAGACCACCCGCATCGACGACGAGGTGGAGCGCATCATGCGCGAGGCGCACGGTCGCGCGCGGCGCATTCTTGAGGCGCACGCCGACCGCATGCACAAGATGGCCGAGGTGCTGCTGGCCGAGGAGACCGTTGAGGGCGACGAGATGGATGCCCTGCTCAACGGCACCTACGACGAGTGGCTGGCCGAGCACGCGGGCGATGCCAAGGCTGCCGAGCCGGCTGACGAGGCGCCGGCGAGCGAGTCGGACGGCGGAGCGGGCACGAGTGGCGGTCGCCACGCGCAGCGCCCGGTTCCTGTTGAGGAGCCCGCGACGGTGCCCGTCCCCATGCCAGAGCCCCCAATGGCTGGGACCTCTACAAAGTAGTCAGCCGACGTCCCTGGTCTTGAGCCAGGGGCGTTTTTTGTGTCTCCCGACAGCTCCGTACGTGCTTCGGGGGCCGTTTAGGGAACAAGGCCCGAGCTGCGCGCAGGTTATGTGGCGGCAGAGCAAGAAACGTTCAACTTTTCCCGTTAGTGTACGTTGCAAAATGACCCCAGATCAAAGATCGGTGTTTCTGGGTGGAAACCAACTGGCCGTTTCTGGGGTTGGCGCGCGGATGCGCCGATCGCTTCGTACACTACCCTGAAAAGTTGAACGAAATGAGTCCGTCCGCAACGAAAACGTATCGTCCGTCCGTTGGGGACGGTTCCCTTTGGACGGACTTGGGCCTGGGGCTCGCCGTCCGTCCCCAATGGACGGACCCGGTCCTGGACTTCACCGCTCGCTCTGTCACAGGTACGTAACCACGCAGGCCGCGCTCGCGCGTACAATGGCTGGTACAACACGAAAGAAGGGAACTCCATGACCATCAACGAGAAGAGCTACGCCTACGGCGCGGCCAAGTCTTCGATTCGCGAGATTGCAGCTTACGGCGCGGCGCGCAAGGCCGCCATTGGCGCCGAGAACGTGTACGACTTTAGCCTGGGTAACCCTTCCATTCCCGCCCCCGAGGCCGTGCGCGACTCCATCGCCCGCAGCCTTGAGCTTCCGCCCACGCAGCTGCACGGCTACACCCCCGCAAGCGGCCTTCCCTCGGCTCGCGAGGCAGTGGCAAAGTCGCTCAACCGTCGCTTCGGCACAGCTTATGGTCCCAATGACCTCTACCTGACCTGCGGCGCAGCAGCTTCCATCTCCATCAGCTTCCACGCCGTGTGCAATGCGGGCGACGAGGTCATCGTCATTGCCCCGTACTTCCCCGAGTATCGCGTGTGGATCGAGACCGCCGGCGCCACTTGTGTGGAGGTCCTGGCCGACCAGACCACCTTCCAGATTGACACCGAGGCCGTGGCCGCAGCCATCAACGAGCGCACCAAGGCCATCATCATCAACTCGCCCAACAACCCCGTGGGCTCGGTCTACACGGCCCAGAACCTGCAGGACCTGGCCGACGTGCTGCGTGCGCGCGAGGCCGAGCTGGGCACCAAGATCTACCTCGTGTCCGACGAGCCCTATCGCGAGATTGTCTACGGTGCCGACGTGCCCTGGGTGCCGTCCTTCTACGACCGCACGATCGTGACCTACTCCTACTCCAAGAGCCTCTCGCTGCCGGGCGAGCGCATTGGTTGGGTGCTGGTGCCCAACACCAACCCCGACCACGACGAGCTGGTGCTGGCCGTGGCTGGCGCGGGTCGCAAGCTGGGCTTCGTGTGCGCTCCGGCGCTTTTCCAGCGCGTGCTCATGGACTGCGTGGACGAACCGTCCGACGTCGAGGCCTACGCGCGCAACCGCAAGGCTCTCACCGAGGGGCTGAGCAAGCTGGGCTACGAGTACATTGAGCCCGACGGTGCCTTCTACTTGTGGGTTAAGGCGCTGGAGCCCGATGCCGAGGCCTTCTTTGAGAAGTGCAAGGCGCTCGACCTCCTGCCCGTGCCCTCCGACAGCTTTGGCTGCCCGGGCTGGATTCGCATTGGCTACTGTGTGAGCTACGAGACCATCGTCAACTCCATGCCCGCCTGGGCCAAGCTCAAGGCACAGTACGCGTAAGGGTACGTGCGCTTGCGCTGGTAAGCGTCTATGGCGAAGGGGCTGCCCTCTGCGGGGGACAGCCCCTTTTCAGTTGAATGCTAGTTTCCGATGCAGAGCTGTCATCCATCTGCGGTGCTGATGCCTTCGAAGACGTGATGTCCCGCGCCGTGGGCTAGCCACCCGGACGGCCGCGGGTGGCTACAGCTCGATCGTGAGCCCAACGGGGCAGTGGTCGCTGCCAAAGACCTCGTTGTAGATGCTGGCGCTGGTCACGTTGCTGGCAATGCGCTCGCTCACCAGGAAGTAGTCGATGCGCCAGCCGGTGTTGTTCTGGCGCGCACGTCCGCGGTAGCTCCACCAGCTGTAGGCGCCCTCAAGGTCGGGGTGACGCATGCGGAACGTGTCCACAAAGCCGGCGTCGAGCAGCTTCCCAAAGCTCTCGCGCTCCTCGTCCGAGAAACCGGCGTTGCCGCGGTTGGGGCCCGGGTTCTTGAGGTCAATCTCCTCGTGCGCCACGTTAAAGTCTCCGCAGGTCACCACGGGTTTGCTCTGGTCAAGCTCGCTCAAAAACTCGCGATAGCGCGTGTCCCAGGCAAGGCGCGTCTCAATGCGGCGCAGGCCGTCCTGCGCGTTGGGCGTGTAGACGTCCACAAACCAGTACGTGGGAAACTCCAGCGCGCAAATGCGCCCCTCGTCGTCGGCCACCTCGCAGCCAATCTGGCGAATGACCTGCAGCGGCTCCTCGCGACTCCACACGGCCGTGCCCGAGTAGCCCTTGCGATCGGCGTAGTTCCACGTTTGGTGGTAGCCCTCAAAGGCAATCTCCTTGAGCTTGGCGCGCTGGTCGTCCTGCAGCTTGGTCTCTTGGATGGCAAAGACGTCCGCGTCAAAGTCCGCAAATATCCGCGCAAATGACGGGTCCTTTTTGAGGGTGGCGCGCAGGCCGTTGACGTTCCACGAAACAAGCCGCAGCTCGCGAGGGGATTCTGAGGGCATAGGTGCTCCTTGTGCTGGGTGATACCAGTCGAAGGCCTTGGCGATGTCGCAGGCGCAGAGCAGGTCGGCGCTGGCGTCCTGCGGCGTGGGTTGCAGGTTGCAAATGACCAGCTTGTCGCCCCTAAAGTAACGAATAAGGCCAGCCGCCGGGTACACCACCAGGCTCGTACCGCCAATAATGAGCAGGTCGGCGTTGGCAATGGCGTTCACCGAGGCCACGAGCACGTCCTCGTCGAGCGACTCCTCGTAGAGCACCACGTCGGGCTTGATGGGGCCACCACACTCCTCGCACACGGGCACGCCCTTCGTCCCCATCACCCACTCGGCCGAGTAGGTGTGCCCGCAGCGCCGGCAGATGTTGCGATGCACCGATCCGTGCAGCTCAAGCACCCTGTTTGACCCGGCCGCCTGGTGCAGTCCGTCGATGTTCTGCGTGATGACGGCGGTGAGCTTGCCCTCGCGTTCGAGCTCGGCCAGTTTGTAGTGCGCCTGGTTGGGCTTGGCGGTGAGGCAGATCATGCGCTCGCGGTAAAAGTCATAGAACTCCGCGGTGTGGCTCACGTAAAAGCCGTGCGAGAGCATCGTCTCGGGCGGGTAGTTAAAGTGCTGGTTGTAGAGGCCGTCCGCGCTGCGAAAGTCGGGGATGCCGCTGGCCGTAGAAACTCCCGCCCCGCCAAAGAACACCACGCGGTTTGCGCCATCTACCAGCGCCTTTAGCTCGCTTGCAGCCACCTTTGGATCGGTTACCGTGCGTCCCATGAGTTCCTCCTTTATGCCCTATGCCGCGCGCAAAACGAACGCTTCGCGCAAGTAGTACCATCTGGTCTATTCCGCATGGCCGCGGTTTGCGGGTTGCAACGTTGGCGCGGCTCGCAAGACTTGCGCGCCGCGTGGACCGGCGGAGGACCTGGGTTTGATGCTACCACCGAGAGAGGACGGTAAGGCTATGGCAGAGGACGTGCGGACGCGTCGCCTTGCCAACGATGCGCCGCTAGAGAGCAACGTGTTTGACTGCGCGCTCGCTTTTGAGGGAGGCGGGTACCGCGCCGCGTACACGGCGGGCTTTGTGGTCATGCTTCTTGAGCAGGGCATTTACTTTGACTACGTGTGTGGTATCTCGGCCGGGGCGAGTCATGCGCTCAACTACGTGTCGCGCGACATCCCGCGCGCCGCGCTGGCCTTCATGGGCATCGACGGCACCGAGAAGCTGGGCGGATTTGGCAGCTTTGTGCGAGGCAAGGGCTACTTTAACGCCGACTACATGTATCACGGATGTCTGGTGGACGGCTTCTTCCCCTTTGACTACGAGACCTTTGCGGCCAACCCGGCGCAGATTGGCATCCAGACCTTTGAGCGCGACACCGGTCGTACCGTGGTCTTTGACAAGAGCGATGCTCACGATACTCTGAGCCTGTTCCTGCACACCCGCGCGAGCGCAACGATTCCCATTGCCATGAAGCCCGAGCCCATCGACGGCAAGGTCTACTACGACGGTGGTCTGGGAGAGGGGGCCGGCATTCCGCTGCGCATGGCCGAGCGTAGCGGCAAGAAGCGCACGGTGCTTGTGGTCACGCGGCCCCTGGGCTACCAAAAGAAGCCGCTTGGGGCTCGCGCGCGCAAGATCATGACCAGGCT
Source organism: uncultured Coriobacteriaceae bacterium (assembly GCA_902801175.1). GTDB lineage: Bacteria > Actinomycetota > Coriobacteriia > Coriobacteriales > Atopobiaceae > UBA1367. The sequence goes on along the minus strand of CADCHF010000033.1, from coordinate 3,707 downwards.
TTTCGGTGCATACCCGCACCTGCTCGAGGCGGTGCTCACACGCAACGAGCGCTACAACAAGGAGCTTGCGTACGTAAAGCAGCGCGAGACCGAGGGGGCCGTGCTGGTGATTGCGCCCGAGTCCATGCCCGTGAGCAACGGTACGCTGAGCCCGACCAAGCTCGAGGGTGCCTACCAGCAGGGATATGCACAGGCACTTCGCGAGCTGCCGAGGCTGAGGGAGTATTTGGGACTGTAGCTTTCTGTCTGTATGCTGGTCCGGGTTGAAGAGCAGCCTCACATGACGGTGTGTCACCAAAAGTATCCGAGAGCGAGAAAGCGCCCCACGCAGCCCTAACCCCACCTCAAACCGGGCGTTTGTGGCACCAAACAGCCAACTGGCAGCTCGTATGTGCACGTCATATGTGCGCAGCGTGCAACTCGCTACAATATAAGAACGTATGTCTGGGCAGCATGCCCACTGCACTTGAAACGACCACGAAAGGTATGGACCCATGCTCAGATCGGACTACTCAACCTGGCGCTGTGGTGCGCACGAGCTCTCGCTCTCGCGCCCGCGGATCATGGGCATCCTCAATGTGACTCCCGACTCCTTCTCGGACGGCGGCGAGAACCTTGACCCCGATGCGGCAATTGCGCGGGGTCTGCAGATGCTCGACGAAGGCGCCGACATCATTGATGTGGGAGGGGAGTCCACGCGTCCCGGCCATACCCCCGTCGATCCCGACGACGAGGCCGAGCGCATCATTCCCGTGGTCAAGGCGCTCGCCGACGCCGGCGCCATCGTGAGCGTGGACACGCGCCACCCCGAGGTCGCAAGCGTGTGCCTTGAGCTGGGCGCTTCCATCATCAACGACGTGAGCGGCTTTACCGACCCGCAGATGGTCGCGGTTGCCTCGGAGTCCGACTGCGGCTGCATCATCATGTGCGACAACGAGTTTAGGGGCAACGAGAGCCGCAAGTCGGTGGTGCTGGAGTCGTACAACCCGCGCCGCCGCATGCCCGAGCCGCGCCAGCTGCCCGCCATGCGCAACCGTCACACCCTCCCCGAGGAAGCGCCCATCATGCGCTCAATCATGGGCTTCTTGGGCGACCAGGCTCGCACCCTGCAGCGCGCGGGCATTGCGCACGACCGCATTTGCATTGATCCGGGCCCGGGCTTTAACAAGACCACCGACGAGGACGTGGTCATTCAGCGCGCCATGCGCAAGCTCGACTCCATGGGCTACGTGCTGATGCAGGCCGTTTCGCGCAAGCGCTTTGTGGGAGCAATCTCTGGCATTGAAGAGGCCGACCAGCGCGATGCCGCAACCATCGGCATGGTTATCGCAGCTATCGAGGCCAACGCGCGCGTGCTGCGCGTGCACGACGTGGCCCGCACGGCCGAGGCGGTCAACGCCTACTGGGCCATTGCCAAGAACGACCCGCGCCAGGGCTTTATCGCCCTGGGCTCCAACGTGGGCGACCGGCTTGGCTACATTTCCCGCGCGTGCAAGCTCATCAACGAGATTCCGTTGACCTGCGTGGTCAACGTGAGCCACGCCTACGAGACCGAGCCGGCTTACGGCATTGCCACGCCGGTGGCCGACGCCGTGGCCGAGATTCGCACCGAGCTGCACCCGCTGGTGCTCATGGACAAGCTACTCGAGGTTGAGAACCAGCTTGACCGCGTACGCAAAGAAGGCGAAGAGGGTCACGGGCCGCGCACGATTGACTGCGACCTGATATGGATCGAGGACGAGCAGCACGCTGGTCCCAAGCTCACGCTGCCGCATCCGCGCCTGGGCGAGCGCGACTTTGTGCTGGTGCCCATGGAGGACCTCATGCACGATCCGGTTCGCTTCTTCTCGCACGGCGGCGTTAAGGTGCTGCCGCCCGATCAGCGCGTGGGTCACGTGACCGCTGAGCTGGGCGTTTTGGATTGGGAGTAGCCGTGGCACGTGCGATGGGCGATGTGCTCGCCGAGATTGTGGTAAGGCCGCAGGTTCCCATGGGGGCGTTTCATGCGCTTGGGTACGTGTGCGCGATGGGCGTGGCAGAGGGCCTGCGCGACGCAGGCGTTGACTTTGCCGCGCTGGGTTGGCCGCAGGACGTGGTGGATGGCCGCACCAATCGCGCGCTCATGACGCTGCGCATGCACGCTGGCTACGACAAGGGTATGTTTGGGTCGTGCACCGTGGTGGCCGACCGTCAGATTGGCCTTTTGCGCGAGATGAGCGACGTCGAGCTGAGCGAGGCGATTTGCGCAGGTGTGGAGCGCAGGGTGGCTTCGTGGGAATCGCAGATTGTAGCTGGGGCTGGCAAGGCCGGTCCGCTTGCGCCCGTGCTCTCCGAGTACTTTGACCTGGTGTCGCTCTTGGGCCAGCCCGCGGTGGCGGTCTATCCCAACGGCAACGAGATGGCCCGCGGCCGCTTTGCCGGCGTCGACATCTGGGGCCGCGCCACGCTGGTAACCAGTGACGGCCAAGAGATAGAGTTCTCCCCCGAACAAGCTAGGATTCAGCCCGCGTACACACTCGGAAACTCGTTTGTCCTGATATCGGCCGCTCTCGAAGGCCATCTGTCCTGACGGGATGATTGAGTGTGTCAAATTATACGTCCCCCTGACACACCCCCCGGTCCGTTGCGTCCTTCCACCCACGCCCCGTCTCCTGTTACCATGGCAGGGAGCACATCCCCAGCTAAGGAGTCGTCATGTTTCTCTCCGTTGACGTGGGCAATACCCAAACGACCATCGGCCTCTTTGACGAGGACGGCAACGTTGTGCATCAGTGGCGCCTTGCCACCGACCGCACCGACACCGCCGACCAGCTCCACGAGACGCTCTTTGGCTACTTCCAGATGAATGACCTGTGCCTTTCGCAGGTGGACTACGTGGCCATTGCCAGCGTGGTGCCAATCCTCGCCCAGTCGTGGCAGCGTATGGTGCGCGGCGCCTTTGATATTGAGCCGCTAATGATTGACGCCAAGCGCGACTGCGGCATTCCCATCAACATGCCCGACCCACGTCAGGTGGGTGCGGACCGCATCGCCAACGCGCTGGCGGCCGTGACGACCTACGGCGCGCCGGTCATTGTGGTGGACTTTGGAACCGCAACTAATATAGATGTGGTTGACGCGACGGGCGCCTTCCGCGGCGGAGCCATCATGCCTGGCCTGCTGCTCTCGGCAAACGCCCTGTTCTCTCGCGCGGCCAAGCTGTCGAGTGTCCCGCTGGAAGTGCCGGCCCACGCGCTGGGAGACTCCACCGAGACGGCCGTGCAGTCGGGTGTGGTCATTGGTGCTGCGACGCAAATCGAGGGTCTGGTCGAGCGCATTCAGAAGGAGCTTGCGGCTGAGGGCGAGAACGTGCCCCGCGCGACCGTGGTGGGGACCGGCGGATATTCGGAGACCATCGCGCAGGCGACCGACATCTTTGACGCCCTTGACCCCGACATCACCATCCGCGGCATCTACCAGATCTATCGCCACGCGGTAGAGAAGCACGCCACCCGCTGCGAGTAGGGGATTGTGGCGAGCACCAAAGGAATCCATCCCGACGAGGGCGTGTCTGAGGAACGGACCTGCGAGGAGGCGTGTGTCAGGGGGAGCGACGGACCGGGGAGCGTGTCAGGGGGACGTATAATTTGACACACTCGGAAACTCGTTTGTCCTGATATCGGCCGTTCTCGAAGGCCATCTGTCCTGACGGGATGATTGAGTGTGTC
>CADCHF010000032.1 GCA_902801175.1 uncultured Coriobacteriaceae bacterium | reverse complement strand
CGCCTACGTCGAGTTCCCCTGGGACATCCGAGCCCTCTTCGGCAAGGGCAGGCAGAAGGTGCACGCCACCTTCGACGGGGAGCCCTACGACGGCAGCATTGTCAACATGGGCGTCAAGCATGAAGACGGCAGCATCTGCTACATCATCGGGATCACGAAGGCCATCCGCTCCGCCATCGGCAAGCAGCCGCGCGACACCGTGCACGTCACGCTCTGCGAACGGGGCTGAAGCCGCCGTGTGACACTCCCCGTCACCGGTCACAAGACCAGGCCCTCGTTGAAGAGGAGGAAGCGGCCCACAAAGCAGAGAAGGACCAGAAAAAGCGGCTCCACGAGGCCCTGGTCATGGCGCGGCGCCTCGTCCTTCTTGCCAAGGAGGCACCAGAGCAGGTAGCCGGCCAGGGCGCCCAACGTGTTGGCGATAAGGTCGTCGATGTCGGTCGCGCGGCCGTTCATGAGCTGGGAGACCTCGATCAGGAGCGAGAGGCCGGCGCCGGCAACGACAGTGGGAGCGAGGCGCTGGTAGTCGCGCCACCAGAGCGGCAGGAGAAAGCCGAGGGGCACCAGCATCACGACGTTGAGGCAGATGTCGCGGCGAAGACCATTGGCGAGCGGTTGGAAGTTGAGGATGATGTTCGAATAGCCTGGCTCCGAGGGGCGGAGCAGGTCCCAGAGCGTGCCCGCTCCCGTGACGGCCATCACGAGCGCGAGGTAGAGCGCGAGGACGAGGCCCTGCGAGCGCGACTTGCCGCGACGTGCAACGAACAGGTACGCGGCGCAGGGCACAAACGCGCAGAGGCAGCCATAGAGGTATGAAACGAGCAGAGACATGGTCACTCCTTTCGCCGGATGCCGGCGGACTTGGTCGGTCCTAGCCAAAGTCGAGCAGCGTGAAGGCACCGGCCGGCCTGCTGGCCAGGGCGACCTGCGTCATCTGGGCGGGCGTCTCCGCCATGCCCCGCTCGAACCAGAGAAGCATGTCGCTGTAGATCCCGCCCACGTGGTAGGCCACCGCGTACTGGGCAAGCGGGTCAGCCGAGCGCGAGAGCGACTCCATGCGGAAGGCCTCGGAGAGCGCGCCGAGCAGCAGGTGGGCGGCGCCCGAGCGATAGATTGCCAGCATGTCGTCCTTGCGCTCAAGCGTTACCGTGAAGACGGTCATGAGGTAGGACCGCATGTCCTGCGCCCCGCTCTCGCGGAAGCGCCCAGTGCATTCCTCAAGGTAGCGGCGCAGGTACCAGGAGACGATCTCGTCCTTGCCGCCGAAGTGCCAGTAGCAGGTGGCCCGGTCCACGTTTGCGGCGCGCGCGACCTCCGCCATGGTGATCCTGGCGTAGGGCTTCTGACCAATGATGGTCAGAAGCGCCCTGGCGATGCCCCCGTCAGTACTCCCGCCATCCGCCAACCGTTCTGCCGGCATCCCACGCTCCCCTCCTGCGACAATCCCTCGGATGTGTCGCGACCTCAAGCTCGCGTCTGCTTTATCGAATAGTCTAAATGCAACAGCTGTTGCAGAGAAGAAATACGAAAAATGCAAGCAAGGAGCACGCCATGAAGAAGATCGCGGACAACCTCTACCAGTTCTCGATGTACATCCCGCCCATGGACTTCACCATCCACCAGTACCTGCTCGCCACCGACCCCGCCATTCTGTTCGCGGCGGGCACGGCCCAACAGGCGGCCGCGGTGCTGCCCGAGATACGGGAGATCCTGGGCGAGAGGCCCCTCAAGTACGTCTTTGTCTCCCACATGGAAACCGACGAGGCGGGCGGCGTCTTTGTCATCCGCAAGGCCTACCCCGACGTGCAAGTGATCTGCGGCAACCTCGCGGCCCGCGAGCTCCCCGGTTGGGGCTACGAGGGCGCGACCGTCGCCAAGGCGGGCGGCGAGACCCTACAGGACGGCCAGCTCGACCTGGTCTTCTTCGACTACCCGGCCGAGGTGCACGACCAGAACGGCATCCTGGCCCTTGAGCGCAACAGCGGCATCCTCTACTCCGCCGACCTCTTCCTGCGCTTTGGCAACGGCGTGGGGCAGACGATCAAGGCCAGCTGGCCGGACGAGGTGAACGCGATTGACAAGCAGCGCATCCCCGTCAAGGCACAGCGCGAGAAGGTCCAGGCGGCGCTCAGGGCGGTGAGCCCCAAGCTGGTGGCCGTGGGCCACGGCTTCTGTCTGGACTGCGAGTAGTCGGGGAGCCGGGAGCGTGTCACTCCCCCGCCACGCGTGTCACTCCCCCGTCCCCTGTCACGCGTACCCTGTCACACGAGGTGTCTTGACAAGTCCGATATCGGACCACAAAATATGGTCTGATATCGGACTTCTTGAAGGAGGCGACTTGGTGACTGACCGCGAAACTGACGCATCAGAACTCCTCGCAAGACTTGCCGAAGACGAGCGCTTGCTCGACGCCGCCTACCGCAGCGTCGCACGGAGCTTCGGCATGCCCGACTGCGCCATGTGGGTGCTCTATTTCCTGGCCATCGCCGATGACCCCCTCACTCAGCAGGGGCTCTGCGATCTCATGATGTACCCCAAGCAGACCGTGAACTCCTCGGTGACGAAGCTCAAGGCCCAGGGGCTGGTGGAGCTCGCACCTGCGTCGGGCATGGGACACGGTAAACATGTCGTGCTCACGAAGGCGGGCGCGGAGGCCGCAAAGGACACCGTGCTGCGCCTGCGAGCCGCCGAGGAGCGCGCCCTCGCCTCCATGGGCAGGGAGGCCATGGCACGATTCTCGCAGCTCTATCGGCAGTTTCGCGAGGCCGTGCAGGCAGAGCTCGCCTCAGAGGGGTTCATTGACGCGCAGGAATCGGGAAGGTAGACCATCGTGATTGGCGAAGGCGACGACATCGAGGTCATCGGCGCCTCGGAGAACAACCTCAAGCACGTGAGCGTGACCATACCCAAGGGCAGGCTCGTCGTGTTCGCGGGCGTCTCGGGGTCGGGCAAGAGCTCGCTGGCCTTCGACACCATAGCCCGCGAGAGCCAGCGGGCCTGGCAGGATTCCTATCCCCTCTTCCTGCGCAACAAGATGCCCCACTACGAACGTCCTGCGGCAGACGCGCTGCACAACCTCACCCCCGCCATCGTCGCGCGTCGGCCCGCTCCACCGTAGGCACCGCCACGGACGTGGCGCCTCTCATGCGCCTGCTCTTCTCCCGCGTGGGCGCGCCCAGCGCCGGCGGCTCCATGGCCTACTCCCCCAACCATCCGGCGGGCACCTGTCCCGTGTGCTCAGGCCTGGGCGAGGAGCTGGTGCTCAACGAGGATTCCCTCTTCGACCCCAGCAGGTCACTGGCGGAGGGCGCCATCCTCTTCAGCCAGTTCTCCAGCGGCTGGCAGACCTACCTCTATCAGAACAACCCCGTCCTCAACCCCGCCAAGAAGCTCGAGGACTACACGCCGGAGGAGTGGCAGTTCCTCCGCGAGGGGCCCAGCGGCAAGCCGCCCAAGGTGGAGATACGGTCCAACAAGACTGGCCGCGTGGACCGGGTGGACTATGAGGGCGTGATTCCGCGCTTTCGTCGCCTGTACCTGAGCCGCGACATCAGCAAGCTCAAGAAGAGCCTTCAGGACGAGATCCTCTCGCACGTGAGCCATGGGCCCTGCCACGCCTGCGGCGGGTCGGGCCTCAACCCGGCGGCGCTCGCCTCCAAGGTGCTGGGCATGAACATCGTCGAGATGTGCGACATGCCAGCCGAGGACCTCATCGGCGTGCTCGGCCGCCTGGACGACCCGCGCGGTGTCTCGCTCGCCCGTCAGATCTGCGCCCATCTGCAGCGCATGGTGGACCTGGGCGTGGGCTACCTCTCGCTCTCGCGCCACACGGACAGCATATCCGGTGGCGAGGCACAGCGCCTCAAGATGGTGCGCCACCTGGGCAGCCCGCTCTCAAACATCACCTACGTGCTGGACGAGCCCACGGCGGGCCTGCACCCGGCCGACGCCGAGCGCGTGGGCAGGATGCTCGTGCAGCTGCGCGACGCCCACAACAACGTGCTGGTGGTCGAGCACTCGCGGCAGATGCTGGCCTTGGCCGACCACGTGATAGAGATGGGGCCCGGGGCCGGCAGCCACGGCGGGAAGGTGGTCTACCAGGGCGACCTGGCCGGGCTCCTCGCCGCGGGCACCCCAACGGCGCAGGCGCTGGCGAGGCCGGTGGAGCTCAACCGCAACCCCTTGCCCTGGCACGAGTCCATCCCCATCCGCGACGCGCATGCCCACAACCTGCGGCACATAGACGTGGACGTCCCCTTGGGCGCGCTGGTGGCCGTGACGGGCGTTGCGGGATCGGGAAAGTCCACGCTGGCGCGCACCGAGCTGCCCCGCGTATGGCCGGACGCCATCGTCATCGACCAGCGGCCCATCGGCACCTCCTCCCGCTCCACGCCCGCCACCTACACCGGCGCCATGGACCAGATTCGCACCGTATTCGCCAAGGCAAACCACACCACGCCCGCCTGGTTCAGCTTCAACTCCAAGGGCGGATGCCCGGTTTGCAAGGGCACGGGCCGCATAGCATACGAGATGGCCTTCGCCGAGCCGGTGGAGGTCACCTGCGAGGAATGCGGGGGCCGCCGCTACAACCCCACGGCGCTGGGCTACACCTACCGCGGGCTCAACATAGAGCAGGCCCTGCGCCTGACCGTGGACGAGGCGCTGGGCTTCTTCAACGACCCCAAGATATGCGTCCCGCTGCAGGGGCTGGCGGACGTGGGGCTGGGCTACCTGACCCTGGGACAGCCCACGAGCACGCTCTCCGGCGGCGAGGTGCAGCGCGTGAAGCTGGCGAGCCAGCTCTCGCGCACTTGCTGCGTCTACGTCCTGGACGAGCCCAGCTCCGGTCTGCACGCCAAGGACGTGGAGGTGCTGCTGGGCCTCTTGCGCCGCATGGTCGCAAACGGCAACTCCGTCGTGATGGTAGAGCACCGCCTGGAACTCGTGGCCCAGGCCGACTGGGTTATAGACCTGGGCCCAGAGGGTGGCACGGGCGGCGGCCAGGTGGTGTTCGAAGGCACACCCGAGCAGCTCGTGGGGTGCGAGGCCTCCAAGACGGGCGCCTGGCTGCGTCGGCTCATGGGGTAAGGGACCGTGTGACACACCCTCGGGCGCCACCTGTCACGCGTCCGCATCCTCGTCCAAGGTGAACGCGGCATAGAGTGGTAGGTTCCTCACGCCGTTCTCGAACCCGAAGTTCTTGGCTGTGACCTTGACCACATAAGGGACCTCGTATTTGTCCGCGAAGCTGCGCACGCTCTTTGCGCCGACGTTCTTGCCCGACTTGACCTCGACAGGGATAACGCGCCCGTCCCTCGTCTCGAAAACGAACTCCACCTCCGACTTGCTGGCCACGCCCCAGTAGTAGGGCTTGATGCCGGCGGCGACGAGTTGCTGGCACACATAGTTTTCGGTAAGGCCTCCCCTGAAGACGGCCGCCTTGTCGCCTTGCGGCAGCACGTCCTCCATCCGAGCTCGGTAGAGCGATGAGAGCAAACCCGTATCCAGGAGGTAGAGCTTGAAGTTGTTGTCCTCCGCGAAAGCCTCCAGCGGGCGGACGGCGTCGGTGATGTGGGTCACCGGCTCCACGAGACCCGCGTCCTTGAGCCACTCGATGCAGGGGGCGTAGGTCTTGCTGCGGGCACCGGACCTGATGGCGCTGTACTGAAACTTGGTGTTGTCCTTAGCGAGCTGGCGCGGCATCGACCGCCACGCCGCAAGCACCATGGCCCCGTCAAGCCCCTCGGTATACTGCGTGATGTCCGCCAGATAGCCGGTGGCGATATTCTCCTGAGTCCGTCGCACGACGTCCATCCGCCCTTGCGCAATCCAGAGGGAGAGAGGCTCAGGCATGCCCCCCACCAGCAGATATCTGCGATAGAGCTCCATGCACCGATCATGCAGAGCGAAGGCCCGCGAATCCCAGCTGGCCTCCCTGATGAGATCGGCCAAGTCCTCATGGCCAAGCGCCCACAGGTACTCTTCGAAGTCAAGAGGACGCATGGTGATCATGTCCACCTTGCCCACGGGAAAGAGACCCGCACGCTGGCGGACGGTGGTCCCCAGCAGGCTGCCGGCAGCTATCACGTAGTACTCAGGCGCACTCTCGCAGAAGTACTTGAGCGAGGTGATGGCTTCGGGGCAACGCTGCACCTCGTCGAAGAAAAGCAGGGTCGTCTCTGGATCAACGCGCGTGGAAAAGTACTCACCAAGAAGCCTGACAAGCCTATCCGGCTCGACGTCCCCAGAAAAAAGCCTCGAGAGGTCGGGGTGCTCGGCGAAGTCGACATGCAGCACGGCGGCATAGTTGGCACGACCGAACTCGAGGACCGAGTATGTCTTGCCCACCTGCCGCGCCCCCATCACCACGAGGGGCTTACGATGGCTGGAGTTCTTCCATGTCTCAAGCTGTTGCGTGATTTTACGTTTCATCCCAGCCCACTTTTTCGGAAATTAATGTCATATTCTACATTAATTTCCGTAAATAAATGTCATCAGCAACATTTTGTGACATGTGACGCGTGAGACATTGTGACGGGTAGCAGGGTTTGCCACGCGCCTTTGTCAGGAATCCGGCAACAGTTTCTGATCGATATAGCCCTTTTCTATCCACAACTCGAAGATATCCCTGTCTGTGCCAACGGCTCGCTCGTACTCCTCGGGCTCGTTATCCCTCAACCAGACTCTCTTCGCCTCAATTTCCACGCGCACGTGAGAGGTGTCGAACCCCGAGTACTTCTCGGCCGCCAAGACAATGTCGACGATATCACTCCCACAGATGCAGATGTCATAGTTGAAGATGTCGTTAAAACCCCATCGGTCCCTTTCTGAACGAAGGGGCTCCGAATAGGAGAGATAGATGCGATCGTCCTTGAAAAGATGGTTTTCCTTCACCCAGGCATAGGCCATATCCACTATCCCCGAGGTTCTGAGATAGCCGGTCATGTACCAGGTGAACCGACTATGAATCCTGATGTAGTCCTCTGGAAGGTCATCCGCGATGATCTTGGTGGGATAGCGACCTCCTGAGTACAAGTATGGATTGTCTCGATCAAGGGTCTCACGCCACCCCTTGCCAAACCTGCCACAGGTATAAAGATTTGCAGCTATTCGTTTCCTGGTCATAGCGGGAACCCCACGCTCGCCTCAATCGAGGAAGCCAACGTGCCCCTCTTCGTCGAAGCGGAATACGTCTTCGACGGTCGTCCCGAAAACCTGCGCGATGCTCATCGCCAGCCGCAACGACGGATTGTACTTGCCGTTCTCCAACTTGCCGATGGTCTCGCGACGGCAGCCGACCTTCTCGGCGAGTTCGGCCTGGCTGAGTCCGAACTTCTTACGGTATGCCTGGATTCGGGTGATCAGCATCACAGGCCGGCTTTCTCGTACCCCGCGAACGCAGCGCCAAAGGAGAACATCGCGGCACCCATCATCATCTCGACCGTCGCGACCGTCGGAAGCTGCACGCCGAGATAGTTTGCAGCGAGCACACCACAGAGCAAGGCGAGGACCACGATGAGCGCCGCGCTGCCCGCACGGCCTCGGTTGGCCAGGCTCATCTCATCGTCGTGTTCGTGCGGAAGCACGACGCTCAGAACGAGGGACACCGCCACAGTCAGGAGAATGAGGCACGATACAACCGCAGGCGCCACACCATCAAGGTCAAGCGCGCCTGCCAGCCCTGACAGTACCCATCCGGCCCCCGGTACCAACATGCTCAGCACATTGTGTTTCCCTACCGATATACGTTTCTGCATGGTGACCTCCTGCGGCCGAATCCCCATTTTTGCGAGAAGTATATCTCATTTCATTTCTCGCAATTGCGAAATATATCACTCAATTTTGTGATATATTTCGCTGCCATAAACAATCGACAGCAGACTCTAGGCGATGATTGCATCCTCTTCGAGGGCGAGGAAACCTTCCTCGAGGGTTTCCTCGGAGACGCGGGCCTGCCCCTGGTGCTACCGGAGGGGCTCGAGGCCTGGTTGAAAACCGACACAGACGAGCCCACTCCGACGCTATAGAAACGAAGGGAGCCCCATGACCATCGAGGAAAGCTGCCGCAGACTTAGCATCGTATTTGGTCAGCGCTCAAGTGTGTCACTCCCCCGTCACCCGTCACGTGAGGCTAGCCCTGCTCGAAGGATATGGTCAGCTTCCTGCCCAAAGCCGCGGCGATTGACTCGAGCGTTTTTGCCGTCGGATTTGCGTCGCCGTTCTCGAGGCGGCTCAGCGACTCCTGTCTCATACCGGCGCGCCGCGCGAGCTCGTCTTGTGAAAGCCCCTCCTCGGCACGGAGCCGGGCAACAGTACGACCCAAGGCGGCTGAGCCTTTGAAGGCACCGTCGATCTCACGCAGATAGAAGCCGTCCTGCGAGCTCCTCCCCTGGTTGCTCAGAAGCAACTCGAGCGCGTCGTAGCGGTCAAGGCCGTGCTCCCGGAGAACCTGACCGATATTCTGCCTGCTCAGCGGGGCAATCCTCTCGTCCACCCACGCACGCACCCACTTGGCGGGGATGTCGCGCTCCCCCCGCGCGACGAAGGGCGCGAAGGCGAGCGGAACGTCTTCCGGCCCCGCCCCCTCCTCGACCCGCGCTGTGAAGACATCGCGTCCCTGGTCGCACATCAGCACGGCACACGGACGCGCATGCGGAGTCTCGCTATCGATGATCTCGAAGCTCCTCATAGTGGCACCACCTCCCCCAGATGATCTCCCAGATCTTTGCAAGGTACGACTGAGGCAGGGTTTCTTTCAGGTTTGCCAGAAGCGCCTCCCTGTCGGACTCCCGCAGTTCGCCTACCTCCGGTAGCGGAAGAGCGGAAACAAGGTTCTCCTCGAGCGACCGGGAGCCGATATAGTTCGTGGTCCCCACATCGGAGAGCGGCTCGAAGCCCATCGCCATCTCCTCGCGGTCCGCGAACGGCGCAAGGAGCGAAAGCCCGGTGTCAAAGATTGGCGCGAGACGCGGCACGCCAGAGCGATCAACAAGAACTTCGATGTTCAAGTCGTGCCGGTCGCGGTTGACCATGAGGTAGTCGACCAGCATCATCAGCTTGATATCGTTTTCCCAGCCGAAGCGCCTGCAAAGTTCGTAGGGCGTCTCCCCATCTTCCTTGTTGAGGTCGAAGAACAGGCCAAGGCCCTGCTTGCGCTCGCCTGGCTTGCGGAAGTTGCGGGAGGAGTTGAGCCAGGTGACCGTCTCGACACCATCGATATCGACCCGCGCATGGATGAGACGATACTCGAGGTGAGGAATACCGAGCATGCGCATGAGACGGCTCGCGATGACCTCGTTGACACACTCGTGGCCATCGATCCGTGTACCGTTGTAGTGAGAGAGCTTGTAGTAAATCATGCGCGCACCGGATCCTGACCGCGCCTTGAGGTAGGTTCCGGCGGTTCCCGACGATGCAGCCCTCTCACTCCAGCTGAGGCCCGTGAGGTCCTGCGTCGTTTTTATTACGTCGTACGTTCTCATGGAGGCTCACCATCCTGCAGGACTATGATTTATATATCATATACCCGCAGGATTCACGGAACCAATAATCATCGCCCTTGTACACACGGGTGTGTCACTCCCCCGTCACCTGTCACTGTCGATGGTCAATTTTGGGAACACTATTCCCAAAATTCGCTATTCCCACTCTATAGTCACCGCATATCTGATGTATCCCACGTTCGTGCAGGTGATAGCCTGTTCCCGTCGTGCGCTCCCCTATCCAACATGCGCGTAGAGATTCGTCTCAAAACCGTCTCACGGGCGCCGTGCATAAAGTCGACGATTTCCGCATAAGGGCCTCATCCATTTGGAAATCGGACGGCTGCATTACACCCTCCTGTATCGCCGGTCTCTCGTCTTGCCCTCCGCCCTGAGCCTGCCCGCCGCCACCAGGGAGGAGACATGGGCGCTCGCGCTGCGCTTCGTGAGTCCCGCCGCCTCCGCCGCCTGGCCGAGGGTGAACGATTCAACCGAGTCGGCAAGGGCCAAGATCGCGCCGTCTGCGTCCGGCCGCGTACGGGGCCGTACCTGCGCGCCTGAGAGGACGCCGAGGGCATCAGGGATGCGCGCCCTGAAGGTGTTGCCGTCCGCGAGCAAGGGGTCGGCGCCCATGAAACTCCTAGCATACCTGTACAGGTTGCGGGTGCCGCTCCCGAGTTCCTCGGCCAAGCCGATCTGCACGAACACGTTGGCGATGGACGGGTTCTTCGGCATGGGGCTGAAATTGCCCAGCGTGATGGCGCCATCGAAGAAAGCCCTACTCGCATTCTCCGTGGATACCCCCTCGCGGTCTATGGTCAGCCGCGCCGGCTGTACGCTCGTGAACTCGCGATGGATGAGCAGGTTGGACACAAGCTCGCGGCACACGACGGCGCGGGCGCTGATCCTGGCGTCGCCCTCGAGGACGAACGGGTCAGGCAAGTGCCTCTCGCAGAAGCCCATGAGCTCGCTATATGCGTCGATGAGGTTCGTTCGCACGACGAGGCGGTCGTCGTAGCGATCCGGGTTCCGGAGCCTCACCACAGCGTCGGTCTTGTACGCGGGGCACAGCGACCCTATTGTCTCGTCCTTGCCGAACAGGAGGCCGCACGCAAGCGTGAGGCCCTCCTCACCGGTCGAGAAGTCCTTCACGATGAGCTGGGCACTGCGCAGGAGCCGCTCGTCGTCGAGGTCCGCCCAAGGATGCCCGGGCCTGCGGGACGCCGCCATCCGGCGCGCCCGGTCAATCAGGTCGGGCCTCAGGTCGCCCATCCCCAGGTAGGGGAATACGCGACGCTCCGTCTCCAGGTTGCTCTTGCGGACGTACATCGCCGAGACCTGGGGGCTCGCGGAGACGCGCACGTCCGCGTCGGCGACGCGGTCGTAGACGACGCCCTTGTACCGGTGGACGTCGGGGCTCATGGGCACCCATATGCGCACGACCGTCTTGCCGGCGACGTCCACCGCCTCCGTCTCGACCATGACGGCGGGGTCGAAGAGCCTGGGGTTGCGGACCACGTTCGCGACGTTACGCTGAATGTCGACCGCCGCGCCCGCGGGAACGCCGCGAACCTCCCCGTCGTCCCCGACCCCCAGCAGGATACTCCCGCCCATATGGTTCGCGAACGCGCACACCGTCTCGAACGTATCGGGCGCGGGCTGCGCGCCGCACCGCTTGAACTCGACGGATGAAGTCTCTCCGTTGGCTATGGCTCTCAGCAACGCCTCGCCGTCCACTTGCGGGCACCCCCAAACCCCTGATTTCGCGTGCGCCAACGTTACCATAATTCGAGAAAAAGATTCCGTTTCACGAAATTTTTCGCGAAATACTTCGTGAATTCATCGCTCATGTCTGCCGGGCCACAAGTCGTAGCTAGCACTCATTGGGCTGTGAGGCATTGCGAGAGGCGGGCGCCTATACACAGTCGCCCCGACTTCATTCGCTTTTTCGCCATGGCTGGGAGTCCTGAGGGCGTGCTCCTCATTTATACCAGAGACAACATGGACTCACGTCAGACACGGCGGCATACAGAAACGCGCGTAAAACCACCGTTCAAACGGAACTGCGACTATTCCCACTCGATAGTCGCCGCGTATCTGACGTATCCCACGTATCAGCTGGTAACAGCCCGTGCCCCGCCATGCGCTCCCCTATCCAACATGCGCGTGGAGATTCGTCTCAAAATCGTCTCACGGCCGTCATGCATAAAATCGGCGGTCCTTGCATGAAGGGCTCTCCGCCACCAGAAAACGAAAGCGGTGCTTCCGCCCGCTTGAGACGCCTACCGCTCTTCGCCCATCGCCTCGAGCACTTCCGCCCGCACCCGGGTGCCAAGCTTCTCGCTATATCCGTCAATCAGCCGTCGAACGCCCGTCATGCAAGCTTCGACTTCCCGAGCCGGCAGGACCTTGCCCAGGTAGGAGATCATGTCCCTGTATCTCGCTCCCTCATCGGTCGCGCAGTAGAGACGCTCGTCGTGGGCGCAGAGGTTGCGGTAGGAGACGAGCACCTCGAAGCACCGCAGCAGCTCCTGCGGCTCAAGCCTGCCGCCGTTGCCGTTGGCCTCGAGCACGAGCTTGCAGGCCCTGTTCTGCACGCCCCTCCTCTGGAGCTGATAGAAGTGCGCCATGTTCCCGAACGTGAGGTCGTTTGTGAGCACCCACAGGGGAACGTCCCCGTAAGTGTCGACGTAGTGCCTGACGAAGGGCCTCATGTGCTTGTTGGGCGTCACGCGCCTGTTGAGGATGCCCATGAGCACCGCCATGTTGTCGCGGTAGAGGTCCTGCCTGTTGCCCTTATAGCTGGGCGGCACGAGCATATCCTTTGCCTTCGCGTAGTTGGATCTCTCCAGGTAGGCATCGTGCTCCGGGAAGCTCTCGCAGAACGCGTAGGCCACGGTGTTCTTCATGATCGCCTCCGCCCTTATGAGGTACTCGAAGGTGAGGCACCTGAGGTCCCGGTCGAATTTGAAAAGAGCGTATACCTGGTCGAACGTCGTGCCCTCGAGGTAGACGTCGTCGCTTGTGGATCGCATGGCAGCACGGTCGATAAACGGCCCCTTGTAGCCATTCACGATGGCACAGTAGCTCTCACGGCGGATTGCGCTTGACGCCTCCCCTCCGACCTGGATGCCGCGCGACCGCATGAGCTCGATGAGCTCGTCTACTGTTTTGAACTCCTTCGCCATGCCATCGCCTTCGGTAAGTCAAAGGGCCGCCGCCCATACAGACGACGACCCTTCTTTGTTCCCGCCTCACTTAGAGTCCACGGGAACTCTCTCGCTGTTCAGCTATCTTACCCAATATCGAAGCGAGTTACAACACGACGTGGAGGCTGCGCTCAAGCTCACTCCCACTCGATCGTCGCCGCGTATCTGATGTATCCCACGTTCGCGCAGGTGATAGCCTGTGCCCCGCTGTGCGCTCCCCTATCCCACGCGCATGTAGAAATTCGTCTCAAAATCGTCTCACGGCCGCCGTGCATAAAATCGGGAGTTCCTGTATACACCGCAGGCCCTTCTCGCTTAGACCCCACGCACGTAGCTGCGGAACTCCATGAGCTGTTCGTCGGTCATGTCGTCGAAGTAGAGGACCTCCGCGAGGGCGGCACGCTGCTCATAGAGGAAACGGAAGTCCGGCGACGAGGGAAGCGCCTCGAGCACGACCTCAGGCCTCAGGCAGCGCCTGCCGAACCTCTCGCAGAAGACGAGCCTGCGGGGCTCGTACCTAACGTCGTCCCCGACCGAGCGCCAGGCGCGCACCGGCACGGCCAGCCCGTCAAAGGCCACGTACCTGTTGCCCATGTGCTCCCCCGTCTGCGCGCCGTGCGCCGCGGCCAGCGCGTCGAACGACCTCGGCGGGACGAGGACGTCGATCGCGTAGGGGGACACGTTGTTGTCGAGCCCCCATGCTATGAGCGCCGCCTCGTGCACCAAGGCGCTGGATACCGGGTCGACAAGGCCACAGAGGACCGCGTCGAGCTCCTCTCTCCTCATCGTCGTCACGGAAATCGCCTCTCCCCGCCGAGCCCGTCGATGATGGCGCACAGACGCGCTGCATCGACAAAGTCCTGCGGCCTCGCCGTCTGCAGGGCATCCGCGTGCAACAGGCTGATGGTCGCCTCCTTCATCTCGAGGAGCTGCCTGGCGGTGGCGACCTTTATATGCCCGCCCATGACTTCGACGCTCTCGCGCTCGATGCTCGCAAGGTCGATGCCGTTGAGCCTGCGGACGACGTCGAAATCCGGCGTCGACACTCCGTCGAGGTCCTCGTCGGCACCTACGAAGGATGCGTTCACCAACGCCTGTGCCTCGTCAGCCAGTCCGGCGAAGGCGCCGTCGCCGAACATCGCGTCGTAGACCGCGCCGCCGTATGCGGGGTCCGCCGCGTACGCGCCAAGATAGGCGCGGGCGAAGTCCTGGTTGGTGAAGCTCGTGTCGAACATGACGTCGGCGTCCTCCGTGGCGCGGAAGGTGCCGAGGCCCGAGGCATAGGACTGTACCACGACGCCAAGCCCGCCCACGAGGCAATAATCCACCCCGTGGGCATCAAGCCAGTCTATCATGGGGAGGAACGTCGCAATGAGCCGCTCCGCATCGCCCCGGCCTATCCTGACCAGGCCGTCACTTCCCATAGATGGCCCTCCTCTTCCTCTCGAGGCGCCTGCGTGCTCGCTCTGGGCCGTCCCCCACGCGCAGCCCCATGCGGTTGCGTTCCGTCGCGTTCCACGGCGCGAGGTAGAGGCCGACGTAGTCGATCGCCTCATCCCTGCGGGAGACCGAGGGTTCGAGCCCCGCGGCCGCGAGTATCTGCGCGAGGTTGCGATACGATATGCCCTCCCCGCGGCCCGCCTCGAAGTCGAGCAGCGTGTGGGTCGACACGCCGGCCCTGCCGGCAAACTGCTCCTGCGTGAGGCCCCTCTCTGCCCTTGCCTCCGCGACGGCCCGCCCCA
Organism: uncultured Coriobacteriaceae bacterium; assembly: GCA_902801175.1. Taxonomy (GTDB): domain Bacteria; phylum Actinomycetota; class Coriobacteriia; order Coriobacteriales; family Atopobiaceae; genus UBA1367. Next base: position 10,582 of record CADCHF010000032.1, on the reverse strand, counting down.
TGGCTTTCAAGGAATCGCTGACGCTCTTCTGCGGAATCATTACGGTCACCTCGCATCTTCAATATATTGAAGATTATACCGTAACGGAAATCGGCGGTCTGCGGAAACCGTGTCCCATTACTCTTGACGACTAGCGTTGGAGAAACGCAGCGACTCGCTCGCATGCCTCTTCCCACTTCTCTGCGGGAACTTTGTTGTCGAACATGCCCAGGAAATCGCACTGGTCCTCGTACAGCTCGCTATACCGTCCTCCCTGCTCCGCGACGTAATGCCGCACGAAAGGCAGGGCGTCTTCCAGGTTTGCGGCATCGGCTCTAAAAGAATCGCGGAACGCCCTCTCGAACCCGTGCCACACGGCCGGGTCCGCAGACCCCTTTCCCTCCCAGAGATCGGGGTTCGCCTCCGACAGGTACTCGTTCAGGGATTCGGATGGATGGGCGGCATATGCCGCATCGAGCGCGTAGTAGATCGTCAAATAATATGTCCAGCAATCGTAATTCATCGGCCGCTCCTTTTTACTAGAGGTTCTTCAGTGGGTTGGCGCTCAATCCCGTACGCGGATCCCAGATATGGGGAACGGAGTTCTCCCCGCAGTTCTGCACGACCCCATTTCGGACGCTCGCCCAAATCTGGCTCCCATCCGGATTATTGCGGGCATACCACTCATTGCCCCGCTGATCCGTCCCAATATAGCAGCCCGGATCGTTGGCGAGACCTTCGATAAGAGCCCGGTTTTCCGCAGTATCAGGGAGGTGGCCCTCTCGATCACCGAACATATGACTGAGCTGCGAGCTATTGGCGGGCAAGGTGTTTGCCGCGCCGGAAGAGGAAGGCGCCTCTCCGCCTACATCCATCTGGGTCTGGGGAGAGCCGCTGGTGCCATGGAAAAGCCCGCTGTCAAATTTAGCCATTGGAATGCTCCCTAAGATTTCCGCGCCCCTTACTGAGGTACGAACGAAAATCGACTCCGAGTGAGCGGACATGGTCGGCGACACCGTACGCCTCGCTCCCGTACCAGACGACATTGTTCGGCTCCAGATAGAGCACGGCTGCATCCACGGACTTGACGAACGAGTCGCGGTCGCGACGGCGCTTGATGCATGCCCGCGCGCCAATCGCGATGGTCGAATGCTTGGGGATTCCCGCGAGATACGCATCTGGCTTGTCGGGATCGCAGCGCACGTTTGGAATCACGCGGACTCCGCTCCTCTGCAGCCAGTAGCTCAGTGCCTGGTTGCGGTAGGCGTTCCATTCCTTCAGAGGGATGGGGAAGTCGTAGCATACGCTATAGTCGGGTCCGATAACCGAATCGAACTTAGAGAGCTTCGGAAGGTACTTGCGGGGGTTGCTCCAAAACGGTTCGATGCGAAAGTCGTCCTCGAAAAAGTGCACGGTGCAATCGAAGTCGTCCCACGCCTTGTTCATCGCATCGGAGAATGCGACGAGCTTTCTGGGCCAGGAAAGCGTGGGCTTGAGAACGGGCATATCCAGCGGCCCGAGAAAATCCGCGCCATTGACCAGGTACGAATGGAAGACGTCGCGGCTATGACGCTTCCCGCTTGAGGTGCTTTTGCCTGGGAGATTGCTTGACATTTTCCTCCATATCTCGAGGGACCTTGGTTTCCGAGGAATATGATGGATCCAATAAGAAATGTGTACAATCATTACTAACCATTACTTTTTTTGAGGTGAAATGGACTACATTCCCACTGACGAGAATTACGTCGTAGGTCCCGGAGTAGTGGGGGGCGCCCCGAATTGGATCCCTTTCAGCGATGGCATATTCCAGGAGTGCATGAGCCCGGATGTGCCCGATGAAATCCTTGAACGCAGATTTCCCGGGCCGACGTTCTTCGGCAGGTTCGTTGGATATTCCTCGGTTGGCGAGATGAAAACAGCGCTTGAGGTTCTACGCGCAACGCGCAATTGCCACGCTATGCTCGAGGGGGGAGCCAGGCTCATCGAAAGGAACGACTGCGAGGCGGTAGCGCTTGCAGAGGCTATTGAGCAGTCCCTATCTGCAGCAAGGTGCGTGAAACTTACTCGAGGCGAGGGCTATCCCGACGACCTAGACCTGGAGGATTCGATACCCCGGTGCCACATATACCGCTGCGAGATCCGCATATCCGAGATATATGCAAGGTGGCTGAGACCGAGAGTCGACGCCTACCACAACGCCGCCAGCATGTTCCAAGCGGAGCCCACCTACTACCTCATGATGACTAACAACACAAGGTTGTCGGAAGATAAGAACGGCGGTGTTCTTCTGGTCGACGTGTACGGAACCATGTCGCTGCTGAGCGACTGGGGCCAATGGCTAGATTCATACGAGGCGGGGCTGCCGGATGAATCCGTCCTCTCGGGGCTGGAACTTGTCGCTGGGCTCTTGCACCTGTTCGACACGCTGGCAACGATTCATCTCATCACTGCAATCCCGGTGGTCAGCCATGGTGCGTTCGTTCGGACCACAGCGGGCGACTCGCTGACAGACTTCTGGCTGAAATGCTATGACATCGCCACCGACTCCGGCTACGTCATAGGAACATGCGAGGTGTGCCACCAACTTTTCGTTGGGATGAGCAAGAACAAGCGGGGGCATGAGGCATGCCTGAACCGCCAGCGGGTGAAAAGGTCGCGGGCGAGAAAGTTCGCTGAAAGAGTCGAAGGCGGCATGTCCCCCAATCTTGCGGCGCGTGAATTATCGATATCCGCGAGAACTGCGATCGAGGCGTTGACCGATATGGGATACACCTTCAATCCCTGCGTCGACTATGCCAGCGCATCTGACGCCGACTAATTGACGACACATGGCACACAAGATTGTGAAGTCGTACTTGTATTGGTGAAATGCATCTGGACTGACATACCAGATTATGGAAACCGAGGTGCTTATCCACGGTTGGCTCGCTTTTATTCACTTTCTGTCCCGAGCGGGGCAGAAAGGGCGCATCCCTCGTTTCTATCAGAGACAACATGAGCTCACATCAGATACGACGGCATTCAGAAAAGCGCGTAAAACCACCGTTCAAACGGAACTGCGACTATTCCCACTCAACTGTCACAAGGCTAGTTTCCACACGCTAACAGTTTGTCGTCTCGTGCTCCCCCGTGCCGCCGCGTGCTCGCTCGTGGCGTTTCGTTATTGGGGAGTATTTTCACGAAGCGGCTCCAAGGGTGTACTCACCTGTACTCACCACTGAGTACACTTTCTGTACTCAGCCCTCGGGGAGTGATCACGAGACCCTCGGGGAGTAGTCACAGCCGCAGGTCAGTGATGGGGAGTATTACTCATTTTTAAGAGGTGAGTACAAATCAGCAGAATCGTGTACTCGATTTAGGCTTGGGCGCTCTTAACAAGCGGACGGATCCAACGAAAGGGCGAACCCCGCTCGGCTCTTCGCGATACGATGTGTAGCACCTTCGTGCAACGTTCAGGCGAAATGCCCCGCCTGCGACTAGTGGGTAGAGAAGATGTTCACGACGAGGACCCCTGCGACGCACATGACAATGCCCGCGATCATCGGGGCATTGAGCGGCTCCTTGAATGCGAACACCGATATCGCCGTGGCCAGGATGATGCCGAGTGCGCCCCACGACGCGTAGGCGACGCTCAGCGGAATGCCCTGCAGCGCCTTCGAGAAGAACGCGAAGCAGAGGCCGTAGAGCGCCAGACAGCCGATGGACGGACCGAGCTGGCTGAAGCCGTCCGACAGCTTCATGCAGAACGTGCCACCGCATTCAAAGGCGACGGCGGCCGCCAAAAAGAGGTAGTACATGGGACCCCCAATCCTTTCGATGTTCCATAGCAAAAACATGCTAAACTCTCGGGTAACCATAGAGTCAAGGGGCGAAAATGAGATTCCTAAAATCCGGCGAGTTCGCCGAGCTGTGCGGCACGACGAAGAACACGCTCATCCACTACGACCAGATGGGGCTCCTGAAGCCTGCTCGTGTTGCGGAGAGCGGTTACAGGTTGTACCTGGCATCGCAGCGCTACCGGTTCCTGTCGGTGAGGGCTCTGGCGGATTCCGGCATGCCGTTGCAGGAGGTGAAGCGTGTGCTCGAGACCGACGACGCGCGCGCTCTTGCCACGTCGCTCGATGCCACACGCGGCGAGATTGAAGCTCGCATTGCGAGCTTGCGAGAATCCCTCGAGCGTATAGACGAGGTCGCCCGGCAGGCCCGAACAGCATGCGAGATAGATGCCGGCTCCATCGGGGTCATCAGGCGCCCTGCGCGAAGGATCGCCATGCTCGGCGTCGCCGCAGTCGGCCTCGGCGCCTATTCTGACGACCTGGTCGTGAGACGTGACCTGGAAGTCGCAGCGCTTCTCGCCGAGGCTGGTCCGATGGCAGAGCTCGCGCCCTATGGCGGCGTGTGCAGGGAAGCGCCCACTCCTGATCGAGACGTTGCTTACGACGACCTGTTCTACGTGCTGCCGGACGATTCCTCCTATAGCGGCGCGACCGTCGAGCTCGAGGCCGGCGAGTACGTGGTCGCGAGCTACGACGGCCCCTGCTCGGGACTCGGTCGCGCCCACGCTTCGCTCGTCGCCTTCGCGCGCGGTCAGGGACTTCGCGGCGACCTGCCGCGCTACGAGATATCGGCCCTCAAGCTGCTGGACCAGGAGGACAGGTACCGCTGCTCGATAGAGATGAGGGCGCTTGGGATTTAGCGCGACGGTTGCCGAAATGGCCCCAAGAGGCTTCCAAAGGCTTAAAGAACCCCTCTGCCAAGCGCAAGTCGACAGAGGGGTTTAGCATGCTTAGCTGGAGAAATATGCCCTTCCGTTACTCCCACTCAATGAGAAAGAGTGTTGATGGGACCCACTCTCATATGATGTCACCTCGCGACATCCATGCCATGCGCTGGCGTCTCCCTCGTTTCGTCCTCTTTGGTACTCATTTGGTACCCACGTCAATCGGCTACTCTTCTTGGCGCCGCTGGATTACAGGTTTACAGGCAATGGGACCCCGCGTTCATGTCGCGGGGCCCATCAACAGCTGGACTATGAATACGAAGTCAGTCCTTCCCTGGAGTCCAGACGTCGTCGTAGCCTTCGCCAGAGAGTTCAGCCCGTGCATGGGATATCTCTTCTGGAGACATGCTGGTCAAGAGGATGGACGTCAGGTCGTCATCGGCAGACACCCCGAAGACGACATCCTCCATGCGCACATAGCGAACCGGCTGCTTGTCTACGACCCTTATCAACAAGCCATCATCGTAGACCGTCACCCAGAGATTGCCGTAGTCAGCCCGCTTGGGCATGTCGACGACCACAATGCCCTCTTCTGCGTCGGGAGGGCATCGCCTCAGCACGCTCTTCGAAGTTGCGGCAGTTCGACAGTGACCTGTGATACTGCCATCATTCTCGGAATCCAGCTGCAATTCAATGACGTCGTCTTCTCGATACATCGTGACGAACTTGACGTAGTCGAGCTCGTCGCCAAGAACCGCGATGGCAGCGAAGAAGCCCTCGGTCTAGTAGATCGTCCTGGTCTTCCCCTCGATTGTGCTTATGCTCATCGTGGCCCCTCAAATCTCCCAAGGCGAGATGGCGACGACGTCCTCGCCGAGGGGATACGGCCTGTCCGTGGAGCAGATGACCGCACCAGTGCCTACCTCGTAGTCGTTCAGCGCCTTGAGCGCCGAGAAGTTTGCCATAGCCTCTGCCCCGGGGGCGGTCGCGGCCTTGATCTCGACGGGGTGGAGCACCCGTCCCTCCTGGATGACGAGGTCGATCTCGCGCTTCCTCGAGTCGCGGTAGAACCACACGTCCCTGAGCTCCTTGCCCGCGTTCATGTACGAACGCAGCACTTCGCCCACTGCGAAGGTCTCAAAGAGGTGGCCAGCCATCGCCCCGCGAGAGGCGGTCTGGGGGCTCGTCCACCCCACGAGATGGCACACAAGCCCGGTGTCCATGAAGAAGAGCTTGGGGGTCTTGGCGAGCCGCTTGCTCGGATTCGACCAGAACGGCCGGACGAGTCGGGCTATGCCAGACGCCTCGAGGACGGAGAGCCAGCTCTGGGCGGTCTTGACGTCGACCCCCACCGTCGAGGCCACGTCGGTCGCATTGAAGAGCTGGGCCGTGCGCGCCGCGCACGCGACGAGGAAGTCCCGGAACTTGAGCTCGTCCCGGAGGTTGACGAGCTGGCGCACATCGCGCTCGATGTAGGTGCGAACGTAGTCCGCATAGAAGGCGTCCCACTCGACAGTGGGGTCCTGCAGGGCGGGCATGTTTCCACGCTGGATGTGGGACCAGAGGTCGAAGCCCTCCGGTCGGGGAGCACGAGGCGTGCCGGCCAGGGGGGACGGGACGAACGCCCCCCTCCCCAGATTCCCCGATAGTTCCCTCAGCGAGAGCCCAGACATCTCCAGGATACCTACCCTTCCCGCAAGCGACTCGCTCACGCCTTGCATCAGCTGGTAGGTCTGCGAACCCGTGAGGACGACCATGCCTCGCTCTTCCGTCTGGTCGACAATGTACTTGACCTGCCGGAAGAGTTCAGGCACAAGCTGCACCTCGTCCACTGCGGCAGGATAGCCGTAGACCGTGAAGAACGACATGGGGTCCCTCGCCGCGAGGCTCCTTGCGCTGTAGTCATCGAGCGTGACGTAGGAGTACCCATCGGGAAGGCACTCCCTGAGGAGCGTGGTCTTGCCAACCTGCCTTGCCCCCGTGACGAGGACGACCTTGCGCTGGCTCATCCTGGAGAACAGCGCCCGCTCTATCTCTCGGGTGATATACATGCGGTTCCTTCCGACTGTCTTTAGAAGGATGATAGCATGTAGCTGGTGTTTTGTAAATTTTGGAGTTATACTCCAGTTATTCTCACTCCCACTCTATGAGCGTGGGTGTGGATGGGGTGTGCTCGGCTGTAACATCATGTCACAGCGTTCACATCGTACACTCACGTCTCCCTCGTTATCCTTTCTTTGGTACTCACGAATGTGACTACTCCCACCCGCTCGGACGGTTTACATGTTCAGACTCTCTGGGTCGAGCAGGAAATCGAAGAGGCCCATGGTGAGAATCCCATCTTCGTCCATATAGGGCCGCATGACATCCTTGACAACCACAATCTTTCTGAAGCTGTCATCGATTCCAAGAAGGGAGCGCTTCTCTTGCGCCACCTTCTCTGGTGAGTCCAATCTCAGCGCCGACTGGACGTAGTAGCGCCGGTACCCGAGGTTTGCGACGAAGTCGACCTCATAGCGACGACGCTCGTCTTTCCCGTCCACCTTGGAGCGCTTCTCGACCACGCCGACATCGACGGAAAACCCCCTGGCACGCAACTCGTTATAGATGACGTTCTCCATAAGGTGCGTCTCCTCGACCTGGCGGAAGCCGAGCCTTGCGTTGCGCAGGCCAACGTCCTCGAAGTAGTACTTCTTGGGCGTCCCTATGTACTTGCGTCCCTTGACGTCATAGCGCACCGCCTCGCTCACGAGGAACGCCTCCTCAAGGTGGCCTATATAGCGCTTGATGGTGTCCGCATCCAGCCTGGATCGCATAACGCTCCGAAACGTCGCCTCGATCTTGCTGGGGTTCGTTAGCGCGCCGACTGACGAGGCCAGGACGTCAACAAGGTCCTCGAGCTCCTGTGACTTGGTGAGGTGGTTGCGTTCCACGACATCGGTGAGGTACACCTCCCCGAAGAGGCTGGTGAGGTACGCCGCCTTTTGCTCGGGCGCGTGCATCGACAGCGCAAGCGGAAGCCCTCCGTACATCACATACTCTGCCCAGCCCTCATAGCGGTCGCCTTCGAAGCCCTGCATGAACTCGGAGAAGGACAGTGGGTGGATGCGAACCTCATCCCCACGCCCACGAAACTCCGTCATCACGTCGGTGGAGAGAAGCTTCGAGTTGCTCCCCGTCACATAGACGTCGACGTTTCTCCTGCGCAGGAGACCATTCAAGACGCCGTACAGCGCTGGCGGCTCGTCCTTGCCCTTAAGCTCGCGCGTGCTGATGGCGTACTGAATCTCGTCGAGAAGGACATAGTAGGTTCCGTCATCCTCCCCGATTCGGTTGAGCAGGTACTCGTAGAGGGCATCTGGATCCCGATAGCACGCGTTGGCACGGTCGTCTAGGGCAAGCGAGACGATGTGATCACGGGGGACGCCGGATTCCAGAAGGTGGCGAACGAACAGCTCGAACACCAGGTAGGTCTTACCGCAGCGCCTGATGCCGGTTATGACCTTGATCATTCCATTGCCCTTACGGACTATGAGGTCGTTCAGGTACTTATCTCGACTGATCTCCATGCGCCAGTCCTTTCTCTCTGTTTCTCTGTTGCAAGAATACGTCAAAGCTGTCGCATGCGTCAATTTTTCCGAAATTTTTTACTACCACTCTATGAGCGTGGCGTGGATGGGATGAATTAGCGTGCGACGTCATGACGTGGCGTCCATGCTGTGTGCCGGTGTCTCCCCCGTTTCGCATTCTTTGGTACTCACTTGGCACTCACAGGGAGCTTCATTCCAGCTTGATCAAGTGGCTAACAGGATACGTTCAGGTTGCCCCGCTACAGGGCGAGCAAGTAGGGCGTCTCATAGTCAACGACAGCGAACGAGCCGTCGTTGATCTCATCCAGCCTGGCACGGAGTGTTGCGAGGAGAGAGAGCATCTTCTCCCTGTCGGCCTTACGCTGCTCCTCGTTAAACCAGCAGCCCTGGCCATGCGAATCGAACTCGAAGTACGAGTCGTACATCTCGGCGACCTCTTCGTTGATCTCAAGCACTTGTAAGTCGTTCTCGACCAGCGGGAGCTTGCCCTCGGCCGTGATCCCGTCCTCCCCGAGAACCCAGATCGCCCCGCGAAGGTACTCGTTCTCCAGCTTGACTGTGTACATACGACAATACCTCTCCATTTCGTCTATCGGCACCATTCTAGGCATCGAAACGGACGGTAATTGCTGTCCTGTCGGTTTGATAAGGTCAAGAGAAGGAGACGGGCAATACCATGAGAGGCAACATGAGCGAGTCGGCACAACTGGGCAAATCGGTCACTCCCCCCGAAGGGGCGGCAGTCTTGGCGGGCGACCCCCTACTGGGAATCACGGCGCAAGACTTTGCCGACGAGCTCGGAGAAGACCTCTCCGACCACAGGCTGGCAGAGGCAATATCCCTCGCTTGGGCTAAGGTTGGTAACCTCATGCACCTCGTCGAAGAGGACGATGCCCTTGGAAGCGAGCTCGACGAGTGGCTCGATCTCGAGAGGGAGCTCTGCCGAGAGGCGCTTGCGCGCGATGGCGCCACTCTGAGAGAAGGCCTCAGTCTGACGGAGCTTATTGCGCCCTTCATGAGGCGCAACGGGTACAGGGACGCGTGCGGTTGGTGGGTTAGTGACGAGGAGAACGCTATCCCAGACGTCGCAGGCGGAATCTGCCCCGAGTGCGGAGCGGGGCTCAAGGGATTCGTCGAAGGCTCAAGCATGGGCTCGCGTTGCCCAAAGTGCGGCTGGTCGGTCGTGACGACGTTCGCGCCGCCAATCATGGAAGACGAGCGGGGGTACACCATCGTTCTCGTGCCTGGAGGAGTCGCGTCGGGGGAGGCGCTCAGGGCCGTCTCGCGCATCGCGATGTGCAACTTCGTCGAAGCACGGCGGCTGATTGCAGGCGCACCCATTGAGCTCTTCACAGGGTTCGCAGCGGAGGTCCTCACACACAAGAACAACCTGGAAGCAGCAGGGGTTCCCATTGAGGTCCATCCCAACTTCCCCTACGACGAAGATGGGCGACTCGCGAACGAAGTCCGGCTCAACGGGCTCCTGCTGGCGAAGTTCCCCGAGCTCAAAGGGAAGTTTGAGGACTATACCTCCTGGCAGGACGGCATGGAGACTGGCTGCTTCCTCACCTACGAGGACCTGTTGCTGCCGCTCGCCCGACAGGCCCTCGACAAGCGCGACGAGGCGTTGCTCACCCGACTTGGCGCCTTCATCGAGCAGCTGATGACATCGGGTGACGACTATGCCATCAACGTGGCGACCGTGGGCCTCATTGAGGGGCTCAAGGCCTACGGGAATCAGCTTGTCCGCTCTTTCCTCGGCCCCATCTCGCTCAAAGAGTTTGACACGCTGATCTACTAGGAGGCCGACGGAGCTAGAACCTCACGATAATGTGCTGAGCTATTCCCACTCGGTAGTAGCATCTGGTGAGAGGAATTGCCCGTGCTCGCGTTTCCGCAGTTCAGGGGTGGAAAGAGAACGGCTCGTTTCTCGTTCGGGCTTCGGCCGCTACAAAACTGCTACAAATCGTCCTCGCGTTCATAGCGCGCACCGAATACCGTCGCAAAGCCCGAGTCGGCAAACAAGGGACGCGCAATCGACGTCCTGCCATTTTGACCCCATGCTCAAACGTTCGAGTGCATGCAAATCGACTTCCCGCGCATCGGGTAAAAGCTCCTCGTCGAACAGATCCGAGCGTGTCCCTGTTCGCGATGTGGCAAGTATCAGTCGGCCCCTGTCAATCGCGTAAATCAGCAGCCAATCGGGGCGAACATGGCATTCGCGAAACCCAATGTAGCTGCCCTATAGCGCATGGTCGCGATGGCGCTCATCGAGCGGTTCCTCGGCACAAAG
>CADCHF010000031.1 GCA_902801175.1 uncultured Coriobacteriaceae bacterium | reverse complement strand
AAGGAGTTCGACATGGACAAGAGCCTACGTCCCGACAACGCAACAGGGCGTCCCACCGAGCCCTACGGCGGAGCGAGCATCGAGGAGCGCGTGGAGGCAATGCGCGCAGGCATGACCGACGAGGAGGTCGCCGCACGCAACGTCATTCCCACCGCCGCGCCAAACGGCGAACCGCTGCGCGTGATTGCCGAGGAGTACTACTCCGAGAACGATACCGCCACGCACTGGAGACCCGAGGGCGACACCGGCACCCACATGAAGGAGGCCATGGCCAAGCCTGGTCCCGCCTCTTCGGCTCCCATCAAGCCTGGCGTCATGCGCGAGGGCAAGAAGATCACCGACCGCATCCCGGTCAAGCTGGGACTTGAGAAGATGACCGCGGACTCTCCAGACTACTGGGGCATCGCCAGCGTGATGACCGAGGAGGAGGCTGAGCTCACCCGCCATATGAAGGTACGTGTGCCCGAGACCTTCGAGCAGGTGGTGAAGGGCTCTGGCATGCCAGCCGAGCGCGTTCAGGAACTGCTCGACGACATGTGCATCAAGGGCATCATCGAGTACAACTGGGAGAACCTCGACGGCAAGAACCCCAGTCACGAGAAGCGCTACGTGCTGCCGATGTTCGTCCCCGGCTCCGCCGAGTTCACGGTCATGAACCAGCGCCAGATGGAGGAGCACCCCGAGATTGGCACCTTCTTTGACAACATGACCTACCTGCCGCTGACCGTGGCCACCAAGATGGTGCCACCCGGAGGCGCGGGCATTGGCATGCATGTCATCCCCGTTGAGCATGCCATCCGCCAGGAGAACGTCACCGCCTCAGTGGAGCATCTCTCCCACTGGCTCAAGAAGTACGACCACTACTCCGCGGGCGCCTGTAGCTGTGCCGTTGCCGAGCGTGCCCGTGGCAACAATGGCGGTCGTGACCCGCAGAACTGGTGCATTGGCGTGGGCGACATGGCCGACTACTGCGTGGAGACGGGCAAGGGCCACTACGTCACCTACGACGAGGTCATCGACATCCTTCTGCAGGCCGAGAAGAACGGCTATGTGCACCAGATCACCAACATCGATGGCGAGGAGAAGATCTTTGCCATCTGCAACTGCGACGTGAGCGTATGCTACGCCCTGCGCACAAGTCAGCTGTTCAACACCCCCAACATGAGCGCCAGCGCCTATCGCGCGCATGTGGACGCAGAGAAGTGCGTGGCCTGCGCTGGCTGCGTCGAGGTCTGCCCTGCCGGTGCCGTACAGCTTGGCCAAAAACTGCATCGTGCCGACGGAAGCACCGTGACCTACCCCGTCCAGCCGCTGCCCGACGTTCGCTCCTGGGGCGAGGAGGACTGGGACTGGGACTACAAGGACAACAACCGCATCGAGACGCACGACACCGGCACCGCCCCCTGCAAGGTGGCCTGCCCGGCGCACATCTCGGTGCAGGGCTACCTGCGTCTTGCCGCTCAGGGTCGCTATCGCGACGCCCTGGCGCTCATCAAGAAGGAGAACCCCTTCCCCGCCGTGTGCGGACGCGTGTGCAACAAGCGTTGCGAGGCTGCCTGCACGCGCGGCGTGGTGGACGACGCTGTTGCCATCGACGACGTCAAGCGCTTCATTGCGCAGAAGGACCTGGAGGCCGACCACCGCTACGTGCCCGAGCCGGTCATCCCCTCGATGCGCGGCCGCCTGCCCGAGAAGATCGCCGTCATCGGCGCGGGTCCCGCGGGCCTCTCTTGCGCCTACTACCTCGCCAACATGGGCTACAACCCGGTCGTCTTCGAGCGCGACCTGGTGCCGGGCGGCATGATGACCTACGGCATCCCCAGCTACAAGCTCCCCAAAGACGTCGTGGCGGCCGAGATCGACGTGCTGCGCGAGATGGGCGTCGAGATTCGCTGCGGTGTGGAGGTTGGCCGCGACGTCACGCTGGCTGAGCTGCGCGAGCAGGGCTTCATGGCGTTCTATCTGGCCATCGGTGCGCAGGGCAGCCGCCTTGCGGGCGTGCCGGGAGAGGACGCCAGCGGCGCGACGACCGCCGTCAAGTTCCTGCGTACCGCGCTTGCCGACCCCAGCCACGAGGTCGAAGGCAGCACAGTGGTCATCGGCGGCGGCAATGTCGCCATCGACGCCGCGCGCGTCTCGGTGCGCTGCGGGTCCAGCGCCGTGACCATGGTCTGCCTTGAGCAGCGCGACGAGATGCCCGCCCTTCCCCACGAGGTGCTCGAAGCCGAGGAGGACGGCGTGGCCGTTGACAACGGCTGGGGCCCAGTCGCCGTGGAGCTCGACGCAGACGGCAAGGTCTGCGGCGTGCGCCTCAAGCGCTGCACGCGGGTCTACGACGAAGAGGGACGCTTCGCCCCCGTCTACGACGAGGACGACACGAAGGTCCTTCCCTGTGAGAACGTCATCTTTGCCATCGGACAGGCCATCGAGTGGGGCGACCTGCTGGCTGGCGAGGCGGTGGAGCTCGACCGCGCCGGCCGTGCCCTTGCTGACGCCAAGACCTACCAGACCTCCCAGCCCGACATCTTTGTGGGCGGCGACGCGTATACCGGTCCGCGCTTCATCATCGACGCCGTGGCCGCCGGGCACGAGGCTGCCATTAGCCTGCATCGCTTTGTGCAGACGGGCTCCAACCTCACGCTCAGCCGCAACCAGCGTCATTACGTCGAGCTCGACAAGGGCGACATCAGCCTTGCCATCAACCAGTACGACCGCGCCGGTCGTCAGGTGCCGGCGTGCGCCAAGGTCGAGAGCCTCGTCCACAACTGGGACGACCCCACCCGCGAGCTCACCGAGGAGCAGATTCGCCTCGAGACGGCACGTTGCCTCTCGTGCGGCGCCTCCATCGTGGACACGAACAAGTGCATCGGCTGCGGCCTGTGCACCACGCGCTGCGAGTTTGACGCTATCCACCTCACGCGCGACATGCCCGAGGCAAGCCGCATGTGGAAGAGCGAGGACAAGGTGAAGGCAGTCCTCCCCTATGCCGCCAAGCGCGGAATCAAGATCCTTCGAGGCAAGCTCGGCGACCGGTAGCGACTCGGGAGACCTCGGATGCACGAGCTGGGCATTGTGTTTCATATGATCGAGACCCTGGAGAAGGTGGGCAGCGCCAACGAGCTGACCCACATCTCCAAGGTCCGGCTCAACTTGGGCGAGGTGTCGGGCGTGCTGCCCGACTATTTGCTGGACTGCTGGCGTTGGGCAGCCAACAAGACTGAGCTGCTGACTGGTGCAGATCTCGACGTTGTTCAGATTGACGCGATAACAGTCTGCAACGCTTGTGGAAAGACTTACGGAACCATTGAGCACGGCAAGGTCTGCCCATATTGCAACAGTCCCGACACGGTGCTCCTGCAAGGCAACGAGGTCGAGATCGACACCATAGAGGGCTGGTAGAGGTACATGCCCTCTTGAAACAGAAGGTGGTCCCCCAACGACTCGAGTCGTTGGGGGACCACCTTGTTGGCAAGAATTGGATGCGGACCAGGGCGGGCACAATGTCAGCGCTGCCGCTCCTTCTCCACAAACACCGCAAGCGCTCGGTCAAACGCAAGGCACTGCGCCTCGTCCCAAGCCGACACGTCGTCTGAGGTCATAAACATCCCGCCCAGTGCCGCGTCAGCACCTATGAGGTCGCTCCGCTGCTTCCTCGTCAGCTTCACGTCCTTCCGCAGGAAGAAGACGTCAGGGTCGTTGCGAAACACGCGGCCGTCGAGATGCGCTCGTCCACGCGTGTTGGCCAGGCTGTTCTTCGTGCTCACGCGCTCGCGGTGCAGCAGGCGCATGTATGGGACGTCGTCCCAGTCGAGACCCACGTCGCAGCCAATGCGACAGTACTCGGTGCGGCCAAACGCAGACGTCAGGGGCACGCCGCAAAGGTCGAAGACCGTGCCCTCCGCAACCGACTCCCGCAGGAGGTCGAGCGCATCGGCCATCAGCTCTCCCCTGTTCATGCCGTCATGTGGCACCATGCAGGCCGCAAAGAGAAAATCGAGCTTGAGCAGGCGGAATCCCCAGTCATATGTGGCCGTACGAAGGCTCTCGCGGATGTATGCGCGAGCCTCGGGGTTGCGCGTGTCGAGCGGCCAGTAGCCACTCCAGTTGCTGCCAGCGGACACCGGCTCGCCGTTCTCGTCGCGCAGCAGCCAGTCGGGATGCTCGGCATACACGCGGCTCTCCGTCTCACAGACGAGAGGTGCCATCCAGAGGCCCGGCAGGAGTCCCGCCTCGGCAATACGCGCGGCAAAGGCGCCCATTCCCTCGGGGAATCGTTCCGTGCTCGGCGTCATCCAGTCACCGATCTTGGTGTAGCCGTCGTCAATCTGGAAGACTGGCGTGCACGGCCCAAGGTCACGCGACAAGAGCAGCTCGCGCACGGCGTCAAGGTCACCAGAGAGACGCTCCGCCGTAATGTCCTGGTAGTAACGGTACCAGCTCGAGAAGCCCACGAGTGGCACCGCCGGTCGCGCGGTAATGCCCGCCAGCGCCAACCAACGCTCAACAGCCGCATCGAGCGATCCCTCCACGAGGGCGAAGGCCATAAGCTCGCGCTCCTCCCCCGCAGGCAGCACTCCCAAGGGCACCTCCTTCTGCAGGCGCAGCAGCCCCGACCCAAGATCCTCAAAGATGGTCGTAAAGCCGTTGTCCTCGCAAAGCGAACCCACAAGCAGCACGTCCTCGCCGTAGCGCACATAGCCATAGCCAAAACCATGCTGGTGGCCCGCCCGGTGGTCCTGCTCGGTAAAGCGATAGTCGCCGCTACCGTCAAGGACCCAACGCTCAATGACGCTCCTTGGAACACCGTGCATGCCCCGCATGCCGTAGCTCGGCTTGCGCTCGCACGTGTCGGTCCAGGAGTTGTAGCCGTTGAGAAGTATCGCGTCTGCCGAGGCCAGGTCCAGACGTAGCGAGGCGACGCATGAGAGCATCTTCACCGGCGCGCTGGGCCTCACGCGAACGCGCCTGGCGTCCTTTCCGCGCACGGTTGAAACGCCCAGCTGGAGCGCCTCGTCTGCAGGCGTCGCAATGCCCTCGGAGCTCACGCGAACGAGATGCTCGCGACCCTCGCTCTCCCAGCGCAACTCATAGGAGACCAACACGTCCATGTCTATTCGCTCTCCTCGTTGGTAACAATTGCGTCAAGCGTACGACGCTCGTCGTAGCGCGTAAACACCAGTCCGCCGAGCATGCAGAAGATGGTTGCAACCAGCGCCGTGAGTCGGTAGCCCATGCCACCTGCGCCAACGGTCGAGATCGAGGTGAACAGGATCATGGCAAGCGACTGCCCAAGCGTCATGGAGAAGGTGCGGGCCGCGTAGAACATGCCCTCGCGGTTCTCGCCGCTTGCAACCGCATCGGCCTCGGCAATGTCGGCGAGCACGGCCTGCGGAAGGATGCCCAGCACAGCCATGGGGATTGCTGCCAGAACCGCAACCGCAATGCCCCACACCATTGCCGGAATGCCAAACTGGCCGCAGAGGGTGGTCACGGCAAACGCCACGCAGAAGAAGAAAAACGCAAAGGCCACGAGGCGCTTCTTGCCAAGCTTCTTGGCAAACACGTTGACGGGCGCGTAGAACAGCAGGCTTATGACGGTCATGCCCGCAAACAGGACAAAGTTCATGTCGTCGGGAAGCCCCATCAGCGAGGTCACGTAGTAGGGCATGCCGGTCTGGAACATGGTGATGGCAACCCAGTAGAGCACGTCGGAAAGCTCAAAGATCTGGAACTGCTTGTTGCGGAAGGTCTTGACCACACTCTCGCCCATGGGCGTGGAGCTGGGCTCGGTCTCTGCGTAGAGGTTCTCGTCGATGGTGTAGGCGGGCACCAGCATGCAGATCACCGCAATGACGGCAAGAATGGCGATGGTCACGCGATACGACATGGCAGCGCCGACCGCGCCCTCAAAGATTCCCGCCACGTTGGGCACCAGATAGGCCACGGCCGTACCAATGAAGTAGGTGACCGAGATGTAGGTGGAGAGGTTGACGCGCAGCTCCTGCGTGCGGCCAAGCTCAGGGATAAGCGCATTGAAGGGCGTGCAGTACAGCGAGAGAGTCACATAGAACGCGACCAGGCACACCAAGAGGGCAATGTCGTTGAAGCGCGTGTTGCCCGTGCAGGGCAGCGTAAAGACGACGATGGCCATCACGCCAAAGGGAATGGCCGCATGCCGCATAAAGGGGATGCGCCTGCCCAGGGGGTTGTCGAGCGAGTCAGAGCGAGAGGCAATGAACGGGTCGATGAAGCCGTCCACCAGTCGGCAGAGCGCCGTGATGAGACCAATGATCGTCATGCCGGCAAACACGATGCCCTGCGTGATGAACAGGGGCCAGCCGCCACCAATCATCTCCTCGCTCGGCATGTAGAAGTACACCAGCCAGTTGGTGACCACGCCCGACAGGATGGCCCATCCCAGCTGTCCAATTGCAAAGTTACGTAATACCGAGGCTGGTGCGAGCTTCTTCTCCATCTCTTCTCCCCTCCTGGCCAAGCGGCCTACCTGCATACTTGCAAACTCATATATCCCGGTCAGTTCCTTTGACTGCGTTTCCCTTTAGGGCTTAAGCGACGCGACGGCAATCTCTACCAAACAGTCGAGCTCGTCGGATGCGTGCGAGAAGTCGTCCGAGGAGATGACCTCCCCGCGCGAGAGCTTTGCGGCCACGCTCAAAAGCGCATGACCAACCGTACGATAGAACAGGGCAAAGTCGACCTCCCTTGCAATGGAGCCGTCAGTGCGACCGCGCTCGTAGGCATCGGAAAAGTGCGGGTACACCGACCCGAGCGCCGCCTCGTAGGTGCCAAGCATCGAGGCGGGCACGTCGCCACCAAGGATCAGCCGGTCGAGGTCGTCGACAAAGACCGCAAAGCCCTTGCGGTAGATACAGATGTCGCAATAGGTGCGAAGCAGCCGCTCCAGCTGCCCGGCGCCGTTCATGGCTCGATACTCGTCCGACCCCACGATGCTGTCATAGCTTGTCTCGAGCTGCTGCCAGAGCATGATCGCCGCGTAGGCCGCAATGGTGGTCTTGGTTGAGAAGTGGCGGTAGAGCGTGGCCACCCCCACCTCGGCGGCATTGGCGATGTCGGTCATACGAACCGCCCCGAGGCCCCTCTCAAGAAAGAGCTGCGCTGCGCACTCGACGGCACGAGCATCGCTGGTCGACATGGTTGGGTACGTCACCGGAGCGCTATGCATCTCCTGCCGACTGTCGGCCATATGTCGACCTCCCCAACCTTGACGCACCAGATGCAGTTTGATAGCTTGACTATCAATTTGATAGTCAAGCTATCACATCTATCGCAAGAGTCAAGGAGCAGTAGGATGACCGCCACCAATGACCGCGCCAAGTGCGCCTTTGGCAACCAGCAGGACGAGCGAGTCTGGCGAAAGGCCCAAAAGGGCAAGGAACGTTTCCTAAAGAAGTTTGGCGATGACACCAACGCCACATACCACCTTGCGTCGGCCGACGTGCCCGTCATTGGCGATGCCCTCGGCGTGCGAAACCTCGTGATGGCATCTGACGGCACCGCGCTTGACCTTGCGGCGGATGCCGCCCAGGCCCCGCTTGCACCGGCAACGGAGCGCACCGTTGAGGGGGCCAACGGCGCTCCCGTCATCGTGGGCAACATCCGCATGGGCTTTGGCCACTACCGCATCAGCATGGCCATGGCGAGCGCCGCCCACGCCATGGGCTATACCCCCTACTGGCTCGACCTTGCGTCGTTTGACGAGACCACCGGCTCAAAGGTGATCGCCTACCAGAACGACCTCTACTCGATGGGCTCGCGTCTCTCACAAAAGATTGGGCTGTTCAACCGCCTGTACTGGGAGCCGCTCAACTCCGAGGGCTTCCGCAAGCTCTCCTACAACGCAGGCGACCAGAAGAACGCCGAGCTCTGCGTGCCGCTCTTTGCCGACATCCCCGCAGACACCCCATACGTGGGCACCCACGTATGGCCCGCCCAGGCAGCCGTTCACGCAGGTCTCACGCACGTGGTCAACGCCATCCCCGACAACTGGCCCATGGCTCTTCACCTGGCCGAAGGCGCCATCCACACCGTTCAGACCCCCTCTGCATACCTTGGCTATCACCAGCTGCGTGGCATGGATCCAAAGCGCCAGCTCCGCCCCATGCCCCTCGACAGCCTGGTGTACACCGGCCACTACGTTGACCACGAGCTGGTGGCAAACATACAGCAGGACTGCGAGCGTCGTAGGCGCAGGCTCCTTGGCGGAGGCCCCATCCGCTATCTCATCAGCGTTGGCGGCGCCGGCGCACAGCAGGAGCTCTTTGCCGCAATCATCATGCGCCTTCTTCCCTATGTGCGCACCGAGCAGGCGACCCTGCTCATCAATGTGGGCGACCACCGCAATGTGTGGGAGGGACTCGTCAAAAGCGTGGATGGCCTTGCCGGCGTTGCCCGCACGCACTTTGACAACTTTGCCGAGGTGGCCAAGCTCGCGAGCGACGCGCTCGACGGAGACCTCACCGGCGTGCACGCCTTCTGCGACAGCGACATCTTTAGCGCGGTCTACTCGTCCAACCTGCTCATGCGCTGCTCGGACGTGCTCGTCACCAAGCCGAGCGAGTTTAGCTTCTACCCCGTGCCCAAGCTCATGATCCACCGCGTTGGTGGCCACGAGGCCTGGGGCGCCATCCGCGCTGCCGAGGTGGGAGACGGCACCTACGAGATCGACGACACCGACGAGGTGCTCGCCATGATCGACTCGTTCCAGTACGACCGCGAGCTCGTTGCCTTTATGTGCGACAACATCGAGGCGGCCAACCGCATCGGCGTCTATGACGGCGCCTACAAGGTCATCGACCTCGCCGTTCGCGGGAGCGTGGCATAGGAGCCAGGCAAGGCGTCGCGGGCGGTTCCTTTTGGACGGAACCGCCCTTGGACTACGTCAACAGCAGGGTTCGCAGCCCCTCAACCGTATCTACCACAGCGGCCGCGCCAGCTCCCTCGAGCTCGGCGCGGTCTGCCGTCTTGCCGTAAAGCACGCCAATGCACGGTACGCCACAGGCAATTGCCGCCTCGACGTCGTGATAGCGGTCGCCCACCATCACGGCCTGCCCAGCGCCGCGGCCAAGCCGCTCGAGCGCCTCGCGTATGGCGTCCGCCTTTGTTGAGTCGCTGTCGGCCTCTCGGGCGCACACCACGTCAAACAGGTTTAGGACCCCGTTGTCGGCCAAGCCGCGCTCAACGAGATAGGTTCGTTTTGAGCTTGCCACGGCCAGCGTACGCCCAGCGTCGTGCAGCTCGCCCAGAAGGTCAACTATGCCCGGAAAGGCCGGCCAGGCCTCGATTCCAAGGTTGTTGTAGATTTCGCGATACTGGCGCGTCACTTCCACGGCGTCCTCGACGGTAAGCCCAAAGACCCACTCAAAGGCCTGCGGAAACGGAGGGCCAATGAGCTCCCCCACGCGCTGCAGGTCCCTCTCGCCAAAACCCCAGCGTGAGAGCACCGTTGTGGCAGTGCTCAAGATGGACGCCTTGGTGTCGGCAATCGTCCCGTCAAAGTCAAAGATGACCACATCGCGCTCTAGTTCCCTCAAGGGCATCTCCTCTCGTAGCTCCATCGCCCTCCATGTTAGCCGCCTACAACACGAGCATGTTAAGGAACTCGCCTTTACGTGCCCACGCTCCCCACAAATTGCGTACTCTGTTGGATAGCATTACGACATCTATCTGGAGGCTCTACATGCGTGTTTCGCCCATCACCTGCTACCGCCCAAACTTTTCGGCAGCAAGCGACTTTGCATCTCTACCCTATGACGTGTTCGACGAGGACGAGGCACGTGCTTATGTGGAGAGTCACCCCAACTCCTTCTTGGCCATAGACCGTGCCGAGACCGCCTTTGAGCCTGGTCACGACCCCTATGCCGACGACGTCTACGAGAAGGCGGGCCAGCTCATTCGCTCCAAGGGCTACGACGGAACGCTGCTCAAGGACCAGACCCCCTGCTACTACCTCTATCGCCTTGAGAAGGACGGCCACGCCCAGCTTGGCGTAGTCGCAGCGTGCTCGGTGGCAGAGTACGAGGACGGGACCATCCGCAGGCACGAGAACACCCATCCCGAGAAGACCGCCGACCGTGTGAAGCACATCTTGGCAACGGGCGCCCAGACTGGCCCCGTGCTGCTCGCCTACCCCGATGACATGGTCGTGGACGTGATCGTGGGTGCCGCGCGTACGGCAGACCCGCTCTATGACTTTGTCGACGAGAACGGCGTGCGGCAGACCATTTGGCGCGTCGCCCGCGATGTCACGGTGGAGGCCATCGAGTTTGCCTTCTCAAAGGTCCCCTGCGCCTACATCGCCGACGGGCACCACAGGGCATCGGCTGCGGCCGAGGTCTGTCACCTGCAGCGCGAGCAGGCAGCGGACGACACCAAGGAGCTGGCCTCCGACAGCTTCTTGGCAGTGCTCTTCCCAGCCAGCTCGCTCAAGCTGCTCCCCTACAACCGCGTGGTGGCAGACACCTACGGCCTCGCCCCAGAGCAGCTCACATCGGCCATCGCCAGTGCCGGCTTTGAGGTCGAGGGGCCCGTCAACAGCGCCGTTTGGCCAGAGGAGCCCCGTAGCTTTGGTCTCTATGTGGGAGAAGAGTGGTACAGCCTGCGCTACACGGGTCCGGTCGCAGACGCCAGTGTTGACCCCGCTGCCGTGCTTGACGTCTCCATCTTGCAGGAGCGCGTCCTTGCACCGATTCTGGGCATTGCCGACCCGCGCACCGACCAGCGCATCTCCTTTGTCGGTGGCAGCGAGGGCACGAGCGGTCTCGAGCGCAGAGCTGGAGAGTCGGGCGTTGCGTTCTCGCTCTACCCGACCTCCGTCGACGACCTCATGCGGGTCTCTGACGCAGGACGCCTCATGCCGCCAAAGTCCACATGGTTTGAACCCAAGCTCTTGAGCGGCTTCTTCATCCGCAGGGTCTAGGCAAAGACCAGCCAGATCGCACAGCTCTTTCGTGCCATCACCCCGCATCTTTGCACGGTGCGGGGTGCGTTTCGTTGCAGACAAAACCTTACGATGCTAAGGTTTTCAGTTGTACAGACGAACGAGATCAAGGCACGCTTCTTTGCGTGCCACGATGAACGGACCACAGACATGGCACTAGACAGCTCTCGCGATTCGTCCAAACGCAAGCCCACCCGCCGGACGACAAGGCGCTCGACCAGCTCCGCGGACTCGCATTACTCCAAGCTCACGCGCAAGAGCGGAGCGACCCCAATCGCAAGCCGCCCAACAGCGCAGGCCTCCCAGCAACCGCGCGGACAGGCGTCCCAGGGTGCCCGGCAACAGGGCGGGGCGAGCGAGGGGCGTGAGGCCACCGCACGTCGCGCCACAAACTACGAAAGCCTCACCAGCGGGTCAAAGAGCCGCGTCTATGGCAAGCGTGGCCAAAAGAAGCGCCAGCAAGGCCCAGGCAACGCTTCCTCGCTGCTTATCGCCATCGTCTTCATTGCCTGCCTCATTGCGAGCGGGGCCTTCTTCTGGACGCACCGAAAGGTCTCCTTGACCGTCAACGGGCAGACCGCAAAGATTCGCGTCAACTCGTCCCTAGACGACCTGCACTCAGGCCTCAAGATAAAGACGAATCCGGGCAACTATGTGTCGGTTAGCGGCAACGTCATCGTGCAAGGCAAGGGTTACCCCTACTCTGCCGTGCTGGCCGGAGAGACACTGACTCAGGAGCAGGTCGAGGAGTACCGCATCAAGGGCGGCGAGAACCTTGAGATTCTCGACGGCGGCGACCGCATGGAAGCGCACGAGGTCAGCTACAGGGAAGTGCAGCCCAAGCTGGTCTTTCAGGGAAGCTGGGGATCGGTTGCCTACGTCAAGCAGTGGGGCAAGGTCGGGCGTCAGGAGATTCTGACCGGAAAGGACTCCGGCGAGACGGCCGAGGGCCAGTGGGTCGACGAGCTCAAGGACTGCGTCGTG
Organism: uncultured Coriobacteriaceae bacterium; assembly: GCA_902801175.1. GTDB lineage: Bacteria > Actinomycetota > Coriobacteriia > Coriobacteriales > Atopobiaceae > UBA1367. The sequence continues at coordinate 17,469 of CADCHF010000031.1, read as the reverse complement.
GTGTACAAAAACGTCAACCCCGCCGATGGCAAGCAGCTGGTCGCCCTGACCTTTGATGATGGCCCTGCGTATACCTACACGCAGGCATACCTCGACATTCTTGAGGAGAAAGGCGTAAAGGCCACCTTCTTTAACCTTTCGCTCAACGAGCAGGACTATCCCGACCTGGCAAAGAAGGTCGTTGACGGCGGACATCAGATCGTGAGCCACACCAACCAGCATCTCGACCTCAACTCGCTTGACCAAACGTCCCTGATAAACGAAATCACCTCAGCCCGCGATACCATCAAGGAAATCACTGGTGTCGAGACGACCATGATCAGGCCACCATACGGCAACTTCAATGGGGACTGCTGGCTCAAGAGCCAGGGCGAGGTGAGCGTCTCTGTCCTGTGGACCCAAGACACCGAGGACTGGTCGCTGCCCGGGGCCGAGGTCATTGTGGAGAAGGCGCTGGAGGGAATCTCGTCGGGCTCCATCATCCTCATGCATGACGGAGGCGGCAACCGCGACCAGGACATCGAGGCGCTCCCACAAATCATCGACCAGCTGCAGAACAGGGGCTACACCTTTGTCACAGTGAGCGAGCTGCTCGCCTCTGACCCCGAGATCCCAGAGGAGATAGCCGCAGGCAACGTCACCATGCCAAGCGATGCCGTGTGGCCAACCGAGATTGGAGAGGCTGCCAACGAGGTTGGCTAGGCGGTCTTGGGGGCAGAAGCGCCCAAGTGTGTACGAAACATGTTTTGTCGAGAGGACCCTTTAGGCGCAAATTGCCAGAGGGTCCTTTTCATGCCGACGATGCTCTGCAACTATCACGACGCGTGCGAGCCATCTGCAAGCTTGCAACAAGCCAAAACGTAGTTTGGTGCTAGCCCCATGGCGTAGCGTGGCTTCCCACATCTCCGAGAGAAGGGAAGTCCATGAGACACCATCGACCACGCCATACGGCGATCACCCACGCAAGGCCACGCAGCAACCATACCCTGCTTGCAGCTGGTACAAGAAAGCTTGTGGCGGTTCTTTTGTGCGCCACCGTCTGTCTGCTCACGCTCCTTGGCGCCGGCGCGAGGGTGGCCACGGCCACCGAGGCTTCGAGCCAGCTGAAGTTCTACACCGATGACGACAACGGCAACCACTTCTCCGCCGAGGGCGGGGCCGTGGCCTACTGCATGGACCCAGACACCCCGGGCCCCAGCAAGAGCGGCACCACCTACACCCGGCTCGAGCGGGCGACTGGCGTGGTGGCGTACATCGTCTACCACGGCTACCCCAACAATCTCACGATATGCGGGGTGCCCTTCTCGAGCAGTACCATCGGCATCAAGAACGCCGAGGTGACCACCAACATGGCCATCTGGACCTACCAGCGCAACCACGCGGCGACCAAGGTCACTGCCTGCGGCCTCGCCTCCATGAACGAGGCGGGCTCAAAGCTCCTTGCCGAGGCGCAGGCGTGGGCAAAGAGCGCTGCCAACAACAGCAGTGCGCCGGAGAACAACAGCACGTGGATCTACGCTCCCCCATCTGGCTCGGGCAAGCAGCGCATGCTCCTTCCCGGCAAGGAGGAGGTGGTCAAGAAGGGCTCGCTCAGCCTGACCAAGGTGTCGGCACAGCCCGCGCTCACCTCTGGCAACGCATGCTACTCGCTCGCAGGCGCGACCTACGACGTCTTTGCGGACAAAGGCCTGAGCAAGAAGGTAGGGACCCTCACGACCAAGGCCGACGGCACGGCAAACGTCATCGGCGCGCTTCCCGAAGGCACCTACTACGCCAAGGAGACCAAGGCTCCTGTGGGCTTTAAGCTCAGCAAGTCGGTCTACGAGGCCGAGGTCAAGGCAGACGCCACCAGCGTCATCTCGGCAGCCGACGAGCCCATCTTCTGCCACCTTGACACGCTCGTGCAAAAGGTCGATGCCGAGACCGGCCAGGCCACTCCGCAGGGCGATGCCTCGCTCGCTGACGCCGAGTTCTTGGTTGGCTATTGGGACAACACCGATGGCTCAACCGCGGGCAGCCCAAAGCGCTCATGGGTCATGCGCACCGACAGCCAGGGCAAGGTCCCGTTGGACAAGGACCACCTCGTATCTGGGGACGAGCTCTACCTTGACGCCGAGGGCAAGGCCGTACTGCCCGTGGGCACCATCTCCATCAGCGAGACGAGCGCGCCAGAGGGGTACCGAGTCGCCAACGGCGAGGCGCAGGTCCAGGTGATCACGAGCAAGGACGGCAAGCTTGACAGGGCCTTTGTGACAGCCGAGTTCAAGGAGGAGGTCTGCCGCGGTGGCCTCGCCGTAAGCAAGATCTCGCGAGAGACCGCGGGGTATCTTGAGCAGGGGCAATCCAAGCTCGAAGGCGCAACCTTCTCAGTGACGCTCCTCTCCCCTGGCCCTGTTGTGGTAGACGGAAAGACCTACACCACCGGACAGACGGTGGCCAGCATTACCGCCGCATGGGAGGGCGAAGCCTGCATTGCCCGCACGTCGCAGGACGCGCTCCCCTATGGCACCTACCTGGTAAAGGAGAGCTCCGTGCCCGCCTCGAGCGGAGTCCTGCTCAACAAGGACTGGGCCCAGACCGTCCAGATCCGCGAGGACAACAGCCTCGTAGACCTTGCGACCACCCAGGATGCCTGCCCCAACCAGGTCGTTCGAGGAAACCTAACCTTTGTCAAGCGCAACGGTACCACTGCTGGGGCCATGGCCGGCATCCCCTTTACGCTGAGCAGTCTCACGACCGGCGAGACCCATGTCATAGTGACCGACGAGAACGGCGTCTTTGACAGCTCGGCAGTCCCTCACAGCGCCATAACCAACGCAAACGACGCGGCCCTTTCCACTGACGGAAGCATTGACGACTCGCTCCTCGACCCAGCTGCCGGAGTCTGGTTTAGCGGGAGGGCCGACCTCACCGTCGAGACAGATGACTCTCTTGGGGCCCTGCCCTATGATCGCTACGTCCTGCGGGAGCTCCCCTGCAAGGCAAACGAAAACATGCAGCTCGTTGAGACAAACCTCACGGTGCAAAAGGACGCCCGCACCATAGATTGGGGAACGATCGACGACCAGCCCACGCCAACCATCTATCTTGCCACCGAGCTTGTTGGCAACAACAAAGCCCATGCCATAAGTGCCAGCAGCAATGACCTTGTTGACACGGTCTTCTACGATGGCCTCACAACCGGGGAGCAGTATGTTCTCGTGGGCACCCTGCATGTTCGTCTGGCCGACGGGACCGATGGCGGGGCACTCACCGATACCAGCGGCAACCCCTACGTCCAGACCCACCCCTTTACCGCGCACGCCACGAGCGGCAGCGAGGAGATGGCCTTTGCCGTCGACGCATCGCAGCTTGCCGGCAAGTCAATCGTATGCTTTGAGGAGCTCTATGCGGGCAGCGCCGAGGGCGAGCCCATCGCAACGCACACCGACATAGCGAGCGCCGAGCAGAGCGTGACCGTCGTGGGACTTGCGACATCCGCAACAAACGTCACCGACGGAACACAGGAAGTCTGCGCTGCCGCCGACGCCAAGGTCGTTGACCTGGTCACATACACGGGCCTAGAGGCCAATGGGAGCTACACGCTCTGTGGGTCGCTGCACCTCAAGGCGCAGGACGGAAGCGACCTTGGGCCGCTCTGCGACGAGAAGGGCAATGCCATCTGCGCTTCTCAGGAGTTTGTTGCCCACTCGAGCGACGGAGAGGTCTCGGTCAACTTTGGCTTTGACGCCTCCGGGCTGGGCGGTTGCACCGTCGTGGCCTTTGAGCAGCTTGTTGACGCGCAGGGCAACACCATCGCACGTCACGAGGACATCTCCGACCAGGGACAGACCATCCGCATACCCGCCCTTTCCACTACGGCTCGCAGCAACGAGGCCGACCAAAAGGACGGATCGGCCCCTGCCAAGCACACGGTCGTCGACACCGTCACATACCGCAACCTCACTCCCGGAACCGCCTATGTGCTCACCGCGACCCTTCATGGCCGCGCTGAGGACGGAACCGACCAGGGTCCCATCACCACAAAGGACGGAAAGCCCGTCACTGCGCAAAAGACCATTACCTGCGAGGAGGCCGATGGACAGACCGAGATATCGCTGGACCTTGAGGCAGCCCCAACCGACGCCCCTGCCGCAGTTGTCTTTGAGGAGCTCACGCGCGAGGCAGACAGCGCCACGATAGCCAGCCATGCCGACATTGGAGCAACAAGCCAGACCGTTCGCTTCCCCCAGGTGAGCACCACGCTGACCGATGCCGCAGACGGCGACCACGCAATAGCCACAGGCACCGTTAAGGTCGTGGACGAAGTGAGCTATCACGGTCTTACCGCCGGGACCGAATACACCGTCGAGGGAACGATTCACGTGCGCAAGCAGGACGGCAGCGACGCTGGACCGCTCAAAGATTCATCTGGCAAGCCCGTTACCTCGACCAAGACCTTTGTCGCGGAGGCCTCCGACGGAACAGTGAGCCTTGCCTTTTCGTTTGACAGCGGCCTTCTAGAGGGCAATCCCGCCGTTGCCTTTGAAGTCATACGTCTTGGAGACGATCGCATAGCCGCCCACGAGGACATCTCAAGCCAGAGCCAGACCGTAACGCCGTCCGCAGAGCCGGTAAAGCCCGCGTCAACCCCCGTAAATGACAGCAAGGCCTCGCTTTTGCCGCAAACCGGCAGATTCCCCATCGCCTATCTGCTTGCTGGCGGCGGCTTTACCGTAGCCGGCGCTGCAATGGCTTCGCTCGTGTGGCAGAGGCGACACCCACAGGCAGGTCCACGGCCGCGCAGGCGCCGTCATTACACGAGGTAGGATCCCATGTTTACTACTAACGTCACAGGCAGACCAACGCTGCGCGCAGAGTCTGGCATATGGACGGCCCGCACGGCCGTGACTCTCGGGCTCGTGAGCGGACTCGTTGGGGCGCACCTGATCTATGGGGACCTCGCCACACAGCAGCACTACCAGCAACTGGCAACGGCGGGTGGCCACAGCCAAGCCCAGGCAGCCGGACAGGCCTCCGCCAGCAATGCGATCGACTGGTCGGCGCTCAAATTGCAGAACGGTGACATCGCCGCCTGGGTTCGCGTCAACGGTACCAGCATCGACTATCCAGTGGTGATGCCCACAAAGGCCGAAAGCGAGTTTTACCTAGCACACGACTTTTGGAGGCACGACTCGCCGGCGGGCTGTCCGTTTCTGGACGTTCGCTGCGCCGCTGACGACCCTCATGCCATTGTCTATGGACACCACATGGGCGCCAGCAAGGCCATGTTCTCGGAACTTTACGACGGCTATCGGGAGGAGTCCTTTGCGCAGTTGGGGACACTTGTCTGGTCAACGCCGCAGTCTGGCAGCCTCACTCTGGAGCCGCTCTGCGCTCTCACGGTGGACAGCTCGTTCAAGACGGTGCAGCGATTTGTCTTTGACGGCACCGAGGACCTGCACAAGTGGCTCAGCGACCTCAGCGACCAGGCAAGCACGCGTGTGAGCGATGCGGCCACGCTCATTCAAGGCGCAACCAAGGCGGTGTCGCTCGTCACCTGCTCGTCTGTGGTTCCTGGCAGACAGCAGCGCACGATCGTGGTCTTTGTAGGGCAAGAGACAGGAGCCAGCCAGGACAATGCCGTCCTGGCTGGGCTCCCGCCCTCCGGTCTACCAAACGAAGCGTGAGTCAAGCATGAGACGCATGCCGTTGAGAATCACCAGCAGGGCAACTCCCGTGTCGGCAAAGACCGCAGCGCCCATTCCCGCGACGCCAGCAATCACCAGCACAAACACCAGCAGCTTGACGCCAATGGCAAAGGCGATGTTCTCGCGGACCACGTGCATGGTCCTCCTCGAGAGGCGGAAGAACGAGGGCAGCTGGCCCAGGTCGTCCGAAAGCAGGGCCACGTCTGCCACCTCGAGCGCGGTGTCCGACGCCGCGGCGCCCATGGTGATGCCAAGATCTGCCGCCGCAAGCGCGGGGGCGTCGTTGATGCCATCGCCCACCATGGCAACGGTGCGGTACTGCCTCTGCATCTCCTTGATTCGTGCGACCTTGTCGGCAGGCAGGAGCTCGGCGGCAAAGGAGTCAACACCCGCCCTGTGCGCGATGCCGGCAGCTGCGAGCGCGTTGTCACCCGTGAGCATGGTCGTGGAGCTCACCCCTTCGGCTGCCAGGTCGAGCATGGCGGCCGGGGTGGACTGCCTGATAGAGTCGGCAACGCCAATGACGCCCGCCACGCGTCCGCCTCCGCAGACGACCAGGGCCGTTGCGCCATGGGACGAGAGGTCCTTAACTGCCTCGGCGCTACGGCGTCCCACCTTGGCGCGCTCCTGGGCAAAGGCGAGCTTGCCAACCAGGTACTCCACGCCATTGATCGTTGCGACCATGCCGTTTGACGCAATCTCCTCGATGCCGGTGACCACGGCTGGCCTAACGCCGCGGTCTGCCGCGTAGGCAACGACGGCGCGAGCAAGCGGGTGCGTGGATGCGGCCTCGAGCGTGCAGGCAATGCCCAGCACGTCCTGCTCGGTGGCCCCGTTGAGGCAGACGACCTCGCTCACGCTCGGGTTGCCCGTCGTGAGGGTGCCCGTCTTGTCAAACGCCACGTCAGTGACCTTGGTGGCAATGTCAAAGTAGGCGCCACCCTTGACCAGGACACCGTTTTTGGCCGCACGCGTCAGAGCCGACACAAACGAGACGGGCGTCGAGATGACCAGGGCGCAGGGGCAGGCAACAACCAGCAGCGAGAGCGCCCTGTATACCCAGTCGTGCCACACGGCACCCGAGAAGCCGCCAAACAACGAGATGAGCAACGGAACGACAATGCCAATGAGCAGGGCACCGCCAATGACAACAGGGGTATAGGCGGCCGCAAAGCGATCGACAAAGCTCTCATAGGGTGCGCGCTCGGCCTGTGCGCCTTGCACCAGCGAGATGATGCGGGCCAGTGTCGTGCAGTCCTCGTCGGCTGTCACCTCGATGTCAACGACCGAGCTCGTGTTGAGCGATCCGGCAAACACCTCTGCGCCAACGCCCTTGTCCCGGGGAATGCTCTCGCCCGTAATAGGGGCCTCGTTAAACGACGAGGACCCATGCAGGATGATTCCGTCGAGCGGGACGCGCTCGCCCGGGAGAATCCTGATGCGCTCCCCTTCCTCAACGTCGTCCACCTCGACGTCGCGGCAGGTATCGTGCTCGTCAATGAGGTGCGCCACGCTTGGCGTAAGGTTCATGAGCTCCTTGATGGATCCCGTGGTCTTGCGCATCGACCAGCCCTCGAGCCACTCGCCCACCTGATCGAGGAAGATGACGATGGCAGCGTCGCGAAAGACCTCGTGGTCACCAAGCAGACCCATAATGAGACCACCGAGCACGGCGATGCTCATGAGCACGTTCATGTCGGCGCTTCTGCGCCTAAGCGACGCAATTGCCATGGGGGCAACAAAGACGACGCCGGCGAGGGCCGCCACCACGTAGAGCACCTCGGCTGCGACCTGCGCATGTATCAGCAGGTCGGCAACAAGGCCCAGCACGAGGGCTGCGCCAGAGATGCCCATGAGCAGCTGCTCGCGGCGCTCCACAACCCACGGGCGATCGGCCTCGAGCATCTCGCGCTCCTCCGCAGAAAGGACGAGGTCCTGACCGCACGAGCGGACGCATGCCAAGACGTCGCGCTTGCAGTCCTGCTCGGTCACGTTCTCTTCGGCAACAACCTCAAGGGTTGCGGTGGCGTAGACAATGCGGGCATCCTCGACGCTGGGCAGCAGGCGCACGGCGTTTTGCGTGGACATCGCACAGCTCGGGCAATCGAGCCCGCTCACCTCGTACACAAACGTGGGCGTGCCCTTGAGCTCGCGCGTGGAGGCCGCCTCATGTTCGTCGTGGTCGTGACCACACGAGCAGTGGTCATGCCCGCAATGATCGTGATCGTGATGATGCTCGTGCTCGTGCTCGTGTCCGTGACCGTGCCCATGCTCGTACGTACCGTGGCCGTGGTCGTCCTCATGGGAGTGGTGCTCGTGCATCTCGCGCTCCTCGTGCTCGCGCATCTCGGTCTCGATACGATGCTGATTCTCTTGCATGTCCTTACTCCCCTTCTACCGACACTGCCTCGGCGGCATGCTCAAGACCAACGCTCATCAGCGTGGCAACATGCTCGTCGGCAAGCGAATAGATGACTCTCTGGCCGTCGCGGCGCGCAAACACCAGCCCGCGGTCGCGAAGCAGACGCAGCTGATGCGATATGCCCGACTGCGACACATGGCACAGGTCCTTGAGCTCAGACACACTGCGGCTCTCTACACAGAGCGCAGAGAGAATCCTGAAGCGCGTGTAATCGGACAGCGCATCAAAGATCTGTGTGGCCTCGTAGACGATGTCCTCGTTTTGGAGCAACGCCTCAATGGCTGGGTTCTTGGGAACATGATGTCCCTCGTGCACTTCCTGCATGACGGTTCCTTTCTCGATAAGTCCAATATATGAGCATTTGTTCATGTATTCAAGTAGCACCAGAGAAGTACCGTTCGCTGTCACAATTACGCCACTAAGACAAGGACCACTGGGCCTCAAGCAGACGGGTCCTCGGCCAAAGCTGCCTGGCCCGCATTTGTGTATTGACCAACATGGACGACCGAGCACGCCCTCAGTTGGGTACACTCAGTTACATGAAAGGGAGACACAACATCAACCACATCCTGTATGGGCTGACCGAGCTCGCGCTTGTTGTGATGCTCGTTGGGCTTGCCGTCGCCTATGGCGAAAATGGCAAGCTTTCAACGCTCCTGTCAATGATTTTTGCTGCCACGCTTCTGGCCCTTAACGTGCGTTCTCATATAAAATTGGTGGCCATTTGCAGGCTCGAAGAGCTCCAGCACATCCAGAAGCAGGCTCACGAGGCAGAGGTCACCCGTACTGCCGATGACTCTACCGAAAAGCGTCAGGCCACTGTTCAGGATGACAACTCCTCGCTTGGCGAAGAGCGTGCCCATGGTCAAGTCCACGTGTCGTCGGACGACCCCAAAGACCAAGTCGAGGCGCACCAAAGCGAGCCAGCCTGCAAGGAAGCAGCAGAGACTGGCCTCGTTCCAGCAGGCAACACGCAGGTCACTCCCACCCAAACGGCTCTTGAGCCAGAGGCGCACCCAGCACTGGACTACGGCTCCCTCGTAACGTCGCTGCTTGGTGCAAACGACCCCATCAGCGAGCTCAAACGCTTTGTGGGAGACATACGCACGCGCGAGGCAGAGCACGCAGACGACCCCGCACTTGCGCCGTGCGGCCTTGAGCTCTTTGCCGCGCGGAGGCTCTCCGAGGCCGGGCTCTTTGAGGACGATGTCGAGCTGCCCCCTCTCACGGTCGTTCTCCCCAAGACCTCGCGCATGCTCTATCTTCGCACGACCGACCAACGCATCCCCTACCTTGCAAAGCTGCGCATCATTGCCCTGGAGGCTGCCCTCAACGCAATCCGCTTTGCCAACTCCGCGCTTCCCGCCGACGCCAGCGAGGAGGATGCCTTCCGAGCCAACCAGGCCCTCGCGCGCTCCATCGTGGCACAGGCCCTCCCCATCGACGAGCCCATCGTCCCGGCCGACGGCGCAAGCCCCGACGGAGAGTGGGCCGTACGCTACGGCATTTCCGAGGCCATCGAGACCATGCAACTTCCCTACCGTCTGGTCGCCCAGTTTAGGACCAACGTGGCCGACGGAAACGTAGCCATAGAGGTCAACCTCACCCCAGCCGAGGTCTTTCCGGCCTCGTGCTACGTGGACGGCCTTGGGATTGTGGGCACCACGGGCGACATGCGCCAACAGGCCTCGGCCGACTACGCCCTGCGCCTGGCGGTGCTCATGGCGGCCAGCGCCTTTAGGTGCTCGGAGCGCATCCGTCATGTGTGGGTGGCGGGAATCGTCGAGAACGCCAAGCGTCGTACCTGCTACTACTCGGTTGACTTCGACCGCTACCGCTTCTCAAAGCTCGATCTTGAGGACCTGGGCGACCTTGCGGAGACCTACCGGGCCTTTGCGCCCATGATGCGCTACGAGGACGGGTGGCTTCGTCCCGTAAAGCAGGGCTTCCATCTCGAGGAGGAGCGCTTCTGCCCCATCCGCCGCTATGTGCCAGTGTCGCTCTCGTCACGTAGGTTGAGCGGCCGCACGGCCGAGTCGTTGGGCACCGACCACGTCTCGGGGCTTTCGATCGAGGAGTCCGACGGCCGGACGCTCGTGGCCAACGCCATCATGATGCGACTTGTCCCGTCATCGGACGAGCGCTCCACGCAAAAGAACGTTCGCGCCGTTCTCGACCTTGCTGCCGATGACCCCGACCCAACCGTTCGCACGGCAGCAGAGCGGGTCGTGCACGGCCTCATTGACGGCACCCTGGACGATGACGCATACACGGTGGCCGAGGAGTTCATCCGTGGTGACGCCCTCACCCGCGCCAACGACCGCGCCAAGGAGCTGCTCATGCGGCAGGACGTTCCCGAGGCGCAGCGGGTGCTGCAACCCGTCATTGACGCACTGGACAAGGCCGGCGTCTTTGATGACTCCCCCACCGTCATCTATCGCTACTTTGGGTCGTACGTCGACCGTGCGCTCTACAACCGGCTCTGGTCGGGCAAAGACGCAGGCCGTACGGTCATGCTCGTTCCAGATGCCTACTATGAGGCCCACGTCCTGCTCTCGGTCACCAACATGATGCAGGGAGACAACGACCGTGCCCTGGCCCATGCAAGGCGCGCCGTGGCCATGGCTCCCATGGACTCGCGCTCGCGTCTGCATCTGGTGAAGTGCCTCGAGAACCTCAATCGTGATGACGAGGCCATCGACGAGCTCAATGCGCTGCTCGAGGAGGCACACGACCCCATGAGCCTTGGGGCCGCCTATTATCGCATGGCCTTCTTCCAGTGGAGGCGTGGCAACGTTGAGGCCGCGCAGGCATGCTATCACGAGGCCATCAAGTTCATGCCCATGACCGCTCCCATGGTGGGCATGGAGCTGTCGATGCTCTACCTGCAAAACCCCGGCACCCTTTCGGCGGAGGCCTCCGAGGAGGAGCTTGAGGGTGCGCTCGAGGCAAACGGGATCACCATTGCCCCAACGGACCACACGTCCGAGGTCTTCCTGCAGTGCGCTCAGGCGTCGCTTGATGCCGAGATCTTCCCGGTCGCCCGCAACTTTGCCGCCATCATGGGTGCCTTTACAGGAGACGACGTGCTCGTTGGGCTTCTCCGCTCGCTCGAGGATGCGCCAGACCACTAATGCGTCCACGCAGCCCCACGTGCTGCGCATGGCTCTATTGCTATGATTGAATCACCTGATACGAGGGCCCAAAAGCCCAAAGCCAAGGAGGAGAGCCACATATGGACACCCGCGTAGCCGTCATAGGCATCATTGTTGAGGAGAGCAGCTCCGTGGAGCGTCTCAACGACATCCTTCATGAGTACGGAGCCTACATCGTTGGGCGCATGGGAATACCCTATCGCAGCAAGGGCATCAACATCATCAGCATTGCCATCGATGCCCCGCAGGACACCATCTCGGCACTTGCGGGCAAGGTTGGCAACCTGCCTGGCGTGAGCGCCAAGACGGCGTACTCCAACTTTGTGACCCAGTCATAGCAGCCTACATGTGAGTTTGCGTTTGGCTCTCAACCATTGCGTGCCGCATCCGCTCGCATTGTTCAGGAGCGGCATGTGAGCCAAACGGCGGCCCCAAGCGACCAAGCTGCGTATTCGCCACCCGATCCAATACGCAAAGTCGCTCAAACATCCCCAGATCGTCTCTGACAGCCCCTTGCACCTCATCCCACAGAAGGGCAGTGACCATGAGCCTCAACGACACCCCCTCGGCAGAGCGCACGCAGATAGCCTTCTTTGGCGTACGGAACGCCGGCAAATCTAGTCTTGTGAACGCGGTGACCGGTCAGGACCTCTCCGTTGTGTCGGACGTCGCGGGCACAACGACCGACCCTGTCCGCAAGGCCATGGAGCTTTTGCCCCTTGGTCCCGTTGTCATCATTGACACCCCGGGCATCGACGACGAGGGCGCCCTTGGGTCCATGCGCGTGGACCGCACGCGTCGCATCCTGCGGCAGTGCGATATCGCCGTCCTGGTCAGCGATGCCACGAGGGGCCACACAGCTGCGGAGCGTGAGCTCCTCGACCTCTTTGCCGAGCGCTCCATCCCCCATGTGATCGTCCTCAACAAGTGCGACCTTTTGGGCGAGGCCCCGCAGTACCTGCCGGAAAACGCCGTCCTCACGAGCGCTCTCACTGGCTCTGGCGTATACGAGCTCAAGGAGCGTCTGGCTCACCTCGCGGCCTCTCACGCCCCCAAGAAGCGCCTCGTTGCCGACCTGCTCGATGAGGGCGACGTGGCCATCCTGGTGATGCCCATCGACGCCTCGGCGCCCAAGGGACGCCTCATCCTCCCCCAGCAGATGGTGGTTCGCGACATTCTCGACGCACACGCCACCTGCCTTGTCTGCCAGCCGCAGGAGCTCGCAGGCTCGCTTGCCGCGCTCGCTGCACCTCCCAGGATCGTCATCACCGACTCGCAGGCCTTTGCCCAGGTAGCCCCTGTTGTCCCCAAGGATGTTCTGCTCACGTCGTTCTCCATCCTCATGGCACGCTACAAGGGCAGTCTCGAGCCCTTTGTGCGCGGTGCAGCGGCCCTCTCGCATGTGACCAACGAGAGCCATGTGCTCATTAGCGAGGGGTGCACCCACCACCGTCAGTGCGAGGACATTGGCACCGTCAAGATTCCTGCGCTCCTCAAGCGCCACGCGGGCTCAGAGCCGCAGCTCTCCTTTACCTCGGGCGGAGACTTTCCCGATGACCTTAGGGGAATCGACCTCGTCATACACTGCGGTGCCTGCATGCTCAACGACCGTGAGGTCGCAAGCAGGGTTGGCGCGGCGCAGGCAGCGGGCGTGCCCATCGTCAACTACGGAATGGCAATTGCGGCAATGAACGGCATCCTGCCCCGAACGCTGCAGCCCTTCCCCGAGATCGCCGCCCTGCTTACCGAGAGCGATTAAGGGCCGGACCCTGTCTGTTGGGACCCGCGACGAGACATGCTTGCGGGGAACCCTGACCTCACAGGGCGGCGTGTCACTGGTCGATATCCAACTCCTACCGGGGGGTGTGTCACGGGGGACGTACACTTTGACACACGCAGTCCAGCTAACAGTTTGCATGGGCTTTCAACTGCAGCGCTACTACAGGGTGAACGTTTCTCCGCGTGTGTCAAAGTGTACGTCCCCGTGACACACCCCGTCCCAGGTTCGACGCGAGCTCATGTGCGTCCCCATGGCAAGCACCCGAGCCGCCTACCACTTGCGATGCGGCCTGGGGTTGGTCAGCTTGTCGATGCACAGCGACAGCTCGCCAAGGTAGATGAGCTCGCGATGGTCCTCGATCCAAATCAGCGGCGGGATGTTTTGCGCGGGCAGCAGCTTCTCTATCTCGGCGCGCAGGGCATCCATGTCGCGCACCAGCGCGGACTGCACGTAGATGGCATCGGGGGCCATCGTGCAGATGCTTGCCGCGAGGTACTTTGCAATGATCTCTCGCATGCCTGGATAGATCCAGACCATCTCGTGCAGTTTGCCCGAGTAGGTGAACCAGCGCGAAAGGGCCGAAAGCTCGCCAGCAAGATTGAGCCTGCCCTTAGCAAGGTGGCCGTCGACCACAAAGCCCTCGCCGCAATTGACGTTGCCCGTGCGCTGCGCATGGAAGACCACTGTGTCGTAGTCGTTCTGGCTCATGTAGCAGCCCATTGCGGCGGCATTTGAGTTGTTGTCAACGTACACCTCAACGCCGTAGCGCTTCTTGAGGGCGCGGCCCTGGTCGTAGTCGGTGACGTCGCTCGAGGGCATCGATATGGACCACCTGTTGATGACACCAGGCAATGCGATGCCAATGGCATCGAGCGAGTGCAGGTCAATGCCATCGAGCTTGATGGTAGCCAGCACGTCCTCAATGTCGCGGAAGTCAACATGGCGCTTGTAAACGGTGCCCGTGAGCGCAACGCCCCCATCGGCAAAAACCCGGTAGCCAATGATCTGGGAATGCACGCGACGCACCACAGTGATGACCATGACGTCTTTGGTGTTGTCGATAGGACGCACGACCTGCACCGTGTCGCCCGTGTCTTCTTGCTCGATGCCCTCGGACATTGCGTCGAGCAGGAGTCGCAGCGTGGCCCTCACGTCAAAGCGGGCAAAGATCTCATCGGGGATCTCGATGACCGTCGCGTTGGGAAAAGCCCGCACGGCATCCTTGTAGCGATAGCCCATCTGAGGCGCGACCATGACCACGTCGTAGGTCTCGTTGCGCTCGATGGCGTCGTCGAGCGGGCATGCCCTAAAGGTGTAGTTGAGCGAGAGCTCCTCGGCAATCTGGGTAAGCCTTCGCTCGTACATGGTGGTCGTCACACCAGCCGTACAGCAGAGTAGCACGCGTGTCATACCGCGTGCGTCGGTGCGGTCGAGCACCTCAGCCATCTCAAGGAAGAGCTCCTTGGCACGCAGCATGTCCTCCAGCTCAAAGCGCACCCTAAACATGGGGGCGCCGTCGGCCTTGCGCGTGATGTGCATCTCAACGATCTCGGGAGCATCGCCCTGTGGGTAGAACTTGATCTTGCCAAACATCGAGTTTGTGGCAACGCGAATGTGCTCGTTGTCCTCCCACGCGATGGTGCAACCCTCGATCTGGCGCGAGAGCATCCACTCGCGATACTGCTGGCCCTGCTTGCCCACGCCAATCCAGGACTCCTTGCAGTACGGCAGGTGCCTGTGCACGCTACCGTCGGGAAGGTCCCCCAGCCTCACGATCTGGTTGTACAGCTCGACGTGCTGACGGTCGCGGAGCATCATGTCGTCGTGGTAGTGGCCGGCATACCAAACCTTAAGGCGACGCTTGTCGAGCTTGTCATCGACCTCCTGCAAGAAGGCCGTCAGCCTGTCGTCCTGCTCGCGGCTCACGTCATAGTGGCGCACCATGGCATGGCGACGCAGGCTCCTAGGCACCTCGTGGCTAAAGACGTAGTCGACCTTCCAGTTGGCGCGCTCGAGGTTGCGCAGGGCCTCCTCATACTCCTCGTCGCTGGGCATCTCGCGCGGCCACCATGACTCGCCTTCCCTACGGCCGGCAATGTCGTGCGAGGGGGCACCGCCCATGCAAAACCAGCGACCAAACTTGCCCATCTCGTACACCTGCCCCCTCAGCAGGTGGATGATGCTTTTGGTTCCGGGCAGACGCGATGCCTTGCCACCGCGCCATTTGCAGGTTGGGTAGCTGTCGAGCAGGTCATAGTTCTCGTGGTTTCCATCGACAAAGAGCGTGGTCCACGGGCGGCTGTCGAGCCAGTCGATGAAGAACTTTTCCTCGAGGGTGGCAGGGTTGGTCCACACAAGACCAAAGTCACCACAGATGACCAGAAAGTCGCTCTTGCGGAGCTTGGAGCCCTGCGGCCACCGCTCAGGCGTGAGCTTTCCTATGTCAAGCCAACCGTGAATGTCGCCGGTAACGTAGACCGCCATGGCGAAGCCCCCTCTCTATGCTTCGCAACCACGTTGGGCCGCAAATGCATACTCTGACGCCGCATGCATTTGCTCATCCAAACCAGATTTCTTCTCTCATGATACGCCAAGGCCTAGCTTGCGGACTCACCTAACGGTTAGCGTATCGGCTTGAAAATAACCGCGTCCCCATCGCCAACAAGGTCGAAGAGGTCCATCTCCTGGGAGTCAATGCGCGCCACAAGGTTACGCGTCCCGTCATCGACAATGGGCTCGAGCACTACCTGCACCTCGCCCGCATAGTGCTTGTAGTTGTCGTTGACTATCACCACGTCACCGCGATCAAAGTGCGTGCCCACATGACGACGTGGCGCAATGGCCTGGTCGCTGTACACCGTACGCTCAATGCGCGTGCGCCAGATCCACTCGGAGCTGTCGCCAAAGTCTATGTGTGGATAGAAGTCAAAGAGGATCTCGCGCTCAACGTCGGTGAGGTCGTAGAGCGGCTCAACGTAGACCTTTCGTTGCCTGAAGCCCTGTGGCCCTGCAAACGATTCAAAGAACTTGATAGCCTCCTTGGCTTTCTCGTTGACCGGCTCAGGCTGCTCAAAGCGGACCGCATCGGCAACGGCCTTAAGCTCGTCTTCTGAGGCATAGGCATTTCCAAAGAGAATGTCGGTGACATTGCCAGTGGCAGCCATGATGCGCGCCTGAAGGCTGGCAGGATAGTCGCGCAGACGCTCGACGGTAGGCAGTCCGCAGGTTGCGTCCCAAACGCCATGGGTCCCTGGAGCCTGCGATGCCACGAAGGCCCCAACACGGATTCCAAGCGGGGCAAGCCTCGCGTTGACCTTGCAGAACTTGTCCCACCTAAAGCCGGTATAGCGCTGCGGATAAAAGTTGTGGCATGCGAGGATTCGATCCTTGTCCACTCCGCGCCCGACAAGCTCCTCGATAGCCGCCGGCTCGAGCGATGAGGCGTTGTACTCGATCTTTATTCCATAGGGGTTGCAGAGCATCTCATAGTTCTCATCGGGGGCATAGGCGCCGTCCATACGTAATATGTCGGCCTTGATCTTGTCAAAGACCGAAAGATCCGAAGGGCTGGCTCCCAGGCGCGCGAGGCACTCGGGGTTCACGTCGAGCGCCACCTGCATGCCAAGCTCGTGAGCTACGGCATCAAGGTCATCAAAGTACGCCAGCACCTCTTCTGGTGTGCCCTCAACCGAAAACATGCTGGTAAAGATGCGGGTGTAGCCATACTGAGCCGCAAGTTGCAGATAGCTCTTTATCTCGTCAAGAGGACGAATGTCGGGGTAGACAGACACGCCGAGCGTAATCATTGAAACCTCCGTGCCATACCGCGGTGAGATACAGAAAACGGGAGGGAATATATCCCTCCCGCCAAAGAGTCCAAAGCAGACTAAGAGACTACTGAGCCAGCTTCTCGTAAAGGTCGATGAACTCAACGGCCATCTGCTTGAAGACCTCGCAGCTCATCATCTGGTCCTCGGCGTGGATAAGAAGCAGGCAGACGAGATCGGCAGAGTTCTTGCCCTCGATAGCAAGCTGGGCCTCCTGAGCGAGCAGGGCAGCATGAGGATCATGAGCCTGGGACAGGTAGCCGTCGCCGTCCTTGACAAGAGACTTGGCCACGTCAAAGTTTCCGGCCTTGGCCTCCTGGATGGCGCCAATGTAGTTGGACTTGCAGCCACCAGCAGCGGTGATGATCTGGAACAGTGTGAGCTCGAGCTCCTCAGTCATGGTGCACTCCTTCTCTCTTCCTTACGTGCAAATTCCCTTCCCATATAAACTACCGCCCCGGTAAGGGGCGGTAGCGACAGGCAGTGGGTAAATTACCCGATGAGCTTCTTGGCGAAGGCCAGGACGTTCTTGCCGTTGACCATGCCGTAGTCGGCCATGGGGATGACGTCGCAGGGGACGCCGGCGGCCTTGGCC
>CADCHF010000030.1:29623-40349 GCA_902801175.1 uncultured Coriobacteriaceae bacterium | reverse complement strand
CGGCAGCGCTGACATTGTGCCCGCCCTGGTCCGCATCCAATTCTTGCCAACAAGGTGGTCGGGGCTGTATCAAAAGCCCCCATGATTAGATAGACCCCAAATAATCCCCGAATCCAACCACTTGCTTACGGAAATCGTTGTTCAGGAGGCAATCCACTCACGGGCTGTAGGACAAAAGCGCGGGATTACGGATGCCTTTGAAGTCTTCTTGGACGATGTTGGACCTATGCACGAATTTTCGGCGACACCTCGAGTATCCGAGCTATAAAACCGCAGGTCGCGCGAGTCCGATACTCGATGGTTTCGTGAAAAAGCGTGCATAGGTCCAACATCGTCCACGAACCCCTCGTCTATTCGTGTTTTACCAGCCAAAGTCACGCAAGCAGAGGTCAACGTCCTCCTCAAAAGTGCCAAGTTCGATACCCGCTTGGCGTGCCTTGCTCGCATCAAGGCGATAATCGCGGAAACGCTCGGCATAGCGCTCGCGGTCGGGAAGGATCAGTTGATCAACTTCGGTGTTCGAGGCGCCGAGCTTATGTGCGACCAGACAGGCGCTCTCGTAGGTCGTGAGATCGTTTGCGCTGGCAAAGTGATAGAGACCGCTTGGTAGCTCACACAGGGAGGCAAACTGGTCGGCAAGGCGCTGCGCGTAGGTCATGCACCGACGCTCGTTTGCGGTGAACTTGGTAGGCGTATGCGTACGCAGCGCCTTAAGCACGTTGCCCACGATGCCAGGCGATGGTTTGACGTGGGGAAGTGCCATACCAAACATCCAGGAGAGGCGAATGGTCACATAGTCGTCCATCTCGCGTGCCATCCAGGCGTCAACGTCTGCCTTGTGCAAGCCGTACTTCGTGACGCAGCAGGGTTCGACATGCTCGTCAAAGGGGCCGGGTACCGAGAGTCCGTTGAAGACCTGCTCGGTCGAGATGAACATCATGCGCTTGCCCTTGGCCGCACAAGCGCGTGCGACTGCTATGGCTGAGTCACGATTGACGAGCCCAGTTCCCGCGGGATCGTTCTCGCAGTCGGCGGTCGCTGCGTTGGCTGCGGTGTGAAACAGCAGGTCAAAGTCAAGGTCGAGGAAGAATCTCTCGACCTCGTCGGGACGGGTGTAGTTGACGTCTCTGCGACTGACGGGCACAAACTCGTAGCGGTCACGGTTGTAGAGTTGCACGAGGCTGGCCAAGTAGCCTGTTGCTCCCGTTATTGCGATGCGTTGCATGCGACCTCCTCATGGTTGTTGGGCGGATGCAGTCCGTGGGGATATCCCTTTCGTGTACAGGCGTCAGCCCTATGGACACCGAACCGAACGAAGTACGCGGCAGGGACCGATGATGGTGTATGAGCCAGCCGATGCGGGGATAAGGCAGGACTCGGTCGGCCCGAGGTCGACGCAGCCGTCAGCCGTTTCGATGCGCGCGAAGCCTTCCACGCAGGTCAGCACAGCATAGCGACGATCGCACGGGAAGGTTTGACTGTCGCGCGTGTCGACGACGTAGCTCCGAAAGAACCCAGCGTCGACTCCCAGGCGCTCCAGGTTGCCCCGCTCGGGGTCAAATGCGCCCAGATGGGTCACGACAGGCTTGCTGGCAGTATCAAGCACGTCAAAGGCCTTGTCCACATGGAGTTCGCGACCACGTCCCCAGTCGCAGATGCGATAGGTGGTGTTGCCGAGGCTGGACACCTCGACCGCAAAGATTCCGGCACCAAGGGCGTGCATGGTTCCAGGGGGAATGAGGATGAAGTCGCCCTCGTGCATCTCGATGCGCTGCCCATACCGATCGCCGATGGAGTCGTCTGCTGCGGCTACGCGCAGCGCCTCGGTGTCGTTGGTCGTGCAGCCGGCAATGAGCGTCGCATCTGGCTCGGCATCCAGCACATACCAGGCCTCGACCTTGCCATGGTCCCCCTCAGCCGCCTGCGCGTACTCCTCGCTAGGATGCACTTGGACCGAAAGGGTCTCGACAGGGTCCATGAAGGTAACCTGCAGAGGTGCGTCGTCAGGAACGTCGCCCAGGATCTCCTGGTGGTGGGATGCGATAGCATCGGCTAGCGTCATGCCGTCGCATGGCCCGTTGCGGACGACGCCCATCGTGGTGGGGTGGGCAGAGACGTCAAACGCCTCGCCATGGCGGTCATCGTCCGACCAGTCGATGCCGCGCGTGCGGGCTATGCGCGACCCTCCCCATATGGGGGAGAGGTAGAACGAGGTAAGCAGCAAGGGGCCCATGCCTGTCTCCCGTGTTCTAGATCTCGATCGTGTCCACGCCCTCGGCCTCCATGCGCGAGCGGATTTCCTCGATGATTGGAATGCTTGCCGAGCAGCCGATGCGACGGGCGCCAGCACGGACCATGGCGAGGAACGTGTCGGCGTCTCGAATGCCGCCTGCCGCCTTGACCTGCACCTCGTCGCCCACGTTGTCAAACATGAGGGCGACATCGGCTACGGTCGCCCCTCCCGTTCCAAATCCCGTCGAGGTTTTCACGAACGTCGGCTTGATCTCGCGGGCAATCTCGCACAGACGGAGCTTCTCGTCGTCGTCAAGGTAGCAGTTCTCGAAGATGACCTTCGAGGGGACTCCAGCCTCGTTGCACACGGCGACGATCTGGCGCATCTCGTCGGCGACGTAGTCCCAATCGTGCATTTTGACACGCGTGACGTTGACCACGTAGTCAATCTCGTTGGCACCGTTGGCCAGGGCGTCTCTGGTCTCGAACACCTTGGCGGCAATGGAGGTCTGCCCCAAGGGGAAGGCGATGGCGGCTCCCGTGTCGATGTCGGTGCCAGCCAGCTGCTGCGAGCAGAAGCGTGACTGGACTTGGTTGATGGCGACCATCCTAAAGTGATAGTGCTTGGCCTCGTCGCAGAGCTTTGCCATGTCGGCTTCGGTGGCGTCTGCGTGCAGGTTGGTGTGGTCGATCAGACGGGCAAGGTCGTCAAGGGTCCATGCGCTCATGAGTGCTCCTCTCATGGAGTTGCCAGTTATGAAGACTATGACTCAGAATCGCTTCCATTTGGCCCATGCGACGCCAGCTAGCCTAAACTTCGGATGAGAATATGACATATAAAGCAATAAGTCATATAAGGGAGCATCCAATGCATCGTTATCAGACCGTCTACCGTGACCTTCTGGGCCAGATCACATCGGGGTCCCTTGTGCCCGGGACGGTCCTGCCTACCGAGCTGCAGCTGGCGAAGGCCTTTGGGGTGAGCCGCCCAACCATCCGCCATGCTCTGCAGATGCTTGAGTCCGAGGGGCTGGTCGACCGTCGAAAGCATCGGGGAGCGATGGTCCTGGAGTCCAAGATCGAGCAGGGGTTCGCCACGAGTATTCGGTCGTTCCACGATGAGATGCGCTCGCATAACCGCGTGGCGCTGACCGATGTCCTTGCGTGCTCGGTCGGTCCTGCAGATTCGCATGTGGCAACTCAGCTGGGATTAGGAGAGGGTGACCCGGTCATGCGCCTCGTGCGCGTGAGACATGCCGACCGGCTGCCAAACGTGCTGGTAAAGACATACGTACCGCACGCTCTGTACCCCGGGATCGAGACGACCGACTTCAGAACAACCTCACTCTATGCCACGATGCGATCAATGGGCGCACCCGTAGTGCGGGCGCATCGAAAGCTCGATGTCGCCCTAGCAGACCGAGAGGTCGCGACTGCGCTTGGCATCGAAGTCGCCTCGCCCGTGTTCGTGTTCCACACGGTTGCCCAAAACGCCGACGGTAGGCACGCAGAGTACTCCATCGCCACCTATCGTGGCGACACGAATTCCTTCGAGTTCGATACAAGGTTGGAGTAAGGCAAAGCTACGACCCTCCAACAACAGGGCTGTATCAAAAGCCCCTGAGTAGAACGGGTGGGTTCCGCGAGGGACCCACCCGTTCTCGTGCTCCGGGATGCCGCCTCACTGCCTCGCACATTGCCCGACTACCTAATCTACCTGCACCGATAATTTGTTATGCGTTGGGCGAACTTGACCGTTGACCGTGTCCGCCTAGCATGTTTGCGTGCGGTGCGGCGACCCATCGACCTGCTGGCGTCCCGTGGGGCTGCCCTCAAACCGACCTGTCCCGCACCGCACGCACGGCCGAGGTCGCGCGATGACCTGATAAGGAGCCTGAGCGCGAGCCTGCGGACCCAGACACCCACATGTTAGCGCTCCCATCGGTGCACTGTCTCGAGCTTCCGCGGCCGGCATTCGTTGGTGGAACGATCGGAGCGGAGGACGAGATGGGAAACGGGGTCAGGTTGGAGGACGAGGAGCTCAGGGGCAAGGTTGTGGCCGGCGTGGACACGCACGTCGACACGCACTGGCTCTGCGTGCTGGACGAGAGCGGCAGGGTGGCCCTCTCGGAGGAGTTCCCGGCGACGGCGGAGGGGTACGCCGCGCTCGCCGGCGCGATCGGCGACCCGGCCGGATGCGCGGCGGTGGGCATCGAGGGGACGTGCTCGTACGGCGCGGGGCTGGCCGAGGAGCTCGCGCGCCGCGGCTTCCGCGTGCTCGAGGTCCTGAACAAGAAGAAGGAGCGCAGGAGGGGGCGCGGCGAGGGCAAGGACGACGCGATGGACGCCGAGCGCGCCGCCCGGGACGTGCTCGCCGCCGACGGCACGTCCGTGCCGAAGCTGCGCGGCGGGTGGGTCGACGACCTGAGGTCGCTGCTCGTTGCCCGCGACCGCTGCGTCAGCGCGAGGGTTGAGGCCCACGCGGCCGCGCTCTCGCTCGCCAGGTGCGCGCCGGATGCGGAGAGGCGCAGGTGGGAGGGCATGTCGCAGCAGGCGATGATGACCGCGATGGCGGGGATCGAGGGGGAGGGCGCCACGGCCCTCGGCCGCTCCATGCTCGCGCTCGCCCGCGCCTGGAGGGCGTGCTCCGACGAGGCCGAGGCGCTCGAGGCCGAGCTCAGGCGGGTGCTCGAGCGGTCTTGCCCGTCGCTGCTCGCCGTTTACTGCTGCGGTCCGGTCAGCGCCGCCCAGCTTGCCGTCGCCGCCGGGGAGAACCCGTCAAGGCTGCGGTCCGAGGCGTCGTTCGCGATGCTGTGCGGCGCGGCCCCCATACCGGCGTCCTCGGGAAAGACGTCGGGGCGGATGCGCCTCAACCGCGGCGGGGACCGGCGCGCCAACTCGGCCCTGCACACCATCGTCGTCCGGCGCATGCGGTACGACCCGGAGACGCGCGCCTACGTCGAGAGGCGCCGCTCCGGCGCCAGGCCGCTCGGCAGGGCCGAGATCATGAGGTGCCTCAAGCGATATGTGGCCCGCGAGGTCTACCGCGCGCTCATGCACCCCCACAACGTCGGCGAGATGGTCGACAGGTCGTCGCTCAGGCAGGCAAGGCTCTCGGCCGGGCTCACGCAGGCCCAGGCCGCGAAGGCGCTCGGCGTGCTGGCAGAGAGGTATTCGCGCTGGGTGATGGATGGCTTGCCCGTAGACGTCGAGAGCCCGCAATAAAAGCCTTGACAATCTATAGGAGCGTCGGTTTTGTTGTGTTTCGGGGTGGAGTATGAAATACCGTTTTGTCCCGAATTTTATTCCCACTCTATCGTTGCGGGAGGCTTGGGTGTGATGTCATACACCACGCGGTTGATGCCCGCGACCTCGCCCACAATGCGACCACTGATCCGCGCGAGCACGTCGTAGGGCAACCTCGCCCAATCGGCCGTCATGGCGTCGGCGCTCTCCACGGCACGCAGGATCACCGGGCGCGCGTAAGTGCGCTCGTCGCCCATCACCCCCACGCTCTTGATGTCGGGCAGCACGGCAAAGTACTGCCAGCAGCTGTGCTCGCTGTTGCGATCGCCGGTCTTTTGGAACAGGTCCTCGTTGTAGACATCCAGCTCCTCGCGCACAATCGCGTCGGCCGCGCGCAGGATGTCCAGCTTCTCGGGCGTCACCTCGCCAATGATGCGGATGGCCAGCCCCGGCCCGGGGAACGGCTGGCGGTAGACCATCTTTGCCGGCAGCCCCAGCGCCACACCCAGCTCGCGTACCTCGTCCTTAAAGAAGTGGTCGAGCGGCTCAATGAGGTCAAAGTGCACGCCCTCGGGGAAGGGTATCAGGTTGTGGTGGCTCTTGATGGTGCTGGCCTTGCCACCCGTCTTGCGCGCGCCGCTCTCGATGATGTCGGGATAGATGGTGCCCTGTGCCATCCAGCGCACGCCGCGCAGCTTTTGGGCCTCGTCAAAGAAGACCTTCCAGAACTCGGTGCCAATGCGGCGACGCTTCTCCTCGGGGTCAGTCACACCCGCCAGCAGCTGCGCGTAGCGCTCCTCGGCATGCACGTGCACGAGCGGCATGTTGAACTGGTCGCGGAAGACCTCCTCCACCATCTCGGGCTCACCGGCACGGAGCATGCCGTGGTTTACAAACACGCAGGTCAGCTGGTCGCCAATCGCCCGGTGCACAAGGGCCGCCACCACGCTGGAGTCCACGCCACCGGAGAGGCCAAGGATCACGCGGTCGCTTCCCACCTGCTCGCGAATGGCCGCCACCTGCTGCTCAATGATGCCCTCCATGGTCCAGCTGGGCTCCAGGCGGCAGACGCCAAAGAGGAAGTTCTCGAGCATGCGGCGCCCATAGGCGGTGTGGCGCACCTCGGGGTGGAACTGCGTGGAGTACAGCCTACGCTCGGCGCACTCCATGGCCGCCACGGGGCACACGTCGGTGTGCGCGGTCACGGTAAAGCCCTCGGGCACCCGGCTCACGGCATCGCGATGGCTCATCCACACGGTCTGCTCGCCTGGCGTGGACATGAGCAGCTCAGACGATCCAGTGCGCACCAGCTCGGCCGGACCGTACTCGCCCTTCTCGGCATGCGCGACCTCGCCGCCCAGCGTCACGGCCATGATCTGGTGGCCATAGCAAAAGCCCAGCACGGGAACGCCCAGGTCAAAGATGGCCGGGTCGACGCGCGGAGCGTCACTGGCATACACGCTCGCCGGACCGCCCGAGAGGATGATGGCCGCTGGGCCCATCTGCGCAAGCTCGGCCGCTGGGATGTCACACGGCACGAGTTCCGAGTACACGTGGCAATCGCGCACGCGACGAGCAATGAGCTGCCCGTACTGCGCACCAAAGTCGAACACTGCCACAAACTGCTTTGGTCTGCTTTCTGCCATGGTTTCCTCGCACTGATTCGTCGACGGTTTTAGGCGCTGCGTGCCAGCCCGGCGCAACACCAACGACCATCATAACCAGCTGCAACGCAAAGGTTTTTCTCCAATGCCGAGTTGTCACAGAGTGGCAAGGTTGGACCGGAACTTTGGACAAAAAGCCCACACAGGAACCGCATACCCGACCCGCCTCTCACCTCGGCTTTTTGACCTTCATCCTTGCGTAAACAACGTGCATTTTTTGGACTTTGCACAGCACAGAGGCCCAGAGGATATCATTGACTAGTTATGCTGCGAATCCTCTGGCTATTCGTGGTCTTAAGTACACTCTGACCGAGGGGGACCCTTGGCTCGAAAGAAGCATGCGCGTCCGGCAGGCAGCGAGGAACTCTCGCTCTCGCGTAATATCTCAGCCGAGTACTTTAGTGGAAAGCTGCGCTCCCGTGGGCGCAAGCGTATCGTTTGGACAGTTCTTGGGACCCTTGCGGTCATAGTCGCTGGCGTCTCGATTGCCGTTGCGTCTTTTGTCACCGACATCAACACCAAGATCACCGGGTCGGTCGACGAGAACCTCAAGACTGTTCTTACCACACAAGAGCCCGGCAAGCCCTTTTACCTGCTGCTCATTGGCGTAGACAAGGACGAGGGGCGCACCAACGACCCAAGCTACGGCGCCGAAGACAGCGGATATCGCTCCGACTCCATCATGCTCACCCGCATCGACCCGGGCGAGAAGAAGGTCACGATGGTCTCCATCCACCGCGACACCCTTGTTGACCTTGGCGAAAACGGCCAGCAAAAGATCAACGCTGCCTACTCCATTGGCCAGGAGTCCTATACCACCCAGGTCATCTCTGAGTTTGCCGGCGTGCCCATCTCGCACTACGCCGAGGTTGACATGGACGGTCTGGCGGCAGTCATCGATGCCATTGGCGGCATTGACGTAACCCTCGACATGGACGTCAAGGACCCCCAATACACCGGCATCGACCTCACAAAGGGCACTCACCATCTTGACGGCCACACCGCCGCGCTCTTCTGCCGCTGCCGCCACGCATACGACGCCTTTGGTGACGGCGACCGTTACCGCGCCGCCAACCAGCGCATGGTGATTTCCACCGTTGCCAAGAAGGTCCTCTCCAGCGACCCGGCAACCATTGCCACCACCGTCTCTACGATGGCCTCCTACGTGCGCACCGACATGGACGTGCAGTCCATTGTCACGCTCGCGATGCAGTTCATTGGCATGGACTTTGAGAACAACATCTACACCGGCATGGAGCCCACCACCGCCAAGTACATCAACGAGACCTGGTACGAGCTGTGCGACACCACCGCGTGGCGCAAGATGATGCGCCGCGTTGACCAGGGCCTGCCTCCCACCGAGGAAGGCGACGTTGACGCGCTCGAGACCTCGCCCGACCCCTCGATGGACACGGTCGAGGTGGACTACACCAGCGACACCACCTACGACTACGACAGCGGCTACGACTATAACTACGACTACAACTACGACACCGGCTACGACGAGACCTATTACGACGACGGGTCGTACGGTGATGGGTCCTACGATGACGGGTCATACGACGACGGGTCATACGACGACGGCAGCTATGACGATGGAAGCTACGGCGCCTCTGAGGAGCCCGCTTACGACGAGACGGGCGGACAAGGCGATTACAGCGAGCCCGCTGAGCCAGTCTACAACGAAGAGGGCGGCTACTAAGAGCAGCGCAACCACGAGCAAGTAACGAAGAGGCCCCGTTTGGGGCCTCTTTCTTTTGGGTTGTGTGCGGGGAGTCCGCTTGTTTCTGCCTGGCCTGGGGCGCTTGGCCAGCTGCGCTTGGGCTACACGTTGAACATGAAGTGCATCACGTCGCCGTCCTGCACCACGTACTCCTTGCCCTCCATGCGGAGCTTGCCAGCATTCTTGCAGCCCTGCTCGCCGCCCAGCTCAACGTAGTCCTCGTAGCTGCAGACCTGGGCCTTAATGAAGCCACGCTCAAAGTCGGAGTGAATGACGCCGGCCGCCTGGGGAGCCTTGGCGCCCACGGGGATGGTCCACGCCTTGACCTCCATCTCGCCGGCCGTGAAGTAGCTCTGCAGGCCAAGCAGGCGATATGCCGCCTGTGCGAGCGTGGCCAGGCCGCTCTGCTCAAGGCCAAGGTCAGCCAAAAACTCTGCGGCCTCCTCGGGCTCAAGCTCAATGAGCTCGGACTCCACCTTGGCGCTGATGGGAACGACCTCCGCGCCGTTGATGGTGGGCAGCTCCTCGCCCAGCGCGTCCTCGTCCACGTTTGCCACGTAAAGGATAGGCTTCATCGTGAGCAAGAAGAGGTCGTGCGCGGCCGCGCGCTCCTCGTCGGACATCTCAAGGTCTGCGGCACGATTGCCGTCGTTGAGCCACTCCTGCAGACGCTTGGCAACCGCGAGCTTGGGGGCGTTGGTCTTGTCGCGACGGGCCTCCTTCTCGAGCTTGGGGATGGAGCGCTCGAGCGTGCCGAGGTCGGCCAGAATCAGCTCGGTCTGGATGGTGTCCATGTCGCTCTCGGGATCATGGCTGCTCTCGTGGCGAATCACGTCGGGATCAGAGAAGTAGCGGACGACCTCGCAAATGGCATCGGTCTCGCGGATGTTGGCGAGGAACTGGTTGCCCAGGCCCTCCCCCTCGCTCGCGCCCTTGACCAGGCCGGCGATGTCCACGAACTCAACCGTTGCGGGCACAATGCGGCCAGGGTGCACGATATCCGCCAGCACCTGCAGGCGCGAGTCGGGCACGTCGACGATGCCCACGTTGGGGTCGATCGTGGCAAAGGGATAGTTGGCCGCTAGGCCACCCTTGCGGGTAAGCGCCGTAAAGAGGGTGGACTTGCCCACGTTGGGAAGGCCAACGATGCCAATGGAAAGTGCCATGTGCTTCTCCTGTCTTGCAAGGCAGGCCCGCCAACGCGCGGCGCCGGCGCCTGCCGTCTCTACTCTTCTATCGACTCTTCGATCGACTCGCCCAGCTGATGCAGGGCCTTTACGTACTTGTTCAGCTTCTTGCGGCCCTCTGCCTTGGCCTTTTGCACCATCGCGCGCTGCTCGGCCGTCTTTGCGGCATTGGGGTCGGGAACCACGAGGTCAAGCGGGTCGCACGGCGCCATCATAAGAGCGCCGTCCTCGCAGACCTGCGCGCAGGCCCCGCAGCCCACGCAGTAGGCTGGCTCGACCGAGAAGTGCCCGTTGCTGTCGAGGTCGCAGGCGTGCAGGGTGCACACGCGCGAGCAGTCTCCGCACATCGAGCAAAGCGACGAGTCGCAGACGGGAACCTCGAGCTCAAAGACGTTGGCCAGGGCCGGAGAGACCTGCACCGTGCTGAGCACGAGCTTGCGGGCCTGCGTGAGCAGGTGGCGACGGTTTTGGCTGTTCTTGCTGCCGACCGTCTCCTCCAGCGACTTTTGCATGTCGTTGATGCGCTGCGTATGGCGCTTGATGCGGTCGGCCACCGCCTTTGCGCCGAGCAGCGCGGGGTTGCCCGCCAAAAAGACCTGCTGGCCCGCGCGAGCCATGTTTGCCACAAACTGGCCGCGCTTGTAGGCGCGCGTCTGCTCGTGAGTGAGGTCGGC
>CADCHF010000030.1:0-29519 GCA_902801175.1 uncultured Coriobacteriaceae bacterium | reverse complement strand
CCAACGGGCAGGTAGACGCTAATGTTGTCGTAGTCCACCAGCAGCGAGAACCACAGCTCGGCCGTCATGACGCCCACGCAGGGCAGCACGACCTCGTTGTCTTTGGGGAAGCGCCCCAGGGCCCTGGTGCAGGTCACGTAGCACTGCTCGTAGATGCTCGCAACGCGCGCAATCTTGTCGTAGAGCATCTTTGACATGAGCTTTGCGTGCTGGAAGGCCTCGGTTGGACATGCCTGGAGGCAAAGGCCGCACTCACGACAGTTGTCATTGATCTTGACCGTCTTGACGTTGATCTCGACCGCATTGACCGGACACACGTCAACGCAACGGCGGCACACGCCCTTGCCGCCCGAGGCGATCTCGAGGCAGTACGTGGAGTTGGTGCGCGGCCTGGCCTTGTACTCGGCCGGGTTGAACACGCGCGCCTTGGAGGGATCAATCAGCGAGTCAGCAATGTCACCCAGTGGGTTTGACACCTTTTGCCAGTCCTGCTGGATGTCGATAAGGTCGTCGAGCATGTCGCGGTTCTCGGCCATGGTCCCCCTCTCACAACGTCATGCGAGCCACGTAATCAACCATTGTAGCAGTGCAGCACAGGCAGCGACGCAACCCGCAAAACCCCACAGGTCCCTCTGTCCTGCAAAGTCTCCGTCGCTGCTGGTCCCCTCCCGTAGTGCATGTACCAGGGTCCCGCCGGGCCTAGCAAACATAAGCAAACATTCCGCAGAAAAGGGGCCGGGGAAGCATCTGCTTCTCCGGCCCCTTTGCGAGGACGTTTGCGTGGTTTGCTAGGCCCGGCGGGGATCCTAGTACATGCCACCACCCTGGCCACCAGCAGCGGCGGCAGCGGAGATAGCCTCTTCGATGGTGGTGTCCTTGGGCTCGTCAGAGACGGTGGCCTCGGTGATGAGGATCAGGCTGGCCACAGAAGCGGCGTTCTGCAGCGTGGTGCGGGTGACCTTGACGGGGTCAAGAACGCCCATCTCGATCATGTCGCCCCACTCGCCGTTGGCGGAGTTGAGACCCTGGCCCTCGGGCAGGCCCTTGATCTTCTCGACCACGACGGAGCCCTCATAGCCAGCGTTGTTGGCAATCTGGCGCACAGGAGCAACCAGAGCCTTGCCAATGATGTCAACACCAATCTTCTCGTCGGCGTCGGCAGCCTCAACGGTGTCAAGAGCCTTGGCGGCAGCCAGGAACGCAACGCCACCACCGGCGACGATGCCCTCCTCAACAGCAGCGCGGGTCGCCTGGAGGGCGTCCTCGATGCGGTGCTTGATCTCCTTCAGCTCAACCTCGGTAGCAGCGCCAACCTTGATGACGGCAACACCGCCGGCCAGCTTGGCCATGCGCTCCTGGAGCTTCTCGCGGTCGAAGTCGGAGTCGGTGTGCTCGATCTCGCCCTTGATCTGAGCGATGCGGTCCTGGATGGCAGCAGAGGAGCCTGCGCCGCCAACGATAGTGGTGTTGTCCTTGGTGATCTTGATGGAGGTAGCGCGGCCGAGCATCTCCTCGGAGATGTTCTCGAGGTTGATGCCGAGCTCCTTCATGGCCACCTGGCCACCGGTCACAACGGCGATGTCCTCGAGCATGCGCTTGCGGCGGTCACCATAGCCAGGAGCCTTCACGGCAGCGACCTGCAGGGTGCCACGGAGCTTGTTGAGGATGAGGGTGGCAAGAGCCTCGCCGTCGACGTCCTCGGCAATGATGAGCAGCGGGGAGCCGGAGCGCTGGATGGCCTCAAGGACCGGCAGGATGTCCTGGATGTTGGAGATCTTCTGGTCGGTCATGAGGATGTAGGGGTTGGCCAGTTCGGCCGTCATGGTCTCGTTCTCGGTGGCGAAGTACGGGGAGATGTAGCCCTTGTCAAACTGCATGCCCTCGACGGTGTCGATGGAGATGCCAAAGTTGGTCTTGTCCTCCTCGACGGTGATGACGCCGTCCTTGCCCACGACCTCCATGGCCTCAGAAATCTTGCCGCCGATCTCGGGGTCGCCAGCGGAGATGGTGCCAACGGAAGCGATGTGCTCCTTGGTGGCAACCTCCTGAGCAGCACCCTTCATCTGCTCGACAGCAGCGTGAACGGCCTTCTCGATGCCACGACGGATGGCGATGGGGTTGGCGCCAGCGGCAACGTTGCGCAGGCCCTCGTTGACGATGACCTGAGCGAGCAGCGTGGCGGTGGTGGTGCCGTCACCAACGGTGTCGTTGGTCTTGGTGGCGACTTCCTTCACGAGCTGGGCACCCATGTTCTCGACGGGGTCCTTGAGCTCGATCTCCTTGGCAACGGAGACGCCGTCGTTGGTGATGGTGGGAGCGCCGTAGGAACGCTGCAGGGCAACGTAGCGGCCCTTGGGGCCAAGCGTGGTGGTAACAGCGTCAGCGAGCGTGTTGACGCCCTTGGCAAGACGCGCGCGAGCGTCGGTACCAAAGATAATGTCCTTAGCCATGATTTATTCCTCCAAAGATAAATGCGTGGGTACGCAGGGGTTACTCGGTGATGATGGCGTAGATGTCGTCGGCGCGAAGGAGCAGGTAGTCCTCACCGTCGACCTTAACCTCGTTGCCGCCAAACTTGCCGTAGTAGACCTGGTCGCCAACCTTGACGTCGATGGCAATGCGCTCGCCCTTGTCGTTGAGCCTGCCAGCACCAACGGCGATGACCTCGCCCCTCTGCGGCTTCTCCTGAGCACCAGAAGAGATGTACAGGCCAGATGAGGTGCGCTCCTCCTTGGGAGCGGGCTTAACGAGGACGCGATCGCCCAGCGGCTTAAGAGTCATGCTAAAGAACCTCCTTCATATGCGCCAAAGGCGCTCATGTGCGGTATGTAACCGCGTAGCCAACGTGTGAAACTATACCCACAATCGGCTGTGATAACACCACAATATGAAAATCTTCAAACAGGCACTTAGATTTTCTAGTGTTGGAGTAGTGAGGGCGATAAAAGTGGCGTTGGAGCCTGGGCCCCAACGCCACGCGAGTTTTTCTCTGCTGGTGCGGCCTACAGCGCTTCGAGCTCGGCGAGCCACAGGCGGCTGACAGCATCGCTCGGCATGCGCAGGTCACCGCGCGGGCTCACCGCGACGCTACCCACCTTGGGGCCGTCGGGCAGGCAGCTGCGCTTGAACTGCTGAGCAAAGAAGCGACGGTAGAATACCTTGAGCCAGCTGAGGATGGTCTTTGCGTCGTAGGTGTCGCCCAGCGCATAGCAGGCAAGGCGGTAAACCTTGCACGGCGTGAAGCCGCGACGCAGCACCTGATAGAGGAAGAAGTCATGCAGCTCGTAGGGGCCAACCAGGTCCTCGGTCTGCTGGGCGATGGTGCCGTCGTCGTTGGCGGGCAAAAGCTCCGGCGAGACTGGCGTGTCGAGCACGTCGTAGAGGATGTCGGACTCGGCGTCGTTTTCGCAGGTATCGGCCACGTAGCGCACCAGGTGACGCACGAGGGTCTTGGGCACGCCGCCGTTGACGCCGTACATGCTCATGTGGTCGCCGTTGTAGGTGGCCCAGCCCAGCGCCAGCTCGGAGAGGTCGCCGGTGCCAATGACCAGACCGCCCTCCTGGTTGGCAATGTCCATGATGATCTGCGTGCGCTCGCGCGCCTGGCTGTTTTCGTAGGTCACGTCGTGGACGGACTCGTCGTGGCCAATGTCGGCGAAGTGCTGACGCACCGCCGCGGCAATGCTCACTTCGCGAAGCTGCACGCCGAGGGCGTCGGCCAGCGTGGTTGCGTTGCCATGGGTGCGCTCGGTGGTGCCAAAGCCCGGCATGGTCACCGCGATGATGCCCTGACGGTCGAGTCCCAGCAGGTCAAAGGCACGCACGGTCACCAGCAGCGCCAAGGTGGAGTCGAGGCCACCCGACACGCCCACCACCGCGCAGCTGCTGTGCGTGTGGTCGAGGCGACGCGCCAGGCCCCACGCCTGGATCGAGAAGACGTCCTCGCAGCGGGCGTCGCGTTCGGCGCCGTTGGCAGGGACAAACGGATGCGGATCAACATGGCGCGTGAGCAGCGTGTCAGTGCGATTGAGCGCAAACTTGACCTCGTGATACGCACCATCGGTACCGCAGGACATGCGGAAGGTCGACATGCGCATGCGCTCCGCCTTGATGGCCGCCACGTCAATCTCGCTCGTGGCGTTGCCTGGGCCAAAGGGCGCGGACTCGGCGAGCAGCGTGCCGTTCTCGGCCACCATGTTGTGACCCGCAAACACGACGTCGGTCGTGGACTCTCCCCAACCAGCGCTGGTGTACACGTAGCCGCACACCAGTCGCGCGCTCTGGCCGGCCACCAGCTGACGACGGTAGGCCGCCTTGCCCACGATTGCATTGGATGCTGAGAGGTTGACGATGAGCGTGGCACCTGCGAGCGCGTGGTCGATGGAGGGCGGGTTGGGCGCCCAGAGGTCCTCGCAGATCTCGGCCGCCACCACCAGGTCGGGCATGGCCGAGCAGGTCAGCAGGATGTTGGTGCCAAAGGGCACGGGCTCCTCCTGCGAGAGGTCCACAAAGGTGCAGGCACCAGGCGTTGCGGGTGTAAAGTGGCGCAGCTCATAGAACTCGTTGTAGTTGGGTACGTGCGTCTTGGGAATGAGCGCCAGGACCTCACCCGCGTTGATGGCTGCCGCGCAGTTGTAGAGCTTGCCGTTGACGCGCCAGGGAACGCCCACAAAGATGAGCGCGTCGAGCTTCTCGGTCTTCTCGGCAATCTCGTAGAGGCCCTTTTGGGCGGCGTCGAGCAGCGCGTCCTGCCAAAAGAGGTCCTCGCAGGTATAGCCCGTAATGCAGAGCTCGGGGAGAACGACGATCTTGGCACCGAGCGAGCAGGCATCGCTGATCTCTTCGATGCACTGGTCGACGTTATAAGAGACGTCCGCTACGCGCACCTTGGGCGTGCGGGCAGATACCTTGACGAATCCATCGCGCATGGGGGCCTCCTTGGCCTTGGCTTTAACATGCACTCCCATGGTATAGGAAAGCAGTCGCCTAAAACTCGAATTCGCGACATCAGAATCCCTGCATTTTGCACGCGCCGATGCGAGTTTTAGGCGGTGGCGGACGGGTGCAAGGGACGTGTGTCAGGGGGACGTATAATTTGACACACTCAGTCAGGCTGTAATGACAGATGACCTTCGAGAGCGGCCGACAACAGGACGAACGAGTTTCCGAGTGTGTCAAATTATACGTCCCCCTGACACATCCCATGACCCCTTCCCAGTCAACCGAGGTTGGTTGAGAGGCACTTGGCGCGTTGGATTTCGTCGTCTGCGCAGGTGAGGAGATTGGTGTCCCACACCGCAAGGTCGGCAAGCTTACCCGGCGCGATGCTACCCAGCTCGCGCTCGCGACCAACGGCCGTGGCTCCGCCAAGACTGTAGGCTCGCAACGCCTGGGCACGCGTGAGATTGTGCTCGGGATACCAACCGCCCTTGGGCTCGTGGCCCTCCGGCGTACGTCGCGTGACCGCCGTGTAGAGCACATCCATGCTGGTAGGCGGCACAACGGGAGCGTCGGTGCCAAGCGCCAGCTCCACACCCGCGGCTTGCATCCCGGCAAAGGGCCACATGCGACGGGCTCGCCACTCCCCCAGGTCGCGCGCCGGCTGCGCCAGATCAAGGGTCACATGTGGCGGCTGCACTGAGGCCACCACATGCGCCGCACGCAGCCGCGCGATGTCGGCCGGCTGGATGTCCTCGATGTGCTCCATGGTGTTGCGTCCCTGCGTGGGAGCACCGTAGCGGCGATACGCCTCGTCAAAGATGTCAATCGCCGCGTGTACGGCGGCATCGCCGATGGTGTGGATGCGCACCGCATGGCCGCGCGCGGCCGCCGCCAGCACCAGCTCGCGCATGCGCTCGGGCGGCACCGTTGGACGACCGATGTCTCCCGCAAAGAAAGCGTTCTCATACGGTTCAGTACACCACGCGGTGTGCTGGCTGCTCACGCCGTCAAAGAACTGCTTGAAGCCCGGCGCACGCAGACGATCGCCTGTGTAGCGCGCCTGTAGCTCCTCAAGGTTGGACTGGTCGTCCGAGAGGCACGGGAAGAGGTGCGCTCGCACCGCAAGATCGCCCGAAGCCTCAAGCGCCTCATATACCTGCGGATTTATGCTGTCAGCGCCAGGAATGAGCGAGAGCGCCATATCGCAAACCGACGTTATGCCCATGGCGCGCAGTCGCGCAAAGTAGTCGCGATAGATGCCGCAGAGTTGCTCGATCGTAAAGCTCGAGAGCACGCGCGCCATGGCGACCATACCCGCCGCCTCGCGGATGATGCCCGTAGGGTGACCGTGCTCGTCGCGGTCGTAACTGCCGCCTGCTGGCGGCTGCGTGTCATCGCCAATCCCAAGCGCGTGCAGGCCAGCGGTGTTGGTCCAGACCGTGTGGGCATCGCCAGAATACATGGCCACGGGACGGTTGGGGAAGGCCTTGTCGAGCAAGGCGCGCGACGGCATGGCAAGTGAGTCCCATGCACCCTCGCGCCAGCCGTGGCTGACCAGCCACGAGCCGTCATCGGAGCGACCCGCTGCCCACTGCTGCAGGTGACACACGCAGTCCGCCTCGCTCGTCCCCACATATTCCGTTGCCAGCTCGCTCGGAAAGAGCGCCGCATGAAACACATGCTGGTGAGCGTCATGGAAGCCCGGGCAAATGAATGCGTCGCCCCAGTCCTCCACTTGCGCGCCCTGTGCAAGCTCGTCCGCCTCCTTGCGCGGAGCAACGGCAGCAATGTGGCCGCCAGCCACCGCAACCGCCAGCGGGCGAGCCGTTTCGCAGTCGTTCTCGCCGGTAAACACGTTCTCAGAAGTAATGACGTAGTCTGGCCTCATACGTTCCCCCACAATATCCAGCTCAATCCGTGCGTCGGAGCATCAGCGCAGCACAAAGCCCCTTGGAGCACGCGTAGAGTTGGAGCTGCCGTACAGGCAGACAAAGATGCGGCCAACGGACTTGCCGCCTGCCGTGACCTCGTATGCGTCCACCGGCCCCTCGATGCCCGGGACATTCATGCTGCCCGTGCGGTTAAACGTTGGCCGGGTGCCGTCGCTCAGGCAGAGCGAATCGAGGTAGGCATGGGTCCCAGGGAAGCCGGCAACAAACACGGGCTTCTGTGGGACCAGCCCATAATCCGCGTCGTCAAGGTGTGCCGTTTCTGCATTGGCGTTCTGGCCCGCATTGGACTGCACGAGATTCTGCTGGAACGCTTGCACCACGTCTCGCTGCTCTAGATTGGGCTCTTTCTGGTAGATGAAGGCGACGCAGCGGTCCACGGCTGCGGCGACCACCTTTGCGTCATGATCGCGATACTTTTCGGTGAGATCGCCCTTGATGTGGCTGGTAGTCATAAGCTCGGGCGAGGGTCCAAAGTGCTTGCGAATCCACACGTCACCGTAAAAGAGCAGCGCCTCATCGACCGCCTTGTAATCATTGAGACTTGCACTTGGAGCGAACATGGGGACCAGCTCTGCCGCAATCGCTTCGGCATAGGCTTCGCTGCCGTAGAAAGAGGTGTCGATAGCGGTTTGATTCATGTGGCTAAAAATGCGATGGACCACTGACACGCTTTCGGTCTGCGGGATCTGGAAGGCCTGAGTGTCAGATACAGACGTGTCCTGCGTCTGCTTACCTGGAGTCCGCGTAGCAGGGGCCTGTGTAACTGGCGTTTGGGTAGCAGGGGTCTGCTTGGGCGGCGTCCGCGTGGCCGGCGCCGACGTCCTCTGGGTGTCCTGGCCGCTCTTCTTGGAAAAAGTCACGTACAGCACAAAGACGTTGTGCACAACGAGAACAAGCCCTAGCAGGGTCGGGCCCAGCGAAAAGTATTGCGTGCCAACGTTGGACAGGCCAAAGGTAAACATGAAGAGGCCGCCTACCAGGCAGACAAAGCTGATGATTAAGGACATGATGTTCTGGAACATGAATGCCTCCGTATGCTCGAGCCAGCTTCAAGGGCAAGACGTCACATAGGTTGACTTTACCGCAGCGATTGGGCTGTGGGGTACGCCATCGGGCTTGACGGTGGGGTGGCCGCAACACAATACCTCGGTCCTGCGGCCCGGACGGATCGCCACGACCGCGGGTTTGGAGCGGAAGAGGGGATAACGTTCAACTTTTGCCGCTAGTGTACGAAGCATTCCCGGCTGCCTCGCGAGGCACCCGGTTCACGCCGTTGTCAACTGGGCAAACGCGGGCCTCTCCGCCGCCCCTCCCGATTGGGCCGGATTTGGAACGTACACTAGTGGAAAAACCTGAACGATATGCGCCCCATGGCTCCGAAAGCCCCGAGCCCGCGCCGCCTTAAGGCCGCTAGTCCTCCAGATAGCGCGCCAAGAACTCGCGCGTGCGCGGCAGCTGCGGATTGGTAAAGATCTGCTGCGGGTCTCCGGCCTCGGCAATAACGCCCTGGTCCATGAACACGACCTTGTCGGAGACGTTCTTGGCAAAGTCCATCTCGTGGGTAACCACAACCATGGTCATGCCCTCGGCCGCAAGGTCGCGCATAACGTTGAGGACTTCGCCCACGATCTCGGGGTCAAGCGCGCTGGTAGGCTCGTCAAAGAGCATGAGGTCGGGCTTCATGCACAGGGCGCGGGCGATGGCCACGCGCTGCTTTTGCCCGCCCGAGAGCGAGGTAGCCGGCGCATTCACAAAGTCGGAGAGCCCCACCATGTCAAGATGCTCGCGCGCCACACGCTCCGCCTCGGCCTTGCTCATCTTTTTGAGCGTAACGGGCGCGAGCGTGCAGTTGTCCAGCACGTTCATGTTGTTAAAGAGGTTGAAGCTCTGAAAGACCATGCCAATGTGCTCGCGCAGGCGGTTGATGTTCACGCGATCGGCGGCAAGGTCCTCGCCGTGGAACCAAATGTGGCCGCTGTCGGGCGTCTCGAGCAGGTTCATGCAGCGCAGCAGGGTCGACTTGCCACTGCCCGATGCGCCAATGATGGTCACGACCTCACCGGGGTTCACCGCAAAGTCGATGTCCTTGAGCACCAGGTGGCTGCCAAACGATTTGCGCAGGTTCTCAACACGAATGAGCGGACCTGCCGCGGTAGTCTCTGCCATGGCTACTGCCTCGCTTTCTTCATGTCGAGCGAATACTCGGAGCTGCCGGTGCCGGCAACGGTGCCCACGGTGGCATTCATGTCGGACACGCTGGTGAGCGGCGCGGGCTCAACCGAGAGGTGGCGGGCAAACTTGCCCAGCAGCCAGCTGGCCACCATGGTGAGGCACAGGTAGCAGATGGCCGCCACCACATACATCTCGATCTGCTTGAAGTAGATGCCGACCACGGTCTTGGTGGCAAACATGAGGTCAAACACGCCAATGACGCTTAGCACCGAGGAGTCCTTGATGTTGACGACCAGC
This sequence comes from uncultured Coriobacteriaceae bacterium, assembly GCA_902801175.1. GTDB lineage: Bacteria > Actinomycetota > Coriobacteriia > Coriobacteriales > Atopobiaceae > UBA1367. The sequence goes on along the minus strand of CADCHF010000030.1, from coordinate 20,157 downwards.
TCGTTTGAAAGCGCGGGGATGGCGTTCTTGATGCCCTGGGGGAAGACCACCTTGATCATGGCCTGCCACTGCGAGAGGCCAAGGCTGCGCGCGGCCTCGCTCTGCCCGGGGTCCACAGCCTCGATGCCGCCGCGCAGCACCTCCATCATGTAGGCGGTGGAGTTGAGCGAGATGGTCACCAGGCCCGCCACAAAGGTGGACCACACACGGCCGATCTCGCTCACCGTCATGCCCGAGTTCTTGAGGATGCCAAAGCCCGCAAAGTAGATGAGCATGCCCTGGACCATCATGGGCGTGCCGCGCACCACCGTGGAGTAGAGCTTGGCAAAGGTCGTGCCAAGGACCTTAAAGAAGCGCACGGCGTCGTTGTCCGAGCGGTCGATTTGCTGGATGCGCAAAAACACAAGCAGGATGGCCAGCACAAAGGCGATGAGCGTGCCAAAGACCGAGAGTCCCACCGTGGTGAGGATGCCCTGCGCAATGATGCCGTGACTCTTGTCGAGCATGTAGACGATGGAGCTGAGGAAGTCGGAGGGGTTCTTGTCGTGCGAGAGCGCCGACGAGGTGACGGAGACAAAGCCCATGACCGCGCGGTCCGCAAAGAGCGCGGCCGTGACTGCGCACACGGCGTAGGAGAGGTAGCGCACTACGGTCTTGACGGGCTGCTTGGTGAAGGGAGAGGTGCGCTGGTAGGCGTCGCCTTTCCAGTGGGTCAGCTTCCAGACGAGCGCCACGGCCGACAACGCGAGCCACGCCATGAGGAACCAGTACATGGCCACCTCGACCGCGTAGGCGCCGCGCAAGAAGCTCATGTCCGAGCGGCGCTGCATCGAGAACCAGATGCCAATGGCCGCAACGAACGAGGTGGCAAGGAACACGTAGCGATGGTCGTCGGTAACGAACGACTTGATCTTGGCAAAGCGATTCAACGGGAATGTCCCTTCACGTTCACCCTGTCTGCCGCGCAACGGGTGAGAAAGGCCCGGGGCAGAACGTCCCGGGCAGCTTTCGAGCTAGCGTGCAATGTGTGGCCGCCGGAGGTCGGCGCATGCGACCCCAGCGGCACGTCCGGGCTTACTCCGGCTGACGCTCCACGGCGTCGGCCCAAATCTGCTGGCGCTGCTCCTCGTCGATGCCAGCGAGGATGTCGTTCATCTTGGCGACGATGTCGTCCTGGCCCTTGGAGATGCCAATGTTGACGGGCACCTCCTCGGAGAAGCCCTTGCCCTCGTCAAAGATGATGCCAACGAGCTCGGGGTGGGCGTCGGTCATGCTGGCGATGTTGCCCACGTCAAAGGTGATGGCGTCGCAGGAGCCAGCGAGCAGGTTGGAGACCTGGTCTGGAACGGTGGGCACGGGGCTCAGGTGGTTGACGCCCTCGATCTCGTCGATGACCTCGTCAAGCAGGGTGTCCTTCTGGCCGAGCACGGCGGCGCCGGAAAAGTCCTGGATGGAGGTGGCGTTCTCGTACGGGGAGCCCTTCTGGACCATGAGGCCGTAGGTGCCCACGTAGTACGGCTCGGTAAAGTCGATGGCCTCCATGCGCTCGGGCGTGGCGGTCATGCCGGCGATGATGACGTCGATCTGGCCCTGGCCGAGCGCCTCAATGAGGCCGTCCCAGTCGAGCTTGACGGCAACGGGGTCCATCTCGAGGCCCTCGGCGACCATCTTTGCGATCTGGACGTCGTAGCCGTCGGCAAAGGCGCCCGAGACGTTCTCGATGGGGATGGTGAACTCGGACTCCTCGGTGGCCTGCCAGTTGTAGGGAGCGTAAGCGGCCTCCATGCCCACGCGCAGGACGCTGCCGGGCGCAAAGGCGACGTTGGAGGAGCCAATGGCCTCCTCGACGGCGGCGTCGGGGTCGTCTTCGGCGGCGGGACCGCAGGCGGTGAGGCCCGTGGCAATCGCGGCTACGCCAGAGAGCTTGAGGAAGTCACGACGGGAAAGCTTGTTGAACGTGCGGGAAGATGCGATATTGGCAAAGCGGGTAGTCATGGCTAGTCCTCTTTTCTCTTGGTTACCAGGTCCCCCTTCACGCGGCACAACCGGAGGGAGCCCATCTCCCTCCCCCTTGCAACTCAATGCGAGAAAGTTCTGTCGCGGTATTGAGTACCGTAGGGGTTTTGATGCGCAATCGCAACAGCGGGCGCCGCATTGATACAACCCCGCAACAGCCCCAGGCTTGCCCGCAGCCCGTCCGTTGGGGACGGGTGGGCTAACGGAGGGGCCAGCCGGGGCCTACCACCGGCGGCTCAGGGCTGCTCCACTCGCCCAGCTTGGCGTTTGGCGCGGCGTCGAGCGTGAGCGGGGCCGTGACGCCTGCACGAAGGTTGCGCAGCGCCGCCACCGCAATCATGGCGCCGTTGTCGCCGCAGACCACCATGGGAGGCACCGTCACGCGCACGCCCATCTTGGCAAAGCGCTCCTGGTAGGCCGCACGCAGCGCCGGGTTGGCCGCAACGCCGCCACCCACACAAAAGTCGCGCACGCCGGTCTCCTTCACCGCGGTCGCCGCCTTTGCCACCTGCACGTCCACAACCGCCGCCTGGAAGCTCGCGGCAAGATCGGGCAGGTTGATGGGCCTGCCAGCCTTGTTCTCGCCCTGGATATAGGTGATGACCGCCGTCTTGAGGCCGCTCAGAGAGAAGCGATAGTCGCCGCTGTGCATCATCGCGCGCGGGAAGGCAATGGCACGCGGGTTGCCCTGCGCCGCCAGCTTGCTAATGACCGGGCCGCCGGGATACCCCAGGCCAAGCGCCTTGGCCACCTTGTCAAAGGCCTCGCCCACCGCGTCGTCGATGGTCTGGCCCAAGATCTCGTAGCTGCCCCACGCGCGCACGAGCACCAGCATGGTGTTGCCGCCGCTCACGAGGCTTGCCACAAAGGGCGGCTCAAGGTCGGGGGTCTCAAAGAGGTTGGCCAGCAGGTGTCCCTCAAGATGGTGCACCGGAATGAGCGGGAGCCCGGTTGCGGCGCAGAGTCCCTTGGCAAAGGCAACGCCCACCACGAGCGCTCCGACAAGCCCGGGACCTGCGGTAACGCCCACGCCAGCGAGATCGGCCGGCGACAGCGTGTCAACGCCAAAGTGCTCGCCCGCCTTGGCAAGCGTCTCCTCAAACACGCCCACGATGGCCTCGGTGTGCTTGCGGCTGGCGATCTCGGGCACCACGCCGCCAAAGCGCGCGTGGAAGTCGATCTGCGTGGCAACCACGTTTGCGCAAACGGTGCCGTTGCCGTCAATGATGGCGAGGGCCGTCTCGTCGCAGCTGCTCTCGATGGCGAGCACAAGCGGAGCCGCGTCGGCGATGGCAGCCGCCTGCTCGGCCGTGCGCTCGGCAGGCACGATGGGCCACGGACGCACCGAGGCGCGCGGCTCGGGACGCTCGCCCGCCTTGGCCGTGTCGATGGCAAGCGGCAGCGCCGCTGTCATAATGAGCGCGTCGTTGCCCGGGCCGTAGTAGTTGTTCCGCCGTCCTGCCAGCTCAAAGCCCAGGTCCTCGTAGAGGCTCTTTGCGGGGTCGTTGCCCGAGTGCACCTCAAGGGTGATCTGCGAGGCGCCAAGCGTCTGGCCGTCGTAGGCCAGTCGCGCGAGCAGTCGCGTGGCGATTCCCTCGTGGCGGCGGCTCTCGTCCACGGCCACGTCGAGCACCTCAAGGCTGTCGCCCGCAAGCAAGCCGCCCGCAAAGCCCACGATGGAGCCGCGGTCGTGCGCGACCCACCACGTGCGGCCAGGCTGCGCGAGCTCCTCCTCAAACATGCGCGCGCTCCACGGCTTGTGCACTCCGCCCACGTAGGCCTTGGCCTCGAGCGCCTCGACCTGCTCAAGGTCGTTGACGGACATCGGGCGCAGCTGCGTGTGAATGCCCGCAAGCTCCTCGGCAACGCCGGAGCCCTTTACAAAGCCGCTCTTGCCCATGCCCAGACGCTCGCGCTCCGCCTCCTCGGCGTCGGAGAGGCGGGTGTAGATGGGCAGCACCAGCGCGGGGTCGCCCGAGCTCTGAGCATCATCGCGCGGAGACGCCGCAAACGCCCGGAGCAGCCCCTCCGACGAGGGATGCCATGCGTCCTCGGGGGCAAAGCGGTTGAAGCCGGCCTCCTCAAAGCGCGCCCGGTACTTTTTGAGGCCATCGCCCGTGAGCGTGAGCGCGGACGCGTCTTGCAGTGCCGCCCACTCGTCCACGCAAACCTGCGCCTTGACCACGGTCTCGGCAACAAAGGTGCGATGCGGACCCTGCTCGCCGAGCTCGTAGATTCCTGGGTAGACCTCGCCTCGCATGGCGTCGCCCACCACACCGAGCATGCCCCGCACGCCGGATGCCCAGGCGTGCCAAGCGGCCGCGTCGAGCGTCGAGGAGCCATACAGCGGCACGCCCAGCCCGCACGCAAGGCCCTTACCTGTGGCAATGCCAATGCGCACGCCCGTGAACGACCCGGGACCGCGACCAACCAGCACCTCGTCCACGTCCACCATGGTAAGGCCCGCACGGCCAAGGCACTCAAGGGCCGTGGAGGTCAGCTCGACGTTGGTCTGGCGGCGGCAGAGGTGGTCGCCCGTCGCAAGCACGCGCACGGGTGAGCCCGCATCCTGCGGGGTCCACTCGGCAACAGAGCAAGCGAGCATGTCGGTAGAGGTGTCAAGCGCGAGCACGACGCGCGAACCGCTGGTAGTGGTCATGGGGTGCCTTTCAAACCTGATGATTGCACCGAACAGTGTAGCCGCTACCAGCGACGCTGACAGCGGCCACGCAAAACGGGCATGTTTGTGGTGGCTTATACGCGAACGTTAAGCTGCTTGCGGGCTACAGGCTCTCCGCCAGCTCGGTGGCACGCGCGCCGTGCGGAACGAGACGCAGCTCGCGCGGGGGCTCCTCGCCCGCCGCGGCCTCGCTGTCGAGCCGCGTGAGGAACACGTCCAAGCGGTCGTCACCTATCTGGTCAACAAACTGCTCGCCCCACTCAATCACGCAGGGGCCGTCGCCCCCGAGCGCGTCATAGAAGCCAATGTCCTCGAGCTGGTCGGGGTCGTCAAGACGGTAAAGGTCAAAGTGGTAGAGCGGCATGTCGCCCGCGTCGCCGTAGACCATGAGGATGTTGAAGGTTGGGCTGGTCACGTCGTCGGTGATGCCCATGCCAGCTGCGATACCCTTTGTGAGCTGCGTCTTTCCGGCGCCAAGGTCACCCGTGAGCACGAGCACGTCACCCGCGCGCAAAAGGCGCCCGAGCCGCTCGCCCAGGGCGATGGTCTCGCTCGTTGAATTGGTCACAAAGCGCTTCTCGCTCATTGGTCTTCCTTCACCTCAAATGTCGGACGGCAGCCGGCCCGCTCGGCGACGGCAGCCGGTCCGTCCAAAAGGAACCGTCCCCAACGGACGGCCCTCAGCCTGCGGGATGGTCGGCCAGCCACTGGCCAACCATGCGCATGTCGGCCTCGAGCAGCGGCAGCCAGTCCTGATGATAGATGGTAGCCGCTGGATGGAACGTTGGGCACACCACAAAGTGGCCGGTCTGGTAGAGCTGGCCGCGAAGCTTGGTCACGCCCTGCTCGGTGCGCAGCACAAACTGCGTGGCAAAGTTTCCCAGGCACACGATGACATCGGGCCAGATGGAGCGAATCTGCTCGCGCAGGAACGGGCTGCAGGCAACAATCTCTTCGGGCCTTGGGTTGCGGTTTGAGGGCGGACGGCACTTGACCACGTTGGCAATGTAGATGTCCTCGCGACGCAGGCCGGCAAGCGCCAGCAGGCTATTGAGCTTTTGCCCAGCAGCTCCCACAAAGGGCTCGCCTTGCAGGTCCTCGTTGCGCCCCGGCCCCTCGCCAATGAACATCACGCGCGCATGAGGGTTGCCCACGCCAAACACCAGGTTGGTGCGGGTCTCGCCCAGCGGACACAGCTGGCAGTCGCCCAGCACCGCACGAATCTCCTCGAGAGTCACCTCGCGCGGCTTTTGGTGGTCGTGACCGGGAATCTGCATGATAGCCATGGCGCCCTCCTCGCTCATTAGCGATGGCCGTTCCCTCTTCTTTCTTGGCAAAGATACTCCTTCTTGGCTAGCGCATGTCGCCTCGCGCAATCGTGAGGCGCATCTTTGAGCAGTTGGGTGGCGCCCAGCGCAACGGGCAGGCCTGCTGCCAGCGACCGTCCAAACGGAACCGTCCCCAATGGACGGGCTGGGCGGGCGCGGCGGACGCTGGCTAGAGGTACACCTTCTCGAGACGCATGCCAAAGTTGCAGGTGACCTCGTAGTTGATGGTGCCGCGCAGCTTGGCCATCTCGTCGGCTGTGATGCACTCGTTCCCGTCCTTGCCAATGATGGTCACGAGGTCGCCCTCAACGACCGGCTCGGCCCTGCGATACGAGCGCACGGGGTTGGTGTCGATCGCAAACATGCACTGGTCCATGCAGATGTTGCCCACCTGACGTGCGCGTTTGCCGTGCACCAGCACGTCCATGCGCCCCGACAGCGTGCGCGACAGACCGTCGGCATAGCCCAAGGGAATGGTTGCCACCTGGATATGCGGCGTGGGAATGCGGTAGTGCAGGCCATAGCTCACGCCCTCGCCAACGGCAGGGTTGATGGCGCGCATCACGCGGGCGCGCACGCTCATGGCCGGAGCAAGCGAAATGCGGCCCTCGGTTGCCTCTGAGGGCTGCAGGCCATACAGGCCAATGCCGGCGCGAGCCATGTCAAAGTGCATGTTGGGATGAAGAATGATGCCCGGCGTGTTGTCGCAGTGCACAAGGCCCACGTCACAGCCAGCGTCATGCAGGGCGGCGACGGCGTCGGTAAAGCGCTGCGCCTGCAGGGAGAAGTCCCAGTCCTGCAGGTTGTCGGCCGTGGCAAAGTGGGTGAAGGTGCCCGCGCACTCAAGGCCGCGGTGGAAGTCGATCGCGTGCCTAAACTCCACGACGTCGGCCGGGAGCACGCCAATGCGCGTCATGCCGGTGTCGAGCGCCAGGTGATACTTGCCGATCTTGTTGTTTGCGGCAGCGCACTCGCCGTATGCTAGCGCAAACTCGCTGGTATAGACGCTGGGCATGATGTCGTAGTCGACCAGCGTTTGGATGGCCCCCATCGGCGCCTGGTTGAGCATGAGGATGGGCCACTCGATGCCTGCCTGACGCAGCTCGACGCCCTCGGCCACCGTCGCCACCGCAAACTGGTCGGCTCCGCTGGCGTGCATGGCCTTTGTGCACGCAACGGCGCCGTGGCCGTACGCGTCCGCCTTGACGGCGCACATGAGCTGCGTGCCCCGCTTGAGCATTCCCTTGAACGCGCGGGTGTTCTTGCGGATGGCGTTGAGGTCGATCTCGACCCACGCCCATCTATCTTGAGGCTCGGATGTGAGTGGCATAGAAAGCCGCCTCCAAAGACGAGAAAGGTTGCACTTTTACGCTGCCCATTCTACGACAACGAGCCAAGGCGCGACGGACGGCGGACACTCCACCTAGATTGGGGAGTGCGAGACTTTCTGGCGAAAGGCCCCGTCCAAAATGAACCGTCCCGATGGACCGGCGGCTACTCAAAGTCGAGGGAGGCCATCATGGCGCGCTCTTCGATCGCGTCAACGGCAAGGCCAATCTTGTCAATGAGGTCGCCCGCCATCACGCCGCGCGAACCAAACTGCTCGGCAGCCATCAGGGCCGCCTGGCCATGGATCTCGCAGGCAAGGGCAGAGATGAGCGGCAGCTCGGTGCCCTCGATGTCGTCGTGAGCCAAAAGCGCTGCCACAATGCCACCCAGCACGTCACCCGAACCGGCCGTGGCCAGGCAGGCCGGACCAGGCTTGGGCAGGATGGCCGCCTCAACGCCCACGCAGGCGCTTGCGTTGCCCTTAGCCAGCACGCACAGCTCGCTGCCACCGTCGGCCCACACAATGCGGCGCGCAGCGTCGAGCATCGAGGTCAGCGAGTTGGGCGGCGTGTCGGCAAGGCCGACCATACGCCCAAGCTCAGCGCGGTGCGGAGTGAGCACGAGCGGGGCCCCGCGACGCAGAATCTCGGGGAACTCGTCAATCTGGCCAGACGTGAGGCGCGAGATGCAGTTGAGCGCGTCGGCGTCGACCACCAGATTTGCGTTTGAGTTGAGCAGCGCCGAAACCACGGCCACCGTGCCGGACGACACGCGCATGCCCGGTCCCACCAGCGTGGCGCTACGGCTCTCGGCAAGGCGCACCACCAGGTCGGCGGCCCTGGTCGAGAAGGCTCCGTCGGGTTCGGCGGGAAGGCCAATCACCGGGATCTCGAGCATGCGCGCCTGCACAATGGGGGCAATCGGCTCGGGAACGGCCAGCGTAACGTAGCCAGCGCCAGCGCGCGCGGCGGCGAGCGCGGCCATCATGGGAGCGCCAGTGAAGCGCGTGGACCCGCCAACCACCAGCACCGACCCGCGCGAGAACTTGTCGACCGCGTTGGTGGGCGGCGTGATGATCTGCTGGTAGTCGCTCGGGTCGGCACGCCAGGCAACGGGGTCGGCCTCAATGGCCAGCTCCTCGGTCTGCTCGGCAAGCGGTGCCACCACGATGGCCCCGCACACGTCGCGGCCCTCGTCGGAAAGCAGCCCGGGCTTGAGCGTGAGCATGGTAACCGTCTCGTCGGCAACGATCACCGGACCCTCGGCGTGACCAGTCTGCGCCGAAAGGCCACTGGGGACGTCGACGGCAAGCACGCGCACGCCCGACATGTTGATGCACTCGATCCAGATGTCAAAGGGGGCATGCGGCGTGCCATGGAAGCCCGTGCCAAACATGCAGTCGACCACCACGTCGGTCTTGGCGAGCAGCTCCTCCACCTGGGAGCGAGGCGGCGCAACAAGCGCGTCGACGCCCACGGCAAGGGCGCTCTGCGCCACCATGCGGGCAAGGTCGCTGCGAATCTCGTCGGCCGGGAGCGGGGTGATCACGGTAACATGCACGCCCTTGCGCAGCAGCTCCTCGGCAGCCACCCATCCGTCGCCACCGTTGTTGCCAAAGCCGCAGAACACCGTTACGTGCTCGAGCTCGCCAAGGGCAAGAACCTCGCCCGCGGCGGCCGCGCCCGCCCTGTGCATGAGCTCGGAGATGCTCACGCCCACATGAGTGAGGCGCTCCTCGAGCGTGCGTACGTCCTCAACGTTCAACACTGGTTGCATGCATGTCTCCCTTGATCGCATGACCGTATGGGGCAATTCTAGCAGTCAAAAAAGCGCTAGCGGAGCGCTTGGCCACCCTCGCAGAGGACCCACATGCAACGAGCTGCCACAAGGGTCGTAAAGTCTCGCTTCATGCAGCGAGCGGTCCCGCCGCCAACCAAAAGCGGGCCAGAGAGGAGACCCCCTCTGACCCGCCGGTCAATCAGGCTCAAATCGAGCGCACCCTACTCCAGCGTGGAGGACACGTCGCCCTGGATGCGGTCAAGCTCGTCGAGCACCGAGCGCGCCGCGCGGAACGACGCCTGCAGCTCGCGCTGCGGGTCGCGTTCGTCCTTGGGCTTGGGCCGCACCTCCTCGGTGACCAGCAGCGCCATTGCCGTGGCAACATCACGCGTATACGAGAGCGAAAGCGCCACCTCGGACACCCCGCGCTCCCGCGCCGTCTGCGCTACCAAGCCACTCAGCACCGCCTGTGGCCTGCCGTTTTCTTCCTGCTTCACCCACACGTCCTGCAGGCCCACGCCATGGCCAAGCCGCAGCCCAAGCGCCTTGAGCACCGCCTGGCGCGCCGCATAGCGGGCCGCGTAGTGCTCCGCCGGCCTGCCCGTCGCCTCGCAGTAGCGCCGCTCGTCATCGGTAAACAGCCTGCGCGCAAGGGAGGGACGCCGCTTGAGCGTCCGCTCCATTCGCGAGACTTCCAACAGGTCTATGCCCACACCAGCTGTTGCCACAACTACTCCACCGTCACCGACTTGGCCAGGTTGCGCGGCTTGTCAACGTCGTAGCCGCGGTCGCGGGCAACATAGCGGGCAAGCAGCTGCAGATGGATGACGGAGACCGCCGGGATGAGCAGCTGGTCGGGGCAGGGCGGCACCCAGAGCACCTCCTGGCACATCTTGGCAACGCGCTCGTCGCCGTCGGTAGCCACGGCCACAACCACGGCACCACGGGCCAGGCACTCCTGGATGTTGGAGACCGTCTTGTCGTGCACGTGATCGGCGGGCACCACGGCCACCACGGGGAAGCCAGACTCAATCAGCGAGATGGGGCCATGCTTCATCTCGCCAGAGGGGTAGGCCTCGGCATGCAGGTAACTGATCTCCTTGAGCTTGAGTGCGCCTTCGTAGGCAGTCGTGGAGCTAACATTGCGCCCCAGGAACAGCGAGCTCGTCTTGCCGCGGAAGCGCTGAGAGGCCTGCTTGTCCTGCCAGCGGCGAGAGAGGACCTCGCGCATGAGGTCGGGCACCTGCTCAAAGTCGCGATAGTGCTTCTCGACCTCGGCCAGCGTCATGTTGCCGTTGGCGTATGCCAGGCGAAGGGCCAGCAGATAGGAGGCCAGCATCTGTGCGGTGTAGGCCTTGGTGGAGGCAACGGCCACCTCGGGGCCGGCCTGGATGTACAGGGTGCCGTCGGCCTCGCGCGCGGCGGTCGAGCCCAGCACGTTGGTGATGGCAAAGACGGTGCAGCCCATGCCGCGCATGCGGCGCGCCGCCGTAAGGGTGTCGGCAGTCTCGCCGGACTGGGTAATGACGAGGCACATGGTGTGGTCGGTCACCAGGTAGTCCTCGTTGTAGTTGAACTCGCTTGCGTACTCAACGGCGACCGGGACCTTTGCCCAGCGCTCGATGGCCGCCTTGGCCACGAGGCCCACGTGGTAGGAGGTGCCGCAGCCAATGATGACGATCTTGTCGATGGCGGCAAGCTCCTCGCGGGTGAGCGAGAGCTCGTCCAGCTCGATGCCGTGGGAGCCAAGACGGTCCTTGAGCAGGCGCTCGATGGCCTCGGGCTGCTCGCTGATCTCCTTGGCCATGAAGTCGGAGTAACCGCCCATCTTGGCAGCGGAGGCGTCCCAGTCGATGTCAAAGGTGGCGGGGCTGTTCACCAGGCGACCGTCGCGGTCGGTGATGGAAATGCCGCCGTCGGGGGTCAGCGTCGCAACGTCGCCGTCGTTCAGCTGGATGACATGGCTGGTCACGCTGGCAAGCGGCATGACGTCAGAAGCGGCATAGGCGCCGTCGTCGGTGGAAGCCACGACGAGCGGGGAGCCGTTGCGGGTAACGACCATGGTGCCCGGGCAGTCGGCGCAGACCACGGCGATGGCCCAGGAGCCCTCGAGGCGGTCGGTTGCGTTGCGCACGGCGGCAGCAAGGTCACCCTTTGCCGGACCTTCCCAAGCCTCCTGGATGAGGTGCGGAATGACCTCGGTGTCGGTGTCGGAGACCAGGACGTGGCCAGCCGCCAGCAGCTCGCGGCGGAGTTCCTGGAAGTTCTCGATGATGCCGTTATGCACCACGGCGATGCGGCCAGTGCCGTCAAGATGCGGATGGGCGTTGCGGTCGGTGGGAGCTCCGTGGGTTGCCCAGCGGGTGTGACCGATGCCGCAGGTACCCGTGGGGTTTGCGGCTGCGGCACGCTCGCGCAGCGCGGCCACGCGGCCAGCACACTTAACGCCGTGCAGATTGCCAGAGGGCGAAACCACCTGAATGCCTGCCGAGTCATAGCCACGATACTCGAGGGTCTGCAGGCCATCGAGCAGCCACGGAGCTGCCTGCTTGCTACCGGTATAACCAACGACTCCACACATGGGAACCTCCAAATGAGTTAGTAGTGCGATTAAGCTGCGCCTGATAGAGGGCCCATGGGTTTTGCGGGCCATCGTCTTAGGTCGCACGCAGCACGGCCGCGTGCCAGCCAAATCTTTTGTTTGCTTTGCGGTGAGGGTCGAAGGGGCCTCTGTTACGGGATGTCCCCGCTTTTTGCTCCCCTACTTACGACACACCTCGTTGCCGTGGCAGCACCCGCCGAATCTTTCGATAACTGCCATCCTCGTCAACCAGCCCATTCTGGTCCAGGCGCTAACGGGCTCCCTGCTTTTCTCCCTTCCGAGAAAACCCGTTTGTTTGAGCATAGCGAACTGCGCGGGCAATTGGAAGAAACGCACACCGTTCTCAACAACATGCGCAGCTAGACGGCCTCTTTTGGCAGGGCGTACGTCGAGGCGGCGTGTATGGGGTCGACCGCACCTCCAACGCACTCGCCCTGACGTCGGCCGCACTCGGAGGGTGTGTCAGGGGGACGTATAATTTGACACACTCGGAAACTCGTTCGCCCTGATGTCGGCTGCCCTCGAAGGCCCATCCATCATTGCGGCTTGACTGAGTGTGTCAAATTATACGTCCCCTTGACACACCCTCTCGCGGGCCAGATTGCTCATCCCACATGGACGCCACGAGTCGGCCCATACAAAAGCCCGGCCTCGCCGTGTGGGGAGGCCGGGCTGGTCTAACTCGGGCGGGTTGGCACGCTAGGGCGCTACACCCAGTCGACGACGTCGACCCAGGAGAGCAGGAAGTCCTGCTCGTGCACGCGACCGCGAGAGAGCTCGGCGGCGGCCACAATGGAGCACCAGCTCTGAACGTAGCCGACCGTGCAGCCCTGACGCTCGCAGTAGCGGTGCAGGTACTTCTCGGCAAACTCGTCCTCGCCGTTGAGCTTGAGGTGCAGGTAGGTAATGGCACAGTCCGCGGCTCCGTTGCCCTGGGTAGCGTGTGCCCAGTCGAGGATGACCGGTGCGCCACCGTCCTCGGGAACGATGATGTTGGACGGCACAAAGTCGCCGTGGCACAGCTTGCTGTGGTTGGGCATGCCCTCCAGCGAGTGGAGCAGCTCGTAGCGCTGCGCCTCGCCAATGATGTCGCTCGCGGCGTTGATCATACGGGTGAGCTTGTCCTTCTGGCGGCCCATCAGCGGGCTCTTGTGCGCATGCACGTCAAGCTCGAGAGCGATGAGCTGGTCAAGGATCTCGTCCTCGCGCTCGGGGTTGGCCTTGAGCTGCTCGCGCAGCGTGGTGCCCACGACCTTCTTGGTGGAGATGGCCCAGTTGACGCCGGCCTTGCTCACCTCAACGAGCTCGGGCACGTTGATGCCCGCCTGATCCGCGCGAGCCACCTTGGTTGCCTCGGCAAAGATGTCGGCAGCCGGCTTGTTGCCGTTAAAGACCTTGACCACCGTGTCGCCGCAGTCGTAGACGATCTTGTTGTGGCGTTCGACGATGACCTGCTTGTCCTTAGGAAGCTTCATCTTGGTATCCCTTTCTGCGCGTGCGCCTAGTCCTCGTAGCTGCTGGCCGGACGGTCATAGTAGGCGTCGAGGTACAGTTCCTTGATCTCGCTGATGAGCGGGTAGCGCGGGTTGGCGCCGGTGCACTGGTCGTTGAAGGCCTGCTCGCTCATCTCGTCAAGAGTGTCGAGGAAGTACTGCTCGTCCACGCCAAAGTCGCGGATGGTCGGCTTGACGCCCACGTGAGCCTTGAGCTCCTCGATGCCGGCGATGAAGTTCTCAAAGACCTCGTCGTCGTTGGCGCCGGTGAAGCCGCAGTAGCGACCAAACTCGGCATAGCGGGCCTTGGCATGCGGGTACTGGTACTGGCTGAAGGTGCCCATCTTGGTGGGACGCTCGGCCGCGTTGTAGCGCATGACGCGCGTGAGGATGACCGCGTTTGCCCAGCCGTGCGCGATGTGGTGGAAGGCACCCAGCTTGTGCGCCATGGAGTGGTTGACGCCCAGGAAGGCGTTGGCAAAGGCCATGCCGGCCAGGCAGGAAGCGTTGGCCATGTGGTCGCGGGCCTCGAGGTCGTTGGGGTCGTCGTAGGCGCGGGCCAGGTACTTAAACACGAGCTTGCCGGCGCGCAGGGCGAGGCCGTCGGTGTAGTCACTCGCCATGATCGAGACGTAGGCCTCGAGGGCGTGGGTGAGCACGTCAACGCCAGAGGCGGAGGTCAGGCCCTTGGGCTGGGTCATCATGTTGTTGGTGTCCACGATGGCCATGTTGGGCAGCAGCTGGTAGTCGGCAAGCGGCCACTTGATGCCGGTCTCGGCGTCGGTGATGATGGCGAACGGCGTGACCTCGGAGCCGGTGCCCGAGCTGGTGGGGATGGCCACGAAGTAGCACTTCTGGCCCATCTCGGGATAGGTGTAGATGCGCTTGCGGATGTCCATGAAGTCCATGGCCATGTCCTCAAACTTGGCCTCGGGATGCTCGTACATGAGCCACATGATCTTGGCCGCATCCATAGCCGAGCCGCCGCCCACGGCAATGATGGTGTCGGGCTCGAAGGAGCGGATCTGCGCCACGCCCTGCTGCGCACACTGCAGCGTGGGGTCGGGAGCAACGTCGTAGAAGCAGGCGTGGGCAATCCCCATGGCGTCGAGCTTGGACTCGATCTGCTTGGTGAAGCCACTCTTGTACAGGAAGGAATCGGTCACGATGAAGGCGCGCTTCTTGCCCATGATGGTGCCGAGCTCGTCGAGGGCCACCGGCATGCAGTCCTTCTTGAAGTAGACCTTCTCGGGCACGCGGTACCACAGCATGTTCTCACGCCTCTCTGCGACCGTCTTGATGTTGATGAGGTGCTTGACGCCAACGTTCTCGCTGACGGAGTTGCCGCCCCAGGAGCCGCAGCCCAGGGTGAGCGACGGTGCCAGGTGGAAGTTGTACAGGTCGCCGATGCCGCCCTGGCTGGAGGGGGTGTTGATGAGGATGCGGCAGGTCTTCATGGCCGCGGCATGCTTGGCCATCTTCTCGGTCTCGCGCGTGTCGATGTAGAGCGAGCTGGTGTGGCCATAGCCACCGTCGGCCACGAGGCGCTCGGCCTTGGCAATGGCCTCGTCAAAGGTGGCGGCGCGATACATGGCAAGCACCGGGGAGAGCTTCTCGTGAGCAAACTCCTCGGAGATGTCGACGCTCTCGACCTCGCCAATGAGGATCTTAGTGCTGCGCGGCACCTCGACGCCGGCCATCTCGGCAATGGTGGCGGCGCGCTGGCCAACGATGCGAGCGTTGAGGCGGCCGTTGATGATGATGGTCTTGCGGACCTTGTCGAGCTCCTCGCCCTTGAGGAAGTAGCAGCCACGGCGCTCAAACTCGGCGCGGGCCTCGTCGTAGACGTCGTCGAGCACGGTCACGCTCTGCTCGGAGGCGCAGATCATGCCGTTGTCAAAGGTCTTGGAGTGGATGATGGAGTTGACGGCCATGCGCACGTCGGCGGTGCTGTCGATGATGACCGGGGTGTTGCCCGCGCCAACGCCGAGCGCCGGGGTGCCGGAGCTGTAGGCAGCCTTGACCATGCCCGGGCCGCCGGTGGCCAGGATGATGTCGCTCTCGGCCATGAGGGTCTGGGTGTTCTCGAGCGAGAGGGCCTCGATCCAGCCAATGAGGTGCTCAGGGGCGCCAGCGGCCACGGCGGCGTCGTTCACGATGCGAGCGGCCTCGGCCGTGCACTTCTTGGCACGCGGGTGCGGGCTGATCATGATGGCGTTGCGGGTCTTGAGCGCAATGAGGCACTTGAAGATGGCCGTGGAGGTGGGGTTGGTCGTGGGGATGACCGCGCCGATCACGCCGATGGGCTCGGCGATCTTCTTGATGCCGGCCACGGGGTCCTCTTCGATGACGCCGCAGGTCTTGGTGTTCTTGTAGGCGTTGTAGATGTACTCGGAGGCATAGTGGTTCTTGATGACCTTGTCCTCCACGCAGCCCATGCCGGTCTCCTCCACGGCCATCTTGGCCAGGGGGATGCGGGCCTTGTTGGCAGCCATGGCCGCCTCAAAGAAGATCTTGTCAACCTGCTCCTGGGTAAAGGTCGCAAAGACCTTCTGGGCCTCGCGCATGAGCGCGAGCTTCTGGGACAGCTCCTCATCGCTCCTTACGACGAGTGCCGCGCCATCGTCATATACGACGTTGGTCTCTTCTGACATCGGCAGTCCTCCTTCGGTCGAGCTTATCTAAACGTGCATTGAATACATTCTATGTTGCAGTTCTGGACGATCTAATACGCATCTTTTCGAAGCTATGGAAACGATAGAGGCCTGAAGAGGGGCAAATCCGCACATGCCCAAGTTGCAATACGCATGCCGGATGCCAAAGCCTCCTACAGCACGGTCACGCCCTGCTCGCTGCAAGACGAGACAAAGTCGGCAGAGAGGCCGTCGTCTGACACCACCGCGTCGATATCGCGCAACTCGCAGATCTTGAAGGTCGAAGGACGGCCCTCTTTGCTCGAGTCCATGAGCACGATGCTCTCGTGCGAGCGCTCGACCAGCGCCTGCTTGAAGAAGGCCTCGTCGTCGGACCCGCACGAAAAGCCCTCTCTGCGCTGGTAGCCAGTAACACCCAAAAATACCTGGTCAAACTTCATCGAGCGGACTGCGTCGATAGCCCGCGCGCCAGTGGTGCTCATGGAGTAGCGGTTGAGCCGACCGCCCACCACGAAGGCCATCACACGCTCGAACCGCGCGAGCTCTGAGGCAACCGTGAGTGAGTTGGTAAAGACCAAGAGCTCCATATCCTCCATCGCTGCGGCAAGCGCCGTGGTGGTGCTGCCCGAATCGATGAAGATGGTGTGGCCCGGAGTGATCAGCGCAGCGGCCTTTTGGGCAATCTGGGTCTTCTCGGCAGACCGCCTGCCTGTGCGCCGGGCAAGCAGGTCATCGGTGCCCACGGCAAAGCCCACGGACTTGGCGCCGCCGTGCACGCGGATAATCTGACGCTGTTGGTCGAGCGCCTTAAGGTCGGTGCGCAGCGTCATCTCGCTCACATCGGGGAAGAGCTCCTTTATCTGAGAAAAGGTGACGCTTCCCTCGCGGTTGACGAAGTCGACCAGCAAGCTCCGACGCTCTGTCATCGCCATGCCGCGCTCCTCTCGACCGTACTCGAACTCAACTGCCCCATGATAACGCATGCGGTCCCCCCACCACATAAGCGCACACGCGGCGAGCACAAAGACAAGGTGCTCGCCGCGCGCTTGGCATTGTTAGTCCTCAGCCCACTTTTCGAGCAGGTAGCGCTCGGCTGCCGGGCACCAGAGGCCGTTGTTGGCCTCCACGATGTCGGCGAGACCCGCGTAGCGCTCGTCCTCGGCAGCCTTGCTGCGCAGCTCGTCCAGCGCCACGAGCGGCATGGTGATGTGCGTGTAGATGAGCTTCTTGCCACCAGGGATGCTCGGCAGGTTGCAGGTGGTCTCGGCAGCGGCGTCAAGACCACCGATGTGGGTAACCATGACGGCGGGGTCGATGCGGCCGGCGGCGGTCAGCTCGAGCGACTCGATCATGTCGGCGGTGTTGCCACCCGTGGTGCCCATGACATGGGTCGAGTTGTAGTGAACGTCGTAGAAGTTGATGGGGGCCTTGAACTGGGTGTCGGTAGGACCGGCGAAGAAGTTCAGGCAGCCGTCGCGGCCCAGGATGGCGCTGGACTGCTCGATGACTGCAGCCACCGGGGCGTAGCAGAGCACGTCGTCGTAGCCCTTGCCGCCGGTGATGGCGCGCAGCTCGGCCACCGGATCGTCCATGTTGCCGGTGTTGACGAAGTGCAGCTCAACACCAGTCTCCTCCTTGACCTGCTCGGGCGGGAAGAGGCTTGCCGCACGGTCGAGGCGCTCCTGGTTGATGTCGGTCACAACCAGTAGGCCGGGCTTGCGGTCGCGATGCAGCGCGTAGGTGAGAGCGCCCAGGCCCATCGGGCCCGCACCAGCGGTAATGGCAAGGTTGCCGCCCTCGCGGATGCCCATCTCATGGGTGTAGACGCCCATCTGAGTGTGGTAGGCAGCGTTGAGCGCGCCAATCGAGCAGCTCAGAGGCTCAGCGAGCGAGGCCTGGTAGTACGCTTCGCCCTCATACACGAGGAAGCTGTTGGTGGCAAAGATCTCCTGGGGCAGGATGCAGTACGTGGCGTCGCCGCCGCAGAACTCATAGGAGTAACCCGGGGAGTCCATCGAGCCCTTGTAGTTGATGGCCGGCTGGATCGTGAACTTCTGGCCGGGCTTGTAGAGGTCAGCATACTTGGCGCCAACCTGCACGATATTGCCCGCAAACTCATGGCCCGTGATGGGCGGATGCTCGGCTGCGTCGGCGTGGACGCGCTTATGCTCGGTGCCGAGCTTGGCCATCTTATAGGTTGACATGCAAATCGAGTCGGAGATGACCTCAACCAGCATCTCGTCATCGGCGATCTCGGGGAGCTCGAACTCCTCAAGCCGCAGATCCATAGCACTATGAAGCCTGACTGCCTTCGCCTTCATGGTGGCTCCTCCCGTTCCTTCCTTGACGCTAGGACACACTGCTTTGTGTACGAAAGTTATTGCTGTCGTTTCAACAACTTCAACGTCATTCTGAATTGTTGTTTCTAAAGTGTCAAGCGTTATTTCGAAAATCTTCTAAGCGGTTCAATCATAGCGATACAGCTACCGTTCGCCTGCTATTTTAGCGCGTTTACCCTGCTAATCTTGATTACTGCCCATCATTTCACTGATCTGCAGTTGTTATTTTGTTTCGAAAACTCTAATATCCTAGTTGTCGTTTCAACAACTCTTCTCATTGAACGAGCGCCACAACGACGCTCAGCAAGCCAGAAGGAGAGGAACATGGCAGACATTCGCGCAAAGGTCGCGAGCTTTGGCAAGGCCCTGAGCGGCATGGTCATGCCCAATATCGGCGCCTTTATCGCCTGGGGCTTTCTGACCGCACTCTTTATTGACACGGGCTGGATGCCCAACCCGCAGCTCAACGAGCTGGTTGGCCCGACCCTCAAGTACCTGATCCCCGTTATGATTGCTGGCCAGGGCGGCCAGAACGTCGCCGGCCAGCGCGGCCGCGTCATTGGTTCGATCGCCGTCATGGGCGCCATCGTTGGCTCCGAGTACACCATGCTCATGGGAGCCATGCTCATGGGTCCGCTTGCCGGCTTTGTTATCAAGAAGTGGGACGAGTGGGCTAGCACCTGGAAGCCCGCCGGCCTCGAGATGCTCATCGACAATTTCTCGCTCGGCATCCTCGGTATGTTGCTGGCCATCGCTGGTTACTATGGCGTCGGCCCCTTCATGGGCGCCATCCTGGTCTTCCTGCAGGCAGGTGTCGAGATGCTCGTCAACGCTCGTCTGCTGCCGCTGCTCGCCGTGTTCATCGAGCCGGCAAAGGTGCTCTTCCTCAACAACGCCATCGGCAACGGCGTCTTCGTGCCCATCGCCACCGAGCAGGCCAAGACCGCTGGCCAGTCCATCATGTACATGCTTGAGTCCAACCCCGGTCCCGGCCTGGGCGTCCTTCTGGCCTACTGCCTCTTCTGTAAGGACGAGCAGACCAAGCAGTCCGCCCCTGGCGCCGTCATCATCCACTTCTTTGGCGGCATTCACGAGATCTATTTCCCCTACGTGCTCATGAACCCCAAGGTGATCGTTGCTCCGATTGCGGGCAACATCGTCTCCATCCTGCTCTTCTCCATCTTTGGCTGTGGCCTCGTTGGCCCCGCCTCCCCCGGCTCCATCATCGCCTTCCTCGCCATGGCACCGCAGGGTAAGGCCATCATGATCCTGATTGGCGTGCTTGCTGGTGCTGCCGTGTCCTTCCTCATCGCCTCGCCCATCGTCCGCTCCGCCGACGTTGCCGACCTGGCCTCCGCTCAGGCTGCCGTCTCGAGCATGAAGTCCGGAGAGTCCACCACCGATGCCAAGGCCGGCTTTGGCGACAAGATCATCTTTGCCTGCGACGCCGGCATGGGCTCCTCCGCCATGGGCGCCACCCGCTTCCGCAACCGCATCAAGCTCGACCGTCCCGACCTCATCGTCGAGCACGCCTCCGTGGACGAGGTTCCCGCCGACGCGCGCATCGTCGTCGTGCAGGCCAACCTTGCCGAGCGTGCCCGCAAGAGCGCTCCGCAGGCACAGTTTGTGGTCATCAACAACTTCCTCTCTGACCCCAACCTCGACAACCTGTACAACTCGCTGGTCGCCGCATCCGCTGCCGCCGGGGTGGGCGAGACCGACGAGGCGACCCTGGTCGCAAAGGTCGAGGACCCCACCGCTCCGAGCATTGCCATCGACCGCGAGGGCATCAAGATCGGCTGCCCGTCCGTGACCAAGGAAGAGGCCATCCGCGCCTCCGGCGAGCTGCTGATGGCCCACGGCGCCGTTGACGCAAGCTACATCGACGCCATGTTTGAGCGCGAGCGCGTCCAGAGCGTCTACATGGGCATGGGCGT
>CADCHF010000029.1 GCA_902801175.1 uncultured Coriobacteriaceae bacterium | reverse complement strand
ACGGCGATCTGCATAAGGCCGAGCATGTTTGTGAACAGGCCCGCAAAGAGAAGCAGTGCCCAGGCACGAGAGGCAAGATTTACTGCCGGAACCAAGGCAGAGCGGAAACGCATCATGGAATAGCCGGTTGCGTTTTGGATCGCGTGACCAGCCTCGTGACACGCCACAGCAACTGAGGCAACCGAACCATGCCCGTAGTTCTCGGAGGACAGGTGAAGCATGTTGTCGCGCGGGTCGTAGTTGTCGGTAAGCCTGCCGCCGATCTGCGTGATGCCCACGTCGCCCGCGCCGTTGCTGTCGAGCATCCTGCGGGCCACGTCGGCGCCGCTGCCGTTAAGCTGCGTGGGAACCTTGGACCACTTGTTGTAGGCAGAGTTGATATAGCCCTGCGTAATGGCACCAAGAACCATCGAGATGATGGCGATCAGCATGTAGGTAAGGTCGTACCCGTATCCATACCCATATCCGTACATGAGCTCTCCAATCGTTCAACAATATGCGCAGCCCGTTGCGCACGATTGCATACCTTATACCCCGACCCGGACACATTTGCGACGAGAGAGGCACCAAAGGTACCTCCCCGAAACGAAACGTTCTATGGAGTTGTGCAGCAGGCGGGTCTGGCCACTAGCCTAGAGAATCTCGACGCGACCTTCCTTGACCGTAAGACCAATGTCACCGGCCAGCAGGCGCTCGAGCAGTGACCCCGCAAGCTCGTAGCGCCAGCCCTCGAGCAGACGACAGTCCTTGTGCCCTGCCACAAGGTCCATGAGGTCGTCGCGGGTGGCAATGAGCTGCATGGCAATGCCGGAGCGGTCCGACACAATGCGGAGAAGTGCGTACATGAGGTCGACCGCCCCCTCGGCCTCGGGAGAGTTGCGCTCGCGACGCTTCACCACAGGAAGGTCATCGAGGTCGAGCGAGAGGCCCTTGCGAACCCCGCGAACCAGTGCCGAAACCTCTTCGTCGCTCAGGTGGTCTGTGCCACGGATGCGCCGCAGGCGCTCGGGAGACTTGGGGCAGCGCTTGCTGATCTCGACCAAAAGCTCGTCGGAGATGACCCACTTGCGCGGCTGGTCTCGTTGGGCCGCCCTGCGCTCGCGCCAGGCCGCCACCTCACGCGCAACGGCAAGCTGCCGCCGCGTGAGCGAGCCCGAGCGCTTGAGGTGCAGGTACGCCTCCTCGGGCAGGCGCTCCACATGAGCCGGGTCGGTGAGCCGGGCCATCTCGGGCATAAGCCAGCCCAACCGGTTCTTGGCCACAAGCTGCGTCATCATCGAGTCGTAGATGCCCGGCAGGAAACGCACGTCATCCTCGGCATACTGAAGCTGCTCCTCGTCGAGCGGTCGCTGCGACCAGTCGGTCAGGGAGTCGGCCTTGGGCAGGTGAACGCCCGTGAAGTGCTCAACGAGCAGGCCATAGCCAACCTGCTGGCGAAGGCCCAAAAACGATGCGGCCAGCTGCGTGTCAAATACCGGGTTCATGACGACGCCAAGGGCGTGATGGATGACCTCGAGGTCCTGGGTGCAGGCGTGAAGCACCTTGGTGATGCGCTCGTCTGCGAGTAGCTTGCTCAGGGGCGAGAGGTCTTCGATGAGCAAGGGGTCTACGCAGGCCCACTCGTCGTGGGTGGCAACCTGGATAAGGCAAAGCTGGGGATAATAGGTGCGCTCACGCAAGAACTCGGTATCGACCGCAAGAACTCTCGATGATTCTGCGCGTTCACAAAACGCCGCAAGCTCATCGAAATCTGTAATATACACTGACTGCTCTCCTGAAAGGTTTGAACGGGTACCATAAAAGACGGTACTTTTTCGCATGCACATGTCCATGATACCTAACGTGGCAGCATGCACGCATATATACAAGGGGGATACATGAGAAGCCTCATCGTGCACAACATTGGTTCGGGCTTTGGGTCCAACGCCATCTTTGAGTTTGAACGCGAGCTCATTGGCCGCGGCGACGAATGCGTCCTTCGCTCGCTGGACCGAAAGACCCCAGTTGCCGACGCGCTTCTCGATGCCGAAGAGTTTGACCTGGTGGTCATCTCGGGCGGCGACGGAACGGTCACCAACGCCCTCTACGCCCTCCGCGGGCGCAACGTTCCGGCTTGCGTCTTTCCGTCTGGCACCGCCAACCTGCTCTTTGCAAACCTTGGTAACGCCCCGGAGCCCGCAGCCATTGCCAAGGCATGTCTCAAACGCAATCCCCGTCCTCTTGACCTTGGCGAGATGCGTTGGACAAACGTCGACGGCACCGAGGCAAGGCACGGCTTTGGAATCATGGCCGGCATGGGCTTTGACGCCCAGATCATGGCAACCGCCTCGCAAAACAAGGGTGCCCTGGGAGAGGCTGCCTACTTTGCCGCCGCGCTCAAGAACCTCAAGCCCACCATCTCGACCTTTACCATCGAGGTGGACGGCGAGGTCTACGAGCGCACGGGCATCTCATGCATCATTGCCAACACCGCCATGATCCAGGGCGACATCAACATCCTGCCCAACTGCACCATGGACGACGGCATGCTCGACGTGATGGTACTGCTCACGACCGATGCCGTTCAGCTGCTGCTTCCCATTGTTGCCGGCCTCATTGACCCTGTGGGAACCGTGCTTGGCCGCCCGCGCATTGAGCGCTTTAGCGGCAGGGACATCAAGGTGTCCTCGAGCGTGCCCCTCCCCATCCAGCTCGATGGCGACGCAATGGACGGGACCTACAGCAAATACGAGGCCATCTGCCTGCCCAAGAGCAACCTCATTGTGGTGGACGAGCACAGCCCGTACTTTGTGGGCTAGACCACTCCCCTGCTGTCTTGTTGCCCGGATGCCACAGAGGCGTCCGGGCTTTTTGCTCTCAACGGACCCTGTGCCGGCCGCGTGAGCCGGCAATCAAACGCAATGGGCCACAGCCGAGGTTTGCGACAATCTCAACACATGGTCGGGGTATCATACTTCGTCCTAACATCTTTTGTGGGCAAACCTATTTGACGGGCGGGCAGCATGTACTCCTACGACAGCACGGTGCGCTACAGCGAATGCGACGAGCACGGCAATCTATCGCTTTTGGCCATGCTCAATTACCTTCAGGACGGCTCGATCTTTCATTCTGAGCTGCTGGGGCGCGGCGTAGACTTCATGGCCGAGCACAAGCAGGCCTGGCTCATCGCCGCATGGCAGATCGAGATCGAGCGGCTGCCGCGCTTCAACGAGCACATCGTCATAGAAACCTGGTGCTACAGCGTCTCGCGCACCCTTGCCGCCCGTAACTTTGTCATTAGGGACGATGCGGGCGAGCAGCTCGTGCGGGCCGACTCCCTCTGGTTTGTGTTTGACTTCAAGAGCGGGCGACCCATCCGCATCCCGCAGGAGCAGATGGTCTTTCAGGGCACAGAGCCCAGGCTCGACATGCCGCCCACCAGCAGGCGCCTTCCCGTTGAGGGCAGCTTTGCCGAGGCCACTCCCATCACGGTGAGCGAGCTGCACCTCGACAGCAACCGCCACGTGAACAACGCCCAGTACCTTGGCATGGCCACCAATGCCGTCGCGCAGGTCTTTGGGCACGAGGCAACGAGCCAAACGACGAACATCTCGCGCATCTGCATACAGTACAAGCGACAGGCGCTCCTTGGAGACGTCATCGTCCCCCGCGTCCACGCCGAAGAGGGCGTCTGCACCGTAGACTTGGCAGACCCCGAGGGCGACACCTTCTCGGTGGTCAGGATAGAGACTCGCTAGGCCACACGGCTGCGGCTCTCTTCCTCACGACACCGTCGAAGGCTACTCGCACCTCAGGTAGGTCACAAAGCTAAACGGAACACCGTCTGCGGTAAAACCGCCCTCGTCGACCCGCTCGACCTTCCAAGCAGGGTTCTCGTCAAGGTTGGGGAAGAACGCGTCGGCCGGAAGCGTCGTCTCAAACTTGGTGACCACGGCCCGCGTGCAGCACTCAAGCATCTCCCGGTACACCCTGGCGCCGCCAATGACCCAAACGTGCTCGGGGTCTTCGCTCGCAACGGCGGCAAGGGCCTCCTCTACGCTGTGTACCAGCTCGCACGTGGTTCCCTCGTCACACGCCGGCACCTGCAGGCCAGCGTTTCCGGTGAGCACCACGTTGCGACGGCCCTTGAGCGGGCGGCCGCCTGGAAAGCTCTCGAGCGTGCGCCTGCCCATGATGACCGTACTGCCCTTGGTGAGACGCACAAAGTTGCGCATGTCGGTGCGGTCGTGTATCAGCAGCTCTCCCCTGAGACCTATCCCCCAGTCGCTGGTTACGGCAACGATTGCGTTCATGGCCAGCTCCTAAACGGCAATGGGGATGTTTGTCACCTGAGGTCCGTGCTCATAGCCCTCAACAACAAGGTCGTCGGTGGTGAAGGCATAGAAGTCGGTGACATTGGGGTTAAGGCTCACGCGAGGCGCAGGATGAGTGGGGCGAGATATGAGCTCGCGCACGATCTCCACGTGACGATCGTAGATGTGTGCGTCGGCAATCATGTGCACCAGCTCGCCGGGAACCATGTTGCAGGACTGGGCAACCATCATGAGCAGGATCGCGTACTGGCACACGTTCCAGTTGTTAGCGGCAAGCACGTCCTGGCTGCGCTGGTTGAGCACCATGTTGAGGGTGAGCTTGCCATCTTCGCGGCAGTCATCGGTCACATTGTAGGTGCAGCTGTAGGCGCACGGATACAGGTGCATCTCGTGCAGGTCGTCAAAGGCGTAGGTGTTGGTCATGATGCGACGCGAGAAGGGCGTGTTCTTGAGGTCAAAGAGCACGCGGTCCATCTGGTCAAACTCACCCTCGCGATAGATGCTCTTACGAGCGATCTGGTAGCCGTACGCCTTGCCAATGGAGCCCGTCTCGTCGGCCCACTCGTCCCAGATGTGCGGCTTGAGGTCGGCAATGTTGTTTGACTTGCGCTGATAGATCCAGAGGATCTCGTCCATGCAGCTCTTGAGGGCCGTACGGCGCAGCGTGAGCGCGGGGAACTCTTCGCGCAGATCATAGCGGTTGCACACGCCAAAGCGCTTGATTGTGTAGGCAGGAGCTCCGTCCTCCCACACAGGACGCACCTTTTGTCCCTCGGTGGTGGTCCCGTGCTCAATGATGTCTGTGCACATGCTCACAAAGATGTCGTCAGCCTTGCTCATGGTAGCTCCTGTCTATGCATAGTTCGCCCGTGTGGGCAGTCGATGGTATGGCTATCGGCGTGCCGAGGTGGTAAGCGCCGAGCGCAGGTTCTCTGCCGCGTCCTCGGTGGTCTCGACAACCTGGTCGTCGGCATCCAAGAGGTCCTGGCGACCCACCTCGCTTGACTCAGACAGCAACACCAGCACGCCGCGAATGGCCTCCCAGCGCCTCACGACCTGCGTCTTCCCCGTCTCGAGGTCGCGAGAGATCTTGCTTGCGTTCTCGCCCTCTGGCTCGGGGAGCTCCATGGCGCGGACCTCCTCTATCGCCTTGTCAGCCACGCCAATTGCCTGCTCAAGTGCGCTCGAGACCTCCATTTGTCCCCACGAGCCCTCGCGCAGCGGCTCGGAAAGCTCCTGCACGGCGTCGCGGTCGTACACCACAAGGTCGCGCACAAACGAGGATACCTGCGTCTGGGCATTTGCGTAATCGCTTGCCGAGATGCAGCTGTCAAGCGTCACGTTGCGTATGGCCAAGTCGGAAAACATCACGTCCTGCACGGGGATAAGCTGGTTTGGCGCGTCATCCGAATAGCCGTCGTCGCGGATGCCGTAGATGTCCCACGAGTCATCGACGTCTTGCTCCCAGTCGTCCCAGTATTCGTCACTGTTGTAGCCGTATGTGTCCATTTCCTCGGCCACAAAGTTGCTCATGAGACTCACGCATCCCGACATGGCTATGCCGTAAAGGAGCATAGCCACAATGGCAATGATCGCAATGACATAGGCCTTGCTGCCAGAGTTGGAGTTGTCGGGCGAAGTGGTACCTGCCGCGGTTTCTACGATGGGCGTAGGCGTGCCGGTTCCCCGCTCGTTCCCATAGGTCATCGTGATTCTTCCCTTCAATGCACGTCAAAGCATCGCCATAGCCATAATAACCCGCAGGCAAAAGCCGTGACGTGAAGGGCTGCTTGCTGGCCCCGCACGTCACGGCTTCATCACTGCTGGATGGTACCTCGGCTAGAGGTTGATCTGCGGGTACAGCTCGTCGTAGCGCCTCTTGTCGTAGTTGATGCCGGCGGAGTCGTTCTGGCTAACGATGGGATAGTTGATCTCGGACTGGTGGTTTTGCGGGTCGCTGTATTGCATGTTGAGTCGCCACGACTCACACATGGTGTGGATGCGCCCGTAAGCGGCCTCGTAGGTCTGCACCAAGAGGCTGTGCTGCGTTCCCCAGCTGGAGTTTGTGGGAACGGTCATGGAGCTGAGGGCGATGTAGTCGTTGTATATCTCGCTCTCAAGTCCATAGGCGGTCTGCGACTTGTAGTCACGGCCCGAGAAGTGGTCGGCGTTCCACGTGCTGGCAACATCCTTGATGCGGGAGTCGTAGCTCGGGAGCTTGGTGTAATAAGAGACGAGCGTGTCGTGGAAGCTCTGGTCGGCCTGCGCTGCGGCGGCAGCGGCCTCTTCCTCGGCCTTGCGCTTTGCCTCTTCTTCGGCCTGGCGCTTGGCTTCTTCCTCTTCCTCCTTGCGCTTGGCCTCTTCCTCCTCCTTGCGCTTGGCCTCTTCCTCCTCCTTGCGCTTTGCCTCTTCCTCTGCCGCCTTCTCGTCTTCATCGCTCGAAGTTGTGTCTTCGTCATTGCCGGTGGTGTCGTCAGCGACCTCTTCTTGCGCCGTAGAGGAGCCACCGCCAAAGATGCGGTCGCGCATGGCATAGATGCCCGCTCCGGCGACGACGATTGCCACGGCCAAGCCGGCAAGAACGTACGGGAGCACGGGCGGCTTGGGTGGCTCAGGAGGCGTGGGAGGATATGGCGGATACGACGTGGGAGGCGTGTGCCCCCAGCCATCGTAATTGGGGTTGGTGGGAATGCCGGCACCGCCGCTCACCTGAGAGTAGTTGTAGATCTCGTACGCCTCGTCATCGATGGGCATACCGCATCCGCTGCAAAACATTGTGCCCGCGGGGTTTGCCGCACCACAGCTTGGGCACATGACCATAGGCGTCTGGGCGGCCGTTGTGCCCTGGTTGGCCACGGGCCTGCCGCACGACTCGCAAAACTTGTTTCCCATATTAAGGGGAGCTCCGCAATACTCGCAGAATTGTCCAGCCATAGTTGCTCCTCTAAACGTATCCTCGTGTATATGAGACTTTACTACGCATCGCTATCCAGCGGATGAACAGAAACGGATTGTCACATGCATCTCTTTAATTGGAACAGTAAAAGCAGCGTACTGAATGCCTGTGTCACCTTTGCGAGCGCCTTTGCCCTCGCTGTCTTGTTGGGAGGCTGTGCAACGGCAAACACAGCAGAAGCACCCGCCGAAGAGGTCGCAGAGGAAGAGACCGCTCCTCAGGAACAGGAGCAGGATAGCGCCAAGGACGAAGAGGCTGAGACCCAGGCAGAGGACGAGGACACCTCAGAGGAGTCAAAGACAAAGGAGAAAGAGGCCAAGAAGCCAACGAAAAAGAAAGAGGAGAAGGCTCCAAACCGAGACTACAGCGGGCTCGAGGCCTCAATCAACGAGGTGCTTGCCCCTTACGAGGGCGAAGTGAGCGTTGTCTTTGCGCCGCTTGACGACCCCAATGGCGGCGTGCGCATCAACCAGGACACGCGCATGCGCTCGGCCAGCATGATCAAGGTTCCCATTTTGGCGACCTTACTCGAGAAGGTTGAGGCTGGCGAGGTCTCTCTCGAGACAGAGCACACCCTTACCTGGGAAGAGATTGTTGGTGGCACGGGCTCGCTGCAGGGACGCGGCGCCGGAGCGGTGCTCACCGTGGACAAGCTTGCCTGGCACATGATTGCCGAGAGCGACAACACGGCCACCAACGTGCTGATTGACCTTTTGGGCTTTGATGCCATCAACGACACCGCAAAGAGACTCGAGCTCACGCAGACAGAGCTTGGCCGCAAGATGATGGACTACGACGCCATCGCGCGCGGCGAGGACAATTTCACTTGCGCAAAGGACCTGGCTACGCTCTTCCTCATGATTGGTCGCGAGGAGCTGGTGAGCCCCGAACAGAGCCAGCGCGCCGTGGAGTACCTCAAGGCGCAGACCGACGCGCTGGGCATTGCCCAGGGCCTGCCCGAAGGCACGGTCTTTGCCCACAAGACTGGCGTGCTCGAGGACGTTCGCCACGACGGCGGCATCGTGTATCCGACAGATGGCGAGCCCTACGTGCTGGTGGTCTTGTGCCATCTACCGGAGTACACCGCAAACACGGTGTCTGCCGATGTGTCGCGCGTAGTGTGGGAAGCCCAAGCCGCCGGCTGGGATGAGAAGTAGCGAGCCGGACCTGTGGGGTGTGTCTAGCGACACACGTGCCGCTTGTGGGGGTGTCTCACTTGGGGGTGTGTCAGTGGGGACGTACACTTTGACACACGCGAAAGACGTTCATCATGAGAGAGCGTCGCATTCGAAGGCTCTCCCACCCTGTCAGCTGGACTGCGTGTGTCAAAGTGTACGTCCCCACTGACACACCCACCCCCAGTCCTCGCTTTCGACTGCGGGCGTTGATGCGTGCGGCCGTGACACACCGTCTGTCGTACTCTTCTGGCGGCATGCCTAGGTGCGGGGGATTTTTACTCCGTTGATGAAGAGGTCGTAGTCTAGGTCAAAGACACCGTCGATATCTCCGCTGATTGTGTAGGTGTTCTCTCCGGGCGCGATGCTGTCTACTACGTTGCCGCTTTCGTCGTTTACCCAATTGGTTCGCCAATAGCGAATGTCGCCGTCGCCGTAGGCCACAAAGTAGAAGAGCGTATCAAAGCTGAGATACGAGTCGGAGCTGTTGTACACAGTGATGACGACATTCGAATCGACACGAGACTCAGACCACGTGAGGTCATTCTCAACGGAGGGATTCTCGGAGCCACTGACGTCGACGTCTTCCAATATGGCGTAGTCCCTGTCCATGAGGAAGAAGCCGTCGCCACCCGGGTTGATAGCCTCGATGTAGACCTCGCCAGAAGTTGACGCCACACGCAAGGGCTCGCTGTTTGAGTTATGCACCACTACCGCCTTGAGGTCCCCGTAAGTTGTGTCTGAAACCTCTATCTGCGAGAAGTTGAGCCCCAGAATAGTGCCCTCGTCGGGATCGGGATCGGAAGGCGTCGAAGTGCTGTCCAAAGCGGCATCGTCATCCGAGCTCGTATCGCTCGAGGAGTCGGGGCTCGGCTGCGCTGGCTCGTCGTAGGACTGGAGCATCTGTTCTGCCTGATACCGGCCCAAGCTTCTCGCGATAACGGACACTATGATTGTGACAACGACCAACGCCGCTACAGCGGC
Source organism: uncultured Coriobacteriaceae bacterium (assembly GCA_902801175.1). Taxonomy (GTDB): domain Bacteria; phylum Actinomycetota; class Coriobacteriia; order Coriobacteriales; family Atopobiaceae; genus UBA1367. The sequence goes on along the minus strand of CADCHF010000029.1, from coordinate 22,045 downwards.
GACACCAAAGCCGTGCTTCTTCTTTGGGGCGGCGGGCGCCTGTGGGTACGCGGGCTGCGTCTGCGGCTGAGCGCTCGTCCAACCTGGCTGCGCCTGCGGTTGAGCGTTTGTCTGCCAGCCTGTCTTCTGCCCAACTTGGTAGTTGCCACCCACGCTAACGTCCTGCGTCAGAGGCTGTGCCACTCGAGACTGATTGACCGGAGCGCTCGAGACGGGCTGCGGCGGCATAGGTACGGCGGTGGTGGTAGCATTTGCCTGAGATTGCACTTGGGGCTGCGTTTGGACTTGCCCCTGATGCTTTGCCTGCTGAGCTGCCGGCTTCTCTGGGGCCGCAACACCCAAAACGTCGGCAATGCCCGCTGCAATCTGCCAAGAAACGGCACGGGCATAGTTCTTGTCTGTGACATATTGGGCGTACAGGTAGTCGACCGACCGTTCAATGGCCTCGGCCACGGCCGCCTGTGCGCCGCTCTCCATTGCGCTCGCAAAGAACCCTAGGTACTCCGCGTCGCATGCGGAGTACAGCAGGCGCGCCTCGTACGACTCAGGGTCAATGATGTCGGTCACATATCCAATGAATCGCTGGGGCGCTCGCAGGATCTGAGGGCCAGAGGCCTTGACCGCCTCGTATGTTGCCTTCCGCAGCTCGTCCATACGTCACTCCCCCATCAGCTTGCCCACTTGTGCAAATTGTACGCCAAAGCCCCGTGCGGCTGCGCAAGGGACTGGGCAGCCCATAAGAGCTGGTGCCGCAGACGTTGCTCACACCTGCGGCGCTGTGTTCAATGTGCAAGCAATGCGGTTTTGGGTCTAAAGGACCGCGTCTACGCCGTGTTCGGCCTGGGTGCTCGTGAAGCCATCGTACTCAAGCATCTCAATGAGCTTGTCCCGGTCCATGGACGGATCGTACTCGTGCCACTCCTTTGCCGCACGCACGGCCTGCTCGTCCCAGTCGGCACCACAGTTTGCAACGCCGTACTTGGCTTGCTCGGTCGTGAAGCCCTCAAACTCGAGCTGGTCAAGAAGCTCGCTCTCGGAGAACGCCAGCGATTCCAGGTAGCTCTTGGCACGGTTGAGCGCCTGCTCGTTCCAGTCGGCACCGCAGTTGTCAGCTGCGTAGACGGCCTCCTCGTGGTTGAAGCCATCGTATTCCAGGCTCTCCACAAGCCCGTCGTGGGAGAACGACATGAACTCGAGGTAAGACTGGGCCTTCTCGAGTGCAAGCTGTTTGGCACGATCAACGTCACCCGACTCGCTCTCGTCAGCACCTTCCTGTTCGGTGGTCTCGGGCTCCTCGCTGGGCTTGGGGTCTTCGTCGCTAGAAACCGGCTGCTCCTCCACCACGGGCTCTGGGTCCTTGCTGCGCGAGCCCATCGACATGCCTACGCCAATGCCAAGAGCGCCCACCAGGCCAATTGCCGCAATCATGGCAGCCACAGGGACATGGGCCTTCTTCTGCGGCGCCACGGGAGCCACAGGAGCACCTGGTACCGTGGTCTCGGGCGTCGACCAGCCGTCACCCATTGTCACGGGGGCAGTCATCCCGCTCTGGGAATCGTTGTAGCCAGTGCCGTTGGCAGCAGGCTCAGGCGGGAAGATGTCCTCAAAGCCAGTGAAGGTGTCGCCAAAACTGGCCTCGCCCTGCGTTGGCTGGGGGATGGGGTTCCACGATGAGGTAACGACCTCGGGCTCGGCTTGCGCGCTGCCGTCAGAATCACCCTCCTTGACGGTGATGTTCATGTGCTCGGCCACCTCGGTACCAATGGCCTCCGATATCTCGCGCGCAACGGGCTCGTCTATGCCATACACGCCACAGAGATACCCGACCGCGTTCTCGGTGGCCTTCTCGAGCATGTCGGCGTCACCGGTCTCGGATGCCTTTACAAAAATGCCCAGGTAGCGCGCATCGCAGCCCTCTTCGATGGCAGCTGCCTCGGGGCTGTCGGGGTCCATGAGCTGAAGCATGGCGTCTTCAAAGCGGCTGGGGACATTAAGGATGTCGAGCCCGTAGGTACCGAGCACCCGTGCGATGGCAGATCCTGTTTTCATCTCAACCTCTTTCTCAAATACGCCACAGTAGGTGACGGCAGTTTTCCAACAAGGTTTATATCATTGCCAGAGCGCGCCCGGCTTCTCAAAATGCTGATAGTCCTTTGGGGAGCTCCAGTCCCCGCCCCAAGACCAGCCATGTTGCGTGAACAGCTGGTAGCACAGGTCATCGGTATGAATCATGTAGGGCTCATAGAGCGAGCGGTCGGCATAGTAGGCAGCCTCGGCTGGCGACACATAGCCGGTCTCTGGGCGGCAATACGGGTTCTCAAAGGTATTGATGTCAATGGCCAGCCCGTACGCATGGTTGGATATCGTGTTTGTACCAGCTATGAGCCTGTAGTTGAAGGCCGAGGTGTTGTCGTCGGCACAGCTCGCGTCGTCATCGGCGTTGTAGTCGTCCACGAGGTGCATCTTTTTGATTGGATACCCCGCGTCATAGAGCTGCCTAAAGATGACCACGACCTCGTCTGCAACGTTCTTGTGCACCACAAGCTCGCCAACCTTGGTCGTCCCCTGGGCGTCGACGTGTAGGAGTCGCAGGTAGCGCAGGTCGGAGCGCGCCATGGTGCAATCGGGGCCAAAGGACTTGCCCTCCATGCGCGCAAACACCGCGTCGGGAATCTCCTCGGACCAAAAGAAGGCGTCGACACCACCTGCGGAGGCTATAGCATCGGGGGTGACCACATCGCCCGCAGCGAGCGACGCTGTGTCGAGGGATGGCTCGCCTGGCTCCTGCTCCGGCGCTTCCGCCGAGGAGGACTGGTCACTAGTCTCTGCCTGCGGCTCTCCGTCGGCGATGGCCTCTGGGGAAGCCTGTTCCTCCCCACCCTCGCCGTTGTCAACGATGAGCTGCACCTGGTAGGTCTGCTGTCCGCCATCTTTGTGGCAGGCGCTCAGACCAACGCCAAGCGCAAGGCACAAGAACGCTCCTAATACGCCGAAAGCTCGCATATCGATGTATCGTTCCATGTGCTTCCCTGATAGATGGAGTTGATATACACGCGCACGTAGGTGGTGTTGTAGTAGTCGCCAAAGTCCACCTGCTGGTATGTGCGGTACTCGTCGTTGAGCGTTGCGGTAAAGCGGCTGCCATCCGAGAGCTCGATGGTAATGTCTCTTACGCGATTGTTCTTGTAGTAAATATCTTCGCTCTTTGGGTACCCCGTGACAATGTATACACCGCGAACGGCCTGCTCGGAAGCCGCCTCGATGCTGATCCACTCCCCAACGCCGCTGCCATTGGCGCCCTCGTTCCACGCGGTAAGGAAGTTACCGTCCGTTGCGTTGTTGGGGCCATAGTACGAGGTGATGCTGTCGCCGGGCAGGGTGCTGCTCGCGCTTGCCGAGGTGAAGATTGGGGCGGGAGGCGTGACCGGCTCAGGCTCAGGCTCAGGCTCCGGTTCTGGCTCCGGTTCGGGCTCGCTCTCCTCTTCCTGTGCCTCGTCCGTCGTCTCGGTGCTTTCGTCCGTAGTATCGGTGGCCTCGGCGCTCTCCTCTGCAGGCTGAGAGCTCGACTGTGAGGAACTGTTTCCTCCAGTGCTCGATCCACCGCCGCTGAGCGCCATGACGCCAAGGATGATCGCAACGGCCGCAAGCACACCAACCAGCATGGCTATGATCATGGGAGTCTTGCTGGGTTTGGGCGGTGTCACGGGCGCCACCACCTGAACCGGCTGTTGGGTCGGCATGTAGCTAGGAGGATTGCCGTTCACTGGCATCGTGAAACGTGAGGTTGATTGCCTTGAACCTTGAGCTGGTGGCTCAGATACCGGAGGAATGGGCGTGACCGGCATGGTATAGGAGGTCTGCGCGGGCCGTGCGGAATGCCTGCCGACCGGCGCGGCACCAACGGGCGGCATTTGTGTGGGAGCCTGCTGCGCAGGCTGGACGGCATCGGGGACGTTGACCCCCACGACATCACCCACACCCTGGGCAAGCTCACGCGAGACGCGACGGGCCAGGCGCGCGTCAATGACATGCTCCACGTGAAGCCTGTCTGCCGCTCGCTCGACGGCGCCCTCAAATGCCTCGGGCGTCCTTGTCTTTGCCGCATCGGCAAAGAAGGCCATGAACTCATCGTCGCAGCCCGCATAAAGCACGCGCGCGTCGGTCGACTCGGTGTCAATCAAGTCGGTCACATAGGCAACAAAGCGCTTCGACGAATCCAGAAGCCCCAGTCCTGAGTCGCTCAGCGCCTCGCGAGTGGCGTCCCTTAGCTCACCCATCTATCCTCCCCGGTCTGACCTTGCCGCACTGCATGGGCAAGGCCCCGCATCCTTGAATCACAGCGCCTGTGCGCAGTCGTTAATAGTCCCAGTCTTCCTCGATGTACTCGTCCTCAGAGTCATACCAGGACTCATCACTATCGTCATACCAATAGTCCTCGTCGTCCCAGTACTCTTCCTCCTCTTCCCAGTACTCGTCGTCATCCCAGTACTCGTCATCGTCCCAGTACTCTTCGTCTTCGTCCCAGTACTCGTCCTCATCGTCCCAGTACTCGTCATCGTCGTCCGAGTCATCGCCGGAATCCGTGCTTGGTGCAGGCCTCTGGCTCTGCTCTTCGTAGGAGGACTCAGGCTCATCAACGACCGTGTCAACATCCCAATCGTCTGCGTCTGAGTCGGTCGCAATGTCCGAGAGCGCAAGGCTCGTCTGCTCAAGGGGCAAACTCATGACGGTGGCCAAAGCCTCAAAGAGACCGTTCTTGCCTTGCAGGATGCGACTCCCGTGCGACTCATCGCTCTTGCCCACGGTCAAAGACTCGCTGTCAACAACAATGCGACAGGTATTCTTGGAGTCCTTGCCGGCAGCTTTGGCCTGCTTGACTTCGCCATCTGCGGGCTCCTTTGCCGCATCGGACTCCTTGCTCACAAAGCCGTCGATGACCTTCTGCGCCTTGCCCTTCTTGCTCGACTTGTGGAACTCGTCCACGGCATCCTGCAGAGCCTGGTTGATGTCCGCGCCTTCGTAGTCAACCACAACATCGTAGGCACTGCCCTGGGCAGCCTCGGTCTCGGTTGTGTCCTTCTCCTCTTTGTCCTTCGTCGAGCTCTTGTCCTTTGTGGCTGCCTTGGCCACTCGTCCAGACTTTCCGCTGGTGGCGCCCTTGACGCTCTCGTCAATGGTCACGTTGCCAACATAGCTCGACGATATCTGCAGCCCGCTTTTGGCAAGCTCCTTGAGGGCGCTCAGGTCAACGCCGTGCTCCTCGAGCTCCACCGCGCGCTCGTCCGAGGAGATGAGCTCCTCCTGGACCCGGTACACCGCATTCTCTACAGCTGGCGAGGGCTCCTCTTCTTCTTTGGGGGAATCCTCTGCGGGGACCTCGTCAGCTTCTTCTTTGGCGCTGGTCTGGGCCTCGGTCGTAGATTTTGAGACCTGCGTGTCAACGGACCGGCTGGTGCCCTTGGACATCGCAAGCGCCGCAACAAGTGCAATCCCCACCGCGGCCAAGGCCGCCACTCCAACGAGGGCCTTGCTGTGCTTGCGAGCCTTTACGGGCTCACTCTTTGCCTCGGACACCTGCAACGGGGCTGTTTCTACTGCAGGCACCGTTTCCGCAGGGGCGGTTTGTGCGTCGCCTGCGCCATCGTCCTGGTGCCCTGTGGCCACGTCCCGCACCTCTTGCACATCGGACTTTACCTCGGGCACCTCTGGATTTGGCACCTCGACACCAAGGGCATCGCCAATGCCCTGCGCAATCTGCAGCGACAGGCTCTGCGCCACCTGTGGGTCCACAATGTACTCGTTCGAGAGGAGTTCTGCCGCACGAGCCGCCGCCCCGCTCAGCGCCTCTGGCGTTGCGCTCTCTGCGGCATCCGCAAAGACTGACAGAAAGGCGTCGTCGCACTCGTTGTAGAGCACGTGTGCCTCTGCTGAGTCAATGTCGATGACGTCCGTCAGGTAGGCCACAAAGCGCTTTGAGGTGGTCAGGAGTCCCACGCCGTAGTCCCCTATCGCCTTTTGCGTGGCCTCTCTCAACTCGTTCATACATCACCTTCTGGTTGCTGTCTTAGCTGCCGCCTGCGCAAGGACCTCCTGTCTGGGAGGGCATTTGCTCGCATGCACTGCCCGTGCAACAGCTCGCTATTTCGGCTCGCGCCGCCCGCCAGGCTCCTTACGACTGCACGGGCTCGCGCGTCACCCACTTTGTGGCAACGCGCATAGGCTGGGGATTAGTCCCAGTAGCTTGACTCGTCGGCAGAGCCGTCGTCATACAGGACGTCGTCACCGTCGCCCACGTACTGCTCGTCCACGTCAGACGACTGATCTGCCGTTGCCTCGTCGCCAGAGTTGTCGGCATAGGACGACTGGGGCGACTCAAGGGAGAGGCCCATGGCGCGAGCCATCTTGATCTTGAGGTCGTAGCTGCCGTCGAGGATGCGCCATTCGGAGGAAGCGCCGTCAGCGCTGCCATTTGGAACGGCATTCTCTGCTATTACGATGACGCAGTCGTATGTCTGCGAGCCGGCATCGCTGGCTGTTGGCTCAACGGTGTCGTCCTCGGAGGTGCCGTCGGCTGTGGTCTGCTCCTGGCTGTCGGTCTCGGAGCTCCCCTCTTCCTGCTGGGTATCTTGCTTTGCAGTGTCATCCTCAGCCGGCTGATCGCCACTGACGTACCTGTCTATCACGTCCTGAGCAGGGCCAACGTCACCGCGGCTGCGCTGAAGTATGGCATACGCATCTCTCAGGGCCATGTTTACGTCGGGACCGTCGTAGCCGATCGTCACCCTATACGTGACACCCTTCACGCTCGAAGTGGTCACCTGCGTGCTGGTCTCGGCATCACTGGCGCTGGAATCGTCCGTTGTGGTGGAATCGGCGCTGTCGTCGACCCCGTCGTCGGCATCGTCGTCATCCGACGGCAGCGGCCACGAGCGACCGTCCTGGACCTCCTTGCCGTCCTCGCCGGCAGCCGGCCTCATCGTCGCAACGCCGTCGGGGGCAGAGGCGCCAAAGACGCTTCCACCCTCGCCCGCATTCTCGGTGCCCTCTGTACCTTCGACTGACGTCTCTTCGTCAAGGGTGCTCTGCGAGTCACCATCAGGGCTTTGCTGGCCAGGTTGCTCTTGGGTGGAATCGACCACAGTAACGCCCTGGTCCGCGTTGTCAATCTCGTCGAGCGACACCTGCAGCCCCTTGCGCGCAGACTGCTTGAGCGCATCCAGGTCAACACCCTGCTCGGCAAGCTCCACTGCGCGGTAGTCGGTGTCAATCAGCTCGTCTTGAGCCTTATAGATCTCTTTAAGGGCCGCAAACATGGCGCGCCCGTCGTTTGAGGCAAGCTCGCCAGCGCCAGAGAGCGCAGAGCCCAAGGGCTTGGGAAGCTGCGTGGCTGCTGTGCTCTGGAACTCCTTGACCGGCCTAAAGATAATGAACAGGGCGATGGCCGCCATAACCAGGGCTCCGGCAATGGGGGCCACAATGCGAATGATCCGCGCCGTGTGCGAGCCCGAGATGTCAAGGTCGTCAAACGCCTCGCTCGAGCTGGCGGCAAAAGGAATCACCTCGGCCTGATGCTGTGCCTGCGGTTGTGCTGCAGGCTGTGCTTGCGGGGTGGCCTGAGGTTGCGCGGGAGTCGCCTGCACAGGCTCTACGTTATCGACAGGCCCCTCCCCATCTGGGTCGACCGGACGCTGGGGGTTGTTTGCAGCCTCCAGAAAGGAACGCTCGATTGCCTCCCAATCAGACCGATCGTCAAGTTCCTCCTCGAGCGCCCTCACCTCCTTGGCCAGCGAGTCATACTCGCTCAGGTAGCTAGCGCGCTGCTCCTCAGACACCTGCGCCTTGTCGCTGAGATAGAAGGCGCGCTTGCGCTGCATGGAGTTGAGCTTCTTGCGGAGGGTCAGCAGCGCCTGTCCCTTGGAGAAGCGCTCGTGCTGGGTCCTCAGGGCGAGTTCCACGGTGCGCAGGCTCTTAAGGTCAACGCAGCACGCGGCCGAGGCATCGTCCCCGCTGCCGTAGTCGGTGGTGGCGAAGGTGTACTCGGTCAGCCAGCTGGTCCATTCCTCATTTGAGTCGGCATCAAGGCGAGCGAGCGCCGCTGCCACCGCAAAGTCTGAGGTGCCACCGTCGGGCGGCAACGACTTGTCGATGCCGTCGGAGCCCACAAAGCAGCCAATCACATACAGGGCGTCATCGTAGATGATCAGGCTCGTGCGAATCTCGTCGGCAGCAGCCCTGTCAGAGAGCGAGGTGGTCACGTTGCCCACGCAGAGCGGGTCGGCCGTGATGACGCGGTCGTTCTCGCGAACCGTCCCGTCGCTGTAAATGATGGCGCAGCAGCCGTCTCCTTGCTGGATCACGAGGCAGGAGTCCGGCATTACCAGTGCGGCAACGAGCGTTGTGCCATAGAGGTGCTCGCGAATGGCCTTTGCCTCAATTGGGTCTGCGGCGTTGGCGATCCTGTCGTCAAGCTCGGGGTCTGGGTTAGCGTCGTAGTGGGCTGCCACCTTAGACGACCACGACGAGACGATGGAGTCGGTGAGCCGCGTGAGGTCCAGCGTCCCCTTGAGCAGCGCGTCGTGGTTCTGCTTGGATGAGCGCACCGCACGCACAAACTCGCTCAGGCGATCCTTTGTGACCTCAACGGCAATGGATGACCCAACTGAGCTTCGCGCACATGAAGGGTCACCGTGGCCGTCGGCCACAACAATGATGTGAGAGGAGAACTGCTCGAGGTGCAGGTGCCCCGCAGAGTCCTGCCGCTCAATGCCCAGCTTCTCATGCAGCGGTCCCCTAACGGTTGCGCTGGTAGATTCGATGTTGGCCATGACCTGTTGTCCCGTCTGACGAGTTGGTCGCCTTTTGCTACACGAGGAAGAAGGTTAGGCGCAGCGGACCGCGCGCACCCGTCATCTCGTCAAAGTACCCGTAATTGGGAATGTCAAGCTTGGTGTTGACGTCAACGCCCGCAGGAATGGTCACCTCGATGCTCTGCCCATCGATGGTCACCTGCTTGGTGCAGCCATTGCGCGCTTCGTCGTAGGTGAGCATGAGCAGCTTGGGGCGCACCGTTGGGTCGTCATCGTCGGCCATCTTGTCGTCGGTATGCACCGTGGGCACCGAAGGCTGCTGAGGCTGTCCGTACCCATAGGTCGCAGAGCCAGGGGTCGTCTCGATGGTCTGATACCCAGGGTCTGGCGCGGTAAAGCCAAAGGGCGTCTGGGTACCGTCAGGGTTCTCGAAGTATCCGTCAACAAAGATCTCGTGAGGAGGCTCCACAGGTGCGGGCGCAGCCCCACCAACGGGTGTTCCGCACATGATGCAGAAGCTGGCACCAGGATCGAGCGGCTCTCCGCAAACCGGGCACACACCAGAGCCAGCAGCAGGAGCTTGGGCCGGGGCAGCCGCTACGCCTACAGGCGATCCGCACATGATGCAAAAGCTCGCACCCGGGTCGAGCGGGGCGCCGCAAACGTTGCACACGCCAGACCCGGCATCGGTGCCAGCGGGAGCACCGGCAGAGACCGGCGAACCACACATGGTGCAAAAGCTCGCGCCAGGCTCGAGCAGCTCACCGCAGTTCGGGCACGTATTGGCAGAGCCAGTCCAGAAATCGTTGGCCATGATGAGCCCGTCCTTTCGCTAGAACTGAATGGTGTCGTCCCACACAAAGTCCTCGGCACCGGCATAGGTGCTGTTGGCGCTAAGGTTCGGGTCCTCGTGGTAGACAAAGTCGGGGTTGACCTGCTGCGTGGACATGCCGGCATTGCCAAGGGCCACGCGAACGGCCTCGGCACCGCTCACGCTGGAGTCGGCGGTATGGGAGTTGGAGGCCAGCGTGGAGGCCGAGACGCTCACAAAGCGCAGCAGGCGGGCAAACACGCCCAGGTCATCGGTGCGGATGACGGCCTCGGAGTCGCCGGTGAGCTTGGCGATCATCTCGGTGTCGGGATTCTTGCCAATGGCAAAGCCAACGCGGGTCGCCTTTGCAAACCAGCGGTTCTGCAGGATGCGCTGCAGCTCGGGCTCGTAATCATCGTTTGCAAAGCCGTCGGTCATGAAGACGATGACCGGCAGATACGCGCCAGACATGGAGCTGAGGAAGGCGTTGCGCGAGAGCTTGTCGTTGAGCTCGCGAAGCGCCGCACCAACGCAGGTCAGGCCAGAGGCCGCAAGGTCCTGCCAGAAGAAGTCCTCGAGGTCCTCGGGGCCGGCGGGCTGGATCCACCTGCAGGTGCTGTTGAACTCAAGAACGGCAATCTTTACCTGGGCGTTGCTGTTATGGGCAGCAACCTGCTGCATGGCGGAGACCGTCTCTTCCATGGCGCGGTTCAGACGCCCAATGGGATTGCCACGCATGCTGCCCGAGGTGTCGAGCACGTAGAAGACGTGGAGCTCTGGACGCATCGCGCCGCCTCGTGAGTCGGTTCGGGGCATTGTTCTCTCCTTACTTGCCAATCAACCTGTCTACTGGTTGTTTCTAACGATTTCGATGTTCTCCCTGTTGATCTTGAGGGTCATCCCCGGGCCGATCTGCGTCACACCGCCCGGGGCAAGGCTATGAGACTCGCCACGGAACTCGACGTCCCACGGCTCCCTGGAGATGTTGCGCATACCCAGCATGTTGCTGTTGCCGCGCGCGGCGAGCACCCACGCCATGGGGTCAAGAGCCTCGTCGGCGTTGCATATGCAGGTCTGGCAGCGATACACGCGCATGTCGCTCACCACGGGAAGCGCGTAGCTTCCAAGCTCGGCGCGCAGGCCCACGTGCACGGTCTTCTTGCACTCCTGGTTGTCGCAGACGACGTCGCGCGCGTCCTGCATGAAGACCTCGTTGCCGCAGCTGCACTGAACAATCTCGGAGCGCAGACGAACCAGCTCGCGCATCCAGTCAAACTCACTGGGCCTGCGGTTGGGCTCGTGCAGGGCCTGCTGCGAGAAGGCGCGAATGAAGAAGTCCTGCATGTGCTTGGGCAGGTACGGCCACACGAGGCTCACGTTTGGATGGATCGGGTCGGGCGCGTTCGACTGGTCGTTGGGATCCATGATGAACAGCGGGTCGGTGCCATAGATGCGCATCTGCATGTCGCCGTCGAGCACGGGGTTGCGCGTCACGCGAATTCCCTCGAGCGGGTGCTGGACCAGCAGCAGGAAGAAGATGAGGACTCCCAGGGAGTGGCGGTCGCTCTGGACGCTCGGGATGCCGTTCTCTATGACGATCTCGGGCGCCATGAAGCGCGGCGTGCCGCGGATGCCCGTGTCGGTGCCAGCGGGGGCCACGTTGTCGTTGTCGCAGATGAGGACCTTGCCGGTCTGTGGGTTAATGAAGAAGTTGCCGCCGCTCACGTCCTGGTAGCAGTAGCCCTTGTTGTGCAGCACTCGGAAGGCCGAGACAATGCCCAGGCAGGCATCGATCGCGCGGCGGAACGACGGAAAGAGCCCCGGACGCAAGAACAGGTCGTCAGCCTCGATGAAGCCCGCCGGGCGCAGGTCCATGATGTAGCCAAAGCTGTCGTTGACCAGCCCCGTCATGTCGATGGGCCACAAGAACTCGTCGGTGGGCTTGCCCGCGCGAATGTTGCGGCTGAGGTTCTGCACAAACTTGTCGCGATCAACAAAGATGTCGGGACGGTACCACTTGAGGGCTTTTTCCTGTCCGTCATACAGAACCTTGTAGACCACACCCTGACCGCCGTCACCCAAGCGGTCAACCACAACAACCTCTTTGCCAAACTTGGTTCTCAGACGAGCACCTGGCTGCAGCTCGACAAACATGTGACTCCTCGAAACGGAAATAGACAGAATACTAAGATGTTAGCGTTACTTCAGGACAACACGTGCGACGATACCGCCAATGCCTGTAATAAGGGTTGTCCAGAGGCCAAACTTTACGAGCGAGAACATGAAGGAAAAGACATCTCCCGTATAGGACGTGTCGCCTATCTCGCTCAAAATCGCCGCTCCCAGCAGGAGCACCACGCCAATAAAGATGAAGCAGGTGATGACGGGCACGATATAGCCCAAGGCAGCCCTCTTGCCCTTGATGTCAAAGACGAGCGTTGCCACGAGCGCAACCATGTTGATGACCCAAAGGACAATGACAAAGATGCCCACGGCCGTGGCAAGGGTAATGAACGCCGCAATATCGGGGTCAGACGCAAACTGGTTGACCTGACGCAGGGGCGCCGCAATGTCGTTGAGCATGGCCAGGCCAAAGCTAATGACCGACCAGCTGGTAGCGGTGTTGATCCCCAAGTACGAAGTGATGGACTCCACGCCTCCCGCCATGGTCGAGTCGAGCCCAAGCCACGGGGCAAAGGTCAAAAGGGCAATGAGCACCACGTCAAGTGCCGCAAAGATGACCTTTTTTGCCGGCGAGCTCGATCCCCTTGTGGTCTTGCCAGAGTACTGGGGCTGTGCGGGAACAGGCTGGGGAGCGTACTGGCCATATGCTGGCTGCTGGCCGTATTGGTCAGGGAACTGGTTTTGGAACGACTGGGACTGCGGTGCCACCACAGGCTGAAACTGATCGTAGGGGTTGGCGAAGGATTCGCTTTGTGACATGCCGTCGTAGACAAAGGGGTCATAGGCACCGGTGTCAAAGCCCGAGGGCTCGGTGACATCTGGATAGAGGGGCTGGCCTTGAGGCTGTGCGGGCTGGCCAAAGTCCGCCGCCGCAGGATATCCCGTTGCAGCAGGCGCGCCAGACGCAAGGGCAAAGCCGCACTTTGGACAAAACTTTGCCCCGTCACTTGCGATTGCCTTGCACTTTGGACACTGCATCACGTTCTCCTTGCCTACCTTGCCTGTTGCGAGCGAACTGGCTTACCCATACGAGAGCTGAGGAACACAAAACCGAGCTGGTTCTGGCCAACAGCTGCCAATCCTTAGTACAGAAGCCATCCACTATCAAGCATTTTATAAGCCACGCAGTAAAACTGGTTGCGCAACATATGAGATTTGACGAGCTTGTAGTTTAAGTCCGTGGCAACGCAAGTCATGGCGGGCATTTGGAGCACAGGCCAAGAAACACGCCCCGCAGCTTTGCCACGGAGCGCTTCCAATTGTCCCGTTGCGAATTTCTTCGTTGTTGTGCCCTGCAGCGTATTCTGCTGCAGGGCACAACAACGAAGAATTTCGCAAGGGGCCGAGACTGGCATTCAAGAGCTAAAGCCGCGCCAACAATGGTCGTATAACGACACAGCGCTCCTAGGCGCTAAACCCACCAAACATGGCCTCGATCAGCTGGTCAATAGAGGCGTCGTCGGCGTGCCAGGCATCGTCCATCTTGGTGTAGGTCATGGTCACGGGAGTCTCTACCATCTGAGGGTCATCGTTGAGCTTCTCATAGATCTTGTTAAAGAGGATGCCCATAAACTCCTGCTCGCCATTCTCGCCCACGATGACGTCCGCATACTGATCAATCGTGGACTCGAGGTCAGCCGTGGCAGCCTCCATTGCCGCCTCGAGGCTGGCGTTTTTCACCGTGACCTCGACGGTCGCCTTGCCACCGTCGACCTTTACCTCGCCAAGAGAGTAATCAAAGTTTTCAAAGGCATGACTCGCAAACTCGTAGACGTCAATGCCGTTGTTTTCAAAGACGGACATGTCAACGCCGCTGCCCTCAAAGTAGGGCTTGAGGTTCTCTTGGGTGGGGTTCTTGAAGGCCTCGAGCACCTCTGTTGCGTCGGCCGTTACCTGCTCCTCGTCGTTTTTTGCGCAGGCAGAGAGGCCAATGGTGAGGCTGGCAGCAACAAGGGCAACAAACATGCAGCAGATTGCGCGCATGACACGGTTTAGCTTGCTCATGAGGACTCCTAACGTTTGCAATGTCCGGGTACGCAGCAAGACGGCTTCGCTTTGACATAGATGGCAGGTTAGCACGTTTTCGTAAAACTCGCACCAGACCATCTGCGGCCACGCAGATGGTCTGGCTGGGTGTATCTGCGCAGCGGGGCTTGCACCGAGGACGTACGCGCGGCCCTCCAACGATTTGCTGTTCCCTACTCGCTCTTCAAGAGCTCAACGGCCTTGTCGCAGGCCGTCTTGAAGTCCTGGTAGAAGCACTGCGCCGAGTCTTCGCCAGAGGCGTCGACCAATACGACCGTGCCGTCACGGTCCTCAATCTTCCAAGAGGTTGGAGTGCCGTTAGCGCTCGTGAGCGTAACGTCTTGTCCACTCTGCTCCCAAGTGCCATCCTCCGAAAGAACGTAGTCAACGTCCTCCTCGGCAAGCCCCTCTATGAGGTCAACGACGCTCCCGGCACCTTCTGCCGTCATGATCTGTACGCCCACAACGGCTGCTCCGCCCTCGTCAAACTCAATCTTGCTCACGCCGATGCCTCCAATGGACTCCGATCCATTGATGGCATACCAGGTGGTCCCACCCAACGAGAGCACGTCCGCCGATTGGACCGAAGCATTGCCAGCACAGGCAGAAAGCGCAAGCGAGACAACGGCGCCCATGATCATGAGGGCGCCCAGCCTAAACAAGTCGCGACGGATGAAGCTTTTCATAGTAGGTCCTCTCTAAGGATGGTGTGCAGGAACTCATGCAGCGCTATTGCCGCCGTTGCTACCTGCGAGAAAGCTGTTGTTCGAGCGCCATGACCTGTTTGCGCGGGTCTGATGCATCACAAACCACCCGATGCCAGGTGTCGCCGTGAGCCCGCAGCCAGTCGACCACCGGGCCAAATCCGCTCTGCAAGGTACGAGCTGCCACCGAGAAGGAGTCATCGCCCTTGAGGCCTGGGTAGGCGACGCGCGCCACCTGCGGATGACAACGCAGATACGAGGCAACGACCTGTGCCGAGTCGCTCCTTTGGCGCCAGCTGGTGCCGGCCGCCGCAATGAGCTCCATGATGTTGGGCGCTGAATCGCCAGGCGCGTGGGCCGAGGCCACAGCCTGGATGCGCTCCCCCACGCCCGGTGCGCAACGCTCAGCATTGCGCGATACGCCTACCACGCTTAGGGCCGGCAGCAGCTCGCAGACGGCGGCGTGAGCCCCAAGGCGCAGTGCCTCGCAGCCGAGGACGCCAGTGGCAGTGATGTCTGCCATAAGGAAGGTGCCATCGGAGGAGGCCTTTGCCCCAAGGGCCTTGATGTCGATGCAGCTCACCGGCATGCCAGCTATCGGTGTGACCACGATGGTGCTGTCGCTTGCCAGCGCGTCGATCACCTTCTGCGCTGACAGGGCGACGGCCCACGCACGTGCGGCGCGCAGCGTCTTTGCCAGGGCTCGCATGTCTTCTGTCGTCATCTCACTCATGTGGCCAAGTATAGTGAAGTGCCTGCGAGAGTTGTCAAACCCGCATCTTGTCCATCATTGGGGGGTGCGTCAGCGGGGACGTACATACGGGCCCCACTCTCAACCGGGGAGGGAGTGTGTCACTGGGGACGTATAATTTGACACACTCGGAAACTCGTTCGTCCTGATGTCGGCAGCTCTCAAAAGTCCATCTGTCATCGTGGCTTGACTGAGTGTGTCAAATTATACGTCCCCAGTGACACACTCCCATGTGAGGTACGGCAACGCCCCCACGACACACCCCTCTCCGGGCTCCCATCCTCGACACCTCGTTTGTCGATTCATGTGTCTCCGATGACACACTTACATGAAGAAAGGGCTGCACTATTTGGTACAGCCCCTAGCTCAGACAACATTTGGATGAGGGTTACTCCTCGGTGGCGTCGACTACGTCCTCGACCTCTTCGGGCTCGTCTGCGACCGGCTCGGGCTCCTCGGCAGGCTCCTCGACCTCGGGCACTACCTCCTCGGGGGCGTCCTCAACGGCCTCGCCCACGACCTCTACGGCCACAGCCTCCTCGACTGCCTTGCCAACGACGCCGTCGCCATCAAGGTCGGTCTTGGTCTGCTCCTCAATGAAGTCAAAGGCGCGGTCAAGGGCGCCTGCGACCATCTGAGCAGCCTTCTCGGCGTGGGGACGGGCCATGTCAAAGAAGCCGCCAGCGGCAACCTTGGCCTTGTCTACGTGCGGCTTTGCCTGCTCGGCAAGATCTGAGGCTGCGTCAGCGGCCTTGTCGACGTAGGGCTTTGCCGTCTCGGCTGCCTTGTCGACGTAAGGCTTTGCAGTGTCCACGGCCTTGTCGACATAAGGCTTGGCGGCCTCGGCTGCCATGTCAACGTAGGGCTTTGCCGTCTCTACGGCCTTCTCCACGTAGGGCATTGCCCTGGTGCTCAGGTCCTCAACAACGTCCGATGCCTGATCAGCAAGATCGGTTGCCTTCTGCTTGATGTCGTCCATATCAATGGCCATGGGTGCTCCTCACTTCAATCACGGCGTTCTTTGCGCCACTAGTACCGATTGTTCCCGTTTGAGCGTAAATGGCACTGGCGCTACGGGCTGTGGTTGCAATTAATCGCCAGATGCACACATGTGCCACACGGCCGCAAACCCCAGCTAAACCAAAGCGGCCCCCGGCAACGCCAGGGGCCGCTCACGCATAGCTATTTGCTAGCGCCTAGCCGCGACGCTCGGCAATCTCGGCGGTGATGCTTGCGATGAAGTCCTCAAGGGTGCTGGGGTTCGTCTCGTTGCTGCGGTCACGCACGGAGATGTTGCCAGCTTCCTTCTCCTTCTCGCCCAGGATCAGCATGTAGGGAACGCGGTCCACGCCACGGGCCTCGCGAATCTTGTAGCCGATCTTCTCGTCACGCTCGTCGACCTTAACGCGGATGCCGGCCTTGCGAAGTGCCGCGCCGACCTCAAGGGCGTAGTCGCGGGTCTTCTCGGACACGGGCAGGACCTTGACCTGGCAGGGAGCGAGCCAGGTGGGGAACTTGCCAGCGTACTGCTCGGTGAGCATGCCGATGAAGCGCTCGAAGGAGCCAAAGCCAGCGCGGTGGATCATGATCGGGCGATGCTTCTCGCCGTCGGCGCCAACGTACTCAAGCTCAAAGTTCTGCGGAAGCTGGAAGTCGAGCTGAATGGTGCCGCACTGCCAGGTACGACCGAGGCAGTCCTCCAGGTGGAAGTCGATCTTGGGGCCATAGAAGGCGCCGTCGCCCTCGTTGAGGATGTAGTCGACGCCCATGGTCTCAAGAGCCTTGCGCAGACCCTCCTCGGCAAGGGCCCAATCCTCATCGGAGCCCATGGAGTTGTCGGGGCGGGTGGAGAGCTCAACGTGATACGGGAAGCCAAACTGCTTGTAGTAGGTGGTGATGAGGTGGGCCGTCTCGGTCACCAGCTCGGTGATCTGGTCGGGGCGCACAAACAGGTGGGCGTCGTCCTGGGTAAAGGAGCGCACGCGGAAGAGGCCGTGCAGGGCACCGCGAAGCTCGTGACGGTGGTCAAGGCCGGCCTCGGCAAGCTTGAGCGGCAGGTCACGGTAGCTGCGGGGCTTGCTCTTGTAGATGAGGCAGGCGCCCGGGCAGTTCATCGGCTTGACGGCGTAGTCCTCTTCGTCGATGAGCGTGGTGTACATGTTCTCCTTGTAGTGGTCCCAGTGACCGGAGGTCTCCCACAGCTTTCGCGACAGGATGATGGGCGTCTGCACCTCGTCGTAGTTGTACTCGTTCTGCATGTCATGCCAGTAGTCCATGAGGGCGTTCTTGAGGCGCATGCCGTTGGGCAGCCAGAACGGGAAGCCCGGGCCCTCGTCGGCCATCATGAAGAGCTCCATCTCCTGGCCAATCTTGCGATGGTCGCGCTTCTTGGCCTCCTCGATGAAGGCGAGGTGGGCGTCGAGGTCGGCCTTGCTGGCAAAGGCGATGCCGTTGATGCGGGTGAGCATCTTGTTCTTGGCGTCGTTCTTCCAGTAGGCGCCCGAGACGCCGGTGAGCTTGAAGGCCTTGAGCGCCTTGGTGTACATGAGGTGCGGTCCCACGCACATGTCAACGTACTCGCCCTGCTTGTAGAAGGTGATGCGGGCGTCCTCGGGGAGGTCGCCGATGTGCTCGACCTTGTACTTCTCGCCACGCTCCTGCATGTGGGCGATGGCCTCCTCGCGCGGGAGCTCGTAGGTCTCAAACTTGAGGTTCTCCTTGCAGATCTTGCGCATCTCGGCCTCGATCGCGGGGAAGTCCTCCTCGCTGATCTTGACGCCCTCGGGCAGGTCGATGTCGTAGTAGAAGCCGTTCTCGGTAGCAGGGCCATAGCCAAAGTCGGCCTCGGGGTACAGGCGCTTGATGGCCTGGGCCAGGATGTGCGAGGCACTGTGGCGAATAACGTGCAGCTCCTCGTCGGCAGGGCACTCGGCAACGTGGCCGTCGTTATAGAGAACCTTCATGTGATCTACCTCTTTTCACGTGGTTGCTAAAGGGTTTTGGCGCATGAAAAACGCCCGGGCCATAGGGACCGGACGATGATGGCGCACGTCGCTCGGGCACGCCTGCCCGCACAAGGGACGCACGCCTAGAGAGTTGTGGTAGAGCGGTGGTTGAATGACCTCCAAACCGAGGCACTATCCTGCATGAAGACGCTCCTCAAACTCTCAGACGATTTAGCACCCAAACACTTTACCTCACCTTGAGCCAAAGCAAGGCATGAACTTTAAAACGTCAACCGCATGCACAAGCGCGATTGGCGCAGCGCGGCGCATTACGGCTGCTCGGGCTTTGCGGGCTCGCGGCCAACGAGGGTGGCAAATGCCTCGTCGACCGTGGTTCCGAGCTCCCTGCCCGCAATCTTGTTGAGCAGGCCCTCGGCGACGGCGTCCTGCGAGAGGACCGTGATCACGTGGGTGTCATTGCTGGTGGACACAAACACAAACAGACGGTTGCCCGTGGTGCTGGTCACGATTGCGGCGCCACTCTCGTCGACGATCTCTGAGTCGTCACAGGGCATGATGTTGCCCGCAAGAGCCGCAAAGGCACGCCTTGCCGAGGAATATCCGCTGGTAACCAGCCTGTAGCTCACATCCTTGGTGAGGGCGCCGGCATCCAGCTCCTCAACCTGGATGTTGGTGAGCGCCACGCCCTCGGCATCCAGCACGGTAAGCGAGCTGGACCCGTCCTCCTTGACCCACATGTAGTTGCGCTCGCTCCACACGTAGCTGTGCGAGAGAAG
Organism: uncultured Coriobacteriaceae bacterium; assembly: GCA_902801175.1. Lineage (GTDB taxonomy): Bacteria > Actinomycetota > Coriobacteriia > Coriobacteriales > Atopobiaceae > UBA1367. The sequence continues at coordinate 3,021 of CADCHF010000029.1, read as the reverse complement.
GAAGCTCTCGAGCTGCATGCCATCGAGCTCGGCCACAGCATAGCAGGTGGCGTCGCCGCGGCGGTCGGTGCACTCGTCGGCCCACTCGACCGTCTCTTGCTCCTGCTCTTGCGAGTCTGAGTCGCTCGACTGCGAGCTGGCCTGCGAAGGTGCGGCGGAGCTGTTGGACGAGCAGGCGGCAAGGCCAGCGGGCGCGGCCATAAGCGCAAGCGCGAGCAGGGTGCTGGCGGTGGCAGAGCAAACGGTTGCATGCCTAGCATGAGTCAAAGCCATGGTTCCTCCCAAAGAGCGCATTAGGCGCCAAGGTGTGCCTGTTCATTATGTCTCACATTTGCGCCAATGTGACGGCAATATGCAAGGGTGCACAGACGCACTATCCCACGAGTCGATGGCTCCCCTCTCGCACGGGCGTGTCGCTTGGTCTATCATCGGCGAGGTTATGGATCCTGGAGGGCCAATGGACAAGCAGAGGGCAACAGACGAGTTTATGCGCTACGTGAGCGCATACGACCCCACAAATCCACGCATCAGGCTCAAGATCGAGCACACGCTGCGCGTGGCACCGCTCGCAGAGGAGGTCGCACGCAGCGCGGGCCTTCCCGCCCGCGACGTGGACCTTGCCTGGATGCTTGGGCTGCTCCACGACATTGGCCGATTTGAGCAGGTGCGGCGCTACGACACCTTCAATGACGCGACATCGGTATCGCATGCGGCGCTGAGCGTTGATGTGCTCTTTGAGGCGCCAGACGGCACAGAGCCACTCATCCGCTCGTTTGTTGGCAGCAGCGAGGACGACGCCCTCATACGCACGGCGATTGGGACCCACAGCGACTTTAGGCTGCCGAGCGATCTTGACGAACGCACCAGGACCCTCTGCAACGTGCTGCGCGATGCCGACAAGATTGACATCCTACGCGTGAACTGCGACTTTCCGGTGAGCGACATCTACGGTGTGAGCGAGCGGGAAATGATGGAGAGCGAGCTCTCCCCCGTCTGCGTCGACATCTTCTACCAGCACAGCTGCCTGCCCAGAGGCGTGCGGCAATACCCCGCCGACATCATGCTGGGGCACATCTGCTTTGCCTGGGAGCTGGTCTTTGAACGCAGTCGCGAGATTGTGTGCGAACAGGGCTACCTCTGGAGGATGCTCGAACGCGACTGGCAGCTGCCGCAGACCAAGGCAAGCTTTGCGGCGATGACGGCGCACCTCAGGCAAGAGCTTGGTGCATAGCCAAAGCTGGCAGTGTGGGCGACGCCTCATGCGCCAGACGTGCGTCTAGGGGACCAAGAGCCCGCTCCCCTGGAACGCCGGCCCGCTATCTGCTGTGGAACCGCTCCGCGACAGCACGGTCCAAGCGCTCAAAGCACACGGGTACGCCCGCTATTGCCACAAAGAAGGCAAGCAGATGGCGTACGAAATTCCCCCAAAGCAGTCCCATGACAGCCTTGAAGAGCTGGCCGAGCGCCAAATAGAAGAACAGCACGCACACAACGCCAATCACCATCCGCGCGAGCGTCTGTTGCGTGCTGAGCCCGCCGGTGGCAAAGCGCACAAAGCGGTGCTCCACGTACCACCCCAAGCAGATGCCCACAAAGGTACCCGCGGCCTTGTAGCAGTCGATCATCATCTCGGCAGGGTCAACCAGAAGCGCGCCGTCAACATAGTCCATTGGGTACGGCTTGAGGGTAATGAAGGCGAGGTAGGGCACGGCAAGCAGCACGCCGGCGAGAGCCACCCTCGCAACGCGCGACTCGTCCTCGTCGACCCACGTCATGAGGCGGTCGGTCAGCCAAATGAAGAGACAGCCCTCGGCAAAGGCAACGATGACGTCTTGCGGGGTGTGCACGCCCAGGAAGTTGCGCGAGAAGCCAATGAGCAGCACAAGCGCAAGGCCAAGCACCAGTGGCCAGCTGCGCTCGCGAGCCTTCCACCCAAGGCCCAAAAGCAGGCTCGTTGACGACTGCGTGTGCGTGCTTGGGAACGAGTAGCCCGTAGCCCCCTTCTTGGCAACCGCGTCAGGCACTATCCGCGAGTCGCGGACCCACGGGCGATACTGGCAGACGGTGTTCTTGATCAGCTGGTTGCAAAAGAAGCTTGTGCCATAGGCGCAGATGGCAAACATGCCGACGCGCTTGTTGAGACACCAATAGACGAGGCACGGAATCACAACAAGCGCAACGCTTGCGCCCTTTGAGCCCAAGAACGTGAAGAGGGCCTTGATGACGGGGCCTGCACCTTCGCGGATCGATTGCAGCCAGAGCAGGTAGCTAATGTCCATGGATCCTCCGTTATGCCAGACCAAAGTGGCGCATGGCATAGGCCAGGCCGTCCTCGAGCAGAGGCTTGGTCACAAACGTCGCGTACTTCTCCACGCCATGGCGCGCGTCGCCCATGACGATGGCCTCGTCACAGGCCTGCAGCATCTCGATGTCGTTCATGCTGTCGCCAAAGCCAAAGGTCCGCACGCTGGGCAGGTCAAGGTGCTCGAGCAGCCTGGCAATGGCGGTCGCCTTGTTGATGCCCTTGCACGAGATCTCGCCGCCAGAGGTGTTGGGCAAGCCCCAGGAGTTCTTCACCAGGGTGAAGCGGCTGCCCAGCGCGGCCGACACCTCCTCAAAGCTCACGCCCGTTGGCGAGTAGTAGCTGATCTTGTTTATGCTGCTCCTGTTGGTGTGGGCCTCGAGCGGATGGGCAATGGTCCAAAAGGCCGCGCCCTGTTTGATGTGCCACAGATCGCCGATGGCAGCATAGAGCGACGGCTCAAAGAAGAGCCCCTCGTTGCTCTCGAGGTAATAGGTGATGCCGTGGTCGAGCAGGAAGCGCTCGATTGCAGCCACGTCCGCCTCGGAGAGCGTCTTGTGTGAAACCATCGTCTGCCCGTCGAGCACAAAGCCGCCGGCAGCGCCGATGATACCGTCGATGGGCACCTCCCCCACCGTGAGCGCCTCGGCAAGCGAGCGGCCGGTGCAGAGGTAGACGCGGCTCCCGCGGCTGCGCGCGCGAGCCATGGCGTCTAGGGC
>CADCHF010000028.1 GCA_902801175.1 uncultured Coriobacteriaceae bacterium | reverse complement strand
CGACGACGGCGCCGGGAAGTACTACGATACGATCGACAATCGCAGGAGGAGGCTTGGGCTGGCCGCGTAGCCGGTCCAAGAAATTGTCCGCATCCCCGAAACACTCGTCCTGGAGGCGCGCCGCCATCGAAGGCGCATGCGTCCTGTCAGCTGGACTGCGTGTGTCAAAGTGTACGTGCCCCATGACACACCCGTCAGGTGGGGGTGCGGGCAAGTTGATCGTTTCCCATGACACACCCCGGGTCGGGGTGCTGTTACTTGTTCTGGGCCATCACGCCCACGAGGGCGTGGGGCACGTAGGGCTCCTCGAGGCAGGCGATGTCCTCTGCCGAAAGCACGAGATCCGCCGCTGCAGCCGGCCCCTCAAGGTGGTGCGGCTTGGTGGCACCAACCACAGGGCTCGTCACCTTGGTGAGCAGCCACGCGAGCGACACGGCGGTCATGGACGTGCCATACTTCTCCGCTACCTCGGCCACGCGCTCAATAATGACGCTGTCCTGCTCGGCGGTGGCATCGTACTTGCCCTTGGCAAAGGTATCCATCTCAAGGCGCTTGCTCGTCTCGCCGGGCTTGCGGGAGAGGCGCCCCGCGGCCAGCGCGCTGTAGGGCATGGTCGAGATGCCGTCCTCAGCGCAGAGCTGCAGCAGCTCGCGCTCGTCCTCGCGGAAGATGAGATTCATGTGGCTCTGGATAGCCTCAAAGCGGGCCCAACCATTTGCCGCGGCGATGTCGTTGGCACGGGCAAGCTGGTAGGGATGGCAGTTTGAGACGCCCAGCGCACGCACCTTGCCGGCCACGACCGCGTCGTTCAGGGCCTCAAGGCTCTCCTCGATGGGCGTGGCGTAGTCCCAGCTGTGCATGTAGTACAGGTCGATGGTATCAACGCCCAGGCGACGCAGACTGTTGTCAATGCAGGTGCGAATCCACTCGGCCCCGCTCACGCTGGGGTCGACCATCGCCTTGGGCCGCGGGCTGTACTTTGTGGCAATGACCCACTCGCTGCGCGGAGCAAGCTCGCGCAGGGCCTGGCCCACGTACTCCTCGCTCGTGCCAAAGGAGTAGGCCATGGCCGTGTCAAAGAAGTTGATGCCAGCGGCGAGCGCCTGCCCGATGATGGCCTTTGTGTCCTCGGGACCAAGCGTCCATTTGTGCAGGGCCTCGTCGGTCACCTTGCCAAAGCCCATGCAGCCCAGGCAAAAGCGGCTGACCTCGATGTCCGTGCGACCAATGGTGGTGTATTGCATGCCCTTCTCCTCTTTTCCTCGCCACTTCCCCATGGCAACGCACCGGGAAGGTCGAACCCTCCCGGTGCGCAAAAAGTATCATTTTCGCCTACAGCGAAAGCCCCTCGCCAAGCGCCAGCGCATGAACGCGCTCGGGGTTCTTGACCGCGGCCTCAAGACGCTCGGGGTCACCATTGAACGGGGTGTAGTTGGGAGCGTCCACGCAGCCCCAGTGGATAAGCAGCAGCTTGGACTCTGGGTAGTGATTGGCCAGCTCCACGGCGCCGGCAAAGGTGATGTGCCAGATGTTGTCGGCAAAGTCGAAGAGCATCATGTCGGGCGCCTTCTCCCACTCGAGGAACTCGGGCAGAGGACGGCTGTCGCTAGGCAGCCAGATGGAGCCGTCGGGCGTGTCAAACCAGTAGCCGCAGTACTCCTTGCGCTCCCAGGTGCGATGCTGGTACTTCTCGCTGGTCATGTGCTCCTGCCAGTTGTGCCACGTTGGGGTCAGTGTGATGTCCACGTTACCCACGCAGAAGCGCTCGCCGATGTCGTGGCCCATGGCGCCAGTCACGTGCTCCTCGTCACGCGCGACCTGTGCCACATAGTGGCTGGCGTGGACCTCGCCGGCCTTGTCCTTGATGCCAGCAAGGGTCTCGCGGGCAAAGTGGTCGTTGTCGATGTGGGTGTAGAGCAGGGCGTCAAAGGCGGGCACGTCCACGGGCAGGATGGGCGGCTCCACCAGGACGGGCATGTCAAAGCCCACCAGCAGCGGGTCGCACATGATGGTGGTTCCCCGGCTGTTGAGGAGGAACCCGGCGTTGCCAAGCCAATAGACGGTGGTGGTGTCGCTGGGACCAAACGCCTCGGCGGGCAGCTGCACCGTCTCCCTCGGCATTGCCTGGCCGGACGCACTACGACGAATCTGTACGCTCATGATGCCTCTCCTTTTATCGTCTTTGCGATTGACACCATTGTACGGACGCAAACGGCGACTCACCACGCATGAAAGCCAGCCAGCGTCCACAAGTTGACAAAAGGGAGAGTTCGTCTAATGGGCCGCGCTCAAACGACGAAACGCACGGCCAACGCAGGCGCCTGGCGCAATCAGAAGGCGTATGGGTTACCTGGTGTCTCGGCCCCCTCAAAGAGGCGCTCCATGCCAATGCCACGCATGTGGGTAATGAGCGTGGCGACCTCCGCCTCTGGTGCCGGGAAGCCCGAGAGGATCCACGAGAGGGCCATGTGCACCGACGCCATGGCGTGATAGATGGTGGCCATGCGCAGCTCCTCGGGCATGGGATCGCCTCCCCACAGGCTCTGGTGCCAGGCAAGGTCAAACTTTTGCGTACGATCCAGCACGTGCTCAGAGAGGTTGTTCTGACCGGTCATGCGTGCAGCCTGCCGCATAAAGCTCCCATGCTTATGCATGAGCGCAAGCGATCGCTCAAGCTCATCACGATAGGCAAAGCCCGTTGGCGTCCCGTTGAAGGCATGCACCATGCGGCGCTCGTACACCTGGCATATTAGGTCGTTCTTGTCGAGAAAGTGGTTGTAGAAGGTCTGCCTACTAACGCCCGAGCGCTCGAGCAGCTGCTTGACCGTAACGCGCTCGAGTGGCACGCCCTCGTCCTCGACAAGCTCAAGCAGGGCATCGATCACGATGCCCTCGACATCGATAGCCATGCAACACCCCTCCAACAATATGCAGTAGCTACTAGCCCGCTTGATACACCCTTCGGTCGGGGCAAGCGCATCGCAGCCGCCAAACCATGCGCTTGATTGAGGATAGCGCTACTAGCCGCGCTTGGCACCACTCAGAAAGGCACATTGCTGCCACTTCTAGGTTAGCCGTCGCTCAAGTCGCTTAAACGCAGGCCCTCTCTTTGACGCCAGTCCAAACATGCGGCAGCATCCACCCCACCTCCCTGCCACTAACGAGGCAAGCTTGCCTCCTTTTCCACTTACCGTCCAAATTTGCAGCAGTCCAAGCTCGCCGAGTAAACTTTCATCACAAAGGGGAGTGGAGGGACGCAAATGCCAGTCATCGACGCGCTCAGGCGCAAGCACGGGTTCACCGAAACCGAAGAGGATATTGCCGACTACATCCTTGCTCACGCCGACGAGGTCGCCGGCATGAAGATAGGAGAGCTCTCTGCAGCCGCCTTCACGTCAAACGCATCCATCGTGCGCCTGTGCCGCAAGCTCGGCGTGGACGGCTATCGCGACTTTCGCATTGAGCTCGCAAGCGATTTGGAGCGAGTGCGCGTCGACGCCACCAACATCAACCCCGACACCCCCTTCCTCGAGGGTCAGGGCACGCGCGACATCATCAGCTCGGTGGCAAGTCTCTCAAAGCAGGCAATTGACCAGACCTACACCTCGCTCTCCCCTTCCGAGCTGCGGAAAGCCGCAAAGCTGGTTATGGGGGCGCGCCGCGTGGTCATCTACGGCGTTGGCGACTCAGAGATTTCTTGCGAGATGTTTGCCAACCTCATGCTCAAGATTGGCGTTACCTGCTTTATGGCCAACCAGCACGGCGATGCGCTCGCGGTAAGCACGGTGCTGGGGCCGGGCGACGTGGCCCTGTTGGTCTCGTACTCTGGCTCAACGATCAGGCACTTTAGCAAGGAGCTCAAGCTGGTCTTTGAGCATGGCATAAAGGCGATTGCCATCTCGTCCGACGTGACGCTGCCCGATCAGTTTGCGGGAGTGGAGTGCATGCTTGCCTGCCCAACAGGCGAGACGAACGAAGGCAAGATCGCCACCTATTACGCCCAGTCGTGCATCCGCTTTGTGCTCAACTGCCTGTATGGCGAGTGCTTTGCCCAAAACTACCAGAAGAACGTCGAGATGCAGCAGTACTACGCGAGTCAGCGAGAGCACTAGCTGGTCGAGCTTGCCGGGAGCCGGGCACGGGGAGCGTGACACTGGGGACGTATGATTTGGCACCTCGACCAACCTGCGAGGGGGTGTGTCATGGGGACGTATGATTTGGCACGCTCAGTCAAGTCGTCAGGATAGATTGCCTTCGAGAGCGGCTGACGTCAGGACGAACGAGTTTCCGAGTGTGTCAAATTGTACGTCCCCATGACACACCCCTCCTCGCGGGCGCCTACCCTAGGTCGTGGCCGTTGGTGGCGATGGCGCGCTTGTACCACCAGAAGGAGTCCTTGCGCATGCGGTGCAGGTCGCCGGTGCCGTCGTCGTTGCGGTCCACGTAGATGAAGCCGTAGCGCTTCTTCATCTGGCCCGTCGTGAAGGCCACCAGGTCGATTGGGCCCCATGTGGTGTAGCCAAAGAGCCGCACGCCATCCTCGTCGATGGCCGCGCGCAGGTTCTGGATGTGACGGCGCAGGTAGTCGATGCGGTAGGGGTAGGGGTCGTGCACGCGCTCCTCACCGTCCTCCACCACCAGCTCGTCAATGGCGCCTAGGCCGTTCTCAACGTCAAACAGCGGCACATCGTAGCGGTCGTTGAGGACGTTCACAAAGTAGCGGTAGCCCTTGGGGTCAATCTGCCAGCCCCACTCCGAGGCCTCGATGTAGGGGTTCTTCACGCTGGACATGAGGTTGCCCGCAAGGTTTGCCTCCACCTCGTGAGTGGTAACCACGTTGGAGCTGTAGTACGAGAAGGCCAAGAAGTCGCTCGTACCCGCAGCGAGCACGTCGGCATCCTGGGCAAAGGTGGAGCTGTCCACTCCCCTCTCGGCCCACACGCGCTGCGCAAAGTCGGGATAGGCGCCACGCAACATGGTGTCCGCACAGTAGGCAAAGCCGTCTTGGAAGGCCTTGTACGCCGCAAAGACATCCTCGGGGTCGCAAGTGAGCGGGTAGATGCACATGCCCGCGATCATGCAACCAACGCTGATGCTTGGATCAATCTCATGAGCGGCCAGTACCGATCGGGCTGCAGCCACCATCTGGTTGTGAATCTTGACGTAGTTCTCGGGAATGTCACGGAAGTGCGTGAGCACGTTGATCTCGTTGAAGGTAAGCCACTTGTCAACGAGGCCCTTGTACTCGCGGAAGCAGGTCGAGGCGAAGGTCACGAACTCGTCGATGACGGCACGGTTCTCCCAGCTGCCGTAAGTGAGCTCGATGTAGGTGGGCTCGTCGTACTTGTAGAGTGTGATGACCGGGTCCATGCCCAGCTCGCGCGCATAGGCAAAGACCTGACGATAGAACTCCACGCCTTCGGCGTTGACGCCACCAGCCACGCCATTGGGATAGATTCGCGCCCAAGAGACCGTGGTGTTGAAGGTGGTAAAGCCCATCTCGGCAAAGAGCTCAAGGTCCTCGCGCCACCGGTGATAGAAGTCACTTGCCTCGTGGTTGGTGTAATCCACGTCGTCAAAGAGCTCGTAAGAGGCTCCCTCGGGCAGGCGGTCAAACTGCTGCATCACGGCCTTGCTGCCATCGGCCGCGCGATAGTAGATGGGACGCAGGCCAATGCCGGCATCGGGACCGGCGTAGTCGATCTGCACGGGGCTCTTGCCGCCCTCGTCCCATCCGCCCTCAACCTGAGCAGCACTGATTGATCCACCCCAGAGGAAGTTCTTCGGAAATGCCATGGTGCATCCCTCTCTACGTGCGGTTAACCGTTTACGTTCTAATCATATCAAGACGGGAGAGAAAACGGTTTTCCATCTGAAGGCACCCGCAACACACGCAGCTGAAAAAGAAGTCCACGGATAATTTTCCCGTTCTCGACAGTCGCCCGCTACGGGATCGGGTCTGGTGTCCGGTCATGGGGTCGGGCGTGGCGGCCAGACAGCAAATCCGCCCCCGTGTCCGCCGAACGCCATGTCCCACACACGCTAATCGGTTAACTGCAAGCTGAAGCATGCGCAACACCCCCTTGGGTGAGTGCCATACGTGCGTGGGACACTCACCCAAGGGGGTGTTGCGCGTGGTCGAGCTTGCGCGTAACCGTTTTAGGTGTGCGCGAGACACGATCTAGACTGCAAGTCCGACCCTATGCCTGCATCGGGGTACGTGCTCCTAGTCGATCGCACCACTGCCAAAGCCTTGGCTTGCCTCGTCGAGCGGCAGCCAGTCGATGATCTTCTTGATCTGCGCGTCCCAGAAGTCCCACTCGTGGCCACCAGGCTGCTCGTCGTAGGTGAGCGCCACGCCGTCGGCCACCAGCTGGTCGCGAAGCGCACGCGTGCTGGAGATGAACTCGTCATCGGTACCGCAGGCAAGGTACACGCGTGGCATGGTAGCCTCGCCGGCCGTCACACGCTGCTTCAACTGCTCGTAGCACACCTGGTAGTTCTTGTCGGTCTGGGCAGCTGCCTCAAGGTCGCCAAAGACGGCCTTGTCACCCGCAATGGGATGGAAGGTAGGGTCAAGCACCGTAATGGCGCTCGAGAGCGCTGCAACGCAACCAAAGGTGTCTGCATACTTAAAGCCATTGCGCAGCGCGCCAAAGCCGCCCATGGAAAGACCAGCAATATAGGTGTCCTCTCGACGGTCAGACAGCGGGAACATCGCGCGCATGATGGCAGGCAACTCCTCCCCCACAAACGCACCGTAATCGTTAAAGGGCAGCAGGCTGTTGACGTAGTACATGTTGTCGCCCGAGGGCATGACCACAGCCAGGTTGTGCTCCTCGGCCCAGCGCTGCACACGCGTGTTGGCGCACCAGTCGGTGTAGTTGCCAAACATGCCATGCAGCAGGTAGAGGGTCTTGAACGGCTTGGTTCGCTTTGCGTAGCAGTGGGTCTTGGAGTCCACCTTGTCGGCCGGCAGAATCACGTTGACCGGCACTGTGCGGGCAAGCGCGTTGGAAAGGTAGTTCACCTGTATGAGAGCCATGACGTTGTCCTTTCGTTCGTGATACAACGTAGGTGAGTTGCAAAATCAGAATCGTGCGACAGAGTGGCGGAACCATGGGATCGAGCACCGAGCACTACAAAATCGGAGGATACCTTGACCGCCGGAGCTTTTGGCTGGCCAATACCCCCAGCGCCGTTCAGCTGGAGATGCCCTATGTGTGCACCGAGGCCGGAGCGCTCTACGGCGAGCGCGGCTTTGTGACCGAGCGCAATGGCAAAGACAGCTACCTCCTCTTTTACACCTTTGATGGAACGGGCTTTGTCCATCAGGGCAGGCGCACCGCCCTCATACGCCACGGGCAGATGCTGCTCATGGACTGTCGCTCGCCTCAAGCCTATGGAACCGCACCTTCGGGCTATCATTGGTACCACCTGTGGGCGCATGTCCAGGGCTCAGGCGTCGAGGCGACCGCGCGGCGCCTTGGCCTTCCAGCGCTCACTCCCGTTGCGGTTCCCCGCTCGCGCGTGCAACCACATTGGGACGCCATTCTCGAGCGGCTCGAGCACGACAGCGTGATGGATGGCGAGCTGGTGGGGCTGGCTGTCCACGGGTTGCTCTCGAGCATGCTCATCGCACGTTCGCGCGATGAGGTTCCCTCCGACAGCCCAGTCGTGCTCGCACAAAACTACGTTGCCGAGCACTATGCCGAGCGCATCACTGTGGAGGACCTGGCGCGAGCCGCCGCTGTGAGCACGAGTTATCTCACGCGGCTCTTCCGCCAGCAGATGGAGACCTCTCCGCACGACTTTCTCCTGCGCTACCGCATCACCCGGGCCAAGCAGCTCTTGATGGAGACCGACCTTCCCATTGGGACCATTGCAAAGCAGGTCGGCTTTACCAGCGAGAGCAACTTCTCGTACCGCTTCTCGCAGATGAGCGACATGACGCCGCGCGCCTACCGCAACCTCGCACGAGAGTCGTAGCCCGTCCATCGGGGACGGTTCCGTCCAAGAGGAACCGCCCCCGATGGACGGAGGCCAAGCTAGCGGGAGAGGCAGATCGCGCCACCAATGAGGCCGCTCAGCTGGCCCTGGCGCGAGTAGCGCAGCTCGAGGGTCTCGGCCGGGTAGGGCTTGCGCAGGTGGGTGTACACGCGCTTGCCAAACGCCTCGCGGTCGAAGCCCTCCATGAGCGGCAGACCACCGCCGATGATGACCTCGTCGGGGTCGATGATGTTGGCCTCGGCCGCCACGGCGATGGCCATGGCCTCGAGCACCTCCTCGACCTCGGGCGTACCAGCCAGATCGGCAAACGCGCGGCCGATGGGCGTCTCGGGATAATGCTCGGTAACAACGCTCGCCAGGTGATGGCCGCCGCCAAAGCACTCAAGGCAGCCAGGGTTGCCGCAGCCACAGACCTCGGTGCGTCCGAGCGCAGGCACATGCCCAAGCTCACCGGCCGAGCCGTGCGCGCCGTGCCACACCCTGCCACCCAGGTAGAGCGCATTGCCAATGCCCGTGCCAAAGTACACGCCACAGACCGTGGAAGCCGCGTCGATACCCAGCGAGTAGATATCCGAGAGAATCAGCAGGTTGACGTCCTTTTCGACCATCGTTGGGATTCCCGTGGTCTGCTCAACAAGGTCGGCCAGGGGCAAACCGGTGAGTCCTTCCACGTTTGGCGCCTGCAGCACCACGCGGCAGCTTGCATCCACCGTTGCCGGGACGCCAATAATCACGCCCTCAATGGTGCCTCCCTCGGCCTTGGCCAGCTCGACCCAGCGCAACGCCAGGTCGCACAGACCCACGCCAATGCCCTTGGCCGCTAGCTCAGGCGTACGCTCAATGGCCGATCCCAACACCTCGAGCTGCTCGTTGACCACGCCCACGCGCGTGTTGGTGCCACCTACGTCCATGCAGAGAAACTGCTTGCTCATGTCTGATCTCCTCGCTCGTTCGCGTTGCAAAAGCCTTTGGGTGAAAGAACGGCCGAGGCACCCGCAAGCACCTCGGCCGGGAAGGAAGGGCTACTCGTCGACAACCATGTCGTCGTTGAAGCCAAAGAGGTAGGTGGCCACAAAGCCTGCCACGGCGGCAACCAGGATGCCAATCACGTGGGGTACGCCGTTGGTGGCAGCCAGCACCGGCAGGGTGAGGACGGAGGTGGTGAGTATGCCCACCTGGTGCACGCCAATGGCGGCGGTCACGGCGCCAGAGATGCCGCAGGCAAGGGCCATGGTGGCAAACGGGCGCTTGAACTTGAGAAGCAGGCCGTAGATGGCAGGCTCAGTGATGGCGCCGAGCCAAGCGGAGGCCAGGCACTCAGTGGCGGTGGTGCGCACGCCCTGCTTCTTGGTCTTGAGCAGGATGGCCAGCACGACTGCGCCAATCACGTAGTTGGTGCCATTGGTGATGGGGCCAATCACGTCGTAGCCAAGGGTCATGAGGTTCGAGATCATGATGGGGATGATGCCCCAGTGCATACCAAAGATGATGAGGACGGGCCAGAGGGCAGCGATGAGGAAGCCGGCGAGCACGGGAGCAACGTTCAGGATGGCCATGAGACCAGCGGCGATCCAGCCAGAGATGGTGTTGATCACGGGGCCAACAACCATGAGGGTGATGAGCGAGGTGAGCACGAGCACGAGCATGTTGCCCAGCAGGTCACGCAGGACGCCCGGCAGGAGCTTCATCGGCTTCTCGAGCCAAGACTGCAGGTAGACGGCAAAGATGATGGGGAACACGGCCTGCAGGTAGCCAGAGTCGGGCAGCACCACGGGCACGCCAAAGAGGTTGGGGCCGCCGGCCTCGGCAAAGGCGTCCTTGAGGCCGACCATCGAGGGGCACACCAGGAAGGCCGCCACGCCCATGGCAATCCACTGGTTGCACTTGAACTTCTTTGCCGCGGTGCACGCGATGAAGATGGGCAGGAACTGGAAGACGCCGTCGCCGATGGAGTTGAGCACCACGTAGGTGGAGCTGGCCTGGTCCATCCAGCCCAGCGTGACGGCCATCATCACCAGGGCGCGAGCAAGACCGGCTGCGGTAAAGATGCCGATGAACGGAACGAAGATGCCCGAGACAATATCAAAGAGGGCGTTGAGGCTGAAGCCACCCTTCTTCTCTGCCTCCTCAGCCTCGACCTCGCCGGCGGCCAGACCCGGAAGCAGCGCGACCACGGCATCGTAGGCCTCGCCCACCTTGTTGCCAATGACCACCTGGTACTGGCCAGAGGCATGCATCACCTGGATGACACCGTTCAGCTGACCAATGCGCTGGTCGTCGGCCTTGCTCTCGTCCTTGAGCATGAAGCGCAGGCGGGTGACGCAGTGCGTGATGGAGGTGATGTTGTCGGGGCCTCCCACGAGCTCGATCACGTCGGCAGCGAGCTTGTTCCAATCTTGTGCCATTGTTTTCCCTTTCCTTCCTTCGTTTTCCGGGTGTATCCGGTCTTTTTTTGCGCGCAGTGGTCCATCACTGCGCGAGCAGTGCCAATTTGCAGATGGTTCTTGTGGTGATGGAGCGGGCTCAGCCCGCCGCGGCTAGTCCTCGGGGCCCTTCTCGGCCAGGGCACGTAGCTCGGCGTCACAGGCAGCGAGCGCTTCTTCGCTCATCGGGCGCGATCCGCGGGCCAGCTTGTAGGCCAGGTCGCGCATCGAGGTGCCAAGCTCGTCGGGGGCAACCCAGTCGGGCTTGCAGTGGGCGCGCACGATAGCGTCGGTGTCGGGAGCAGCCAGCAGGTCGCCGATGGGCCAGTCGACCGAGGGCACGCGGCGCAGCGGCGTGGTGGTCTCGTAGGTCACCTGGTAGGTACCGGCACCAAGCTCGCGGCCACCAAGCTCGTCGTAAGCACTCGCGGGCGCCAGCGGGAGCTCGACCTCGGCCGTGCAACCAAAGGGCACGGTGAGCTCAAGGCGCAGGTGATGCTCGTCCACGCAGGACCAAGCAACACGCCAGGTTCCCGCAGAGCTCGTGCGCTCGCAGGTCAGATGCCCGAGGCGCCAGCTGGGCAGCGGCGCCACGACGGCGCGGCGGAAGCCCGGCTCACTCTCCACCGGACGCAGGCCAGCGGCGTAGCCAAAGAGCCACTCGGTGATGGAGCCGTAGGAATAGTGGTTCATCGAGTTCATGCCAATGCCCGTGATCACGCCGTCGTCGTCGAGCGAGTTCCAGCGCTCCCAAATGGTGGTGGCACCAAGCTTGACCTCGCGCAGCCAGCCGGGATACTCCTCGTTCATCAGCAGGTCGTAGGCCTTATTGGGCATGCCAGCAATGCAAAGGGCACGCGGGAGGAAGTTGGTGCCCACAAAGCCAGTGATGAGCTTGCCCTCGTTGCGGGTGAGCGCGCGGTCGAGCGCGAAGGCCGAGAACTCGGGCGAGCCAAAGCCAAAGGCCAGGCAGAGGGCGTAGGCGGTCTGGGTGGTAACGGCGCAGCGACCGTTGGGCGAGAAGTATTCGGCGTAGATGTAGTCGCTTACGCGCTGGGCCATGGCGTCGTAGCGGGCAGCGTCGTCGGTCTTGCCGAGCACGCGTGCGGCCTCGGCGACCTCGCAGGCACTCCGCCACCAGTAGAGGTAGGAGATGAAGTCGGGATCGGTGGCGCCAGTGCGGTCGTTCTTGGGAGCGTCGAGGGCCAGCCAGTCGCCCAGCTGATGCAGGCCACCCCAGAGGTGCTTCTCGCCCTCGTCCACACGCTCGATGTAGTCGACCCAGCCGCTCATGGCGTCGTAGTGCTCGGCCAGCACCGAAGCGTCGCCGCTAAACACGTAGCTCTGCCAAGGGATAAAGCAGGTGGCGTCGCCCCACACCGCGCAGCCCGGGCCGTCCAGCATGAAGGACGGGGCCACCAGCGGCGCGCCGCCGTCGTGCTTGGCGGCCTCCTGCGCCATGTCGTAGGCAAACTTGCGATAGAAGGGCAGTTGATCGGCGAGGTAGAGGGCCGTGGGGGCAAACACCTGCGCGTCTCCGGTCCAGCCCATGCGCTCGTCGCGCTGCGGGCAGTCGGTGGGGGTGTCCACAAAGTTGCTCTTCATGCCCCAGCGGCTGTTGGAGACCAGCTGGTTGACCAGCCTGTGACCGGTGGTGAGGGCGCCTGCCTCCTCAAAGCTAGAGTAGAGGGCAACGCCGGTGAAGTCGGCTGCGTCAAAGTGCGAGAGGCCAGCGATGCGCACGTAGCGATAGCCGTAGTAGGTGAAGCGCGGCTCCAGCACGTGCTCGGCACCATCGCTCACGTACACGAACTCCTGCTTGGCGGAGCGCAGGTTGTCGCGATAGAACTCGCCGCCCTGCAGCAGCTCACCCAGCTGCACATGGATGCGCGTGCCCGCAGGCTCGCTCACGTGCAGGCGGAAGGTGCCGGCGTACTCCTGGCCCATGTCGAGCACGAGGTCGCCGGAAGGGACGTCCACGACCGTGGGTGCAAAGGTCTCGTGCGCACGAACGGGCAGCGAGAGGCGGTCGGTGAGCTTGGCGGTCGCGGCTGCCGCCTCGTCCTCGTCGAGCAGCGCTGCGGGCACGGAATCGGTCGCAGGCAGGGTGTCGTCCACATACATGCCGTCGTAGATGTTGGAGCCCGTGATGTTGGAGCGGGTCATGGTCCAACCCTCGCCGGTGCCAAAGACCTCCTCGCGACCATCGGCGTAGGTCACATGCAGCTCGGCGATCAGGCGCCAGTCGTTGCCATAGAAGCCGCGGTCCTCGGGGATAAAGCCAAAGCGGCCCTTCCACCAGCCGTTGCCCATGAGGAACGAGAGCTCGGCTTGCTCGCCCGCGGCGCGCAGATGCTCGGTCACGTCGTAGGTCTGCACCTGCAGCCAGCGATCATAGGCGTTGGTGCCGGGAGCAAGGTACTCGTCGCCCACGCGCTCGCCGTTGATGCTGGCGTCGTAGAATCCCATGCCACAAGCATAGAGGCGAGCGGAGGTAACTTCGCCGGCAAGGGTGAGGGAGGTCGAAAAGACGGGATGACGAGGGGACTCGGCGCCGTCGCAGGAGAGCCACTGGGCCGTCCAAGGCTCGTCCATCTTGCCAGTCTCAAAGGTTGCCACAGGAGAGGTGAGCTCCTCGCCTGCATCGGTGCGCACGGAGACAGTCCACTCGTAACGGGTCCGCGGCTGCAGGGGCACGTCCACCTTGGCGGCCAGCGAGTCAAGCTCCGCCCAGTCGGTGTCGGCAACAGTTGTGCCGTTGGAGGTCACCACAATGCGCGAGGCCGTTGCGTGCGTACCGGCAGACTCCTCGACAACCCACGAGAACATCGTGGACGAAAGTCTAAAACCAAGTGCCTCTTTGAGGTGATTGACGCGCATCCTCGTGATCTTCATTGTGTCCTCCACTGCTCTTTTCCTGCTGTTAATCGTTTTATACAGGAGAAGGCACGAGGGTGGGAATAGGTCTAGAGATGCTTGTATCGATTTTCGAAAAAAGAGAACTGCATTTTAGCAAATGCGTAGCGCACCAAACGTTTACCATGAAATTGCTGCACGTATGGCAGCATATCCACCAATAGGAATGCTCGTATTTGGCCAGTCAACAAAGGAGAACGTGAGATGACCAACAAGCAGATTGTCGAGAAGTTCTACGAGGAGGTCTTCAACGCCTGGGACACCTCAAAGCTGGACGAGTACATGCTGCCCAGCTACAAGCAGCACAACCCCACCGTGGAGGACGGCCGCGACGGCTTTGAGCGTTTCTGCGAGGGCTTCTTCTCCATACATCCCAAGATGGAGATCATCCACATTGTGGAGGAGGGCGACCTCGTAATGGTCTTCTTCAAGTGCACCGTCGACATGGGCGTAAACAAGGTGTGCGACATCTATCGCATGCAGGACGGAAAGCTCGCCGAGCACTGGGACGTCGTGCAGCACCTCGATCCCCAGCAGGTGCCCGCCAACGACAACGGCCAGTTCTAGGGGATTGGCTCGCGCATCCGCGTCCATTCATCTGGTCCATTTGTGCGAGCACAGAGCGCACAGAAAAGCGAGGCGGCGGTCCCAAGCGTCTGGGACCGCCGCCGTCGTCTTCAAACCCGGTGTGTCAAAGGGACGACATGATGCGCCGTCCAAAAGGAACCGTCCCCAATGGACGGGGACGAGCGTGGGGAGAGTGTCAGGGCATGTCCCCCAGTCCCCCCAGTTGCCCCGGCCTCCCTGGCCGGGGCCGACACGCTTCTTACAGCTCCTCGACGTATTCGCCGAGCGCCTTGCGCTGAGGATGACGCGGGCTGGGGCCGCCCTTCTCGGGATCGGCGTGCCCCGTGGGGAAGAGTCCCACCAGGTCGTAGCCCACGGTCTGCGGGAACGCTTCGTTAATGGCCTTCGTGTCGAAGAAGCCCACCCAGCAGGTGTTGAGACCTAGGTCCTCGGCCTCAAGCATATAGTGCGTGGCCACGATAACCGCGTCGCCAATGGCAGCGTTCTGGCCGTCGGACGGACGCACGAAGACGCCCTCGGCCTGCGAGTCGGCACCAAAGAGCACGAGCAGCGGCGCGTCAAAGTGGCAGCGCGTGCAGGCGCGAATCTTCTCAAGCGCCTCCTCGCTGCGGAAGACCCACACCTTGACTGGCTGGGCGTTCTTGGCAGTAGGAGCCACCCGCACGGCCTCGAGCAGCTGGTCGAGTTCAGCCTGGGTCACCGGCTCGTCAGTGAAGGCGCGGCAAGAGTAGCGGGCGGTAGCAAGATCGATAAAGGACATGGCAGCTCCAATCGTCGGGAATCGAGGTCTGCCCCTAGCCTACCGCCCGATTGTTGCGCGCGCATGACCAGCGGAGACGCGCATCCACCAACTTGGGGGCAGTTAAGGGACCCCGTGTCCCACTCCCCCGACCCCGTGCCCCTTAGCTGCCCGCCGCCTCGCGCGCTCGCGCCCGCATGACCAGCGCGTAAGCCACACCCTGGGCCACCGCCGTCACCGCCCAGCTAATGGGATAGGCCAAGATGAGATCGGCATAGGTGTGCAGCATGACAAAGCCCGTATGCACCCACAGGATGCGCACGCCGCAGATGCCGATGATACTGATGGCAGCAGGCACCGCGGAGCGCTTGTAGCCGCGCATGGCGCCAGAGAAGATCTCGTTGATGGCATTGACCCACTGGAATCCCGTCGCACGCAGGATGCGCTCGTAGGCCAAGGGCTTGACCGCGGCATCGGTGGTGAAGAACGCCACGAACGGCACCCGCAGCACATAGAAGAACGCCCCCACCACAAAGGTGAACGCAGGTCCCAGCAGCAGCGTCAGGCGCGTCACGCGCTTGCAGCGCGCCTGGTTTCCGGCACCGTCGTTCTGGCTCACAAAGGTGGTGCCTGCCTGGCTAAAGCCCAGGATGGCGTTGTAGGTGAAGTACTCGAAGTTGGTGGCCACCGTGGTCGCCGCCATGGCCGTTTGCCCAAGCGAGTTGATGGCCGCCTGCAGCACGATGTTGGAGAGCGAGAAGACCGACGACTGGATGCCCGCCGGAAGTCCCACACGCACGATACGCGAGAACGAGGCCGCATCGATGCGGAGGTTGCGCAGGCTCAGGTGATAGGCCCCAGTCTCGCGTCGCAGCATCTCCACCAGCGCCAAGCCGCTCACCACGTTGGAGAGCACCGTCGCCAGCGCCACGCCCGCAACGTCCAGGCCAAAGCCCACCACAAAGAGCAGGTTGAGCGCCACATTGAGGATGCCGGCCACCACGAGCACCACGAGCGGACGGCGCGTGTCGCCTTTGGAGCGCAGCACCGCCGAGGCAAAGTTGTAGAGCATGATGGCCGGCATTCCCGCGTAATAGACGCGGAAGTAGAGCATGGCCTGGTCGATGAGCTCCTCGGGCGTGCCGACCGCCTGGTGCACCAAACGCGCGAGAAACTGCCCGCCCAGTGCAAGCAGCGCCCCGCACACAAGCGAGAGCGCGATGGCCGTATGAGTGGACCGGCGCACGCCATCCTCGTTCCCCTCACCCACGTAGTTGGCGATGGTCACGTTGGCACCAAGCGATATGCCCACGAAGAAGTTGATCATCAGACTGACGAGGTAGGTGTTGGCCCCCACCGCCGCAAGCGCGTCGGAGCCGGCAAAGCGTCCCACCACCGCCACGTCGGCTGCATTGAAGATCTGTTGCAAAAAGCCACTGGCGGCAACGGGCAGCGCAAAGGCAATAATCTTGGGCACAAGCGGGCCATGCAGCATGTCGATGTCGTGCGAGCGGGTTGCTTGCGCCACGGGAACTCCTTTTGCGAGGGGATTTGCGGCTCATCATGATAGCCGAGCCAAGGACGGCTCAAAGGGCTTGTCACCCGATCTATGGCGTCATCCACATATGTCGAGCTCATAGAGGAGTAGCGCATAGCCGTTGCCTTCGACCAATCGCTCACGTCTGCGGCGTCCGTGCAATGCGCGGTCGCCGCTTTCACGTGATTACGAGCAACAACGACAGTCGTTGCCACGCCCTCCAGCCTGTCGAGGGACGCTAGCGCACGCGCGTCCAGGTTTTCACCAGTTCCACCTTGAGAAACGTGCGCAGGGGCTCCAAATCACGCTCCGCATCCCAAACCTCGACCGCGCCGTAATAGGCTATGCGATCAGCCTCGAACACGATGACGGGCGGGTGATCGCGCACAAGCAGGAGATAGTTCATCAGCTCCCTGCCGACACGCCCGTTGCCGTCCGCAAAGGGGTGGATGTTCTCGAGCACGGCATGAAAGTATGCCGCCACCGTGAGGGCGTCGCCCGAGGACGTGTCATTCACCTCCTCGAGAAGCGCCTGAACTTCTCCGGGCACCTCATCCGGTCGGACGCCGACATCTCCCGCACCAACCACATAGTCGCCCACCTTATAAGTCCCTGGACGCTCACCTAGTCTCCATCGACGCTCGTCATAGGTCCCTTGGGTAAAGGCATCGAGCACGAGCTCGTGGCAGTCTCTGAGGTTCTGAATCTCAAAGAGCGTGCGCGGGTCTCCTGAGAAGCCTCGGACCCTGCCATCCTCAAACGCTACTACCAGACCGCCACGCACACCACGCACGACGACGTCGAGATGACTGGTGGCAACCTCCTGTTTGGCGCAATGAACCCCTACCTCAAGGCGAGCGACTGGGGCTGGCAGATTGACCCCACCGGCCTGCGCATCTTCCTGAACGAGCTGACCGACCGCTACGACGGCATCCCGCTGATGGTGGTGGAGAACGGCCTCGGCGCCTACGACAAGCTGGTGGTTGAGGACGGCGTGGAGCGCGTGCACGACCCGTACCGCACCGACTACCTCAAGCAGCACGTCAAGGCCATGAGCGAGGCCATCGAGGACGGCGCGAACCTCATCGGCTACACCTGGTGGGGCGGCATCGACCTCGTGAGCGCCAGCACCGGCGAGTACGCCAAGCGCTACGGCTTCATCTACGTGGACTACTACGACGACGGCACCGGCGACGGCCACCGCGTTCGCAAGGACAGCTTCTACGACTACCAGAGGGTTATCGCGAGCAACGGCGAGGACCTCTCGTAGAGAGGGTCGAGTCGTCGCGAGCGCGGCGCGGCGGGGGTGCGCCGCGCCGCTGATCAACATTTGCCAGAAAGACTAGTGCCCGTTTACGGTAAAGCAGAGACCGCATCCATACGCGCGTGCGTCGTGGATGCGGCCTCCGCTGTCATGGGCATCGCTACAGCTCGATGACCTCGAGGTCGTTTGGGACCCATAGTTTGCCCGAGAAGCGCGGCTGGCCCTCGGCGAGGTAGAGCTCCCTGCGCCGCGCGAAGTTCTTGTCCTCGGTGTGGTAGAGCAAGAGGTTCTTCACGCCCAGCCCCTCGGCAAGCTCGCAGGCGTCCTTCACCGTGGAGTGGTGCTTCTCGTAGGGGCCAAAGATGTCCGCCTGAGAGTACAGACAGAAGGCCTCGTGCAGCATCCAGTCGGCACTCTGCGCGTACGGGCGACCCGCGTCGCTCAGCGGCTCGTCTCCGCAACATACGAGGCGCCGGCCCTCCCCCAGCTCCATCGAGAAGCCAAACTGCTTGGCCTTGGTGGAGCCAATGTCGAAGAAGGTCGTCGGATGGCCGATGAGGTCAAGCGTCTGGCCGTCGGTTACCTCAACAAAGTGCAGGCGCTCGTCGATGTGCCGCGTCTCCTTGGCCTGCAGGAGCTTGCCCGCGATGTTGCGCAGCAGCTCGAGCACCTCGGCATGCGAGTAGAGATATGCCTCGCCCTGGTAGTCGCCGTGCTCCATAAACTGGCAGATCATGCGCACCATCCACACGATGCCCAGCAGGTGGTCCACGTGCTTGTGCGTCACAAAGATATGGCGCATGTCCATCCAGTCGTAGCCGGCGTGCTTGAGCTGGGCGAGAATAGCGCAGCCACCGCCACCGTCCACCAGCAGGCACTGGCCGTCGTCGTCCAGCGCAAAGCAGGTGTTGTAGCACTCCGTAACCAGCGCGTTGCCGGTGCCCAGCATGGTGAGCTTCATATGACAGTCCTTTGTGACAGAGCGGCTTGAAGACCCTAGGGATCGCGCAACCGCTTTTAGTTGGCGTTCCCTAGGGTAGTTCGTCATCCTCGCCTTCATGGCATGACCAAAGTTTAGAGAGGCAAACTCGTCCTTGTGCCTCTAGGCGTCCAGCCCATACAGCCGGGCAGCATTGTCGTGGAAGACCGCCTGTACGATGGGCGCGATGGCCGGGTCCTCCGCCAGGCCATCCTTGTTGCGCGCCGTGATGGGCACCGGCGTGTAGGGTGTGTCGCTTCCGTAGAGCAGGTGCGTGGGGTCGGCGATGTGCATGAGGCCCTCGAGCATGACCGGGCGCGCATCGCCAGCGAGGTCCCAGTACAGGCTGCGGAGGGTCCCCATCACATCGATGGGCACCATCATCCCCGCCGGCACCAACACCCGCGAGATGCCCGTCAGCCGATGCGCGATAGCCGGTACGAACGAGCCCGCATGCGGCACGATCCAGCGAATGTGCGGATAGCGGTCGATGACCCCGCGCGCCATGAGGTTGAGCACTGTGCGCGTGGTGTCGGCAATGTACTCAAAGAGCGGTGCGGGACCTGCGGTAAAAATGCCCTGCGGCACGGCGGAGGGCAGCGATGGATGGATGGTCACCACCGCCGCACGCTCATCGAGGAAGGCCATGAGCGGCTCGAGCACAGGGTCGCCCAGGTAGACGCCGTTGCCGTTGCTGGGGAGCTTGACGCCGAGCGCGCCGAGCTCGTCGAAGCCGCGACACGCCTCCTCGATGGAGGCCTCCACGGCAGGCACCGGTAGCGTGGTGGCAAAGCCCAAGCGATCAGGGTGGCGACGGCAGACAGCGGACAGTTCGTCGTTGATGGCACGGGAGAGTCGCGCAGCCGTGGCGTCGTCACCACGATGGATGTGTGGGGTCGAGATGGAAAGGATGCAAAACTCCTGGCCCGTCTCCTCCATGAACCGCAAGTGGGCGTCCTCGCTCCACGCCGGCGTAGGGAAGCCGTCCTCTTCCACCGGATTCACGCCCAGCTCGGCAAGGGCGTCAAGATAGGCTTGGGGCAAGGCGTGGGAATGGACATCAATGGATGGGATGGACATGGCTGCTCCTTGGATTGCCTTTTTGCTAGCAACGATATACCAATTAGACCGGGGTCATCATGGGAGTGTGCCATCGGGTCGCCTTGGCACGCGCCAATGATGCTCGTTCTTGGGGACGCACCAAACACGAAGAGTGTGTCAAGGGGACGTATAATTTGACACACTCGGAAACTCGTCCGTCCTGATGTCGGCTGCTCTTGAAGGACATCTATCTTTGCGGCTTGACTGAGTGTGTCAAATTATACGTCCCCTTGACACACTCCCTCGCCGGCCTACGTTCAACCTGAAGGGTGAATGCCTTTCGCGGGGGTCAAAGTGTACATCCCCCTGACACACCCCTACCGTCCCATCAGCTGGCGGTTTATCTCCAGTACGCTCTTGTGTTCCACGCCGCGTGGCTCAAAGTGCAGCAGCTGGTACACCAGCTGCGTCACCGCACCAGCCCCAAAGGCAGAGAGCAGCGTGCCCAGGCCAACGGGACCTCCCAGCGCCCATCCAACCACGGTGACCACCGACCACAGACCAATTTGCACCACACCAATGGGCACGCTGGGCATCCGCTTGCCCAGACCCACAAGCAGCGCATCGCGCGGACCGCAGCACTGCTCACCTCGCATGTAAATCCACATGCCCACGGCCATAAACACAAAGCCCACGAGCATCATGGCAATGCCGGCCCACAGGTTGGTGCAAGGTTCAAGCGGACTCAAGTCATTAAAGGCCTGCACGAAGTTGCCCGTAAGCAGCGCGTCGATGATGGTACCGTATCCAATGCGCTCACGCAGGGCAAGGTCAATCCCCAAAATGATCACGCTCGTCACCGTCATGGCCAGCCCATAGTTGAGCGGCGTGTGTGCCGCAATTCCCATGCCCAAGCAGTCCCAAGGCGCCAGGCCAATGTTGGCAAAGATGGTGAGGTGTACGCCAAAGGAAAAGACCAGCAGGCCCAAAGCTATCTGGACCCACTGCCCCACGATGGTGGTCCTACTCATTCGGCACTGCCCGTATAGGCATCATCTGAACCGCACTTAAAGTAGCCCGTGCGCTCGGCCTCGGCGAGCCACGCCTCCTCCTCGGGTGTGTCGGGCAGGTCCTCGCGCTCGATGAGAAAGACCACCGGACGCGTACCGTCATTGCAGCAGGCCACCATCTGCCGATCATCGGCCGTCCATTGATGCATGATGGAGCCGCCCTGCAGGGCCGTGTACACGTAGCGGCTGATGCAGTCCCAGGCCTCCGCGCAGGGGAACGCGCGCCCGTCTAGCCCCGCCGTGGCACCAAAGTGCCAGAAATCATCGCGCCCGCCGTCGCGCCAAAACTCAAAGGTGTCCCCCACCTCAAAGACCCCACACGGACCGCTCTTGGGGTCCGCCAGGTAAGTCTCCTGCAGGTCGCAGAAGCACTTCTTGTCCAGCACCGTAACTCTCACATGGTGTCGCATTCGTTCTCTCCTATCCCTCGAACAGTCCAGCTGTCGCGTCATTGCGCCTCGTCAAGCCAGCGCCGTCCTTCGTTTGCCCAAAGCGCTCGTCAGGAGCTCGGCCGGCCTCCCCGCACGCCGCACGAAGCTCATCGGCCGCAGCGCGCACCTCTGCCGGCACGTCAACATGCACCACAAAGCCACGTCCACGCGGGCCATAGCCACCCTCGTCGTCGGTCAGGCGGTCTACCTCTCCCAACAGCAGCTGCAGGTATTTCTCCATAGGCCAGATGCCCTCTGGCGCCTGTGCCCACACGAGACTCCCGTCACGCACAGCAAGCTCCGCCTCATATGCAGGCCAGTTGACCACGCGCGTGGACGCGAACAGGGGTCGGTCCATCACCTGACGCCTCCAAGTCACGTCCATCCGCCGCTGCATCACCGCATCTTGCGAGAGAATCACGCCCTCTGGCACGCACCCCTCCCCCTCGAGCAGGTCGAGCAGGTAGGTGATGTTGTTTCCGCAGTTGGTAGATCGCGTCTCTAAGAAGTCCGCATGCAGTCCGTGTCGCGCAAAGAGCAGCGCATCGAGCATCTCCGCCTCGCTTGCCACCCTTGGGGCAGGCAGCGTCTCGCCCCCATCGCGGAGCCTCTCAATTGCCCGGTCGAGCCAGTAGGTTGCGTGCCCACGACCACCCACGATGGCATAGCGACTCGCCACACCCGCACGCATTGCAGCCGCAAGGGTCTCAACCGTGCCTGTTACCCCTCCGCCAAAGAGCACAAACAAGTCAGCCGTGTCATCAGATAGCCCAGCCTCTTGGCGCAGCGCGTCTTTGCTCAGCGCACTCATATCGCGCAGCGCACACCACGCAGCTAGTACGTTTGCCGCTTGCGCAGCCCGTTCCATATCGCCCATCACATCCCCGCTCCACTCTGTCCCACCGGCCCCACTATACTCAATCCCGCTGAGCACCGTCGCCGTTTGTGCGGTGCCCTGCGGAACCGGCTGCCTTGCTGGCCGTGCTGCATGCGGCATAATGGACGAGCGGAATCCAATCCGTAAAACGATCTGTGCCAGGAAGAAGGAGAAGTTACCTTGAGAATCTTTGTCATCAACAGCAGCCCAAAAGGCGAGCGGAGCAACACCTATAGGCTCACGCAGGCATTTCTTTCAGGAATAGCCGAGCAGCTGGGCGAAGGCTCCGTCGAGATACGGACCGTTGAGACGTGCAAGGCCAGCATCCGTCCCTGCCTGGGCTGCTTCAAGTGCTGGCGAAGCGAGGATGGCGCCTGCTGTCTGCACGACGACATGGCGCAGGTCATTGCCGATCGCGTGTGGGCCGACGTCACCATTTGGAGCTTCCCGCTCTACTACTTCTCGGTGCCGGGACCGCTCAAGAACCTCATCGACCGGCAGTTGCCCATGGCCTTGCCCTTTATGGAGGAGCGTACCGACAACGTGGGCAACGGCAGCCATCCCTCCCGCTTCAACATGGAGGGCAAGCGCACCGTGGTGATCTCTACCTGCGGGTTCTATACCGCTGGGGGAAACTACGACGGCGTGCAGTCGCTCTTTGACCACATGTGTGGCCGTGGCAACTACGAGCAGATTTTCTGCGGGCAGGGCGAGCTCTTCCGCGTGCCCGAGCTGCACGAGCGCACCGATGCCTACCTGCAACTGGTACAGCACGCAGGCGCCGAGTTTGCGCAGGGAGGCATCTCGGCCGAGACTTCCAAGGAGCTTGGCCGGCTGCTCTTTCCCCGCAAGACCTTTGAGGCCATGGCTGACGCCAGCTGGGGAATCTCGCGCGAGACGGGTGAGGCGGAGGACGAGGCCATCTCCTTCACACGCCAGATGGCCGCCCTCTATAACCCCGCATCGTTTGACGGAAAGCAACGCGTGCTAGAGATGGACTACACCGACCGTGGCGTGAGCTGCTGCATTGTGCTGGGACAAAGCGAGGCCACTGTGGTGACCGACGGATCGGTCCCGCCCACCACCTCAATACACACGCCATACTCCGTATGGCAAGAGATTGCCCAGGGCAAGGCGAGCGGCGTGGACGCACTGGCCCAGCACCGCTACAGCGTGACCGGCGACTTTGACCTCATGATGCGCTGGGACGAGTTCTTTGGTGGCGAGGACGCAGCAGATGAGGGGCGCCCCACAGACGGCGACCGCGCCAGTGCCCAAAAGCCACCCGTGATGCTCGCCATGCTCATCCCCTGGGTTGCGTTCTGGACGGCAATGTCCGTCAGCCTCACCACAGGCCCAGCAATCGTCATTGCCGTCTGTGCCGCAACGGTCCTGGCGTTTTTCAAGCATGAGCGGGTGCTCTACGACACGCTGTCGCTCGTCGCCGTCCTTGCGCTTGTGGCGGCCCACCTTGCAGGTGCGCCGCTTGCCCTTCTGCTGCCAGCGTCCTTTTTGGCCTTTGGCCTCATGTGGCTCATCTCGGCCCTGTGGTTCACGCCACTGAGCGCCTACTACGTGAAGGGCTCCTACGGAGGAGACAAGGCACTGCGCAACGTGATCTACCTCAACACCAACCGCATCATCTGCCTCGTGTGGGGCATCACCTATCTGGTGGCAGCTGTGGCGGCCTTCGTTGCTCCAGGCGCAACGCCGCTCATAAGCGAGCTCCTCCCCCTGCCGGCAGCCATCTTTACCATAGTGTTCCAGCGCTGGTACCCGGTGCACGTGGCGCGCGGATAGCTGCTCGCGCTGAGCGCCCCTAGCTGCGTGTTCCTATGCGGTGGTTGCCGCAGTCCTGCGGTAGCCCCAAAGCACCAGCATGTCTGCAGCCACAAGAAAGGCCACAAAGGCAACAAGCATAACTGCGTAGCCACCAGTCAGGTCGTAGGCAAAGCCAATGACCGAGGAAAAGACCGCATTGGAGAGGCTGCAGGCCATGGCACCCACCGGGTAGACAATTCCCGAGCCGCGGCGACCAAAGAGCTCGTTGCAGAGCATGGTGAGACCCACCGTCGCCAGCGAGTAGCATAGGCCAGACACCAGGGCAGCCACGATGTAGGGGGTAGCCGCCGGCACAAGCAGCAGCACGACGATGGCCACAGCGGTCAGAGCCGTGTAGGCAAGGATCGAGGCGCGTGCACCAATGCGGTCGCAGAGCCAGCCCATGAGGATCTTTCCTGCCGTGTTGGTGATCATGCACATCGAGATCATGGTCGCACCAACCGAAGCGCCAAGCCCCGCCACGCCGGCCATGCCCGGGAAGTGCTGCGGCAAAGCGCTCACTGCCGCGCACAGGCCCGAATAGACGACCACAGCAATAAAGACCAGCTTGTCCACGCTGACCTTGTCGGCCTTCTTCTTGGAAGTCGTCACGGCCTTGGCCTGCGAGCCGTCTGCCCCATAGGGCAAAAGGCCGGAATCCGCAGGATCACACGAGGGCACCAGCAAGATGGCAGGAAGCGTGAACACCACCATGAGCGCGGCAACCAGCAGCTGACCTGCACGCCAGCCCATGCCAGCAACAACACCCTGAATCAAGGGAGAGAAGATTGCCCCCGCCAGGCCGCTGCAGCCCATGGCCATGCTCGTGGCAATGCCAAGCTGCGCCTGGAACCACTTGCCCAGCACGTAGGTAATGAGCACAAAGCCAATGACGCCAGCGGCAAAGCCCTTGACGGCGGACGCTGCGTACACCACGGCGATGCTCGGCTCGAGAGCAGCTGGCCGTTCTCGTCCACGAGCGACGGGATGCTTACGGGGGCTGCGCAAGGAGTCCCCAGGCAGAGGTTGGTGTGCTGACCAATGGCAATGTCGCAGTCGGCGATCATCTGCCAGCCGCTCTCTGCCGTGGGCATGTTGGGCATCAGGCCAACGCTGCGCACCACACCTTCGCGCACAGTCTTCTCGATGCCACGATTCACCGCCTCGCTGTAGCCAAGGTCGTCAGCACGGATGATGAGCTTCTTCATGGTGGGATTCCTTTCGGGGATGTTTTTCTCTGGCATCAAGTATGCGTGGCAAGCTAGTCGCGAAAAAGAACGCACCTTAAAGTAAGTACGCAGGTAGACGCGGTCGTTTACCCGAGCTGACGGCGAAGAAACTCCTCCACGATGTCAAGCACAGCCACGTTGTCAAAGGCACCTCCGCCATGTCCGTCGCCCTCCATGCGATAGAACTCGACCTCCTTGTTGGCATCGCGCAGCCGCTCGTACAGCGACACCGACTGCTCAAACGGCAGGAAGGGATCCGCGCCGCCATGCATGATCAGGGTGGGAGGAATGGTTGCGTCTGGTGCCACATAGCCCACCGGACTTGCCTTGCGCGCCAGGTCGAGGTGATCCGCCAGCTCGATTCCGCCCAAGAGCCTGCCCGCTGGCGACTCTGGCCCGTGCAGCTCCATCGTGCTGCGTTGTGTGGAGAGAAGCTCCAGGTCGGCAGGACCGTACCAATCGACCACGCAGCGCGGCATCAGTGCCGCCTCGGCCGTGTACGCCGCCATAAGCGCCGTGTGCGCACCCGACGAATCGCCCCAGAAGGCGATGCGAGCGGTGTCCACGCGCAGCTCGGCAGCATGCTCATGCACAAATTGCACCGCATCCAAGAAGTCGTCCACCTCACCAGGAAAGACCATCTCACCGTAGGGACGGACCTCCACCGACACCACCACAAAGCCGCGCTCGGCCAAGCGCACGTGGTGGGCAAAGTGATGCCAGAGCCACTGCTGGTGCCAGCCCGAACCCTGGCAGTAAACAACCGTGGGAAAGCGCAGGCTGTCGTTGCCGCGCGACCCCATGGGGTTGCCTTGCGTGGGAATGACCGCATAGTACTTGAGCGGCCTCTCGCGCCCGTCTGCGTCGCGCACGGCGTAGACGCCCTCCTGGTAGTACACCTGATAGGGCATCTGAGAGGGCAGTCCCTCGATGACCTTATATCCCTGTTGACCCATCGGCACTCCTTTTCTCGCTTGGTGACTGACTCGAGTATGAGAGGCCGCGAGAAACGGCAAAAGAACGCACTTTAAAGTAAGTGCGCAGGTAGATGGTATTGTTTGACCAGCTCAAGACAGGGGCGCACGGGCCACAAGGCAAATCCTTGCGGCCCGTGCGGGAAGGAAGGGCTCTGGTATGTGGTGCCTACGCCGCCAGCTCTGCCGCCTTGCGGTCGGCCTCGAGCTCCTCGGTGGAGAGGCCAAAGAGGTAGGTCACGACGGCTGCGACCACAAAGGTGATGGCGCAGGAGATGCAGCCGTTGACGAGGTTGGCGGTGCCACCGGGGATGTAGTTGAAGAGCATCGCAAAGTTGGCAGCGCCCAGAATGTAGATGGAGACGTGGGCGAGACCAGCGTAAAGAGCACCGCAGAAGCCGCCGGCGATGACGCCAAGGAAGCAGCGCTTGTGCTTGAAGCAGAGGCCGAAAAGGGTGGGCTCGGTCACGCCGCCGAGGATGCCGGAGATGAAGTAGCCGAAGTTGATGGACTTCTCGTCCTTCTCCTTAAGCTTGAGGAAGGCGCCAAGGGCAATGCCAAAGCAGGAGACGGTGGCTGCGATGCTCGCGGGGAAGACGAAGCTCTCGACGCCGGACTGTGCGAGGTTGGCGATGCCGAGGGCGATAAGCACCTGGTGCATGCCGGTCATGACGAGGAATTCCCAGCTGGCGCCGATGACACCCATGACGAGGGCTGCGACGATGCCGCCGTTGCCGCCCAGGTCAAACAGGAAGTTGCCAATGAAGTCGCCGAGCAGCGAGCCGATGGGGCCGCAGACGCAGTAAGTGAGCGGAACCATGACGGCCATGGTGAGGAACGGGGTGAAGACGGTTGAGAGCATGTCGGGGATGACCTTCTTGAAGAACTTCTCCACGTAGCTCATGAGCCAGATGGCGAGCAGGATGGGCAGCACGGTCTGGGCGTAGTTAAGCGGCGTGCAGGGGATGCCAAAGACCGAGAACGGCGTGCCGTCGGCAGCCATCTGCATGAAGGTCGGCTCCATGAGCAGGCCGCCCACCATCATGCCGAGTACCGGCGTGACGCCGATCTTGCTGGCGGCCGTATAGCCCAGGTAGAACGGCAGGAAGTAGAAGCCTGCGTTGTAGACCATGTTGAGCAGGGTGATGATCGCGCTGTCTGCTGCAAAGAGGTTGAGCATGTCCGGCCCGAGCACGACCGCCACGGTCTTCATCATGGCCGCGGCCATCATGATGGGGATGATGGCAACCATCGATCCGGAGAGGTAGCCCATGATGGCAGCCCCCACCTTTGCCGTTGTGAGCGGGCCCTGGTCGGCGTCGAGATTCTCGTCCACCGGAGCCTGGGCGTCAAAGCCACCAATCTCGAGCAGGGCCTCATAGACCTTGCCGACGTTCTGGCCGATGACCACCTGGAACTGGTCGCCGACCTTCTGGCTGGTGAGCACGCCCTTGATGCTGCCGAGCGCGTCGTGGTCAATCTTGGACTCGTCAGCCAGCTTGAAGCGCAGACGGGTGATGCAGTGCGTCACAAACGGGACGTTCTCCTTGCCACCAACGGCTGCCAATACCTCCTCGGCAATGCGGGCATTGTTGTCCTGTGCCATGGCATTTCCTTTCGACTGGTGCGCGCGTGGTTGCACGCTCTCCTTTCCCTGGCTCACATTCTGCAGGGGCCTCACGGGTGAAAAAAGAACGCACTTTAAAGTAAGTACGCAGGTAGATGGCCCTGTGCTTACCTCAAAGTGCGTACTTTCGCGCGCGCGGCGCATGTCCGAAGATGAGCTCGTAGACCACGTCCGAAAGGCGCACCCATGTTTGACAAGCTCTTTGAGCCCCTCGAGGTTGGCGGCATCACCCTCAAGAACCGCCTTGTGATGACGCCGATGTCGTCACACATGTCGTTTGAGAACCACACGGCAACCGAGCGCATGGCGCGCTACTATGCCACACGCGCGGCCGGAGGCTTCGGGCTCATCGAGACGGGCTACATGGCCATCAGCAGGCAGGGTCTTGCCGGACCTGCTCAGTGCGCCATCTACACCGACGAGCATGAGGCGGGCATCGCCCTTATCGCCGCGGCCGTGCATGCGGCGGACGCCGATGCCAAGGTGTTTGCGCAGATAGCCCACACGGGAAACCTTGCCTACCTTCCCGAGTCGGGCGAGCTCGTAGGCGCAACCTCAATCCCGGCAGCCACGTCGTCCAACGTCGTGCGAGAGCTCTCCGGTCAGGAAGTGTGGGACATCGTTGCTCAGTTTGCCGACGCGGCCGAGCGCGTGAAGCGTGCCGGCTTTGACGGCGTCGAGGTTCACGGAGCCCACGGCTACCTCATCAACCAGTTTCTCTCGGCACGCACCAACAAGCGCGTGGACGAGTGGGGCGGATCGGTTGCCGAGCGCGCCTGCTTTGCATGCGAGGTCATCCGTGCCGTCAAGGAGCGCTGCGGAGATGACTTCCCCGTCTCCATCCGCTTCAACGCCACCGATGACATCGAGGGCGGCAACACGATCGAGGACTACGTCGCACAGGCACGTCTCTTTGAGAAGGCCGGAGCAGACCTGCTCAACGTGAGCTTTGGCACAGCCGAGAGCGGAACCGTCATCAACTCGAACTACACCAAGCCCGGATTCAACGCCGCAAATGCCCAGCGCATCCGGGCGGCGGTGAGCGTGCCCGTCTGCGTGGTGGGTCGCGTGAACGATCCGGCAGTGGCAGAGCGCATCCTGCTGGAAGGCGACGCCGACCTCGTGGGCATGGGACGCCAGTCGCTGGCAGATCCCGAGTTCCCCAACAAGGTACGCGACGGACGCCTATCCGAGCTGCTCTGCTGCACCGGCTGCATGCAGCGCTGCATTGGGATGCCCACCTGCGGCCCCGAGGACACCGGCGTCAGCTGCATGATCAACCCCTTTAGCGGCAAGGAGGCGCTGGATGAGTGGAAGGTGCGTCCCGCGCGGGAGCGCAAGCACGTTGTGGTGGTCGGCGCTGGCCCCGCAGGTCTGCAAGCAGCGCGCATTGCCGCCGAGCGCGGGCATGAAGTAACGGTTCTTGAGCGCGAGAGCTTTGCTGGCGGCCAGTATCGACTGGCAGCTGCCCCTCCCGACAAGACCGAGCTTGCGAAGACCATCAAGACTTACGCTACGCTCGCGGCGAAGCATGGGGCACACATCCGCTACGGTGTGGATGCAAGCGCCGACATCATTCGCGAGCTCTCCCCCAGCGCCGTGATCCTCGCCACTGGCGCCGTACCCATCTGGCCACGCATACCTGGCATCGACGGAGAGCGCGTGGTAAAGGCAAACGACCTGCTCAGTGGGCGCGTGGTCTTACCCGCAGGCAAAAAGGTGCTGGTTGTTGGCGCGGGACTTGTGGGTTGCGAGACAGCCGAGTTCCTTTGCGGTTATCGCGAGCAGATCACCATTGTGGACATGGTCAGCGAGATGGCGAGCCTGCTCAACAAGGTGCCGCGTCGCAAGATGCTCGAGCGCTTTGACGAGGCAGGCGTGCGCTTTGTGCCCAATGCCAAGGTGCTCGAGTTCCTCAAGGATGGAGCGCGTGTCCAGCACGTAGCACGTGACGCAGAGGGCACCGTGCGAGATGAGGGCGAACCGCTCGAGCTTTTGGGTTTTGACTACGTGGTGGTGGCCATGGGAGCTCGCGCCTACAACCCGCTTGAGGAAGATGTCCGGGGCTTTTGCGATGAGATCCATGTGATAGGTGACGCGAGCCGCGCCGGTGATGCCAAGAAGGCCATCTACGAGGCTACCCGCGTGGCGCTCGCGCTGTAAGCCCCGACGTGCAACGCTGCTGTCGGTTTTCCGGGCATCGGGGACGGTTCCTCCAGGAAGGGGTGTGTCAAATTATACGTCCCCCTGACACGCCCCCTTCCTGGAGAGCCGTCCTCGTCGAAAGTCTTTCTATACGCTAGTCAGCAAGCGCACGCAGGGCCGCATCGCAGGCTTCGAGCTGCTCGGCGGTCATCTTCACGTTTTGGCCCAGGCCCTCAGCCTGCAGCTCACGCAGGGTCTTGGAGGGATCGGCCGTGTTCATGCAGAAGTCAAATCCGTCCACAAAGGGCCTCGCCGCGTTTGCAATCGCAGGGTCATCGAGCAGCTGTGCGACCGTCCAATCGACCGAGGGCACACGACGCAGGGGGCGGGTCGTCTCATACGTCACCTCATAAGAACCTGCCGCAAGCACGTGCCCGCCCAGCGCTTCGTAGGCAGCCTCGGTTGCAAACGGCAGCGTGACCTCGGCTTCGCCACCAAAGGGCACAGTCACGCTCATGCGCAGGTGCGTCTCGTCCACGCACTCCCAGCTCGTAGCATAGGTGCCAGCCGCGGTGTCCATCTTTGCCGCACAGGACCGCAGCCGCCAGTCAACGTGCGGGGCAACGACTGCACGCGCAAATCCCGGCTCAGCAAGGTTCAGGCCCGCCGCGTAGCTCATCAGCCACTCCACGATGGAGCCATAGCTGTAGTGGTTCATCGAGTTCATGCCGATGCCGGTAATGTGCCCGTCAGCATCGAGCGAGTCCCAGCGCTCCCAGATGGTGGTCGCACCCAGGTTGACGGCAAAGAGCCAGCCAGGATAGCCCTCGTTCAAGAGCAGGTCATACGCCTCGCGGTCGAGCCCGTTCTGGGAAAGCACAGGGCAGAGCAGCGGCGTTCCCGTAAAGCCCGTCTTGAGCTTGCCGCCGTTCTCTTGCAGCAGGCGGCGCAGCTCTGCCGCACTCCACGCACGATTGCCAAAGCCATACCAGAGCGACAGCACGTAGGCGGTCTGCGTGTTGACCGCGCAACGACCGGTGGCGGTGTAGTACTCCGCCTCGATCCATGCATGGATGCGCTCGGCAAGCGCGCGATAGTGGGCCTCATCCTCGGCGTTTCCAAGCACGTGGGCAGCCGCTGCCACCGTCATGGTGCTGTCCCACCAGCTGAGGTAGGCAATGAGCCCCGTGTCCGTGCCACCCATCACGCCGCCGGGAACCGGGCCGTCCAGCGCCAGCCAGTCGCCAAACTGGAAGACCTTGCCCCAAATGTGCGCGTCGCCGTCGAGCTGCTCGATCCAGTCGACCCAGCCGCGCATGGCGCCATAGTGCTCGACCAAAATTGCCGGGTCGCCATCCACCTCGTACATGTTCCAGGGAATGCGGCAGGTAGCGTCGCCCCACACGGCGGTGCCGTTGCCAAACTGCGAGCCAAAGGCGGGAACCGTTGCCGTCACCTGCCCGCCGCGCGCCCGCTGCTCAAGCGCCATGTCGTAGAGATACTTGCGATAGAAGGCGTAGGGCGCGGCCAGGCGGAGCGCCGTGCCACTAAACACATTGGCATCGCCCGTCCATCCCATGCGCTCGTCGCGCTGCGGGCAGTCGGTCGCGGTGTCGAGGAAGTTGTCCTTCATGCCCCAGCGCGCGTTGGAAACGAGCTGGTTGACCTTGGCGTTACCCGTGGTGATGTCTCCGCGGTCCGCGTCAAAGTCGCTGTAGAGCGCAATGCCCGCAAAGTCGGCGTTGGCCAGGTCGATGTTGCCCTCGACCTTCACATAGCGATAGCCGTAGAAGGTGAAGTGCGGGCGCAGCTGGAGCATGCCGCCCTCGGGCATGATGCCCACAAAGTCGTAGGCGGCCTTGGCAGTGCGCAGGTTGTCGCGGTAGAACTCGCCGTCCTGCAAGAGCTCGCCAAACTGCAGATGAGCATGCAAGTCCTTGGGCTGCGGGTGACGCAGGGTCAGCTCAAAGATGCCGGCAATGTTTTGGCCCAGGTCAAGAACGGTGTCGCCCGCAGGCGTGCGGATGACCTCGGGTGTAAAGCGCTCGTGCGCCACCACGGGCAGGCTCAGGCGGTCATGCAGAAGCTCCGTGGACGCGGCGGCCTCTTCGTCAGGCAGCAGCGTAGCAGGCACAACAGGCAGCTCGGGAAGCGTAGCATCCACGTGCTCGCCGTCATAGATGTTGGAGAAGGTGATGTGGGAGCGGCACACCTTCCAAGACTCGTCGGTGCCAAAGACTCGCTCGGAGCCATCGGCATAGGTCACGCGCAGCTCTGCGATCAAACGCCAGTCGCTACCGTAGAAGCCCTTGTCCGAGAGGACAAAGCCAAAGCGCCCACTGTACCAGCCGTGACCGAGCATGACCTCGAGCTTGTCGTCGCCCTCATCGTAGGGCAGCTGCATGAGCTCGGTCACATCGTAGGTCTGGTACTGCAGCCACTGGTCGTAGGCGTGGGTACCAGGCGCCAGATACTCGGGCTTGTCATCGCTCAGGGCACAGCCGCCGAACCTCACCTCGTAGACGCCCAAGCCACAGATGTACAGTCGTGCGCTCGTCACGCCCTCGTAGGCCTCGCGACCAAGCTCGGTGAAGAACACCGGATGGCGGGGCTCGGCGTAGTCGCAAGTAATCCACTTGGCTTCCCACGGCTCGTCCATCTTGGCGGTCTCAAACCAGGCCGGCTCGCTCGTAGCCTCCTCGCCCGCGTCGGTACGCACCGAGACCGTCCACTCATAGCGCGTGCGAGGCGCAAGCGGCACGTCAATTGCACAGGCCTTTGCGTCAAGATCTGCCCAACCGGTGTCGGCAACGACCTCGCCGGCGCGGCTCACTACCACGCGCGACTCCTCGGCGCGCTTGCCCTTGGCTTCCTCAACGACCCACGAGAACGTGGGCCTTTTGCCGAGGTCAAAGCCAAGTGGGTTTACTACGTGGTTGGTCTGCATGCGCGTGATGTTCATTGGCCAGCTCCCCCAATCTTGTGGTCGTTGCACCTCATTATCCGACAGCTCAGCGCTTAGCCAAACCTTATCCTGAGCGAAGTCAATTTTTCGAAAGTTGTTGTCGCTTTAAGCAAATTAGCTGCTTGAATCTATGCAAATTGCGGCAGCTTCGAACGACATAGGCAGTTGCCGTAAAAGCCCTAGGTCAACTCGTTTAGGGTTTTTGCAGAAGCTGATAGGAGCCACCGCAGCAGATGGCGCAAACGAAGCTTTTGCTATGATAGGCGCAAGACGCCGCCTGGGGCCCATATGCCAAGCCCCGGCACGAGAGAGGACAGGTGCATGAGGAACTAGCGATGAACCCAGACACCCCTGTTTGACCCGCACGAGGCCATACCCCATGGGTGCCGCATCGCGATTAGCTCCGCATGGCTCCATCTTGTTAAAACAACCAAGCTTGTCACTCATCGCCCTGCCGCACGCATGGCCTCTGCACCTAAGGAGGCTCTCATGCAACTCAACCTCAACAACATTACCTACACCTACCCTTTGGCAGTGGAGCCCATCTTGGCAGGCGTTTCGGCCACCTTCCCACAGGGCTGGACAGGTATTGTGGGCGACAACGGCGCTGGTAAGACCACGCTCGCCCTTGTTGCCTGTGGGCTGTTGGCCCCCGATGCCGGAAGCGTAACCCCTGCGCTCGTGGCGGCCTACTGCGCTCAGGACGCCACGGAGCCGCCCGAGGCTCTGGAAGAATTTGCCCTCGCCTACGACAGCGAAGTAATTAAGTTGCGGCGTGACTTGGACATTGCCGACGACTGGCCCTGGCGTTACGCCACGCTCTCTGGCGGGCAACAGAAGCGCCTGCAGATTGCCTGTGCGCTATGGAGAGCCCCCGACATGCTTGTGCTGGACGAGCCAACCAACCATGTTGATGCCACAACGCGCAAGGTCATCGAACATGCACTCGCCGGGTTCCGTGGCGTGGGGCTGCTCATCTCGCATGACCGAGCCCTGCTCGATGCGCTTTGCTCGCAATGCCTTTTTGTATCTGCCGACGATGCCACGATGAGGCCCGGCGGGTACAGTCAGGCGTCTGGGCAGGCAGCCATCGAGCGTCAGAGCGCAGTTCGCGCGCACGAAGAAGCTCGACGTGAACAGCGGCGCATTGCGCGCGAGACACAGCGGCGACGCGAAGAGGCGGCGCAAAAGGAGTCTGGACGAAGCCTCCGCGGCATAGCCAAACACGACAATGACGCTCGGCACAAAAAGAGAGTTGCCATCGTCTGGGGCACCGACGGCATAGCCGCGCACCAGTCTGCACGCATGGAGGCGCGACTCGCAAAGGCAGACGCGCAGGCTGCCTCCACGGCCGTAGCGCGCCGGTATGACGCCAACATTTGGCTCAACGCACGTCCCAGCAGGCGTCCTGTTCTGCTGCGGATGGAAGAAGGCGTGTTGGAACATGATACCTGGTCGCTGGCCTATCCCCCGCTCTACGTGGGCAACACCGACCACATAGCCCTGGTGGGAGACAACGGCAGCGGCAAGACCACGCTGGTAAAGAGCCTCGTCGATCAGCTCAGCGAAGGGACTCGCTACCTATACGTTCCGCAGGAGCCCACCGAGGCACAGCGCACAGAAGTCCTCATGCGCCTAAGAGGCCTTTCGGCCATAGAGCGTGGGCGGGCGCTCTCGGTCGTGGCGCAGCTCAACTCCGATCCAGACCGCGTTCTTGAAGGTGATGTTGTGAGCCCTGGCGAGCTACGCAAGCTAATGCTGGCGCTCGGCATCCTCGACAGCCCGGAGCTCATCATTATGGACGAGCCCACCAATCACCTTGATCTTGGGTCGACCGAAGCCCTCGAGCGCCTGCTCGCCGGATACCCGGGAGCGCTGCTTTTGGTCTCGCATGACGCGACGCTGCTTGGCGCGACGACCACCATCACCTGGAGCATAGAGCAAAGAGGCTCGCAGGCATGGCAGCTGACTGTGCGCTAGTGGGTGCTCTCAAACCCCACTAATATGTCGGTGCGCCTGGAAAGACCTTCCGAGCGCACCGAGTCAATCAGTTCTTAGCGATGCTCACGATTGCCTAGCGGCAGACGACCTCCACGGGCACGTCCAGGATCTTGGCGACCTTGCAGATGGTGTCGGTCCAGCTGCCCTGCGCCGCGGCAAAGTGGTGCGTGGGGCCGCACTCGCACCAGCGGTTGTTCCACTCGCGCGCGCCAATGGAGAAGCGCGTGCGGAAGGTGGTGTCGCCGTTGCCCAGCGTGGGGCCATCCTCGATCACGCCCTCGCTCACGATGAACTTGAAGTGGCCGTCGGCGTCCTGCGTGATGCCCAGGTAGGTGACGGGGCCGGCCTTGGGGTAGAAGCGCGTGAGGAAGCCGCCGCCCGCCTTGCCATGGAACACGGGGACGATTTCCATGGACGCCTTGCGAGCGGTGGAGAAGTCTGCGTCGCCGGAGCCGGAATGGCCGATGAGCACCACGTCGTCGTTGAAGTCGAAGGTGTAGAACTCGGAGAGCTGGCAGGCACCGCTGATGGTCTTCATGATGCTCATGCCCATGGCCACCTTGATGTCGCCCTCCACGGCGCAGGCGATGCCCTGCTTGATGAGCATGGAGAACGCGGGGATGAGCATGGAGTCGAGGACTCCTGCCTTACCCTGGGCAAAGCCGTCGTAGTGGCTGGCCACAAATCCCAGCTCCTCGTCCTTGACCCACTGCTCGAAGGCCACCACGTAGCGCGCCATCTCATGGATGCTTGCCTCGTCGTAGTCACCCTTGATGTCAAAGGTATCGTGAATGTCGGCGACCTTGGCGGCAATGACGTCCTCGTCGGTGATGTCGTCGGCGATGGCCCACATCTTCTCCCAGTCAAACTGCTTGGTGTAGAGGCCCATGCGGTGATAGAGGTTGGTCTCGTCGATGTAGAGGTCCATCATGCCGGGGTACGGGCGGCCAATCTGCGCGAGGTTGGTGTAGCGCAGGCGACGACGCACCTGGGCAGCGCGGCACCAGTCCTCGATCTCGGCGGCTACCTGGGGGTCGCCGCCCTCGACGACGCCGGTGATGACGGCGTGACGCTTGCCGGCGCGGTTAAGGTCGGCCACCATCTCGCCCACGGCACCGCCGGCGTATCCGATGCCCAGCCAGTCAGCCGTGCCAGCGGTCTCAAAGTCGAGGCAGCGCACCTTTTGGAGGTTGACCAGCACGACGGGCACATTGAGGTCGCGGATGGCCGGGAGCATGTTGTAGCTGGTAGCGTAGGTGAGCAGCTGGCAGAAGACGAGGTCGACGTCGGCGGCGCGGAACTTGTCACCCGCGGCGGCCGCGGCCTCCTTGGTGGTGCACATGCCACCGTCGATGACCTCCACCGTGCTGGGGAGGGTTGCCACGAAGTCGGCGTACTGCTGCTCAAACTCGGGCACGAGCTCGGGGAACTGCGGGAGGTAGGCGCCAAGCGCGATGGAGAAGACAGCAACCTTGGCCTTGGTGTTAATGAGCATGGTGGGGTTCCTTTCTTCAATCCGTCCATTGGGGACGGGATGCTAGTCGACAAACGCCTCGTTGATGGCGATGTTGAAGTCGCGGCAGGTGTCCTTGAGGCCCTGGTCGGAGATGACGTTGAGGAACTTGTCGCTACCGCCGTTAGCTGCGCGCGCCGCCACGTAGAGCTCGGCCGCCTTCTCCACGGTGTGAGCCAGACCAAAGGTGGTGTCAAAGTCGGGACCGGCGGCAAAGAGGCCATGGTGCGCCCACACGATGGTGTCGTAGGTCTTCATGAGCTCGCTCGAAGCCTCGGCGATGGCGGAGCCACCGGGCACCATCCAAGGCACCACGCCCACGCCGCCAGGGAACACGACCACGCACTCGGTCATCATCTGCCAGAGCACGCGCGTGAAAGCGCGGTCCTCAAGCGGCACGATGAAGCTCATCTCAATAATGCCCGGGGTGTGCGCATGATAGATCACGCGGTTGGCGCCGTCGGTGCGCGCGGCAGTGACGCAGTGGTTCATGTAGTGGCTCTCAAACTCGCTGGTAGGACGCGCGCCGTCGAGTAGGCCCCACACGATGCGGAAGGCGTCGCCAGTCTCGTTGATCTCGACAATGCCAATGTTGTGCACAGGGTCGCCGGCCACGTTGCGCATGTACTTTCCAGAGCCGGTGGTAACAAAGTAGCTGCCCGCGAGGTTCTCGCCGCGCACGCCCATCTGCGTCCAGTCGCGGGGCTCGTCGTCGAAGAACGCGCGAGCCTCGGCCACTTCCTCGTCGGTCATGCGATAAGTGAGGTTGCCGCCATTGCGCTCGTGCCAGCCCTGCAGCCAGCCGTCGTCGCACATGCGGGTAAAGCCCTTGATAAATGCCAGATCTTCCATTGCCATGATGTCTCTCCTCTCATGCCCTAGCGGGGCAGGTACTCTTTGATCTCAAAGCTCTTCTTGATTGCGGCGCGGGCCTCCTCGAGCGAGGCGTACTCGCCAGAAAAGATGAACTGCACCATCAGGTTGCCGAGCGCCGTGCCCTCGGTGGGACCGGCGAACACGGGCAGCCCGCAGGCGTCGGCCGTGGCTTGGTTGAGGTAGCCGTTGTTGGATCCGCCGCCCACGATGTTGATGCTTGTGTAGTCCACGCCGGTGAGCTCGTGCAGCTGCGCCACCGTGCGGGCGTAGTCGGCTGCGAGTGAGTCGTACACACAGAGTGCGTACTCCCCCATCGTCTCCGGCACCGGCTGGCCGCTGCGCTCGCACACCGTACGCAGGGCTGTGAGCATGCTTGCCGGGGCCAGGAACTCCTGATCGTCGGCATCAACAACTGCGTGGAAGCCCTCGGCACGCGCGGCCTCGGCGGCCTGTACCAGCTCGTCCCACGTGGGAGCAGTTCCGGTCTGCTCGCCCAGCTCGCGGCGCACGTTTTGGATCATCCACAGACCCATGATGTTCTTGAGATAGCGATAGCGACGCTCGTAGCCGCCCTCGTTTGTGAGGTTGGCTGCCGCGCTTGCCGGCGTGCAGATGGGCTCGCGATTCTCCACGCCCACCAGGCTCCAGGTGCCGCTGGAGAAGTAGACCGCCTGCTCGTCGCGTGCGGGCACGGCCAGCCAGGCGCTA
Organism: uncultured Coriobacteriaceae bacterium; assembly: GCA_902801175.1. Classification (GTDB taxonomy): domain Bacteria; phylum Actinomycetota; class Coriobacteriia; order Coriobacteriales; family Atopobiaceae; genus UBA1367. Next base: position 47,686 of record CADCHF010000028.1, on the reverse strand, counting down.
CCGGTGTCGTGGCTGGCTACCAGTACGACCTCGGGCTTGTAGCCAATGCGCTCAGCAATCTCTGGACGCACGTGGCCAAGGCTATCGCCTGGCATGCTGATGGTCTGGAAGATGCGACGCGGAAGGTTGAGTCGGTCAATGAGCTCCCAGTCCCAGTCGCAGGACTCGGCACCTACGAGCGCGGTCGTGCTCGCATTGGTGTACTCCTGCGCCTTCACGCCCGTGAGCACAAAGTTCAGATAGTCGGGCACCATGAGCATCGCGGCAGCCGCATCAAGGGCGCCGCGGTCCTCGCGCGAAAGGGCGCAGAGCTGGTAGGCGGTGTTGAACTGCTGGTACTGGATGCCAGTGCGCGCGTAGTGCTCGCCAAAGGAGAGGATGCCAGCGAGCTCGAGCGCGTCGCGCACGCCGTCGGTGCGGGAGTCGCGGTAGCCCACGCACTCGCCAAGACGCTGGTCGTTCTCGCCCAGCAGCACGTAATCCACAGCCCAGGTATCGATGCCAACGGTCTCGGGCTCAAAGCCCGCCTCGCGTGCGGCGGCCAGTCCTGCGACAACGTTCTCGGCTAGTGCGTCGATGTCCCAACACAGGTGTCCGTCCTTGCGAGTAAGCCCGTTCTCAAAGCGGTAGACCTCGGTCAGCTCCATGCGACCATCGACCACCTGCCCAACGATATGCCGCCCGCTCGACGCCCCAATGTCGATTGCCACATGACACGCGCTCATATCTGCCTCTTTCGGTTAGTTGACCTGCCATCCTTCTTGCTAACCAAAAGATTACGTGCTATTTCATGCCAAAACCATATCTTTTATGCGCTCCAACTTTCGAAAAATGTGCCTATGCTGTTTGGCTATCTTCCGCATGAGCACCAATCTGAGACGTCGCCTATAAGCCACCTGCAAGATTCTTCGTTGTTGTACCGGTCGCGCGATGACGGGGAGGGGTGCTGTCGCCGCGCGACGAAAGGCGACGCTCTCTGTCACCGAGTTCCGGACAAAAGGAACCGTCCCCAATGGACGGGCGGCAGGTACGGTCCGTGTCCTGCTGGAGATGACTCGCTACCCAAAGAGGATGTGATGTCCGGCGCCAACCGTGCATGGTTTGCTCCAACTGGGCAGCTGTGCCTGGGCTGTAATCCCCTCTGGTAGCTCCACCTCCACACGCAGACGGCCGTCCTCGACGCGCTCCCAGTCCACGCGAATAGGACCGTGGACGCTCTCAAAGCTTGTCTGGCAAAAGCGCAGGTCACCCACTGGATGCGGGGTTATCAGAACCTTCTCGTAACCCGGAGCTGCCGGCGATAAACCGCCCACATACCGCACCACCCAGTCGGCCACACAGCCAAAGCTGTAGTGGTTGAAAGAGTAGGTGCCCACCGTGCCGTCCGGCGCAACATTGGCCCAGCTCTCCCAGATGGTGGTTGCGCCGCGGTCAACCTCGTAGAGCCAGCTGGGGCACTCGCCCTGAAAGAGCAGCGCCTCAGCCACGTCCGCGTGGCCCCACTGGCAGAGCACGTCCATGAGGTACGGCATGCCGAGGAATCCCACGTCAAGGCGGTTGCCGTTACTGCGCACCATCTGAGCGAGATGGTCGGCAGCAGCTTGGCGCTGATCGTCAGGCAGCAGGTCAAAAGCGAGCGCAAGCACATAGCAACCTTGGAACTCGCGGTCAAGCAGGCCGTCACCGCGCACAAAGCGAGTCTGGAACGCACGTCGCACGCTCGCCGCATACGCGCGGTACTCGTCGGCGCGCGCAGCGTCGCCAAGCAGCTCGGCCACCTGCGCCAACACGTCACTCGTGTGCGTAAGGAAAGCCGTGGCGCAAAGATCCGCCGTTGCCTTGGCTGTACCCACGGGCCCTGGCACATCCTCCCCCATCATATAGCTGGGGAACATCCAGTCGCCATAGTGGAACTTGGTATCCCAGATATAGCGGTCGTCGCCCTGTTTGGGACCTGGCACTTCTCCGCCAGGGACAGCCGGCACCTCGCCCGCGGCACTCGCCACACAGAAGTCGTGCCACGCGCACATGGCCCCGTAGTTCTCGCGCAGCACGTCGAGGTCACCGTAGCGCTGCCACAGCGTCCACGGCACGTGAACGATCGCATCGCCCCAGCCGGCGGAAGAGAGCGCACCTAGGAACTCAGCGCTACCCATGATGGCACGCGGAGCCGGACTGTAGTCCAGCACCTGCCCATCTGCCAGCTGGTCCGCGCGCACGGAGGCTAGCCACTGCTGCATGAGCGCATCAACGTCATAGAGGAAGGCGGCCGTCGGTGCAAAGATGAGGGCATCGCCCACCCAGCCCATGCGCTCACGCTGCGGACAGTCGGTGGGCACGTTGATGAGGTTTCCCCGCGCGGACCAGAGCACGTTCTCCAAAAGACGGTTAAGGCGCGCATCGCTCGTGACCATGCGACCCGTGCGAGACATATCCGACCAGATGGCGTGCGCCTCTATGCAGGTGGGGTCGAACGGACCCTGAAGAGCCTCGTCCCAGCCCTCGATGCGCACGTAGCGGAAGCCGTGGAAGGTGAAGTCGGGCTCCAGCAGTTCGCTCCTCCCGCGCCCCACGAACACGTCGCGCTGGTCCTTGTTACGTCCGACGATGTTCTCGAAGAATCGGCCGTTTGCGTCCAGCGCCTCGGCGTGGCGCAGCACCAGCTCCTGACCGTCGCCGAGCAGACACTCCAGCGCCACACGTCCAGCGATGACCTGTCCAAAGTCCACCACAATCGCGTCGTCCTCACACCACCAGGACGACGCCGCAAGCCGCGCCTGTACGCGGGCGAGCGGCGCCTCCTGCGGCAGCATCGCAGGCTCTCCCGCACCAGGGAGTTCATCGGTCGCCGCAACTGGCGTCCAACCGGCATCGTCAAACCCCGGCAGCTGCCAGCCCTCCTGCTCCAGCCGTAGGTCGCGCTTCTCGCCAATCTGGATGTCGGCGTACACGCGCGAACTAGCCGCGGAGACAAACTCACCGTCAGTGCCAACTACCTCGCGTGTCCCATCCGCGTACTCCACCTCCAGCTCGCCCAGCAACTGCAGGCGATCGCCCCACTGGGCTGACTGTCCCTGCACCGCCACGCGACCGGCCCACCAGCCGTCTGCAAGCTCTGTCGCCCACACATACTCGCCTGGCTCAGCCAAGAGCGACGTCACGTCAAACTCCTGGTAGCGCAGGTCCTTGTGGTATGAGGTGAAGCCAGGCAGCAGCACAGCGTCGGTCACGGGACGTCCGTCCATCCATACTTGGTAGAGCCCTCGCGCTGTCATGCGCAGCGTCGCACGCTTCACCTGTCCGCGCACCTCGAACGCACGACGCAGCAACCGCGTGGGATGCAGCCGCTCCTCAACAGGAGCCTGCTCTGGCAGCGGCGCTCCGCCAAACATCTGCGCCAGCGAGAAGTCGGGCTCCTCGCTCACCAAATCCTGAGCCGGCTCAATCCACCTGCCCGTCCACGTGTTGCCCCATCCGCTCATCGCAAGCCCTCTCATGCAAAGTGGGGCGTTAAGCCTCTGCTCAACGCCCCGTAAGTCTTTTTCTTTTTGCGCTTACTCGCCCTTTGCCTCAGCGATCATGTCGAGTGCCTTCTGCATCACCAGGTCGCCGCGTACCATGCCATACCACTGCATGGGGATGACGTCAAAGGGAACGCCGGCCTCCTTGAACTTGGGCTCGTGCAGATGGCGCTCGAAGGCAACCTGGGGCCCAAGCAGCGCGCAGTCAAGCTCGGCGAGCTGCGCCACCGAGGAGTCGCGGATTGCCGAAACCGCGCGAGCGTCCACCGTCACCTCAACACCCTTCTCGTTTGCATAGTCCTGCATCTTCCTGGCAAGCAGGCTCGTGGACATACCGGCACCGCAGAACAGACGAACATGAAGCATGGTGGATCCTCCTTTACATTGATTTACGCACTCTTGGTTGCGTCTCATTGACTACATTCTTCCATGTAGCTGTGGTTTTGGTAAGCTGTATAACGTTGCAATATGGGTGATTTTCTAAGGTGCCTTATGACGACAATCCCTCAGGCGGAGCTCCCTCTCTTTGACCGCTTCAATCAAGTTGCGGGGGACGACGCGCTCTTTGACGAGCTTGTAGGCAGTGACTTTGAGGAGCTTCCGTCAGACGAGGTCTTTATGGTGGCGCACAAGATGCTCCGCGACACGCCTTATGGCCCGCGACCCTATCACGAGCTCACCTACGTGCTGGAAGGCCATGTGGTTGCCCGGATTGGCGAGCAGGAGGTGCACCTGCTGCCCGACAGCCTCTTGCTCGCTCCTCCCGCATGCCGCCACGGACTCGTTGCGACCGATCCGGAAGCAATCGTCGTCGTGCTCTGCCTGCGGCCCGCTCTGTTTGCCGCGGGGGTGTTTGCCGAGTTTCTCACCCATGACTCGCCCGTTGCGCGAACCATGCACAGCAATGAACAAAGCGGTTACCTCGTGCTTTCCGACACCTATGGCCGCATTCTCTATCGCTCCGTTCGCACCTTGCTCAAGGAGTACGCACACGCGGGCCACACAGCCAGCCTCTCCGTCAAGGCTCGGGCGCTCTTGCTGCTGGCACAGCTCGCCGAGATTGACACCTACAGCTTCTATGGTCTCGACCAGCGCATGATGGAGGTCGTTGCGTACCTGCGCGAGCGCTGTGCAACAGCAAGCGTGGCCTCACTGGCACAGCGCTTTGGCTACAGCGAGACGTACTTCTCTCAGCTCGTGCACCGGCGCTGTGGTGTACGGGCACGCGAGCTCATCGTGGCGGCGCGCCTACGCAGGGCCCGCGAGCTACTGCTTACCACCAACCTCGCTGTGCATGACGTGGCGGCCGCAGTGGGATATGGGAGCTACAGCCACTTCAACCGCATCTTTAGGCAGGTGTATCACATCACTCCGGCGGCATATCGCGCCTTCGCCGCGCGCGAGATGGCCGGGCTAGCATAGCCCAGCAACCCGTGCCGCGCAGACGCCAAACACCATCATGCAGACGCCTTGTCCCGTCTCCCACCCAACAAATCCGCAGGTACCAGACGGCGATTAGCGCTCTTGGGGCTAAGGGGCAATCCCCTGCTGCGCGCTACGATATTGCCACTTGGGCAAAGGACTTATGAGGGGGACATCATGATCGAGAAGATTACGGCAGTCATCGCCGACGTCGATGGGACCATCAACGTCAAGGGGTCCAAGCCCCTCCCGCGCACGCTCGCAGCCATGGAGGAGCTGCACAGACGCGGCATTCTCTTTGGCACAGCCTCGGGCCGTCCGCTCGACCACCGTTCGTTGGACAAGGCGCACGAGTGGGGCCTCTCCTTTGAGTTTGACCTTGCCATTGGCATGAACGGCGGCGACCTGTGGGACCGCGACCACGAGGGCATCGAGCACATCATGCTGCTGGACAAGGACTGCGTCGCAGAAATCGTCAACTTCATGTGGCCGCTCGACTGCAACGTGATCGTATACGAGAACGCCTACGACCACGTGCTCGTAAAGCGGCGCGACCAGCACCTTGAGGACAGCGTCATTCGCAACAACTCGATTTGGGAGTACTCGACGCCCGAGGAGATGTCCGCACAAGATACAGGCAAGATCGAGATTCAATACAACGCCGAGAAGCCTGGAGTTGAAGAGGAGATCATGCGCGTGGTGGCCGCACACCCCTCGCCGCGCTGGAGCTCGGTGCGCACCTTCCCGGGCACGGTGGAGTTCATGACGCCAGGGCTGGACAAGGGCGTAGGCCTGCGTCGCTACGCCGAGCGCAACAACATTCCCGTGGGCGAGATCCTGGCCATTGGCGACATGGACAACGACATCCCCATGATTGCCGCCGCGGGCTGGGGCGTGTGCATGGCCAACGGCTGCGACGAGGCAAAGGCCGTTGCCGATGCCATCACCGAGTACGGCGTGCTCGAGGACGGCTTTGGCCGCTACTTTGAGGATCACGTGCTGTAGGGTCTCTCGCTGACGAGCCCCGCGCTCCCCATTCCCACGCCACTCACCTGCGGCTATCTGCGGCAATCGGCAGACTATGGCGAGGCCCGAGCGGACGGAGCCCCGCACTTGACTCATCTTTAGGGTCAGGGCGTGTCCCTTGGTTGCCCAACCTGCCACATGTCAATTCTGGTGCAACAGAGCTTTTCCAAAAACTGGAAGGCGCTGTTCTTGGGCCGAGCAACCTTCTACCATGAAGCCAACAACCACACGAAGGAGGCAGTCATGGCAAAGGTGGCACTCATTGCAGCACCCGGATGCGAAGAAGGCGAGACCCTCACGATCGTCGACATGATTCGCAGGGCAGAGATCGAGATTGACATGGTAGGCCTTGGTGCCGCGGAGATCGCCGGCACGCACCACATCACCATGCGCTGCGATACCGTGTTTGACGGCTCGCTCGACGGCTACGACATGGTCGTGCTTCCCGGTGGCTACGGCGGTTCCGATGCCATGCGAGACAACGGTGAGCTCGTTGCCGCACTGCAGAAGATGGCAGCCGAGGACAAGCTGGTCTGCGCCATCTGTGCCGCCCCCGAGGCGCTCGGCCGCGCGGGACTGCTCGAGGGCAAGCAGTTTACCTGCTACCCCGGCGTGAAGGACCAGATCGAGAACCCTGGCACGTGGGTCGATGCACCGGTGGTGCGCGACGGCAACATCATCACCGGACAGGGCCCGGCGTTTGCCTACGCCTTTGCCTTCGCCCTGGTCGATGCGCTGGGTGGCGACTCCCAAACGGTCAAGAACCGCACCATCTACTACAACGTCTTTGATGTCGCTGGTGGCGTTCCCTCATGGGAGACTGAGGCCGGCCGCTGGCCCGCGCCAGAGGGCGAGGCCACCACGCCGCAGACGCTCCACGCCGAGAAGGTTGCCGTGCTCATGCCCGACGGCTGCGAAGAGAGCGAGACCGTACAGATCATGGACCTGCTCATGCGCGCCGGGCTCACCTGCCACAGCTTCCACACGGGCAAGAGCGCTTGGGTGCCCACCATGCAGGGCATGACCATCCACGCCGACCATGCCTTCTCGGCCGAGGCCGTTGCCAGCTACGACGCAATCGTGGTCCCCGGTGGCCGCACCGCCGCCGCACCGCTCATCGCCAGTGATGAGGTCATGGGCGCCCTGCGCTCCTTCAACGAGGAAGGCAAGCTGGTGGGCGGGCTGTGCTCCGGCACCACGGTGCTCGAGGCCGCAGGAGTGCTGGCCGGACGTCGTGCCACGGGCTACACCGGCTACGGCGCCAAGCTCACGAGCGCGCAGTTCGTAGCGGACGAAGTGGCCGTGTGGGATGCCAACGTCGTGACCTCGCAGGGTCCGTGCGCCCCCTACCCCTTCGCCTTCAAGGTAATGGAGGCGCTCGGGATTGACCCGCAGCCCATCAAGGACCGCCTGCTCTACGACAAGGCAGGCGGTAGGTAGGAGTCACCTGGGGGCGTGTCAAGGGGACCTACAACTTGAGGCTTTTTGTAGGTGTGTCACGGGGACGTATAATTTGACACACTCAGTCAAGTCGCAAAGATAGATGACCTTCGAGAGCGGCTGATGACAGAACGAACGAGTTTCCGAGTGTATCAAATTTTACGTCCCTATGACACACCCCGCTCATGAGCGGCTCGTTCTCTGGATGTACGTTTCTCCGCGTGTGTCGAAGTGTCCCCTTGACACGGCCTGCTTGTGACACGCTCACTGAGGAAGGTACTCCACAGCTACCTGTGGCTCATATTCCAGCAGGTTCTCGATGGAGCAGCCAAGCGCTGAGGCAAGTCGCCTTAACGTCTGACCGCTCGCTTTGTTGAGGCTGTTGACACGTTGCTCGTAAGCCTGGATGGACTTGAGTCCCACGCCAGAGGTACGCGCGAGCTCACTCTGCGAGAGACCGTGCAGCGCACGCAGTCGTGCCAGATTGGTTTGCGCTGGCATAGTTTCCGCAAGTAGCTGGTCGAGCTGCTCCATAAAGAGGTCGGAATCGGCCTCATGCAGCGGTTGATATAGGCTGACGACGCGTTCGAATGAGACGCGCGAAAACACGTCAGTGAAGCAGCATCCTCGATCCCACTGATATCGCGCGAGCATCTGACCAGCCCAATACTCCGACGACAGGCCCCGCCCGTAGGTGGGCTCTGGCTCCTCGTCCAGCAGGCCACAGTACGCGAGCGCCTCGCAGGCCAGCTCGATGCCCGACATGCCCGCCACAATACAGGGATTGCCCCGTTCAAACTGCCGCGCGAGTCCTGATTGGACAAAGGCATGGACAAAGATGCTCCCAGTCACACCGCAATCATAGATTGCATAGTCAAAGGCATTGGCGAGGCAGACCTCGGCATCAGCGAGATACATGCCGTTGTAGGCGTGGGTCATCAGGCGTCATCTCCTCTCGCAGGATATCGAGCACGAAAAGATCGGAGAGCGACGATCGCTGACGCTTGAGCAGCTCATGGAAACCAGCTCGAGCTTTATTGTCGCGGTCAACGAACCGAGGGTAATAGCATTCCGCAGGTACGGTCTCATAGCCCTCAAAGGTGAGCTGCCCAAAGGCCTTCCCCGAGACGAGCACCGTCTGCTCTCCAAGCTCACCGAGAAACAGCGCCTCTTCGAGCGCCGAGAGCGGCAAAGCGTTCTCGACAAAAGAGCGGACATAGCTGAAGTAGGAATCGTCCGCACGATAGCCCACTACACAATCAACACCCGAGAGGTCTGGGCAAAATCGTTCAACGAGTTGCTCGCGCGCAAGCGCCGCCGTTGGAAGCCGCAGGTCGTAGTGTCGGTTTTTGAGGAGCAGCGCGATCCACTCGAGCGTGCTATGAGTACCGTCGAGCAGGTCAAGAACCGCAAGACCATCGGTCCAGAATGCATACGTATTGACGAAGCCATCGCGCCCGCGCTGGCATGCCCATTCGCCCGCAAGGTCGAGCTCGCGAGTTGTATAGAAGCCCCGACCATAGTCGTTGTGCGGTCGTGCCTGCGAGAGACTTGGGCTAGAGACCACTCGCCCCGAACCGTGGTAGAGACAGATTGCTGACATACCCCTCCTATCACGATAGGATAGTTACCAGTATCCTATCACGATAGGATAGTTACCAGTATCCTATCACAATGGGATAGTCCATTGAGACAACTTCGCTTGCGCAGTCGAGTATCATGGCTTTGGATAACTCTGGATCGTTGGAGAGGAACGCCCATGAGCCTCACTCTTACCCCCATCTTTGCCAGCGGCATGGTTTTGCAGCGCGAGATGCCGGTATGCGTGTGGGGAGCTGCGGAACCAGGCACCCATGTTGACGTGCGCATTCAGGGGCAGACGGCCTCCTGCGTGGCAGACGGCGACGGCTGCTGGCGCTGCACGCTTGCACCGCTTGCCGCCTCTGATGCCGAGACGCTGGAGGTTATCTCCGGCGTCGAGCACCTCGCCCTTAACGACGTGGCCGTGGGTGAGGTCTTCATCGCAGGCGGTCAGTCCAACATGGAGTTCTGGATGCGCTACGACAAGGAGGTGGAGGAGTATCGACCCACCTGCGCCAACCCGCGCATCCGCTTCTACGACCAGCCCAAGTGCTCCTACCCCGGCCAGATGGAGGACTTCGACTACTCCGAGGTCGGCATCTGGCGCAAGGCCACGCCCGAGGACCTCGACCGCTTCTCGGCAGTGGGCTACTACTGTGCTCGCGGCCTCGAGATGGTGCTCGACGTGCCCGTAGGCATCGTGGGCTGCAACTATGGCGGCACCACATCTGCGGCATGGATGACGCCCGAGCACGCGCGTGCCGTACAACCCGAGCTGGCTGCGGCGTTTGACGCAAAGCTCCAGGGGCTTCCCTACGAGGAGCTGCTGGCGCACGGGCGCGTCAACGCGGCCAAGAACGACAAGGGCTACGCCACCTGGCCCGCGTGGAACGAGTTCTTTTTGCCAAAGACGCCAACCGAGGAGGAAGTCAAAGCCTTCATGGCGGCCGAAGCCAAGAAGGGGTCGGGCGCAGGCGACGTAGGCGGGCTCGAGGTCGGCGGTTCGCGGACCAGCGACGGCACGGACGCCAACATTCACCCCGGCATGATGACCCCCACCAAGGAAGCGCCCGGAGCTCTCTTCACCTACATGGTGCTCCCCATCGCCGGCTTTACCGCCCGCGGCGTGCTGTGGTATCAGGGCGAGAGCGATGACGAGATCGACGGCGCCCAGTGGCGCCACGAGGAGGCCTTGCGCACCGTCATCGCCGACTGGCGCGAGGCATGGCAGCGTCCTGACCTGCCCTTCCTGGTGGTCCAGTTGCCAGGATTCGGCGACTGGATGGGCATGGAGCCCAACGACTACGTGACCATTCGCGCCTGCCAGCAGAGGGTGGCCGACGAGGACGAGCACGTGTGGCTCTGCTCGGCAAGCGACATGGGCGACAAGCACGACATCCACCCCAAGGAGAAGAAGCCCATCGGTGAGCGCCTTGCGCTTCTGGCGATGAACCACCTGCTGGGGATGCCCGTGCCGGCTGACGCGCCACGCTGCGTTGGCGCCGAGCGCAAGGGATCGTTCGTCGTGCTGCACTTTGAACACGCTGGTAGCGGCATGGAGATTGCTGGCGCCGAGTGCAACGCGCTCGAGGTGCTGCATGACGGCGAGCCCGTACCGTTTAGGGCTGCCACGCGCGGCGACGACCTGATCGTCATGCTCGACGGGGCGGAGTCCGGCGCGGTCGAGGTGCGCTTTGCCTGGAGCAACTGGTTCCGCGCCAACCTCTACAACAGCGCCGAGATTCCCGCGCTGCCGTTTAAGGTGAGCTGCTAAGGGACGCGGCCCCAAGAGCCGCTGGATGATTGGGCCGAACCGTACGCGCCAAACAAAAGACCGTGCCCCATCACCAAAACCGCCCCGGACGCATGTCCGGGGCGGTAAGGGAGAGCTGGTGTGGGCGTGCGAACTGGAGCGCGACTAGCGGCTAAAGCCCTTGAAGAACTCCCAGAGGTAGGCGGCCTCGGGTTTCCAGTTCCAGTGCGCCTGGTCCTTGATGGCCACGAGCTTCATGATGGGCTGGCCGTCAGCACCGTTGAGGATGTTCTCCTGAGCGCTCTTCTCGCCGAGCATGATGTCGTTGGTTGCATCGAACTTGATGCCGAACCACTCGTTTGCCTTCATGTCCATGTCCTCGGGCACCTCAAGGCCGTTGACCTTCATATAGGCCTGGAGCAGCGGGAAGATGGGCACGCGCGGGTCGACGTCCTGAATCCTCGTGCCCTGATCGTCCACGGGGAAGGAGTTCTTGCTGGACCCGTCCACCGGGATCATGCCGAAGAAGTCGTGGTCGCCGCAGAGGTAGGTTCCTTGTCGATGCCAGGGCCGGAGACGCCGCCCACGGCTGCGAAGGTGTCCGCGTACTTGACACCGTAGAGCTCGGAGGCGGAAGAGCCGGCGGAGAGACCCGTCACGTACACGCGGTGCGTGTCGATCTGCGGGTACTTGGCGAACATCGTGTCGAGCCAGGTGACGATGCGGTCGTTCTGCAGGCCGTCGCAGCCGAAGAAGTTGGGCTGGGGCTCGTCGGAGCCGGACTCGTACACCACGTCCTGCCACTCGGGAGCAAGCACGATGAGGTCCTCGGTGCAAGCCAGCTCGAGCCAGCCGCTGGACTCCGCCTGGACGCGGGTGTCGTTGAGGTTGCCATGCAGGGTGACGATGCAGGGCACGCTGCCCTCGGCCGCATCGGCCAGGCGCGTGGGAACGTACTCGAACCAGGTGTACTCGCCCTCGAGGCCATCGACTGCGGCATTGTAGTTCTCCACATAGTCGAACTGCGTGAAGTCGGGGATGGAGTACAGCGGGTAGGGGTCGGTGAAGTCAGCGACGCCTGCCATGTAGAACTCGGTGATTTCGTTGTGCTGGCGATAGTTCTTTGAGAAGACCTGATCCCAAGCGTTGGCAGCGGCGGTCGGCAGATCGGCATCGGAGGCCACAACCACGCGCTTCAGCGGGTCGTCGGCGTTCTCGTAGACGCCCTCCCCCACCTCGGCGGCACCGTTGGCGGCGATGATCGCGTCCACGGCGGCCTGCGGGGCGTTGCAGAGGTACGCGGGCACGAAAGGCACGCCAGCGGCGTCGGCCTCGGTGCCGCCGTAGGTGAAGACGCCCGCCGCGAAGTACAGCTTGGGGGCGAGGTCGCCGAGAACGAAGTCTGCGCCTTCGTCCACGCCGATGACCTTGACGTTGTTGGCCGGGCCTGCCGCAGCGGCAAGCTCCACGAACTTGTCGGCGTCTGCGGCGGTATAGGCCTTGCCGTCTGCAGGGTTCACCACGACGACTGAGCCCACGTAGGTCTCGATGCTCTGTGCAAGACCCAGCTGGCCGACCAGCTCAGCCGCGCCGTCAGCGTCGAGCGCGCCACCAAACACGTAGTACGCCGGGGAGAGCACGTTGGAGAAGTGATACTCCACGCCATCGTCCAGGGCGTTGTAGGCAAAGTTGCCGTCCACCTCGAGCAGCTTGTCAAATGGCTCCGCAGCAGCTGCAGGAGTCGAAGCGCCGCCCTCCGAACCGCCCTGTGCACACGCCGCAAGCGCGGCAACAGAGACAAAGCCCAGCCCTGCCATGAAGTTTCTCCTTGTGATGTTGATACGTCCTGGCATGATACTCCCCCTCTTCCCGTGTGTTTCCACGTCTCTATACCATCAAATGTAGATGGTACTTAACAGCCACACCATGTCTATATCTGTTGCATCTGCTATCAATTTGTGCAAGATTTTCTGGACTTCATCTCGCTGCCTTCTAGCCTACCGCGAAAGACAAACAGTTGATGTTGCAATAAAGGCCCGCCGTTGCAGAAACCTGCAACGGCGGGCCTTAATGTGCTTTGAGCGATACCTTATCCCTGGGCCGGTCTTGCAGCCAACAGTCGACGAATCACAATCTTGAAGAAGGCCTTCATGGAGAAGGACCCAACACCAGAGAAGCCGTGCGCCGAAAGCCGAATGATGCGGTCAAACAGCAGGCAGCTCGGACCGTCATAGCAAAGCGTTACCAGGCAGAGCGTCACCCCGCGACTTCGCAGCCTTTCAAGCATCTCACGGTTATCCTCGATATAGCGCCCGTAATTGGTGAGGACAACGGCAAATGCATCGTCGGGCAGCTCCTCCGCGATTTGATGACGCTTTGCCTCGGTTTCGCCGACATGTACGAGATGCCCGGCAGCGAGGAAGGCAACCTGCGTATCGCGTGCGATCATCAAAGGCTGGTCAGTGCCAAAGAATGCGGCTTCGTGCGTCATCACCTGGCTAATGAGCCAATCGACCGTCTCGCCGTCTACGGTCTTCTTAAGGTCCTGCAGCGCAGCACACAGGCCGTCAATGTAGAGTCCGATGAAGTCACCGACATCTGTTTTGAGTGCTACCACCTCATCTGGGGTAATGCGTAGCGTGACAGAGGGGTCCTGGTTGACGAGCCTGCGCGATACAGCCAAGAACTCTTCGTAGCTATCAAACCCAAAGCGCCTTACCACGCGCGACACCGTCGACTTCGAGACATAGGTCGCGCGCGCCACCTCAGAAAGCGAAAGGCTATCGAGCTCACGCAGATGCGCAAGCAGGTACGAGACCACTCCATAGCGGGTGTCATGTTCGATCTCGGTATCGTGGTAGGCAATCATGTCATTCAGTGACTTCATAACGATGCCCTCGATTGCGGTCGCCTAGTCTGACACCGCATTCTAGCAGCGCTATATATGAATGCTCCTACTGCGATAGCTTTACGGCCCCTACGGCTCGGTAGACCTGGCACCAAACAACAGCGTTGCAGGTTCATGCAACAGGAGCAATTGAAGGCAACGTGTCAACGTCAGATTGTGTCGTACCGTAATAAGAGGTCAGTTCTGATCAGCAAGAAAGAGAATCCCAAGATGTCAGCATTTCCCAAAAGCTTTCTGTGGGGCGCGGCAACAAGCGCGTTCCAGTACGAAGGCGCAGCAACCGAAGGCGGCAAGGGATGGAACACGGCGGACGAGCGTTGCAAGCTGCGCGCAGCGAACCAAGCTGACGCAAGCGTTGCAGCCGATGGCTATCATCACCTCGAGGAGGACGTAGCCCTCATGCGCGAGCTGGGGCTCACGTCATACCGCTTCTCCATCTGCTGGAGTCGCATCATCCCCGATGGCGACGGCACGGTGAACGAGGAGGGCGTGGCCTACTACCTGCGGCTCCTCGAGCTGCTGAACGAGGCGAGCATCGAGCCTGTCGTCACGCTCCTGCACTTTGACATCCCCTGGGCACTGGTGGAGGACTACGAGGGTTTCGTGGACCGCAAAGCCGTGGATGCCTTCGAGCGCTACTGTCGCGTGTGCTTCGAGCGCTTTGGTCACCTTGTTAACTGGTGGATTACCATCAACGAGCAGAGCGTGATGTGCTTTGCCACCTCGATGCTGGGTCTCAAGGACGATGACCCGGACCTTGCACGCAAGTCGGTGCAGGCAAACTATCACATGTACCTTGCCAATGCGCGTGCCGTTGCCGCATGCCACGAGCTGTGCCCAAGCGCCAAGATTGGCCCGGACGTGTCGTACCCCACGCTCTACCCCATGACCTGCGCGCCGGAGGACGTGCGTGCCGCCTACGACATCGAGGAGGAGGTGGCATATGCGCCCATGGAGACCTACGTGTATGGCACCTTCCCCAAGTGGCTACTCAACAAGTGGGAGGCGGCTGGGACAATGCCTGCGCGTGAGCCTGGTGACGACGCCATCCTCAAGGCCGGTAGCTGTGACTTCTTGGGTGTGAACTGGTACCAGACCAATGTGGTGAGCGTCGCGGGCTCAGGGAGCGTCCTCAACATGGGCACGGCCATGGGCGCTCGCAACCCCTACCTCGAGTACACCGAGTGGGGCTGGAGCTATGACCCGAGTGGCCTGCACATCGCCCTTCACGAGTGCTGGGCGCGCTTCCGCAAGCCCATCATGATCTGCGAGAACGGTTGGAGCGAGCGCGAGGAGCTAGGCGAGGACGGCCGAGTGCACGACCCCAAGCGCGTCGACTATCTGCACGACCACGTGCGCGAGATGGCGCTCGCCCTTGAGGACGGCATCGACTTGGTAGGCTACCAGCACTGGAGCTTCGTCGACCTGCTTTCCAGCTCGGACGGCTTCAACAAGCGCTATGGCCTCGTGTTCGTTGACCGTACGGACTTCGACGAGAAGGAGTGCCGCCGCGTGCCCAAGGACAGCTTCTACGCGTACCGTGACATCATCACTGAGGCACAGGAGACGTAACTCAAAGGCGAGACGCCTAGCTGCATAGCCAGGCGCCTCGCCTATGCTCTTTGATAGACAGTCCTACCCCAAGTCCGCGCCATTGCTGCGGCAGACCTTCTTATACCAGAAGAAGCTGTCCTTGCGCACACGGTGGCAGTCGCCGTTACCCTCGTCGTCCATGTCCACGAAGATGAACCCGTAGCGCTTGGACATCTGGCCCGTGCTCGCAGCAACAAGGTCAATCGGCCCCCAGGTGGTGTAGCCAAAGATGTCCACACCGTCCTCCTCCACGGCAGTGCGTAGGTTCTCGATGTGAGCGCGCAGGTAGTCGATGCGATAGGGGTCGTGTACGCGCTCCACACCGTCCTCCACCACCAGCTCGTCCTTGGCGCCAAGGCCGTTCTCCACGTCGAGGAGCGGCACGCGGTAGCGATCGGCCAGGAAGTTAAGCAGGTAGCGGAAGCCCGTCGGGTCCATGGGCCAACCCCACTCCGACTCCGTGACATAGGGGTTCTTGACTCCGCCAATGAGGTTGCCGCTCGTCATCTCAAGGTCATCGGCATGCGTGGTCATAGCCATGGAGGCATAGTACGAAAAGGCGAGGAAGTCGGCCTTGCCCTCCAACAGGTCCTTCGCATCCCGTGCGGATACATCCAGTTCACAGCCGTGCGCACGCTGGACGCGCCTTGCGTAGCGTGGGTAGGCACCAAAGACCATGGTGTCGGCGCAGTATCCAAACCCATGCTGGAACTCTTGGTAGGTGGCCAGAACATCGGCAGGGTCGCAGGTGTACGGATAGGCGCACATGCCCGCAACCATGCAGCCAACCTTGGATCCGGGGACAATCTCGTGCGCAGCCTTGGTGACGCGCGCGGCGGCCACCATCTGGTTGTGCAGCTTGGTGATGGTCTCGGGCCGGCCCTCTTTGTCCATCATGAAGAAAATGTTGACCTCGTTGAAGGTGAGCCATTTGTCCACGTACGCGCCAAGACGCTCGAAGCAGACCCGTGAAAAGGCCTCGAACTCATCGATCATGGCACGGCTTTCCCAACCGCCGTAGCGCGCCTCTAGGCAAATGGGCTCATCGTACTTGTAGAGGGTGACCACGGGATCCATGCCCAACTCGCGCGCATAGGCGAACAGGTCGCGATAGAAGCGTACACCCTCTTCGTTCACACCGCCCTCGATGCCATCGGGCATGACACGCGCCCAGCTCACGGAGGTGTTGAAGGTGGTCCACCCCATCTCGGCGAAGAGCTCGAGGTCCTCGCGCCAGCGGTGGTAGAAGTCCGCCGCCACGTGGTTGGTGTAGTGCACATCGTCAAAGAGCTCGTAGTGTGCACCATCCGGCAGGTGATCGAACGCCCTCATCACGCCGCGCGAGCCGTCGGCGTTGCGGTAGTACACGGGACGCCAACCGGTGCCTACGGCGGGACCGGCGTAGTCAAGCTGCACTGGAGCCTTGCCGCCCTCGTCCCAACCTCCCTCCACCTGCTCTGCCGAGATGGAGCCGCCCCAGAGGAAGCCTTTAGGGAATGCCATGATGGAACCTTTCTTAATGAGAAACCAGATTGCGTCGTGGAAAGGAGCCGCACGTTCAGTGGACGTGCGGCTCCAGGAAAGGAAGGGCGAGTTTACGCTACATCCGCCTCGGCAGCTTCTGCCTTCTTAAGCTCGTCCTCGACGTAGGCGTTCCAGAAGGGCCAGAAGATGACCAGGCCCATGGCGCACATCAGGAACGGCCAGACGAGACCGCCGATGGAGCCACCGCCTCCGGCGAAGCCCAGCAGCGGGGCGGGAGTTGCCCACGGAAGGCTCACGCACAGCTTACCGACAAAGCCCGCAGCCGTCGCAGCATAGGTGAGGATAGCGGAGAGGGTGTGAGAGACGACGAACGGGATGATGAGGTAGGGGTTGAGCATGATGGGCAGACCGAAGATGATGGGCTCGACGATGGAGAAGATCGCGGGCGGGAAAGCGACTGCCGCGAGGGCCTTGAACTGCGGGAGCTTCTTGGAATCCTTCATCATGAGGATGAGCAGTGGCCAAGCAGAGCAGGTCCACATGCTCAGGCGGCTGAGGCCCTGGGTCCACACATGGGGAGCTGCGGAGATGGCGCCACCACTGACGAGCCACTCGACGTTCTGAAGGTCCCAAGCGGGAAGGAAGGTGCCGGTGACGGCGCCGACGATGTTGTCGCCATGCAGGCCGACAGCCCACAGGATGGCGGTAAGTGCCTGCGACAGGGTGTACATGCCGATGCTGTCAGCACCGCTCAGGATGGGCATGAGGATGGTGGTGACCCAAGTGGCGATGTCAAAGTCGAGGATGGTGCGGATGATCCAGCAGAGGATGCCGATAAGTGCATAGGGAATCACTGCGGAGAACGAACCGCCAATTGCGGGAGGTACGGAGTCGGGCAGCGTAATCTTGATGTTCTTCTCGTAGCAGAAGTGAATGATATTGATGGCAATTGCGGCGGCAAGCATAGCCGTGATGATGCCGCCAGAGCCCCAGTTGTTAATCGTGAGGGCGCCGATGCCTTCCTCGGTTGCCGCGATGGCGTTGAAGTTGAGCATGATGAAGGCAAAGAACGTGCCGATTGCACCAGTCGTGCTCGAGATACCCTTAACCTGGGCGTACTCGGAGCCGAGCGAGATAGCCAAGTACGGAGCGAGGATGCCTAGGGAGAGCTGCTGGATGAGCAGGATCTTGCCGGCATAGGGAGCCAGGAACGGCAGCAGCGCGTGCTCGGTAAGCTGCCCGTCGGCGGCGAGCAGGAACATGACCAGCGCGAGCGAGCCGATCATAGTGATGCCGATGGTTCCCACCATGCCGTTGGTGATGGCCTTGACGAAATCGAACTGTCCAAACTTGGTGAGCGGTCCCGCAATCTTGTAGACGAACGGCATCATCGCGTCTACGAACGACTCTTTCTCGGTGGCTTCTTGTGCCATGTCGAACCCCTTTCCTTCACTGCTTCATTGCTGTGTACCGTGACGTCTTGTGCGTCCTTAATCGGTTAATTGCAGGATACGAGCCTGCATGTCGCGAAAGATACGGCATCAACAAAGCTGGTTTGACTTTTTGAAAGACGTGATACGCTTTCGGAAGAATTGAACTGGTTTTTCAAGAAAGCCAGTTGATGACCTGGAGAGGAATCTCATGACGCTCATCGAGGCACTGCAGAGGAAGCATAGGTTCACCACCACAGAGGAGATGCTCGCCGACTTTGTACTCGCGCATCCCAACGAGGTCGTGGCGATGAGTGCCAGCCAGCTGGCAAAGGCGGCACACACTTCAAACTCGGCTATCGTGCGCTTCTGCAGCAAGCTGGGGATTGACGGGTACCGTAGTTTCAACGTGACGCTCGCGCGCGAGCTCGAGCGTCGCTCCGTACAGCGCATCGACATCAACCCCGACGAGCCGTTCTTGGAGGGAGCCTCCACACAGGAGGTCATCGACTCAGTGGCAGCACTCACCAAGCAGGCGGTCGATGCGGCGCATGACACAGTCCGCCAGCAAGACGTTCGCACGGCCGCCCGCTTCGTACGCCTGGCGCGGCGGGTGGTCATCTACGCAAACGGCGACACACGCATCTCAGCCATCGGCTTTTCGAACCTCATGCTCAAGCTTGGTATCGTCTGCTCACTGGGAGACCAGTACGGCGAGGCCACCAACATGGCCTACACGCTCGGTCCAAATGATGTTGCGCTCTTCGTGTCATACTCGGGAGGGCTCATCGATGCATCGGCTTACTCACTCGAGCGAGAGTTGGACATCGTGCGCAAGAGCGGCTGTAAGACGATTTTCATCACCTCGGACGAGACGATAGAAGAGCATGCGGGCAAGGCGGACTGTCTTATCGTGCTTCCCCAAAGCGAGACACGCAAGGGTCGTATCGCTAACTACTACAGCCAGACGACCATACGCTACGTGCTCAACTGCATCTATGGCGAGGTATTTGCCCACAATTGGGAGGGAGGCATCGCCGCACGTGACCGCTATGCGAGCACGGATGCCTGGGTGTAAGTCGCAGCCCTACATAGCAGTTTCGAGGTGCATCACCCCACCCATGCGGACGCATTATGCTTAGAGAGCCCATCAGCAACGGAAAGGAACACTATGACCCTTTCTTTTGCCCCCATCTTTGCCAACGGCATGGTTCTGCAGCGCGATCTGACGGTATGTGTCTGGGGTACGACGCTGCCCAGCACTCGCGTTGACGTACAAGTTCAAGGCCAGTCAGCCTCCACGAGAGCAGATGATTTTGGCCAGTGGCGATGCACGCTCGCGCCGCTGCATGCCTCCGACAACGAAACCCTGGAAGTGGCTGCAGGTGACGAACGCATCACCCTCACCGACGTGGCCGTGGGCGAGGTCTTCATCGCGGGCGGCCAGTCCAACATGGAGTTCTGGATGCGCTACGACAAGGAGGTGGAGGAGTATCGACCCGCCTGCGACAACCCGCGCATCCGCTTCTATGACCAGCCCAAGTGCTCCTACCCTGGTCAGACGAACGATTTCGATTACTCCAAGGTGGGCATCTGGCGGAAGGCCACGCCTGAGGACCTCGACTACTTCTCGGCCGTAGGCTACTACTGCGCTCGCGGCCTTGAGATGGTTCTCGACGTGCCCGTAGGCATCGTGGGGTGCAACTACGGCGGCACCACATCTGCAGCATGGATGACGCCCGAACACGCGCGCACCGTGCAGCCCGAACTGGCGGCCGCCTTCGACGCCAAGCTCCAAGGTCTCCCCTACGAGGAGCTGCTGGCAAATGGGCGCGTCAATGCCGCCAAGAACGACAAGGGCTACGCCACCTGGCCCGCATGGAACGAGTTCTTCCTGCCGAGGACGCCGACGGTGGACGAAGTCAAGGCTTTCATGGCAGCTGAGGCGGAGAAGGCGTCCGGCCCTGCGGACGTGGGCGGGCTCGAAATCAGTGGCGCGCAGGCTGGCGCCGAAGTAAAGCCGCAGGTCCATCCGGGTATGATGACCCCCACCAAGGAGGCCCCGGGTGCGCTTTTCACCTACATGGTGCTCCCCATCGCGGGCTTTGCCACGCGTGGCGTGCTGTGGTATCAGGGCGAGAGCGACGACGAGATCGACGGCGCCCAGTGGCGCCATGAGGAGGCCCTGCGCACTGTCATCGCGGACTGGCGTGACGCCTGGCAGCGCCCTGACCTGCCCTTCCTGGTGGTTCAAATTCCGGGCTTCGGTGACTGGATGGGGCTCGGTCCGAATGACTACGTGACCATCCGCGCCTGCCAGCAGAAGGTGGCCGACGAGGACGAGCACGTGTGGCTCTGCTCGGCCAGCGACATGGGCGACAAGCACGACATCCACCCCAAGGAGAAGAAGCCCATCGGCGAGCGCCTGGCCCTTTTGGCAATGAACCACCTGTTGGGGATGCCCGTGCCCGCGGATGCGCCGCGCTGCACAAGCGCTGAGCGCAAGGGTTCGTTCGTCATCCTGCACTTTGACAATGCCGCCGGTGGCATGTTGCTAGAGGGCGCCGAGTGCAACGCGCTCGAGGTGCTGTGCGACGGAGAGCCCGTGCCGTTTAGGGCTGCAGCGCGTGGTGACACCCTGGTCATCATGCTCGATGGCACGCACGAGGGTTCGCTCGAGGTGCGCTTCGCCCAGACCAACTGGTTCCGCACCAACCTCTACAACGGCGCTGAGATTCCTGCCCTGCCGTTTGCGATGAGCTGCTGAGCTGGCCTACGACATAAGCAGGGCATTCGACTCGAACGCCAGAGCGCGAACGGGTCGAATGCCCTGCACATTGGTTCACACGGGCAGTTCAAGAATTCCGTCAGGCGAAGCTTAGAGCGCGCAGATCAAGGGATGCCGATCCACAGGCAACGAGATAGACGGCGCGTACGCCCGCGACAGGTGAGGAGATGCGAGCTTCGGCCCACCTCCAGCCTTCCGATGGACTCACGAGCACTCGAGCAACCTCGGTACCATCGGTCGCATCGATTCGCACGCTGACCAAGCCCGTAAACGCACCACGCACTTCGAGCCGCACAGTGCGCTCCGAACCATCAGATTCCAGGTACTTCCAGCCCGCCTCTGCACCATCGCATAGGTTGTGCACATAGGCGTAGGCCGAGGTTGCCGCCCCTGCGTCATCCTCTTGGGCAACGTACGGATGAGCCTCGTTCCACGTCACCGAGCTGCTGTAGTGCAGGATGCCCTCGGCGCTGCGCAAGTGGCAGCAGGCGTAGGCGGGCGTCTCGCGTGTGGCGTGCTCGATAGAGCCGTCCTCATGAATGACAACGGGCTCCGCCACGCCCTGCCGCGAGTTCTGGTGGCCATGGGTGTGACGGTGGCCAAACACGAAGACCCGTCCGTCCGACAGCTCCACAAGCGACCCGTGGTTGTTGCCCATATAGTACGTGGCTTCCGCCTCAGTGGGCTTGCCAGGCATCCCCACATCGCCGTTGGAGTGCAGCACGCCACCGTATGTGAGCGGCCCCTCGGGCGTTTCCGCATGCGCCCAGCACAACTCATGGCCTTGCAGGCTCGAGTAGATGAAGTAGTAACGGCTCTTGATGCGCCGGAAGCTCGACGCCTCAAAGAAGGGATGCTCCTCGAAGCTCGTGCCATCCGCCTGCAGTTTGGCCGGAGCCAAGCGATGGGGCGCCTCCGCCATCGTGACCATGTCGGACGAAAGGCGCACCACCCAGCTACCCTCAGTCACCGCGGCAGGCATGCGAGGGCTTGCCTTGGGCATGCCGAAGCCCCAGTACAACCAAACCGCATCGCCTTCGACGTAGGCGGCAGGATCAAACACCATGCCGTATCCACTGTCCGAGTCGAGCGGCGTTCCGCCAGGAAGTGTCACGTCGCCAAGGAAGTGATAGTGCCCCGCAGGCTCGTCGCACACGGCTACGCCGATGTGACACGGCCTGCCCACGAGCATGGACGCGATTGCGTAGTACAGGTAGAACCGCCCGTCGGGGCCCTGCACGACATCCGGTGCGAAGAGCGGCGCATCACCGGCAGGGTTCGAGGGGTCGTCGGTCTTACGGAAGATCACGCCCTCGAAGCGCCAGTCGGCAAGGTCGGTCTCTGGTACGGACCAGCATACGTAGTCACCGGGGCAGTAGCTCTCGCCATCGGCGACATCATGTGAGCCGTACACGTACACGCGACCGTCGAAGAGATGCGGCTCTCCGTCGGGCACATACTCCCAGCTGGGCAGGTAGGGGTTGTAGGCAGGGCGTTTCATTGGTTCTTCTTGGGAGGCGCGGAACGAGTTTGTCGCAATTCTAAAGGCTGTTAGCGGCTCTCAGTATCAGGTGGGGAGGGAGACAAATGACCTGTCCCTTTGTCTCACCTAGCGGTGGCTCAGCTCTCCCCCATCGTCAAGGGCGAGCCAGCTCGCACACAGGCCAACCCATGTAGCGGCCTCATCGTTCACGAGATCCTCGCGGCTGGCCGTGCTGCGGTCCGCCAACGCCAGGCCATGAATCCCCCGTTCATAGAGGTGATACTCCACAGGCACGCCTGCGCGCTGGAGCAGCGCCACCAACTCGGTCGTCTCATACGACGCCACGACCTCATCCTCGCTGGTCTGCCATATGAAGGTGCGCGGCATGTCGGGTCGCACGTGACGACGCAGGTCAACGCGCGCATAGTCCTCGCCGGAGGGATCGTTCTTGCCAAAGACTGCCTTGGTTACCAACCTCGCCCCCTGTGCCTGCTCGGGCGTGGCACCAGGCTCCACTCGGCAGAGCTTCTCAGCCGAAACCATGGGGTAGCAGAGCACGAGGCCGGAAGGACGCGCGGCCTCGGCCATCGTGCCAGCCAACGCAAGTAGCTCCGCATCGTCGAAGTGCTCCGCGAGCAATCCCGCCACATGCGCCCCCGCAGAGAACCCAAGCGCGTATACGCGGCTCGCATCGACGTCCCACTCGCTGGCATGCTCGCGCACATACGCCATGGCACGCATGGCATCCACGATCTGCACGGGATAGTGCGACGAGTCGTCAACCTGCAGCAGGCCATTCGGCTCTGTAGGTAGCGCTGTCACATACACGTGGTACCGCAGGACAAAGACGTCATAGCCCAAGCCCAGGAACCGTGCCGCAACCGGCTCGCCCTCGCGGTGCGCCAGGCTGAGGTATGCTCCCCCCGGCGTTACCAGCACCGCAGGACGAGTCTTGTAGCCACCCGTCGTGACCTCAGGATCCAGAAGGTAGCAGTCGAGCCGAGTTCTTCCGTCTTCGCTCAGGCAGACCTCTTCGTAACGCATGTGAATCCTCCTCGTCATCTAGTAAGTGTGATTGCGCCTTTGTCTTTGTTCTCAGAGCACCCGACCAAAAGGAACCGTCCCCAACGGTCGGAGCACCCGACCAAAAGGAACCGTCCCCAATGGTCGGAAGCGCCGCTCTCTTAGAGAGAGCGGCGCTGGGAAGGGAAGGCTGTCTTACCTTGCCAGGAGTCCTTACTCCTTGCCCTCAGCCTGCTCCTTGGTGAGGCCGAAGAGCCAGGTGGTCACGAAGGCGACGACGAAGCCGATGGCCATGGCGATGCAGCCGTTGATGAAGTTGGCCTGGTCACCGCCGGCAAAGGCGAGAGGCGAGAAGATGCCGGAAGCCATGGTGTAGAGGGTCAGGTGGGTGAAGGCGGCGTAGAGGCCGGCAGCAGCGCCACCGCAGAGGGTGCCGATCCAGGGACGCTTGTAGCGCAGGAACACGCCGTAGAGCAGGGGCTCACCCACGCCACCGAGGAACTGGGTCAGGAAGTAGCCCCAGCACAGGCTCTTGTTCTCGGGGTCCTTCATCTTGAGGGCGACAGCGAGACCAACACCGGAGGCTGTGAAGGCCTGAACCGTGGAAGCCATGAGGAACATGGTGTCGTAGCCGACGTTGCCGAAGTTGGCGATGGCGATGCCCATGATGCCGATGTGCATACCGGTGAGGACGAGCATGGGATAGGTAGCAGCAAAGATTGCGATGGCGAGGAAGCCGAGCGGGGAGTTGCCGATGATCTCGAAGAGGCTTGCCACACCGTTGCCGAGCATGCTGCCCAGAGGAGCCAGGATGTAGAGCTCCAGCGGGATCATGAGGAGGACGGTGAGGAAGGGACCAAAGACGGTACGCACGGCGTTGGGCATGACACCGTTGATCCTCTTCTCAAGGAAGGCGAACACGGGGATGCACAGCAGGATGGGGATGAGCGTCTGGCCATAGCCAAAGAGCGGCATCGGGACCTGGGCGCCGAAGAACGAGAGGCCGGTCTCGCCACCCACGAAGGCCGCAAAGCTCGGCTCAAGCAGGGCTGCGCCGAGCATCGCACCGAGGTACGGGTTGGCACCAAGCTTCTGAGAAGCCGTGAAGCCGGCAAGGATGGGCATGAAGTAGAAGCCGGCGTTGTACATCATGTCGCAGAGGAACACGAGCGGGCTGTCAGCGGGCACCAGGTTGAGGAACGTGGGGCCGAAGACGGCGCCGAGGGTCTTGAAGAGACCGGCGGTCATCAGGACCGGGACCAGAGGAACAACCGAGCCGGAGAGGTAGTTGAGCACGGCATCGAGCACGTTCTTGGGAGTCCACTCGAACTTGGCGGGCGCGTCGTCGAGGTTCTCGTCGATGGAGCCGCCACCACCGACACCGAGCTTGGTCAGCTCGTCGTACACCTCGGGCACGGACGGCCCGATGATGACCTGGTACATGCCGCCCTGCTTCATGACGCCCAGGACACCCTTGATGGCCTTGACGTCCTCGTCCACGGGCACATTGTCGTCCACGAGGTTGAAGCGCAGGCGCGTCGCGCAATGGATCACCTTGCTGACGTTCTCCTTGCCACCGACCGCTGCGAGCACGTCGGTTGCGATCTGCTTGTTGTCTGCCATGATCTTCCTTCCCTTTTCTTTTGAGGTCTATTGTGGACCTCTTCTTTCCTTCTTGCTGTAATAACTATATTTTCCTATGTATACCTGCGACAATATCAATTTGTGCGTATATTGCTATGACTTATTGATGCAGCTTAGCCAGCAGTTCATTTTTTCGAAAAAAGGGAGGGGCGGGGATCAATCCCCACCCCTCCCTATGTGTCTTCTTGCACAGGCGCGCTAGAGCCTTGTGACCTCCACGCCCACAGGCGCGTCGACCGTCACGGCAACGCCCTCTGGCACCTCGTATGCGAAGCTCACAGAGCCGTCCGACAAACGGTGCCAGCTAGTGCGGATTGTACCTCGACGCGTCTCGAACGAGCAGGTTACTGCTTTCGTGAGCGGACTAAAGTACGGCCGGAGCTCGATACGATCGCATCCGCAGGCGTCGTCTGCAACACGGATTCCGCCCAACCCTTGATAGAACCACTGCAGGTAGCTGCTGAACATAGCATGGTTGTACGACGACAGGAACATCTCAAACTGCTCGGCAAGCGCCTTGTTGCCACTGGCCAGCATAGCCTTGTAGCTTGGAGCCTCCTCACGTGTGAGCCAAGCCTCAACTGTATCGGAATGGCCTGTGCGATTGAGCAGGTCAAATGCGATGGTCGTGCCAAAGATACCCGTAGTAAGCACGCCATCTTCCTCGGCGATCTTGCTCACCAGGCGTTTGGCCAGCTCATACTCGTCGGAAAGGCCGAGGTCTGCGGCAAAGGCAATTCCCGTCTGGGTACCATCGCCCCAGCTCCCGTCGGCATTACAAAAGCGCTCGGCTATTTGTGCCCTCAACTCTGCCAGACGGGTCTCGTAAGCCGAGCCGTCCTCTCCCAGAATCTGACAGAACCGTGCTGCAGCACGCGTAAAGCGCGCGATGGTGCACCAACCCACTAGCTCCTTGTCGGGCGTACCCGTCTTGAAGCTCTCACTCGTCGCCACCGACCCATGGTCACCCAAACAATGGGTAGCCAGCTCTGCTGGGTCCCAGCCCAGCAGGTAGTCGACAAGCTTACGCACATACGGCCACTCGCTCTCCACCAAATCGCGGCAGCCATAGAACTGATATGCGCGCAACACCAAGTGCGGGTAGGCTAGCTGCCAAAGCAGCGGCCCCTCGCCATAGGCTGTGCCGTTGGAACCAATGCCCATAAACGGAGCTGTCTCGGGCACACCGCCCGTCGCGGTCTGGTCGTTGCGGAAGTCGCGCACCGTCTTGCGAATGAGCCCCTCGCAGTCAAACGCTACCAAGTTCGATGCGGCAAGCGCAACCATGTCGCCACCATAGCCCAGGCGCTCGCGGGCGCAGTCCTCCCAGAGGCCATGCACGTTGTTGAGCTTGGTGCGCACCGCCGCATCAACCATGCTGTCGTAGAAATCACTACCCGTAGCTATTGTGCCTGCCGGTTTAAGGTCGGTATGCACGGGCACAAAAGCCACCTTGAGCAGCTGGTCGCACGACAGCCCCTCAATTACCGCATAGCGACATGAGTGGACCGTGAACCGGTTCGTAAAGCAGTTCTCCCCTTCTGCGCAAACGATGCGATCGGTTTGAACGGCCCGCTCTGGCGCTCCAGGGCCGCCAGGGATACGAAAGCCCTCGGGCACGAGACAGCCTACCAGACCTGCATGGCTCGACTCGTATGAGGGTATTCCGCTCGTATCCAGCTCCTCGGCATAGCGGATGATAACCTCGTCATCCCGATGCGCCGTGAACACCAGGTCAATCATGCCCGTATCAAGCTCGTGGAAGTCCACCACCAGTGAACCGTCCTCAAGCTCATGCACGTCTTGCCCAACCACCGACTCAAAGCGACGGCACGGCTCGACCACAGCAGGCTCTAGAACGCGGAAGTTCTTGCAGGCAACGACTTCCAGCTGCGCGCCGCGCTCGCTCCGCAGGTCGCAGGTTTCGCCTAGATATACGTTGTTGAAGAGCAGTTGACCTTCGTGGCACAGCCACTGGTCGTTGGATACCAACGCCGTTGCGCCATCGACGTCGAGCGACAACAGCACCTGCGGCGTCCCCACCTCGGCGAGACGTTCTCGGAGGTTGTACTTGCCAAACATCGTAAGCGGAGAGGGGTTAAACCAGCCGTTGCCCAGCTCAACCTCAATACTGTTCTCGCCCTCACGCACCAGCCCCGTCACGTCAAAGGTGCGCACGTACACGAGCTTTGAGAAGTTGGTCCACTCTCCCAAAAGTTCGATGTTGCCCAGGGGTTGCCCATTGACCAGCACCCGCGCATAACCCAAAACTGCAATACTCAGTTCTGCCTTCGAAAAGCCGTCGAGCGAGAACGTGCGTGAGAGCACGTGGTTGCGGTGCTTGCGATAGTAGCTCGCGTCATCCTCGCCGTAGTCGTATGTCGGTCCCGATATCCATCTAGCGTCATCACTCACGGTTACCATCATGCCTCCTGCACGCTTAATCGTTGTTGACTATACTTTATCTAGTATTGTTTACCTGCAACAATATGAGTTTTTGTCTTTGGCAGTATGAATCTGTGGGGTGTACTGTGAATCTTGAACAACTTCCCTCCGCACTGCTTGCCGCCTCAATACTCGAGCGTCATACCGACGAGGAAATCTTCGAGCACTTTGCCGAGCGCTACCCTCGCGTGCAGTACCACGGAAGGGAGCTCTTTCTCTTTGGACAGGGACGCGAGTTTGCCGACCGTCGCCATATCGTTTCATTTCACGGAGTGGAATCTGCCACCATTCCCGAGCATATCTACTCGTACGTGCTCATCACCTACTGCTGGCAGGGCGTTTTTCGCATGAGCGTGGACGGCAGTCATGTGCTGCTCGAAGCGGGTGACTGCATCGTCATGGATCGCCATGTTCCCCACAGTGTTGAGCCCACCGGCCCTAACGACATAACCGTCAACTTTATCCTCGCCGAGGAATTCTTTGAGGGTCGGCTGCTCGACGGCATGACCGATCTTGCCTCTCCATTTGCCACCGAGCTCATGACGCTAGGGGCATCGCATGAGACTTGGCGTGTCTATCACACAGCCACCGACGAGGTAGCGCGCACTTGCGTAGAGCGCATCCTCTGCGAGCGGCTCGAGCCTGACATGACAAGCCCCTATATGATTGACTTCTTCCTTGCAGCGCTGCTTACGCACCTCTTGCGTACCTACGAGCCCAAGGGCGAACTCGACGACGTTGCTTGGGAGCGCGCCGAGCTGATTGGCACCATACGCCAGTACATTGGCCTGCACTACCGCGAGGGAAGCCTTCAGCAGATGGCAGCTGACCTTGGCTACGAGCGAACCTATCTGTCCAAGTTCGTGCGTCAAGCCACAGGGTCGACCTTCAAGCAGCTAGTCAACGTAGAGCGCATGCGCAGGGCGGCACTGCTTCTGCGTGGCACGACGCACCCCATCTACGAGATTGCCGAGGAGGTTGGACTTGCCAACCTCACAAGCTTCTACCAGCGTTTTCGTGACTACACTGGCTGTACGCCGCAGGAATATCGCAAGCAGGGATAGGAGGTTGCCCCATGCTCACCTATACGATGGATGTGGAGGACCGCAGCCGTTGGATCATCTCCACCCCATCTGCAGCCGAACTGTCGCAGCCCTACTTTTGCAGCGAGGTGGGCGACTTCTACGCGCGCAGCAAATTTGCCACCGCGCGCAGCGACAAGAACAGCTTCATCCTGTTCTACACGCTGGGCGGCGAAGGAACGGTACGCCAGGGTGGGCAGACCGTACGCCTGCCAAAGGGGCGGGCGCTGCTCATGGATTGTCGCTCACCGCAGAGCTATGGCACCTCTCCGGGACATGGCCACTGGTACCACCTATGGGCGCACATCGACGGGCCAGGCGTGGAGCTTGCTGGACGCACGCTGGGACTCCCGCGCCTCGCTCCAGTGTCGGTGCCGCTCTCACGTCTGCAGCCACACGCCGACGTGCTCTTTGAGCGACTGGGTACAGAGAGCGTGGGCAACGCCGCACGCATTGGCCTTGCCGTACATGCGCTTGTGACCGAGGTCGTGCTTGCCGCTCAGGAAACTGGCCCCGTCTCCGACGACGACCCGGTACGCCTGGCCTGTGCCTACGTGGAGCGGCACTTTGCCGAGAAGGTCACCCTCGACGACCTGGCACGCGCGGCCACTGTGAGCCCCAGCTACCTCATACGCCTCTTCAAGCGTCAGCTCGAGACCACCCCGCACGACTACCTCTTGCGCTACCGCATCAGCCGTGCCAAGGAGCTGCTCGCCGAGACCACGCTCACGAGCGCCGTCATCGCGGAGCGTGTGGGCTTTACCAGTGAGAGCAACTTTAGCTACCGCTTTAAGCAGATGACCGGACAGGGCCCACGGGCCTACCGGCAGTCCACACCCGAGCTCGTGCTGGGGTGACAGAACGAATCTGTTGAAGCAAGGTGCCACCCAAGTGGCACCTTGCTCCACGGAACTTCTTACAGACCAGGGAGGACAGGCACTGGCCCGTCCTCCCTGGTCGGAAATCTCATGAATCGCTGTTTTAGCACGCCTTGTCGGCACGATAAAAGAGGTTGCCTTCGCGGCCGTCCACACGCTGCTGGCTCCCAGGAAGCGTCTCTTTGGCCAGGTAGATGGGCAAGTCGCTCTTGATTGGATAGACGTCGCCTGCGCTTGCGGGCTGCGCCACACGGTCATCGGTACCCGCCAGCACCTCAAGGCAGATGTCGAGCATGTCATCTAGCAGGCTCTTGGGTGACTCGCAGGTGCCATGGAAACGAAGTACGCGATCCCAATCCGCCTCGTGCTCTTTGAGCGCGCGCAGCGCCGCGAGGTACTCGCTCACTGTTGCGGCGTACTCCTCGGTCACAAGCGTTCCGGGACCCGCCGCGTCGCCAAAGATGACCATGCGCTCCTCCACCAGCACCGGCACGATGCAACCAGGAGTGTGACCGGGCACGGCATGGCAGCGAACGGTAAGGCCACCAAGGTCAAACTCCTCACCGTCGGCCACGTCGATGAACTCGCCGGCGTAGGGCTCGTTCATCTCAAAACTCCCCTTCTTGGAGAAAGCCACCTTGATGAAGTTCGCGCGCCAAGCTGCATTTGACTGAGCGGCAAACTCGGGCAGGTCGCGGTGGCTCATGTGGACCTCTTCGAACTCGGCTGCGCCAAAGGCGTGGTCCACATGACCGTGGGTAAGCAGCACAAACACGGGCTTGTTCGTGAGCGTCTCCACGTAGTTGCGCAGGCCCTTGATGCCATAGCCGGTATCGATTAGGCAGGCACGCTCATCGCCCTCTGCCAGATACATGGCCACGCCGTAGGCGTCCTTCAGGCGCCAGACTCGATCGGACAGCTGCTCGTTCGTGAACTTCTCCGTGGTGCTCATGGTTCTCTCCTCAACACTTCAGATTACGGGTTTTGATAGGAGCGGCCGGTCAGGAGCTCGTCATTCTCCTGACCGGCCAAGGAAGGGGGCTTGTTGTTACGCGGCCTGCTTCTTGCCAAAGGGCAGCGGACCGTCGAAGCCAATGACCAGGCAGAGCACGACTGCCACGACGAAGCTGATGGCGCAGGCGATGATGCCGTTCACGAGGCCCATCGGGTCGTTGGGGTTAGCAAAGACGATGGCGTTCATGAAGTTGGAGGAGCCGAGCACGTAGAGGGCGCAGTGGGTGATGCCAGCATAGAGGCCGCCGCAGAAGGCTGCAACCATCTCGATGAGCAGGGCCTTGGGCTTGCGCATGGTGATGCCAAAGATGCCGGGCTCGCCCACACCACCGAGTGCCTGCGAGATGAAGCAAGAGAGGCCAAGCTCACGGTCCTCGGCGTCCTTTGCCTTGAGGGTGTACATCAGGTAGATGGCGATGCAAGCGTAGGTGCCGCAGATGGAGCCAACGAGGATGGTGTCGTCAAAGCCGAGCTGAGCGAAGGAGATGAGCGCGGTGGAGATGACAGCGAGGTGCATGCCGGTGGCAACCAGGAGCAGGAAGAGGGAGCCGATGATGGCGACACCCACGGGACCCAGGATGTTGTGAAGGGCGAGCAGACCAGCCGAGATGCCGTTGCCAAGGATCTGGCCGAGCGGGCCAACGACGCAGAGTGCGAGCGGGAGCATGACGAGCACGGTGCAGAGCGGTACAAACATGGTGGAGACCTGCTCCGGGACGACCTTCTTGAAGAAATTCTCCACGTAGGACATGACAAAGATGGTCAGGATCATGGGGAACACGCTAGAGGAGTAGTTCACGAGCGTCATGGGGATACCGTAGACGTCCATCGCGGTGCCCTCGGTCACCCAGCCAACAAGCGTGGGGTGCAGCATGATTCCGGCCACGAGCATGGCAATAAACTGGTTGGCACCAAACTTGCGGGCAGAGGAGACGGCCACGTACATGGGCAAGAAGTAGAAGCCGGCATCGCCTGCGAGGTTGAGGATGCTGTAGAGGTTGTCCCCCTCGTTCACCACGCCGAGCATCGTGGGACCAAGGATGGCGATGATCATCTTAACCAGGCCGGCGACGATGAGGATGGGCAGGATCGGGGTCAGGCTGCCGGTGATGGCGTCGAGGAACTTGTCAATCACGGCCTTGGGCGTAAGCGGACCCTTGGGGCCTGCGTCAAGGTTCTCGTCGATGGCGCCGGTCTCCTTAATGCCAGCAATCGCGCAGAACTCCTTGTACACGTTGGGCACGGTCTGGCCAATGATGACCTGATACTGACCGCCGACCATCTGGGCGCCAAGCACACCCTTGATGCCCTTGATGGCATCGGCGTTGATCTTGTCGTAGTCCTTGAGGTTGAGGCGCAGGCGCGTCATGCAGTGCACTGCGTTGGTGACGTTTTCGGCGCCGCCGACGTTGTCCAGGATCTCCTGGGCGATGCGATCGAAGTCCTTTGCTGCCATGGTTCTTTCCTTCCTTGTCGTGGAGTCCCAAGTGGCTTTTTCTTTCTTGCTGGCTCCATTATTGAGAGGAAGGAAAGATAAAAATAGAACGCACTTTAAAGTAAGTACGCAGGTAGATGACAGTGTTTGTTTAGGGAAGCAACAAAGCGGGGGCCGCGCGAGACTCATTGTTCTCGCGCGGCCCCGGCAGGCCTAGCTCAATTGTTGGATGCTGGACTATGCGGTCTGCATGAGCTTGGCGCCAGCGGCCACCGTGCCCTCGGCCACCTTGTCGATGCTTGCCAGGTCGTCGGAATTGGTGATGATGGTCATCACGATGTCCTTGTAGCCAGCCTTTGCCACCTTGTCGCGGTCAAAGGTAAGAACGGGATCGCCCGCATTCACATGATCGCCCGCGTTGACCCACACGTTAAAGCCGTCGCCGTTCATGTTGACGGTGTCAACGCCCACATGCACGAGCACCTCTACGCCATCATCGCCGGCAATGCCAAAGGCGTGCGGCATGGCACTGGCAACGGCACCAGAAATAGGTGCAAACACGTTACCGTCGGAAGGCCACACGGCCACCGTCTGGCCCATGGCCTCGCAAGCAAAGACCGGATCGGGGATCTGATCGGTAACCTCCACACGGCCAGCAACTGGTGCACAGACAGCACCCTTGGCAGCATCTGCGGCCACGGCCTCAGGCTTTGCCGGCTTCTTGCTTCCAAACAGCTTGTCGAAGAATCCCATGACGTACTCCCATCCCTTTGGCATTCCAAAAGTCGGACCCGGCCAAAAGCCCGACCACCTTTAAGCACAGTATGTGGCAAGCCAAAAACGCGCGAAAGAATGCACTTCAAAGTTAGTAGTGGCTAGAAGCGAGTTTCAATGTACGGCAACACCAGTCAGTAACATCAATTACTTGTCGATTGCTTTTTAGGTAATTGTAGATGATTGGCTAAATCTCAGGCTCAAAGAAGGCGTCGCCTTCGCTATTTGCAAGTGACTCCTCGAGCGTGCGCGCCACGTCAAACTCGATACGTGCCTCGAGGCCAGACCCATCGATGCCCTCGCAAAGATACGAGATTGTCTTGTCCTGCCAGCTGCCCTGCGTGCGCGTAAGGGTCGAGTCGGGGAAACCGCCAAAGACGGCGCGCCAATCACGCAAATAGAGAATCGCTGGCACAAGGAAGCGTCCCGCCTCGGTGAGGGTGTAGTCCACCACGCGTATGTTGCCCTCCATGTACTCATGGCGCGTGATGATGCCGTCGTCTTCAAGCTCATGCAGCTGTTGGGCATACATCTTGTGCGAGATGGTCCAAGGAATGTGACGCTTGAGCTCGCCGTAACGCATCGTGAAGTTTTGGGCGGTATTGAGATACCAAACGATGTAGGGCTTCCACTTGCCGCCAATGGTCATAAAGGCATCGGCCAGGCTGCAGGACCTGAGGTCATTTGGGCGCTCGAGCATTGCAATTCCCTCCCCTTTGCATTCGGCTGTATCAATTATAGGCTCGCAGCAACAGGCGAAACTTGGTTTCTCCGACACGAGCGCATTGCACCAGCATGTTGAAACTGCATACCGTCTTGTGCAAACAGCAAGCTCCAATTTGCGGCGCGCGTGTATCTTAAAGCTACACAAGTATCAAAGCGGCCAACAAGGGAAGGAAGACGCCATGGCACTGCACATCGTCGAGGAGGCAGAGCGCTGCCTTAACTGCAAGAAGCCACTTTGCCAGAAGGGCTGCCCGGTAGGCACGGCAATTCCGCTGGTCATTCAGCTGTTCCGCGAGCGCCGGATGGACGAGGCGGGAGCCGTGCTCTTCCAGAACAACCCCATGAGCGCCGTTTGCTCGCTCATCTGCAACCACGGAGCACAGTGCGAAGGCCACTGCGTGCGCGGCCGCAAGGGTACGCCCATCCACTTCTCGGCCATCGAGAACTACGTGTCGAGCACCTACCTCGAGCGCGCCCGCTTTGAGAAGCCCCAGCCCACCGGCAAGCGCGCAGCTGTCATTGGTGGTGGCCCGGCCGGCATCGTCGCTGCCATGAGGCTCGCGCAGATGGGCGTTGCCGTCACGATCTTTGACCAGAACCCGCGTCTCGGCGGCGTTATGCGCTACGGCATCCCCGAGTATCGCCTGCCCAAGCGGGTGCTTGACCGCTATCAGGAGATTCTGGAGACCCTCGGCGTCAAGATCAGGCACAACACGGCCATTGGCTCGTCGCTCACCATCCCCGACCTCTTCCGTGACGGGTACGACACGGTCTTTGTTGGTACGGGCACCTGGCGCGCGCAGACGCTGGGCGTCTCGGGTGAGGCCGGCGGCAACGTGCTGTTTGGCCTTGACTACCTCATGAGCCCCGAGACGGCAGAGATTGGCGAGCGCGTTGCCGTCATTGGCGCTGGCAACACCGCCATGGACGTAGCCCGTACCGCCATCCGCCAGGGTGCCAACGAGGTCACGCTCTACGCCCGCAGCAAGCACATCTCGGCAAGCTCCGACGAGCTGGAATATGCCTTGCTGGACGGCGCCGAGCTCGTGCAGGGCAAGGCAATCTGCGAGATCAACGAGGAGGGCCCGTGTTTAAGACGGCCATCTTCGACGAGAATGACCGTGTGACGGGCTACGAGGAAGAGCTCGACCAGGTGAGCTGCGACACGGTGATCGTGGCCGTGTCGCAAAAGCCGAAGAACAAGCTCATCCTGACCACTGAGGGTCTCGAGGGTGACGACCGTGGCCTGCTGATTGTGGACGAGCATGGCATGTGCACGGTTCCGGGCGTCTTTGCCGCCGGCGACGTGGTTACGGGCCCCAACACCGTGGTGCACGCCGTAGCCGCCACCAAGCTGGCCGTTGACGGCATGCTCTCCTACATGGGTGTTGCGTAGGGAGCGAGTCAAGCTGAGCCATGACATGCGCGTGTCGGAGGGATTCCTCTGACACGCGCTTTATCGTGAGACTGAATGCACCTGCGAGGGGTGTGTCAGGGGGACCACTGACACACCCCCGATCTGCGTATTTCCGCGGCTACGCCATCAGCTCTGCAAAGTCGGCGAGCACGCTGGGGATGTCAATCTGCTGCGGGCACACCGCGGCACAGCTTCCGCAGCCAATGCAGGCGCTAGGCTGCTTGTCGTCGGGGAGGGCACCCAAGGCCATCGGCGCGATGAAGCCACCACCGGTGAACTTGTGCTCGTTGTAGAGCGAGATGAGATGCGGGATATCCAGCTCCATGGGGCAGTGGTTGGTGCAGTAGT
The DNA here is from genome assembly GCA_902801175.1 of uncultured Coriobacteriaceae bacterium. Classification (GTDB taxonomy): domain Bacteria; phylum Actinomycetota; class Coriobacteriia; order Coriobacteriales; family Atopobiaceae; genus UBA1367. Next base: position 12,470 of record CADCHF010000028.1, on the reverse strand, counting down.
GGCAGGCGGTGCAGGGCACGCCGGTGGCCATGGTGTCGCCGATGGAGAGGATGGCGTCCCATTCCTCCTTCGAGAGCGGCTTGTCATCCTCCCACGTGGCAATGTTCTGCTGCAGCTGCTCCATGTTGGACATACCGGAAAGCACCATGGTGATCTGCGGGACGCTCTGCAGGAAGCGGAAGGCCCAGGCAGGAATGGTCTCATCGGGACGCAGAGCCTTGAGCTGCTCGGCATACTGCTCGGGCAGCGTAGCCAGCTTGCCACCACGCAGCGGCTCCATGACCCACACGGGAATGCCGTACTGCGCAAGCAGCGCCACCTTCTCGGCGTCCTTCTGGAAGTGCCAGTCGATGTAGTTGAGCTGCAGCTGGCAGAACTCCATGTCCTTGCCGTACTTCTCGAGGAACGCCGCCAGCACCGGCAGCGCACCGTGGCAGGAGAAGCCCAGATGGCGAATGCGCCCGGCCTTCTTCTGCTCGAGCAGGTAGGTCACGGTGCCAAACTGGTCGTCGGCCAGGTAGTCGTCGATGTTCGACTCGGTCACGTTGTGACAGAGGTAGAAGTCGAAGTACTCAACGCCGCACTTCTCAAGCTGCTTCTCAAAGATCTCCTCGACCTTGCCAAAGTTGTTGTTGGCATAGCCGGGGAACTTGGTGGCGAGGTAGAAGCTGTCGCGCGGGTACTTGGCAAGCGCGCGGCCCAGCACCTCCTCGGAGTGGCCGCCATGATAGCCCCATGCGGTGTCGTAGTAGTTGATACCGTGCTCCATGGCGTAGTCGACCATGGCTGCCGCGGCCGGCTCGTCAATCGTGTGGTCGTCACCGTCGATGACCGGCAGACGCATGGCGCCCAAACCAAGGCCGGACAGCTTCAAATCCTGAAAGTCGCGATAAATCATGATAGGTCTCCTCTCCTCAGCCAGCTTAGCCGCCGGCATAAGTCCCCTCCTACCATTTTTGCAGCATTAGCACACAATAGCCAATGCCTCTTGCGTACGTTGTGATATGCACTGTATGCATTGGTTCAACTGCATGGGTCAAATGGGGGTAGCGACAAACGTCTCGACCTAGAACATCTCGAGGTAGCGCACGCAATCGAGCGCACGGAGGGCTTCGCTTAGCCTCTCCTTCTCGCCAAGATGCTGCGTGGTGGCGGTGAGCTGCACGATGGCAGTCCCCACCGGACTCTTCGACACCGTAAGCCCACTAAAGGTCACGCTGTGGGCGTGAAGCGTGTCCAGCAGCTTTGGCAGATCCTCGTAGTCAATAACCTCTGCATAGAGGTCAAAGCCACGTGAGATGCTGGTGAGGTAGGCGTCCAGGCGACCAAACACCGCAAACACAAACAACACGATGAGGGCTGTCAACAGGCCCACTTCGAGCCACCCGGAGCCACAGGCAAGGCCAATAACGGCCGTAGTCCAAAGACCTGCCGCTGTGGTAAGCCCGTGCAAGGAGCCGTTTCCCCTGGTAATGAGGGAAGCTGCACAGAGAAAGCCGACTCCCGTGACCACGTTGGCGGCGATGCGGGTCGCATCGGTCGTGACACCCTCACGCCCCAGGATGATGCACTCGGACACGATCATACAGAGCGCCGCGCCAAGGCATACCAGCACATGCGTCTTGAGACCGGCCTTCTTGTTGCGCATCTCCCGGTCAACGCCAACCATGGTTCCGCAGAGAAGCGCGCCAAGCAGACGCAGGGCAATCGCCCCAAAGGTAAACGTCCGCAGGCCTGCGAAGATCTCCATGTGCCCTCCCATCCCCATGCATCTGCTCTCAGTCTAGCAAGAGAGCCCTAGGCGCAGATCCCCAGGACTCTCCTCTCTCGGCAAAGCTACGTGGCCAACAGCTCAATGCGTCTTAGCTTAGGTCCTCCCCATTGCTGGCGATGCACTTGGCATACCAGTAGAAGCTGTCCTTGCGACTGCGATCGAGCGTGCCCTTGCCCTCGTCGTCCATGTCTACGTAGATAAAGCCGTAGCGCTTGCGCATCTCGCCCGTACCAGCGGAGACCACATCGATGCAGCCCCAGGTGGTGTATCCGATGAGGTTGACGCCCCAGTCAATCGCGCGCTGCATGGCCTGCACGTGCTGGCGGAAGTAGTCGATGCGATAAGGATCGTGGATGGATCCGTCCTCCTCCACCGTGTCGAAGGCGCCAAGCCCGTTCTCGGTGATGATGATGGGCAGGTGGTAGCGGTCGTTGACAACCTCGAGGTAGTACGTGAGGCCAGAGGGATCAGTCGACCAGCCCCAGTCGCTGTAGGTGAGGTAGGGATTGCGGGCACCGCTCGACATGTTGCCGCCCACCTCCTCCACGTCGGTGTGCGTGGTCACGTTCTGGCTCATGTAGTAGCTGAACGTGTACATGTCCACCGTGCCACGGCGCAGCTCCTCGAGGTCCTCGTCGGTGATGTCGAGCTTGCTCTCGTCCACGTCGTGGGCTGCCCACACGCGCTTGGTGAAAGAGGGGTATTCGCCCTTGCACTGCACGTCGCCGCAGTAGAAGATCTTCTGCTCCCACATGTGGCGGTTGAGCTCGATGTCGGCCGGGTCGCAGGTGCCCGGATAGTAGCAGATGCCGCAGATCATGTTGCCGATCATGTTGTTGGGGTCAATCTCGTGGCCAATCTGCACGGCCTTTGCGCTCGCCACAAACTGGTAGTGCAGGATCTGCACGCCTTCCTGGTAGCGCCACTGCGGCAGCGGGTTCTTGAGGTTGTCCTGCGGCATGCCGTTGTTGATCTCGTTGAAGGTGAGCCAGTAGCGCACGAGCCCCTTGTACTCGGTGAAGCACGTGGTGGCGTAGCGCACGTAGTGGTCTATGGTCTCGCGGTTGAGCCAGCCGCCGCAGTGCTCCTCGAGGTAGAGCGGGGTGTCAAAGTGCCAGATGGTCACGAGCGGCTCGATGTTGTGATCACGCAGGCACTGGAAGACGCGGCGGTAGTGCTCGACGCCCGCGGCGTTGGGCTCGGTCTCAAGCCCCGTGGGGTACAGGCGGCTCCAGCTGATGGACATGCGGTAGGTCTTGAAACCCATCTCGGCAAAGAGTGCGATGTCCTCCTCAAAGCGGTGATATTCGTCCACGCCGATATGGTTGGGGTAGTAATGGTCGGGCAGGACGGCATAGCGTGCGCCTTCGGGAAGCTTCCCATGGCGCTCAAGATAGCCAGGATTGCCGTCTGCATCAAGGTAGGTGATTTTGCGTGTCTGCTTGACCGAACCGCCCATGGTGACGTCGGTCATAGCCGGACCGCGGCCGTCCACGTCCCAGGCGCCCTCCACCTGGTTGGCCGCCGTCGCGCCGCCCCACAGGAATCCCTTCGGAAATGCCATCGTCCTACTCCCTCTCAACAGTATACGTCTGACCCAGTCAAAGCTTGGCGCTAGCCCTCCAGCCGCGCGCGCATGGCGTCGAGGAACACGCGACTGGCTTCGTTAAAGGTGCGATGGCGCTTCCAAGCAAAGACCGAACCCGTCTCCAGACGCGGCTCGAAGGGCCGGAAGGTCAGCTCGTCGGTATCGTAGCCGCCTATGCCTTGGAACGTGACGGCCAGCGCGTCTCCCGCAGCCACCATGGCACCCGCGTTGCGCACGAGGTCGAGCGTACCCACCTGCTTGGTGCGGCCACGGTAGTGGCCGAGCCAGTTGCGCAGGGGATTGGTCTCGTGGGAGAGGCTCACCTGCTGGCGACTGAAGTAGGCCGAGCGCTTGGCCAGCTGCGCCGGCGTAACGCCCTCCCCCTCTGCCAGCACGTCATCCTTGCGCATGAGCACGCCCCACACGTCCTTGTCGGGCAGCTTGCGCGTATGGTAGTTGACGAGGTTCGCCGGCTGGCATATGACGGCAAAGTCAGCCAGGCCCTTGTCGAGCATGTCGGAGGCCTGCAGGTCGTCGCCCGTATGCAGGTGAAACTCGATCTGCGGATGCGCCTGGTGAATCTCGGCAATCACGCGCGCCACAAGACGCATACCCGCCGTCTCTGCCGCAACGATGTGCACATCGCCCACAACAGCAGCCGCGTCGCGCTGGGCAAACTCATCCTCAATGCGACCCACCATCTCGAGCACCTCGGTGGCACGGCTGCGCAGTTCCAGGCCCTCGGGCGTGAGCTCCACTCGGTGGCTCTTGCGAATGAACAGCTGGCAGCCCAGCTCCTTTTCTAACGCCTGAATCTGGCGCGAAAGCGAAGGCTGAGCAATGTAGAGCGACTCGGCCGCTCGCGAGATGTTGCCCTCGTATGCCACGGCCAAAAAGTAGCGAAGCGTACGCAGTTCCATGTAAGCCCCCCTGGGGTTGTAACGCCAGTCAACGCATGTCAAATGTCATGCATCAGAAGTATATCACGATGTAGTTCATAGGTAGTGGCTCTATATCACAGCTCGTCATATAGTGAGGTCAACGAAACGTAACCGATTAACTTACCGGCTGCGGACACTTCGAGAAGGAAAGGGAAAGAAATGAGCGAGACTCCGAAATAGAGCTTGATGGATCGCCTGACCGACGTGGTCAACAAGCTCGCCGTCCCCCTGGGCAAGTTTGGCATGCTGCCCCCGATCGCCGCCGTGCAAAACGGCATGATCGCCGCCATGCCCGTCATCATGGTTGGCGCCGCGTTCCTGATCTTCTTCATCCTTGGTTCGCCCTCTGTGGGCGAGGGTGGCGCGGTGCTGCCCTTCCTCGAGCCCTACGCCAACGCTTTCGTCAACATGAACTCGCTGACGCTCGGCCTCATGGGACTCTACTGCTCGCTGACCATCGCTCAGTCCTACGCTGAGAAGCTGGGCGTGGACGTCAAGAGCGCCGGCCTGCCTCCCGCAATCTTCACCGTCGTCGAGCCGGTCGTCTTTGGTCTGCCCCTGGCCTTCAACCCCTACCTCATGATTCCGTTCATCCTCTCCGCCACCGTCTCGATGGCAGTTGGCTACGGCCTCACCATGGTTGGCTTCTTCGGTCGCTTCTTTGCCGCTCTCCCCTGGGCCACGCCTCCCTTCCTGCTGGGACCCCTCGGCACCGGCGACATCAAGACGGCGCTTCTCCCCGTGCTTGCCTTCGTCATTGGCCTGGTCATCTACCTGCCCTTCTGGCGCGTCTACGAGAAGAAGTGCCTCGAGGAGGAGGCCGAGAACGAGGCAAACGCCGCCTAAGCCCTCAAATCAGAGTATCTAGCAAGCCTTCCTTCCAAGCCCCGCACGGACCCTTCCCCGTGCGGGGCTTTGCTTGCAGGTACTCGGACATCGCCCCCGCCCATTGGGGACGGAGGGAGGTTTTCGCGTGAGACACTTTCTGCCTTCGATGCGTATTATCGATGGTGTGAGAAACTTCGTTTGCCAAACCGCTCGCAGCGTTTTGGCCCGCCGTCAGGCAGCACCGAGCACAACAAGGAGGAGCTCTCATGAAAAGAATCTTTGCAGTTGCAACATCTTTGCTGCTGGCCCTTTCCCTGGGCGCATGCGCCTCTGCGCCTTCGACCACCGAGTCCACCTCAACAGAAGAAGAGCAGAGCGAGCTCGCTAATCCTTGGACGGCAGCCCAAAGCCCCGCAGAGGCTGCAGAGGGTGCGGGCGTCGGCTACTTCGACCTGCCCGAGGACGGCACCGTGCTAGATGAGGGCGGACCCATCAACTGGGACGAGTACAAGTACACGAAGCTCCTCGCCGAGGCCGACGGCTCCGTAGGATCGGCAGAGCTCGTAGTTCGCAAGGGCGTAAAGAGGCCTGCGGAAGAGGTGTCCTACGACACGACCGACGTTTCGGGCGACTATACCGAGTACGCCCACACGTGGGAGATAGAAGCGGACGGATGGACGGTAACGTGCTTTGGCAACGAGGAGAGCCTCGCGATGAAGGCAATCTGGATGTCGGACAACTTTAGCTACAGCATTATGGTGCGTGGCCAAGGAGACCTTAACGACACGTACGGACTCGGCGAGGCTGACATAGCAACCTTGGTCGGCAGCATCGGGTAAGCACGTCAATCAATGCGCTTGGCGTCACCAACACGCGCAAAGTATTAGCAGGAAAACCAACAAGGCTTTGAGCCACATCAAAAAGACCGCATCACATGCTCTGACGGGTGAATCCGCCCGTCAGAGCATTGCATTAACGCCCGCCAGACGCCTTACCCAAGCCCCCATTCCATCGCAATGCTTTCCCAGTCGCCTAAAACTCGTGTTGGCGGCAGACAAAACGCTGGAAAACGCTTGGCCCAATGCGAGTTTTAGGCGACCGGAGAAGTATCAGACCCAAGAGAACACCCGTCCACGGCACAACCGCAGGCCGCTGCTTGCCACAAGCGAGCTCGGCCTTGCGCGAAAACCCACAAACTAGAACGGGGCGTCCATGAGCGCGCGGATGGTGGAGTCCGTCATGGGCAAATAGGTCTCGAGCTTGCCCTGCATGTCCACCACCTTCTCCAGCGAGGAGGAGACAATCTCGTACTTGGGATGCTCTGTCGTGTCAAAAATCACGTAGTTGATGCCCTCGCGGTCGAGCGAGCTGCTAAAACAGAGACCGTCAAAGTGTAGCCCCGTCGTCTCCTCGATGCGCCCCTTCACATACTCGCTGATGTACTGCGTCACCAGGTACGCCTTATCGCCCGAGTAGTTAGGCCTCGAGAAGTAGTGCGCGAGGAGCTTCCGGAACATCTTGGTCTCTTCGTCGGTGGAATCATCGTCGGCAAAGACGTCGCGCGAGAGATCAAAGAGCACTATCTCGTCGGTTGTCATGACCTCGGCAATGCTCACCAGCTGCGAGATATGCGGTCGCACCTCAAGGGCGGCCGTCGCCCTCTTGCTCGACGCATAAAGATAGCTAATGCCCGCCGGGTTGATGCGACCGTTGCCCGTAGCGTCCGATGGCGCCGCACCAGAATCCTGCTTGTTGTAGCCCCACCATCCCTTGGCCCTAAGCGCCTTGAGCTTGTCGTCAAACGAGGCAAAGCTTGGGACCTCTCGTCCCGACTCCAAGCGATCGATCTGCTGCTGCACGTACGCCTGAGCAAACCTCGTGTGTCCCAGGTCGCCCTCATCGTCGTCAACAAACACGCCCAGCGCATGATATATGGGCGCCAAAAACACATCCTCGTCGTCCTTGGCAATGATCCGGCCGCGATACAGCACCGAGCCCGCGCCAAGGGTGCGCATCACCATGGGGGCTATCGCATCGACCCAGCTCAGAATGTCCGTACAAGGAAAGAAGCGGTTGTTGGTGCAGAGCTCGTGCTCAAACGACATGAGCTTTTTCCTTACGGCAAGCCTCAGGGCCAGCTGCTCGCGCATCTGCAACAGGTGAGCCAAAGTCTCCTGCTCGCTCGCATCCATGAGTGCTCCTCTCGCAGCATGCCGTAATGCATAACCCCATTATAGGAGCGTGAATGAGCGCGATGGGCAGCCCGTTTGACTCAGACCTCTTTACTCCCCAAGCGTGGTGGCGCGCTCGATGACCTCGTGCGGCACAACAATGCGAGATTCAGCCGGCTGCTCGTCGCGCAGCATTGCCAGCAGCGCGCTCACGCCCCGCTCCGCCATCTCGTCGGTATTACGACGCACGGTGCTAATGGCCGGCGTGGAGATGCGCGAATAGATGGAGTCGTCCATGCCAATAACGCGCACGTCACGACCCACGTCGATCCCGCGAGCCTTGAGCGCATTGACCACGCCCAGCGCAACACGGTCACCCAGCGCAACCACGCCGTCAAAGCTATAACCCGCCCCAAGGCACTCATCAACCAGCTGTGCAGCCTCAATCAGACTTGTCTGACGGTGCGCGCCTTCTAGCACGAGATTCTTGTCTAGGCGAATGCCATGGTCGGACAGGTAGCGATAGTAGCCCGCCGCCTGGTCGTGCTCCTCCGTACGGTAGAAGGACGCAGAGACGCTCACAAGAGCCACGTGCTGGCACCCGCGATCAAAGAGCGTGGAGGTCATGTCGTAGCTAAGCTGCGGCATGTCGTTGCCCACATACACCTCGTGCGTCATGCCCGACTTTCCCATGTGGTCGATATGCACCACAGGGATGTCGACCGCAGCCTGTATGGGAGTGCGCGTTACTCCGCCAATGTAGGCAATGCCATCGACCTGCTTTGAGATGAGTCCGCGTACGTACTCGTCCTCGCGCTCGTCGTCGTTTGCCGTGTTGCATATATAGGAAGAGTAGCCTGCCGCACGCAGGAGCCCCTCAACCTTGAGCACCAGCGTAGAGAAGAAGTCGTTGCTCACGTCGGGCGTGAGCAGGGCGATGGTCTTGGTAGAGGACTCACGCAGGCTCTTTGCGGCAAAGTTTGCCACGTAGCCCTGCTCGCGCGCGATGCCCAGCACAAGGTCACGCGTCTTTTCTGAGTAGCTGCCCTTGTTGTTAAGAACGTTAGAAACGGTGGCAGTACTAACTCCCGCCAGTTTGGCGAGGTCATAGATCGAGACGCTGCGTTTTGCCATGGGACCATCCTTTGTTGCGGTTGAATCAACCCTAGCATGTAAACGATTTCACGGCCAAGCACGTTTTGCCAATGCACCATACGCCCATCCCAGCATCTCACATGAAAACGCAGCTATTTGGCCTTTGACGTGCACAAACGGCAATCGATATATCTGGTTTGGCAGAACGGAGTGGGTGTGCAGACCACCCTTTCCTCGCCTTTTGAGGTTAACCGATTATGTACATCCTGTGTGTTGGATATTAATCGGTTAACTTCCGTTTCAAAACATCGTACTATCACCTCAGTTAAACGGTTAATAGACAACCGAGAGAGGATCTGGAATCAATGACCACCGCCACCGCCACCAACAAGCTTCTTCTCCCCTCCATGATGTGCGCCGACTCTGGTCACCTCGCCGATGACACCAAGGCGCTTGTCGATGCCGGCGCTGACGGCCTGCACCTCGACCTCATGGACGGCACCTACGTCCCCAACTACGGCATGGGCCTGCAGGACATTGAGTGGCTGTGCGCCAACGCCGGTGTTCCCTGCGACGTGCACATGATGGCCATGGACCCCGGCCGCTACGTTGAGAAGTTTGCCAAGGCAGGCGCAAAGGTCATCTACGTTCATCCCGAGGCCGACGTGCACGTGGCCCGTACGCTCGCAGCCATCCGCGCGCTTGGCGTAAAGGCCGGCATCGCCATCAACCCCGGCACGAGTTTTGCCGCTGTTGAGCCCATCCTTCCGCTCTGCGACTACGTGCTGGTCATGACCGTTAACCCTGGCTTTGCCGGTCAAAAGTGGCTCGACTTTGTGAACCCCAAGATCCAGCAGCTGGTTGATGCCAGCCACAAGAACGGCAACAACTTTGAGGTCGTCATTGACGGCAACTGCAGCCCCGAGCACATTGCCGAAGCTTCGGCCATGGGCGTGCGCGGCTTTGTCCTTGGAACGGCCGGGCTCTTTGGTCACGGCGACTACGCCGAGACCATGGCGGCACTTCGCACCCTCTAAGCTCGACGAACGCACTAAGCGCAACGGCAACACCAGCAGGCACTAACTCACAGGCAAGCTCAACAGAGCACAAGATAAGGAGACAGATCATGGCATTCAAGAAGCTCGCAATTGGTAACGACCACGTGGCAGTCGAGATGAAGAACGAGATCATGGCCTACCTGCAGGAGCAGGGCTACGAGGTCATCAATGTTGGCACCGACAGCACCGAGCGCTTCAACTACCCCGTCAGCGGCTACAAGGTTGCCAAGATGGTTGCCAGCGGCGAGGTCGACGGCGGCATCCTCATCTGCGGCACGGGCGTGGGCATCAGCCTCTCGGCCAACAAGGTGCACGGCATCCGCTGCGTCACCTGCTCCGAGCCCTACTCCGCGCGCCTCTCCCGCCAGCACAACAACACCAACTGCGTTGCCTTTGGCGCTCGCGTCGTGGGCATCGAGACGGCCAAGGACATCGTGGACGCATGGCTTGGTGCCGAGTACGAGGGCGGCCGTCACCAGGTGCGCATCGACATGCTCACCGAGATTGAGACCACGCAGGCTCTCGCCGCCGCACAGGAGTAGCGCCGCGGGGTGCCAACTTACCCGCATGTAAATGCGGTTTAATCGCAGAAGAGCATCGAGCCCGAAGGTTCTACGGAGCCTTCGGGCTCAAACTCTATGAAGGCCCCACCTGCCAGCGCCCCGTTGCTCGCAGGGTCTGGTTTTGAATGTCATCCCAGCCTCGCCTGCGAGCAGAGGATCGCACCAGCACCGGTCCAACAGAGGTCTTTGCGCCTTCAATCGCCAACCATTACCTGCAACAACACATTTATTGGTGCGCATATTTCCAAACGCTCAAGTTTTATTGCAAACGCGAGTCAGCTTGTCTCAGTCGCTACTGAGGACCGTGAATCTCCTTTACCATCGCCTACGTGCTTTACGCAGCTAAAGCAGCTGGAACAACCGCCAGTCAGATGAGAAAGGACTTCTATGCTTGCAAAAATCCTCATGATGGTCGTGTTCATCGCGGCCGTCGTCGCCATTGGGTTGCGCACCCGCAACTCGGCAGGAAGCGTTGAGGGCTTCGTGCTTGGCGGCCGAAACGTTGGTCCGTGGCTCTCCGCCTTTGCCTATGGCACGAGCTATTTCTCGGCCGTCATCTTTGTGGGCTACGCGGGTCAGTTTGGATGGAAGTACGGCATCTCGGCCACATGGATCGGCGTGGGCAACGCCTTCATCGGAAGTCTGCTTGCCTGGGTGGTTCTTGGCCGCCGCACGCGCCTCATGACCCATCGCCTGGGCTCTGCCACCATGCCGCAGTTCTTTGGTACGCGTTATGGCAGCGAGGCGCTACGCGTTGCATCGGCCGCCATCATCTTTGTCTTCCTCATCCCCTATACCGCCTCGGTCTACAACGGCCTCTCGCGTCTCTTTGAGATGGCCTTTGGAATCGACTACACCGTCTGCATCATTGGCATGGCCGTTGTGACCTGCATATATGTTGTGCTCGGCGGATACATGGCCACCGTCGTAAACGACTTTGTGCAGGGCATTGTCATGCTCGTGGGTATCTTGGCCATCATTGGCGCGGTACTTGGCGACAACGGTGGATTCATGGCGGCCTATACCTCGCTCTCGCAGATTCCCGTTGAGGGCTCCGAGATGTCTGGCCCGCTCGCAGCCTTCTTGGGTCCCGACCCACTGAACCTCTTGGGCGTGGTCGTGCTCACCTCGCTTGGCACCTGGGGCCTGCCGCAGATGGTGGGCAAGTTCTATGCAATTAAGAGCGACGAGGCCGTTAAGCAGGGCGCCATCATTTCCACGTTCTTTGCCGTGATCGTGGCCGGTGGCAGCTACTTCTTGGGCGGCTTTGGGCGCCTGTATGCCGATCAGATTGCCTTTAACCCCGAGACAGGTGCCCCTGTGTATGACTCGGTGGTGCCCTCGATGCTCTCCACCCTGCCTGACCTGCTCATTGGCCTGGTCATTGTGCTGGTGCTATCGGCAAGCATGTCCACGCTGTCGTCGCTGGTGCTCACCAGCTCGTCCACGCTCACCATTGACCTCATCAAGGGCCACCTGGTCAAGGACATGAACGAGAAGAGGCAGCTGGTGACCATGCGTATGCTGCTCGTTGCCTTTGTTGTGCTGTCGGCCGGCATTGCGCTTTGGCAGTACACCTCTCCCGTCAACTTCATTGCGCAGCTCATGGGCATCTCGTGGGGAGCCCTTGCCGGCGCGTTCCTGGGGCCGTTCCTGTGGGGTCTCTACAGCAACCGTATTTCTCGCGCTGCCGTGTGGGCAAGCTTTATTGTTGGCGTGGGACTCACCACGGCCAACATGTTCATTGGCTTCATTGCGAGCCCAGTCAACGCCGGCGCCATCGCCATGCTGCTCTCGCTTTTGGTGGTACCGCTGGTGAGTGCCTTCACGCCCGCTGTGCCCTTTGAGCTCGATCCTCCCGCAGAGCCGCGTGCGCTGTAGTTGCCAACGGCACGCTGAGCAAGCCGTTCTGTTCGACCGACTCCACTCTGTGGGGTCGGTCTTCTTTGTCACACCCACAAGTAAGCCGCACCAACCTGCAAGTCACCAGCGTTTGAAGCTCCATACAAGCCCCCGGCAAGACTGAGCAGGTTAAGCGACGCACACATAAATCGGTTATGCGCAAGCCGGAGCACGCACAGACCCCCGTTGGGTGGGTGTCATCCGCACGAGGGACACCCACCCAACGGGGGTCTGTGCAAGCTTGAGCCAGCACTTAACCCCTTAATGTGTGCGTATGGTCCTATACGCAAGAGCCCACTGGAACGGCGCACTCACCCAAGAGACGGGCCATATTGTCCCGAGCCGTTTGCCCAGCAGCACAGCCACCTTGCGTGTCTACATGGCAAAATGAGTTGCATAGACCACACACATGCAATGAACCCTGTCCGCGTGGTCCCGGTTGCGAAATTCTTGAGGCTTCGGTAGTTTGTGTGACAAGGGGCTAGCCTAGGCAGCAACGCTCTTCGCTCCCTTCACGCCCTTCTTCCTCGCCTTCACCGGGCGACCCGGG
>CADCHF010000027.1 GCA_902801175.1 uncultured Coriobacteriaceae bacterium | reverse complement strand
ATGACCAGACGCGGCACGGAGTTTGCCACCTCAACGATGCGCTGCATGACGGAGTCGACCGCACCGCCAAAGTAACCCGAGATGAGGCCGTAGCTCATACCGATGATCATGTCGATGATGATCGTGACAAAGGCGATGATCAGCGAGATGCGGGCGCCCTGCCAGGTACGGGTCCACAGGTCGCGACCGAGGTCGTCGGTGCCAAAGAGGAAAGTCAGATGGTCGAAGGGGCCGTCGCCGGCATGGCCAAACTGCGGCGAGATGCCCTTGGCCACGACCTGCTTGCCGCTCTCGTCCACAAACGAGACGATGTCGCGGTAGCCATAGGGGCTGAGCACCGGGCCAATGACCGCGAGCAGGATGATGATGGAAACGATGGCAACGCCAATCATGGCACGGCGGTTGCGGTAGAAGTGAATCGCAACGCCCTTCCAATAGCTCTGGGAGGCAAAGTTCTTGTCGGTGGTGATGTCGCGGCCGGTGAGGAACTCAAAGTCCTGGGCGGTCGGCGTGTAGGTGGTCTCGCTCATTTAAGCATCATCTCCCGAGGAAGCAACGCGGATGCGCGGGTCGAGCAGGCCGTAGAGGATGTCTACGACGAGCATGATGCCAATGTAGAGGGCGGAGTAGAGAATGCCCAGCGCGAGCACGTAGTTGTAGTCGATGCCCTCGCCCGCGATGGCGTCGACCATGAGCTTGCCGATGCCGTTGATGCCATAGATCTTCTCAACGACCAGGGCACCGGTAAGCAGGTCGACGATGAGGGGCGCCAGCACCGTGACGATGGGAATGAGGGCGTTGCGCAGGATGTGCCTAATTACCAGCTTGCTGCCGTACATGCCCTTGCTCTCGGCCAGATGCACGTAGTCGGAGTCCATGACCTCGACCATCTCGTTGCGCGTGAAGCGCGCGACCGTACTCATGGTGAAGAGCGAAAGCGAAAGCGACGGTAGAACAGCCGAGTGCATGAAGTGCGACGCGTCGAAGAAGTACGGGAACAGGTGAATCTTGTACGAGAAGTAGTACTGCAAGAAGATGAGGAACACGTAGCCCGGCACGCACACGCCCACAATTGAGAAGACGGTGCAGAAGGCATCGAGGAACTTCCCCTTGTTGAGGGCCGCCGTGATGCCCAAGAACAGGCCCACTGCCGTGCCAATGAGAATGGCCAGGCCACCAATGCGGAACGAGTTCTTGATGCACTGGCCCAACACGGTCTTGATGGGGGCGCCGTAGTAGAGCGAAGTGCCCTTGCCAAAGTCGCCGTGCAAAACGCCACCGAGGTAGCGGACGAACTGCGTGGGAATGGGGTCGTCGAGGCCCATCTCGGCACGCTTGTTGGCAATCTGTTCGGCGCTCATGCGTTCGGAGGGGAAGGGATTGCCCGGCATGATGCGCACGAGCACAAAGAGCACGAAGGTGATGAGCAGCAACGTGAGCGCTGACATCACAATTCGTTTGAGAATGTACTTCTTCATAGGTGGCTCTTCCCAAATAAGACGGGTGCCGGAGCAGGGCTTGCCTCCGGCACCCCGTTGTACGTACGAGCGTAGGTGAGCTTAGTCGTTCTTGAGATCCATGGCCGTCGTGTTCTTGTACACGCGGTTGAGTGCTACCGGGTGGAACTCGATGTTCTGGACAGCCGGGTTGATGAGGTTGGCGTTTGCCTTGGTGTACAGCGGGGCGATGACGGCCTCCTGCATGACCAGAGTCTCGGCCTCGTAAAGGGCTGCCCAACGAGCGTCGTAGTCGGAGACGTACTCACCGGTGGTGCAGTCAGCGATGAGCTTGTCGTAGTCAGCGTTGCTCCAGAAGCCATAGTTGTTGGAGTTGTTGGTGATCCACATGCCGAGGTAGGTCATGGGGTCGGCGTAGTCGGGCCCCCAGCGGGTGAGAGCGACGTCGTAGTTGTCGTTCTGCATCTTGTCGAGACGCTCGGCCTTGCTCATGGCCTGGAGGTTGAGGGTGATGCCAGAGAGGTTGGCCTCGACCTGCTCCTTGATGGCCTGAGCGACCTTGGTGACCTCGTCGCCCTCGTTGTTGCCGTAGATCAGCGTGAACTCGAAGGCGTCGGCCTTGAGCTCCTTCTTGGCGTCCTCGAAGAACTTCTGAGCGCGCTCAACGTCATAGCCGATGTAGTCGGCGAACATCTCCTGGTCGGCCGAGAAGTCGTCGCCGGTGGTTGCGCTGGCGGCAAACTGAGGCGGAACGGCGGTGTAGGTGGCAATGGAGCCGTCCATGACGTAGTTGTCAACGAGAGCCTCGCGGTCGATGGCGTTGGTGATGGCCAGACGCAGGTTCTGGTTGGCAAGCATGCCGCCCTGGGCGTTCTTCTCGGTCTGGGAGAAGGTGAGGTACCACATGTAGCCAGCACCGGTGACAACGAGCTTGTCGGCGAGGTCAGCGTCCTCCTTGGCAGCGGCGACCTGGTTGCCGCTGATCATGACGACGTCGAGAGAGTTGTTCTTGAAAGCGGTGAGGGCGTTGTCGGAAGAGCCAACGACCTGGTAGTTGATGCCAGAGAGCCAGATACGCTCAGCATCCCAGTAGTCGGGGTTCTTGGTGACGGACAGGTTTGCGGTGCCGGGCAGGTAGTCGGAGAGCACGAAGGCGCCGCAAGACAGGAAGGTGTCGGGGCTGGTGCCATAGGCGCCGTCGTCGAGGCTGTTGTAGAACTCCTCGTTGATGGGATAGAAGGTCGGGAAGTACATGAGGGAGTCGAAGTAGGGCACGGGGACCTCGAGCTCGACGACGAGGGTCTTGTCGTCGGTGGCAGAGACGGCCAGGGTGGTCTCGTCGGCCTCCTCGCCGTTGACGATGGCAGCTGCGCCCTTGATCTGGCCGATGTCGCTCATCATGTAGGCGTACTCGCCGGCGTTCTTGCAGATGCGACGCCATGCAAAGACGAAGTCGTTGGCGGTGACGGGGGTGCCGTTGGACCACTTGGCATCGCGCAGGTGGAAGGTCCAGGTGCAGCCGTCCTCGGAGATGTCGGTGGACTCGGCAAGAGCCGGGATGGCGGCGCCGTCGGCGTCCATCTGCATGAGGCCGTCAATGCAGTCAGCGATGACCTCGAAGGAGTCGCCGTCGGTGGCAAGGTCGGTGTCGAGGGACATCACGTTGGTGTAGAGCATAACGCCGATGCTCTCGCCCTCAGCTGCGGGAGCGGCGTCGGAACCACCGTCACCGGAACCGCCGCAAGCGGCCAGAAGAAGGGCGGAAGTTGCTCCAGAGAAGCCGAAGAAGGAGCGACGAGAGAGGTTCTTGCTCATGTAGTTTCACATCCTTTGTCACAGTGAACGACCATTGATAAGAGCGTTATTGAACACTACAAGAATTGATTGTTTGTGCGGACCTCAAGACGCATATGCAAACGTGAAAGATACGGTTACGCAACAGTTCTGACACAGAAACGCAGGAGCTTGACACATTTAGCGAATCGCCAGTCCTCGTAAAGTTGAAGATTATTTCGTGCACGGCGCAGCGGGAACCTCCCCTATCGCCCACTCTGCAGCCGCAGAGCCGGCGCAGGTCCTGCGCACGCAAAAGGCCCGCCCCAGGGGTGGGACGGGCCTTGATGAGCCTAGAGGCTATCTGCAGTTACGCCTTACGCGGGAAGGATGTTCTCGTTGACGTTCCAGCAGACGTAGTAGGTGCCGGCGTAAGGAGCGACCACATACTGGTCGGCGTACTCCTCCTTGACGCGAGCCATCTCGTTGGTCGGGATCTCGTCGATGAAGTGCCAGTCGCCCTTCTCCCAGTTAGCGAGGTTGGTGTTGCTGTCGTCGGACAGGAACCACTTGATCTCGTTCATGGTGATGTTGGCGGCATCCCAGTAGTCCTCGCGCTTGGTGAGGGTGATGACGGAGTTGTGCTTCCAGTCGGAGATGCTGTAAGGACCATTGCAGATGTAGGTCTTGGGGTCGGTTGCCCAGGACTCGTCGGCAACGACGTCCTCGCGCACGGGGTAGAACACGGGGAAGGCCATGAGCTCGTCCCAGTAGGCGATGAGGTTGGTCGTGGTGACCTCAAGGGTCTTGTCGTCCTTGGCGGTGACGGCGAGGTCGTTGGGGTAACCAACGACGACGGAGTACATCTCGCCGTAGTCGGCGCCGAGCTCCTCAGAAGCAGCGCGCTTCCAAGCAAACTCGAAGTCCTTGGCGGTCAGCGGCTTGCCGTCAGACCAGTTGAGGCCGTCGCGCAGGGTGTAGGTGTAGGTAACGGTGCCGTCGTCGTTGGTGACGCCCTCGACCATCTCCTCGGCGCAGGCCGGCTCGATGGAGTAGGTGCCGTCGCCGTTGTTGGCCCAGCGGGCCAGGCCCTCGAAGGTGTGGACGAGCGTGGTGGCGCCGTCAACAGCGGAGTTGAGAGCGGGGTCGAGCGTGTCGGGCTCGGAGCCATAGGTGACGGAGATGGAGTCGCCCTTGCCGCCCACGGTGGTCTTGTCGAAGTGAGAGAAGCCCAGCGGGGTGACGTAGAAGCCCTCGACGTCCTTGTTCAGGAGGTAGGGGTTGGTGTAGTAGTACAGCGGGCAAATAGCGCCGGTGTCCATGATGAAGTCCTCAGCGCGGTGCATGAGCTGGAAGCGCTTCGTCTGGTCGGACTCGGTGTTGATGGTCTCGATGAGCTTGTCGTAGGTGTCAGCCCAGGTGCCACCCTCGACCTTGAGGTCGTAGCCGAGGTCGGAGATGTCGAGGTCGTAGGCAGCGATGCCGGCGTGGTCGCCCTTGCCAAACTGGGCGTCGTTGTTGCCGGAGCCCGAGGTCCACATGTCGAGCATGCAGATGGGGTCGGTGTAGTCCATGATCCAGCCGTTACGGGCGATGGAGTAGTCGCCAGCCTTACGGGTGTTCAGGAAGGTTGCCCACTCCTGGTTCTCCATGGTCATCTCGATGCCGACGGCAGCGAGGGCGCTCTGGAGGTACTCACCGATGGCCTTGTGGGCCTCGTTGGTGTTGTACAGGTAGGTCATGGACGGGAAGTTGGTGAAGACACCGTTGGCCTCGTCGTACTCGTAGTACTTCTTGAGGACGTTGACGGCCTCGTTGAAGTTGGCCTCGAGGGCCTCCTGCTCGACGTCATAGTAGCCGGTACCGTTGCCACGACCAGCGTTCTGCATGAAGTCGGAGCCGTCGGGCTCGCCAACGCCCTGGCACACGAAGGTGCTGGCCGGGATCTGGTCGGCCTGAGCGATGTCGTTGCAGATGTAGACACGGTCGAAGAGCAGGCCAATGGCGCGACGGATCTCGGCGCGAGCCTTCTCGGCGTCCTCAGGGCTCAGGGAAGCGGTGTCGACGCTCTCGACGGCAGCATCGGAAGCGGTGTCGGTAGCGGCACCGTCACCAGAGTTGGAGCCACCGCAGCCGACGAGAACCATTGCGCCACCAAAGGCGCCCATGGAGCCCAGGAAGCCCCTGCGAGACAGGTTGGACATAGTGTTCTCCCTTCAAATATGTATAGAAACACACAAACGTGCATTATAGGCCAAGCGCCCACCGATTTCATCGATGGACGCTTTTGGAACAGATTAATCGTCTACCAGCAAAATGCTACCGTTTGCAGTGCGCCGCTAGTTGACCTCGGCCGTGCGATGGCATGCAACAAAGTGGCCATCCGACACTTCCTTGAACTCGGGCATCGACTGCGCGCAGGCCTCGGTGGCATGCGGGCAACGGGTGCGGAACGGGCATCCGGAGGGAGCGTTCAGCGGGCTCGGGATGTCGCCCTGCAGCGGGATGCGCTTGTTGGCGCGGGCGATCTTGGGGTCCGGAATGGGAACCGCCGAGATGAGCGACTTGGTATAGGGATGCAGAGGATGGTCGTAGATCTCCTCGGCATCGGCCAGCTCGACCATCTTGCCAAGATACATGACGGCGATGCGGTCGGAGATGTGGCGCACGACCAGCAGGTCGTGGGCAATGAAGAGATAGGTGAGGCCCATCTCGTCCTGCAGCTCGTCAAACATGTTGATGACCTGCGCCTGAATGGACACGTCGAGTGCCGAGACCGGCTCGTCGCACACGATGAACTCGGGGTTGACCGCCAGCGAGCGGGCAATGCCAATGCGCTGGCGCTGGCCGCCAGAGAACTCGTGAGCGTAGCGGCTGGCGTGCTCGGAGTTGAGGCCCACGCGGTCCATGAGGGCCAAGATCCTCTCCTCGCGCTCCTTGGGGTTGGAGCACATGTGGTGCACGTCGAGGGGCTCGCCGATGATGTCAGAGACCGTCATGCGGGGGTTGAGCGAGGAGTACGGGTCCTGGAAGACCATCGTCGACTTGGTGCGGAACCAGTCGATGTCGGCCTTGGACTTGATGGGACGGCCGTCGTAGACGACCTCGCCGTCGGTGGGCTCGTAGAGGTGCAGGATGGTGCGGCCCACGGTGGTCTTGCCGCAGCCGGACTCCCCTACCAGGCCCAGCGTCTCGCCGCGCTTGATCTGGAAGCTCACGTCGTCGACGGCCTTGAGGGGAATGGACTTGAAGAAGCCGGTGTTAACCGGGAAGTACTCCTTGAGGTGACGTACGTCAACCAGCGGCGTCTCATTGGCCTGTGCCATTACGCCTCACCGCCTTCCTCGTTTGCCTTGGCCTCTGCGGCAAGTTCCGCCTCGACCTCGCGGGTAATGTCGTCAACGATGCCCTTGGGCGTGGCACGACGAGCCTCCTCGGCCGCAATGCGGGCCTTCTCGGCTTCCTGCGCCGCCGCGAGGTCGGCCTCCATCTTGGCTTTCACGTTCATCCAGCACGACGCCTTGTGCTGCCCGCCCAGGTCCATGTTCTCGGGGGCCTTGTGGATGCAGATCTTCATGGCCGCGTCGCAACGCGGGGCAAAGGGGCAGCCCTCGGGAAGGTTGAGCAGGTCGATGGGGGTACCGGTGATGGGCTGCAGCTTTTGGCCGCGGCTGCCGGTGGTTGGGATGGAGCGCAGCAGCCCCTTGGTGTACTCGTGCTTGGGGTTGTAGAAGATGTCCTCGGCGGTTCCGCGCTCGCAGTAGCTGCCGGCGTACATGACCACGATTTCGTCGCACATCTGGGCAACGACGCCCAGGTCGTGCGTGATCATGATAATGGCCATGCCCAGCTCCTTTTGGAGCTTTTGCATGAGCTCGAGGATCTGGGCCTGGATGGTCACGTCGAGAGCCGTGGTGGGCTCGTCGGCAATGAGGATGTCAGGCTCGCAGGCAAGTGCCATTGCGATCATGACGCGCTGGCGCATGCCGCCGGAGTGCTCGTGCGGGTACTGCTTCATGCGCTTCTCGGGGTCGTTGACGCCCACGAGCTGAAGCATCTCGACAGCACGATCCCACGCCTGCTGCTTGGTGCGGTTGGTGTGCAGTGTGATGGCCTCAATGAGCTGGTGCCCAATGGTATAGGTGGGGTTGAGCGAGGTCATGGGGTCCTGGAAGATGATACTGATCTTGTTGCCTCGAACCTCGCGCAGAGACGATCTTTCCGGTGGGGGCCAGGATCTGCATGATTGAGTATGCGGTCACCGACTTGCCCGAACCGGACTCGCCCACGATGCCCAGGGTCTTGCCACGGTCGAGGTTGAAGGAGACGCCGTTTACGGCCTTGACCTCGCCTGCGTCGGTGAAGAACGACGTATGAAGGTCCTTGACTTCTAGCAATGCCATGTTGTGCTCCTCCTTCCTACTGGTTGAGCTTGGGGTCGAAGGCGTCGCGCAGACCGTCACCAAAGAGGTTGAGGGAGAGCACGATGAGCGAGATGACGAGCGCGGGGATCACCAGGCGGTACGAGTAGCTGGTGATGCCGTTGAGCGCCTCGGAGGCAAGGGAGCCCAGCGAGGGCATGGGAGCGTTGACGCCCAGGCCCAGGAACGACAGGAAGCTCTCGGTAAAGATGGCGCTCGGGATCTGCAGTGCGGTGGAGATGATGATGACTGAGATGCAGTTGGGGATCAGGTGGGTCTTGATGATCCAGCCAGCCTTGGCGCCGGTGGCCTCGGCCGCAAGCACGTACTCCTGCTCGCGCAGCGACAGGATCTGGCCACGGATGAGGCGTGCCATGGAGCACCAGTACAGGAGGGCAAAGATGATGAAGAGCGAGATAATGTTGGAGCCGATGGCCTGAAGCACGGTGCCCTCCAGCGCCGAGCCCAGGGTTTCACGCATGACCGACGCCAACAGAATGACCATCAGCATGTCGGGCAGCGAGTAGATGACGTCGACGATTCTCATGATCACCATGTCAACTCGCCCGCCCATAAAGCCTGCGATCGAGCCTAGCGTCATGCCAACGACCAGCACGATGATGGAGGCAAAGAAGCCAACGGCCAGGGAGATACGGGTGCCGTAGACGATACGGATGAAGTAGTCGCGGCCGTGGTCGTCGGTACCAAAGAAGTGCGGGAAGACCGACTCGCCACGCTCCATGGCGGCCTGCTCGGTGGTCGAGTACTCCATGGGAGCGAGGTTGTTGAACGACGGGTCAACGGGGTGTCCAGGCTGCACGCCGAGCTGCGTCTTGTAGGAGTACGGCCAGAACATGGGAATAAAGATCGATGACAGCGTGATGAGGATGATAACGATCATGCTCACGAAGGCCACCTTGTTCTTAAAGAGGCGGCGGCAGCCATCACGGAAAAACGTGGACGAGGGGCGCATCTGCACCATGTATTCCTTCTCTTCGTCGGTTGCGGGAAGGAAGTCGTCCATGTTTACCTGCATGCTGAGCGGATTGTTTGCCATGATCACACCTCCCTACTCTAGGTTGATTCGTGGGTCGACGATCTTGTACATGATGTCGGACACCAGGTTCATGATGACGATGAGGGCAGCAAGGACGATGGTCGTGCCCATGATGAGCGTGTAGTCGCGGCCCGTGATGGAGTTGACGAAGTAACGACCAATGCCCGGCACGGC
The DNA here is from genome assembly GCA_902801175.1 of uncultured Coriobacteriaceae bacterium. Lineage (GTDB taxonomy): Bacteria > Actinomycetota > Coriobacteriia > Coriobacteriales > Atopobiaceae > UBA1367. The sequence goes on along the minus strand of CADCHF010000027.1, from coordinate 31,281 downwards.
AAAGATCTGCTCAACAACGAGCGAGCCGGTAACGATGTAGGCAAGCTCGGGGCCAAAGTAGGTGATGACCGGGATGAGCGAGTTCTTGAGCGCGTGGTGCACGATGACGTTGCGCTCGGAGACGCCCTTTGCCTTTGCGGTGCGGATGTAGTCCTGGCCCAGAACGTCAAGCATCGAGGAGCGCGTAAGGCGCGTGATGTAGGACATCGGATAGAGCGAGAGCGTGATGATGGGCAGGATCAGGCCGTGCTTGGCGGCACCGTTGGCGGGCAGCCAGCCCAGCTTGATTGCAAATAGAATCAGCAGCAACGAGCCCATGATGAAGCTTGGCATTGATACGAACGCCGTTGTCATGACCATGATTGCCCTGTCGAAGATAGTGTTTCTTCGCAGTGCCGCAATGGCGCCAAATACAATGCCAAAGAATGTTGCGATAATCAGCGCGATGATGCCGATCTTGGCCGAGGTCTTCATGCCGTCGGCAATGACGTCGGTAACCATGCGGCCGCGCTGCTTGATGGAGGGGCCAAAGTTGCCGTGGATGGCGTCGCCGAGATACGTGGTGTACTGCTCAAAGAGCGGCTTGTCGAGGCCATACTTGGCGTTAAGCGCCGCCTGGGCCTCTGCAGAGATTGCCTTCTCTCTGGTGAACGGGCCACCAGGAACCGCATGCATCACGAAGAAGGTGATGGTGATAACGGCCCAAAGCGTGAACACCGCCATCACAATGCGCTTCAGAATGTAAGTGAGCGTTTTAGTGTCCATACAGCCACCTTATTCTTTTGCCGATAGAAACAAATAGACCATCGCGCGCTACAAGGCACATGCGCGATGGTCCGTAAAACCAAGCTATTAGCCGATGACTCCCGTGGGGAAGGTGAGGCACATGATGCAGATCGTGATGCCAAAGATGACGCCCGTGATGATAGTGAGGCGATCGAGGTTCTTCTCGATGATGCCGGAGCCTGCGGCGGAGTTGTACATGGAGGAGGCAATCATGTCCGAAACGCCGGTGCCCTTGCCGGAGTGCATGAGCACGAGCAGGATGGTGGCGATGCCAGAGAGGAACATGATTGCGAGAAGAGCGATGTTGAGGGGACCCATAGGGATAACTCCTAGCACTATGAAGATAGATACGGCGTATGACGATAGCACAAGACAGCCTGTATAGGTTACAAGCATGAAAAAGCAATGCGCAAAACATGAGAGGTGACGAGGTCGAGCGGCTGCCGCGGGCACGGGAGGGCGTGTCAGGGCTCGCCGCTCCGTCGGAGACGGGGGTGTGTCGAAGCTCGCCGCTCCACCGGAGACGGGAGGGTGTTTCAGGGCTCGCCGCTCCCCCGAACATGGGCGGGTGTGTCATGGGGACGTATAATTTGACACACTCGGAAACACGTCCGGCCTGATGTCGGCCGCCCTCGAAGGCCGCCTCCCCTGGCGACCTGACTTAGTTTGGGACACTCTGAGGCAGATTCAACGGACGGTTCGACCGAGTGCGAGCCTGAGTGACGGCGGGGTCGAGACTGTGCTCGCAACTCCCCCGGACATGGGAGGGTGTGTCAGGGGGGACGTATAATTTGACACACTCGGAAACACGTCCGGCCTGATGTCGGCCGCCCTCGAAGGCCGCCTCCCCTGGCGACCTGACTGAGTGTGTCAAATAATACGTCCCCCCTGACACACCCGCCGCCCAAGCAGCCTCCTTTCGCGCCCTTGCGGGTTCGGATCCATGGGGGTCTTGGAAAAAAGAAAAGCGCCCCGAGTTCGGAGCGCTGATAATTCATGGTGGAGATGAAGGGATTCCCGCGTTGCCCTTGGCAACGCTCATAGGCTTCGCCCTTCGGGCTCAGCCCGCGACAGGCCACTGGCCTGTCGCGACCTTGCGGTTCGAATCCATGGGGGTCACCAAAAAAAGAAAGACGCCCGTTGTCGGGCGTCGTGGAATTCATGGTGGAGATGAAGGGATTCGAACCCTCGGCCTCTGCCTTGCGAAGGCAGCGCTCTCCCAACTGAGCTACATCCCCGTTTGAAGTGCAAAAGACATTGTGGCAATTTGTCGCGCGTCTGTCAACTGCGAGTGTCCACTCCTACACGGGAATCACGTGGAGCTCGTGACTGGGGCCGGTGAAGGGCTCGTATCCGTTCTCGGTCACCACGCCGCAGTCCTCCAGGCGGATGCCAAACTTTCCGGGCAAGTAGATACCAGGCTCAATGGTCACTACCGAACCGGCAGGCACCGGCTTGTCCCACGAGCGACCAAAGCCGGGATGCTCGTGAATCTCTATTCCCACGCCATGGCCAAGGCCGTGCCCGTAGTACTCGCCGTAGCCGGCCTCGCTGATGATCTTTACCGAGAGATTGTGGATGTCCTGGCCAATCACTCCCGGCTTCACCGCCGCGGCGCACTCCTCGTGTGCGCGCCTCACGATGTCGTACACCTTGCGCTGCTCCTCGGACGGCTCGCCCAGGCACACGGTGCGCGTCATGTCCGCATGGTAGTCGTGGTAGAGCGCACCGTAGTCCATCACAATGAGGTCGCCCTCCTCAACCACACGCTCGCTCGGGCGCGCATGCGGGTTTGCCCCGTTGGGACCACTGGCGATGATCGTGTCAAACGAGAGGCCGTCGGCACCGTGGCTCAGCATCCAGCCCTCAAGCTCGGCCCTGATCTGCTGCTCGGTCATTCCCGGCTTGATGTAGCCGCAGATGTACTCAAACGAGCCATCGGTGATGCGTTGGGCCTCGCGCAGCAGCTCCAGCTCGGCCTCGTCCTTTACCATGCGCAGGTCGCAGATGTCACCATGCAGGCGCGGGAAGGCAGGGGCGATCGAGACCTGCGAGCACTCGTGGCAGAGCGCGTCGTAAAACGCGAGATCGCAGGTGTCCTCAACGGCCACCACGCGTGCACGCGCCGAAAGGATGTGGCTGGCCGCCCATGCCGCGGGGCTCACCAGCTCCATGTCGAGCTGCCAGGGACCGTCGCCCATGCGCTCGATGAAGCTGTTGTAGTAGCGCGAGTCGGTGTGCAGCCAAAGGTCATCTGCGGTCACAAGGGCGGTGTGCGCGACCTCGTCGTCAAAGACGCCCTGACAACCGGTGAGCCAACGCAGGTCAGGACCGTTGCGAAGCACCACGGCGTCGTATCCGCGCTCATCCATGAGGGCACGCAGCCGCGCCACACGTCCGTCGCAAGCTCTCTCGTAAGACATAGGAATCTCCTCACATGTCATGTGCAGTCAACCTATGCACTGTAGCACTCGTTGGCTGTCACTCACATGCGCCGTGAGATGCCTTCGCGGCGGCTTCATGCGCAAAGGCGCCAGTCTCAGCTTTGGCTTAGGCCTCCCTCGAGGCGCACCACGCGGCAACGTGCTCGGCAATGAGCTCGTCGGAGACCGCGGCCAGCCTTACGCGACCAAGGGAGCGCGGCAGGCCAAGCAGGAAGCGGTTGGTCTTCTCAAAGCGCTCCGCCTTGATGGCGGCAATCAGCTCGGTGGGGTCAACGTGCGCAGATATCACCGGCAGCTCAAGTGCCTCGAGCAGCTCGTCCTGTGCGAGCACGTCATCTACCTGCATCATTCCCTCGCCCGCGGCCAGACGGGCCTGGAACCTCAGCGCCTCGGCACGTGCCGTGGAGGGGGAAACGCCCGCAACCAGACGACTGATTGCCCTCGCAAAGGCCTCGCCGTACATGATCGACTGACGAGTGGCGAGCGCCGTGGACGAAAGGATCTTGCCGCGGAGCTTGACGGTCTCCTGCAGCTGGTCGAGCGTCACCTCGCGGTTGAGGGCCACCAGGTCCTCGGAGCGGTCCCACAGCTTAGAGAAGCTCTTCTCGGAGTCGCACATGGCGGTGACCACCATGAGCACGCGGGCCATGAGCATGTCCTCGTCGACCTCGTCGCGAAGCACCACGTCGGTGTCAAAGAGCACGTGCTTGGTGCTTGGTCGCACCGTGAGCAGCTGGCTGCGCGAGCCCACGTCGATGCCGCGCGGACCAACAGAGACCTCGAGCATGCCCAGCTGGGTGATGGGCACCGTCACCAGCACCGTGCCGCCGCACCACAGCGTGCACGCGTACGAGGCAAGCGAGAGCACGTCCTCGTCGCCAACGGCAACCACCAGGTCGTCGGAGGTGATGTGAGCTGCCTCCAGCGCCTCAAAGAGCGCCGTTGTCGACTCGAGCGTCCTTGCCGCGCGACCGGCGGCAACATTGGCGCGCTCCACGGTATAACCGGCATCGGTCATCTGCCGCCGCACGCGTTCCACGAGCTCCTCGTCCACACCCGCGCCCACCACGAGCATGCCCGCGCGAGACTTGCCAACCGAGCTCTTGAGCAGCGAGGACGCCTCTTCGATCACGCCCGTTCCCAGGCGCACGTCAAGAGAGCCGCCAGGGAGCGACACCCACTGGCGCGCACGGTACTCGGTCTTGTCGCTCATAGCAGTCCCCTCTCCCACAGAAGGCCGCCAGCCTCGGTGGCCACCTGCTCAAAGGTCTTGTCGCGGATGTCTATTGTGATGTCGGCCTCGCGCTCGTAGAGCGGCCGGCGATGCTCGTAAAGAGCCTTGGCATGCTCGAGGGTCCCTAGGTCGGGACGGCGCTCCGGGTGCTGAATCTGGCGAAGCGAGTCGTCCAGGCTGCCGTCGAGCCACACGATGGTGCCCATCTCGTGCATCAGTTGACAGCACTCCTGCCGCTCCACAATGCCGCCACCGCAGCTCACCAAAAGTGACTTGCGCGCCGCAAGATGACGCAGCGCGCGCTCCTCGCCCAGCCTAAAGGCCTGCTCGCCGTCCTGCGCAAAGATGTCGTTTACCGACTTGCACTCGAGCCGCTCAACCAGACGGTCGGTGTCAAGGTAGGCGCGGTGGAACATGCGCCCAAGGTTGCGGGCGAGGGTGGATTTGCCCGCGCCGAGAAAGCCCACGAAGAAGACGTGGTCACATCCCTCGTGCACGACATATCCCCGCTCGCCCATGGTGTTCACTCGCCCTCAAATACCCGTCCGTGCAAAATGGCACGCTCGCCAATGCGCATGATGTGGGTGTACCAAAGGTCGGTGTTGCACTGCGGCCTAACAAGGACCGTGCGGACCCCCGCCAGGTTACCGGCAATGATATCGGTGTAGACCTGGTCGCCAATGAGCACGGCCTCGTTGGGGCTCACGCCCATCCTCTTGAGCGCCGCGCGCACGGCAAACGGCGCGGGCTTCATGGCGTGGTGGATGCACTCGCTCTCGAGCTCGCGAGCCGAACGCTCGACCTGCTTGGTGTGAAAGTTGTTGGACACCACGCAGGTGGGAATGCCCGCCGCATGCACGCGATCAATCCAGTCCTGCACCTTTGGCGGCGCGACCTTGGAGTCGCGCGGCACGCAGGTGTTGTCCCTGTCCATCAGCACGCAGCGGATGCCCTGGCTCTTGAGCCACTCTACCTCGAGCATGTCGATTGAAGCAAGATAGCGCGTTGCCCTAAACAAACCCATGTGCGTGTCCTAGTCTTCGAGGTACTGGCCGGACTCGTAGATGTAGGTTGCCTGCTCGTGGTCGGCCGCGGTCTCGGAGAAGGCCTCGTAGTCCGGCTTGATGTAGAAGAAGAAGTTGTCCGAGTACTCGGGCTCGAGCGCTGCCTTGATCGACAGGATGCTCGGCGAGCAGATGGGCGTGGGCGGCAGGTTCTGGTTGGTGTAGGTGCTGTAGGGGCTGTCGGTCTGGTTGTCGGCCTGCGTGACCTCGCCATCGACCACGTACATCATGGTTGCGTCGCTCTGCAGGTAGGGCCACACGTAGCCCATGCCCGGGAACGGACGGCCCAGACGGTTGTAGAACACCGACGAGACCATGGGACGCTGGGTGTCGGTCAGCGCCTCCTTCTCGATGATCGAGGCGAGCTTGATGATTCCATAGTCGCTGATGTCGATGTTGTAGGTCTCCTTGATGTTGGCGCGCGCGGCCTCAAAGTCGAGCGCGTCGACCTCAGACGCAAACTGGTCGAGCATCATGCGAATGACCGTGTCGGCGGTCATGTCCTTGCCGCCCAGGTCGTAGGTCTTGGCGTAGAGGTAGCCCTCGAGCGAGTCCTCGCCCGTGGGGCTCTCGGCGGCACCCTGCAGGAAGGGGTAGTCCTCCACGTAGTTGGAGGCCTTTGCCTGCTCGAGGAACTCGTCGGCAGGAATGCCCATCTGCTCCTCCACGTAGGAGGCCGTCTGCTTAACGGTGAGGCCCTCGGGCAGCTTGAGCTGGTACTCGGTTGCGTTGGGGCCGGCAACCAGCTGCTTTACCACCTCGGACGGGGTCGCACCGGTAATGAACATGTACGAGCCGCTCTTCATGAGACCGTCGGCGTTTTGCTTTTGGGTCTCGGCATAGAAGACGTTCTCGTCGGAGATGACGTGCGCCTCAATGAGGAGCTGCGCAATCTGGGAGCCGCTCGCGCCGTCGGGAATGGTCACAACGACCTGCTCACCCGTGGGATAGTCTTCCACAACGGGCTCATTGCGCGAGAAAAGGTGCGGCACAACGAGGAAGCCAATGATGGCGACCGCAACGATTGCCGAGAGCGCTACCAGCGCAACGGCCGGAACGGCATTGGACTTTTGCTTTGAGCGGCTGTCCTTGGTGCGACGCTTGTGAGCCGCAGCGGCGCGCTTGGTGGCACGGGCAGTGCGCTCGGACATCTGGTTGGTGCTGCGCATGCCGGTAGCACCGCTAGACGGCATGGCAGGACGTGGGGCGTCTGCCGTGCGCGGTGCGGCCGTGCGCGGCGTTGCCGCACGACGGGCCTTGGCGCTGCTTTCGCCCTCTGACGTCTCTGAGAAGTGAGCTGCCCTTCTGCTCCGCGGACTATCCTGGCTCGTGGTCATGGTCTGTCCTTACGTCCGTCTGGCATCCAGCCAGGCTTGCAGAAACAGGGATGCCGCAACCATGTCGACCTTGCCGCGCATGGCGCGCTCGTTCATCCCCTCCTCACGTAGGATACGCTTGGCTTCTCGTGAGGATAGTCGTTCGTCGGCAAATTCCAGAGGAAGGCCGCAGGCTTTGGCTATTGAGGCCGCTTGCGCCATGAGACGCTCTGCCTGGGGCCCGTCCTCCCCTGCCAACGTTTTGGGCCTCCCGCACAGCAGGAGGTCTGGTTCGTAGTCTTCGAGCACCCTGCGGAAGGTCCTCGCATGGCTCAGGACCTCCTGAGCAGGAAGCACCGTAACGGGCGAGGCAACGGTGCCCGTGGCATCGCTCATGGCAATGCCAACGCGCACCTCCCCTATGTCGAGCGCCATGACCCGCACGTGCCGCTCCTAGATGCCGAGCATCTTGCGAGCCTCGGCGAGCGCGGCGTCGATGCCGCTGGCATCGGAACCGCCGGCCTGTGCCATCGTGGGCTTGCCGCCACCACGGCCACCAACGAGACCCGCCACGCCACGAATGACGTCACCGGCCTTGAAGCCAGCGGCAACTGCGGCGTCGGTGCCGGCGGCCAGCAGGGCCACCTTGCCGTCGTTGGTTGCAGAGGCGAGCACGCAGGCGCAGGCGGCACCGAGCTTGTCGCGCACGCTGTCCCAAGCGCTGCGGATCTCCTTGCCGTCGATGCCATCGAGGCGAGCGACCACCAGCTGGTAGCCACCAGCGTCAACAGCGGACGCGACTGCGTCGGCAACCTTGTTGGAGGAGCCGCCGGTGAGTGCGGCGTGGAGCTTCTTGTCGGACTCGGCCTTGTCGCGCTGGAGGGCAGCGATGCGAGCCGGCACCTCGGAGTTGCGGCACTTGAGCGCATGGGCGGCCTCGGTCAGCTGGCCCAGGCACTCGTCGAGGTACTGGATGGCGCCCACCGAGGTCATGGCCTCGATACGGCGGGCGTTGGAGCCCACAGAGCCCTCGGAGACGATCTTGAACAGGCCAATCTCGGCGGTATTGCGGGCATGGGTGCCACCGCAGAGCTCGCGGGAGAAGGGCTTGTCAACGCTGTCGGTGGAGACCACGCGCACCACGTCGCCGTACTTCTCGCCAAAGAGCGCAACGGCGCCAGCGGCCTTGGCCTCCTCGATGCCCATGACCTTGGTGACAACCGGCTTGGCGGCAAAGATCTCGTTGTTGACCATGCCCTCAATGCGAGCCAGCTGGTCGGCGGTCAGGGCCTCAAAGTGCGTGAAGTCAAAGCGCAGGCGGTCGGGGGCAACAAGGCTGCCGGCCTGGTTGACATGCTCGCCGAGCACGTTCTTGAGTGCGGCGTCGAGCAGGTGGGTCGCGGTGTGGTTGCGACGGATGAGCTCGCGACGGCCGTGATCGATGGTGGCGCAGACGGTGTCGCCCACGTGCACCTCACCCTCGACAACCTCGCCCACATGGGCATAGATGCCCTCGTGGGTGCGGGTGTCGGCGACCTCAAAGCTCATGCCCTCGGCGGTGATGACGCCGGTGTCGCCCACCTGGCCGCCCATCTCGGCGTAGAACGGGGTGACGTCGAGGATGAGCTCGACCTCGTCGCCGGCCTCGGCGCTCTCGACGGAGGCGCCTTCGCTCACGATGGCAAGGACCTTGGCCTCTGCGCACTCCTCCTCGTAGCCCACAAAGCTGGTGGCCTCGAGGGTGTCGGAAAGGGCGGTCCAGACATCGTTGAAGGTGCCCCAGGCGTCGCGGTTGGCGTTGGCGCGGGCACGCTCGCGCTGTTCGGTCATGCAGCGGTCAAAGGCCTCCATGTCGACCTCGCGACCGGCTGCCTCGCAGATCTCGCGAGTGAGGTCGATGGGGAAACCGTAGGTATCGTGCAGCTTGAAGGCGACCTCGCCCGCAAGCACGGCGCCCTCGCCGAGCTTGGCAAGCTCGGACTCAAGGGAAGCCTCGCCGGCATCGAGCGTGCCGTTGAAGCGCTCCTCCTCGGCCTGGAGAATGCCAAGGATAAGGGCCTTGTTCTCGGTGAGCTCGGGGTAGACGTCGGCCATGAGGCGCATGACCTCCTCGGAGTAGGCCGTGAGGAACGTGCCCTCGATGCCCATGAGGCGGCCGTGGTAGACGGCGCGACGCAGGAGGCGGCGAAGCACGTAGCCGCGGCCCTCGTTGCCCGGCAGGATGCCGTCGCCAATCATGAAGGTGACGGCACGGCTGTGGTCGGCAACAATGCGAAGGCTGCGGTCGATGCGCGCGTCGTCGCCGTAGGTCTTGCCGGAGAGGCTCTCGCCCACGCCAATGAGCGAGGTCAGGACGTCGCCGTCATAGTTGGTGCCCTTGTGCTGCATGATGGCCGCGATGCGCTCGAGGCCCATGCCGGTGTCGATGTTGCGATGCGGGAGGTCGGGCATGGAGCCGTCCTCCTGACGGTCGTACTGGGTGAACACGAGGTTCCAGAACTCCAGGTAACGGTCGCCGTCGTCGCCAGGGGCCTCGCCCTCAAACTCGGGGCCCTGGTCAAAGTAGATCTCGGAGCAGGGACCGCAGGGGCCAGTGGGACCAGCGGCCCAGAAGTTGTCGTCCTCGCCCAAACGGGAGATGTGATCGTAGGGCACGCCGTGCGAGTGCCAGAGCTCGATGGCCTCGTCGTCGTCCTCAAAGACTGTCATGTACAGGCGGTCCTTGGGCAGGCCAAGGTGCTCGGGGCTGGTGATGAACTCCCAAGCCCAGGCGATGGCGTCGGCCTTGGAGTAGCCACCAAAGCTAAAGTTGCCGAGCATCTCGAAGAAGGAGAGGTGGCGCGAGTCACCAATGTTGTCGATGTCGTTGGTGCGCAGGCACTTCTGGCAGGAGGTAGCACCAATCTCGGCCATGGTCTTGAGGCCCTGGTAGTACTCCTTGAACTGGTTCATGCCTGCGTTGGTGAGCAGCAGCGACGGATCGTCGGGGACAAGCGACGAAGAAGGATAGAGCTTGCAGCCCTTGGCCGCGAAAAACTTGAGGAAGTCGTCACGGATCTCTGCCGTGGTCATAGTCTTGTAATCTGCGCTCATGGCTCTCCTTGCGTGGTGCCGAAACATACAAGGTGCAATTGTAGCGCAGTTGCCCGCCTATGGCGAAAAGGCCCACGTAGCGCACACGAGAGGCGAAACTACTAATGTCTCGGGAAATGAGGAGCGGGGGGTGCCGGCGCGAGGGTGTTACCGATTGACCTGCGAGGGGTGTGTCAGCGGGGACGCCTTGACACCGCAGTCCGACCTGCGAGGGGTGTGTCAGTGGGGACGTACACTTTGACACACGCAGTCAGCTTCCAGGATGAAGGCGCCTTCGGGCGCGTCGCGCAATCAGGACGGTTGTTTCTCCGCGTGTGTCAAAGTGTACGTCCCCACTGACACACCCGCCACGTTCGACCTCCCCCGTTGCGGATGTGTGCGACCCGACCCCCAGGGCGAGCATCGTAGATGTCGAATTGCGCGGCTCCCTGACACACACCGGCGCAAGAAAAAAGCGGTACCGGGACAGCCGGCACCGCTCTTGTACTTCTTTGCTTTGCTGCTAGCCCATGAGGCCTTCGGGGTCGAGCTTCTCTTGCACCTGCTTGAGGACCTTGCGCAGCATGCGCGAGACCTGCACCTGCGAGATTCCCAGCTTTTGCGCAATCTCGACCTGGGTCATGCCCTGCTGGAAGCGCATGTTGACAATCTCCTGCTCGCGTGGGGTGAACTCGCTCATTGCGTCCTCAATGACTATGCGGTCATCGGAGGCGGCCAGGTCGTCGTCCTCGGTGGCGTAGTGGTCGATAATCGACGGCGCATCGTCGTCGGCATTCTGCCCCGCACCTTCGAGCGGCACCGAGCTGTACGCACTTGAGGACTCCATGGCCTCGAGCACCTCGTCGACGCTCGCACCGAGCCGCTCGGCCACCTCGGCAACCGACGGCGGGCGCTGCAGCTCGCGCGTGAGGTCGTCGGTAGTCTGGTTGACCTTGGCCGAGAGCTCCTGCAGCCTGCGGGGCACACGCACGCTCCAGCCCTTGTCGCGGAAGTGACGCTTGATCTCGCCCATGATCGTGGGCGTCGCAAAGGTCGTAAACTCCAGCCCACGAGCGGGGTCAAAGCGATCGATTGCCTTGATGAGACCAATGGTGCCCACCTGCATCAGGTCCTCGATGGGCTCGCCACGGTTCTTGAACTTGCTTGCAAGGAATCGGACAAGGTTGAGGTGGCTCACAATGAGCTGCTCGCGGGCCTCCTCGTCGCCCTCCTCCTTGTACAGGCGAAAGAGCTCGCGCGTGCGCTCCTTGTCCCAGGCGGCCTTGCCCTCACGTGGCGGCCGCTTGGCGCGCTGGCGACGGCGCTCCTCGCGCTGCTCGTCGCTACTCGCCATACGCTTGCCCTGCCCTCTTGACCAGAACGAGCGTCGAGCCGTCGTCAGAGAGGCCATGCTCGTCACACACAGCAGAAAGCAGCAGCTCGGCAAGACCGAGCGCGTCGTCGCTCGGGTCCACAGGCTCGGCACCCAGCGAGAAGCTAGCCCTGACCTGCGCCTCAGAGAGCTCAAAGGTCACGTCGCAGCTCTCTGGAGCGGTGGCGCAACTGTAGACAAAGCCCTCCTCGGCCGCCATGCGCACATCCTCGACGTCGTCGACGCTCATGTTGCACACCACGGCAAGGTTTGCCGCCATCATTCGCACCGTACGTGCGTAGTCCGGACGAGCCGGCACGCTGAGGCGCACGATCTGCTCTGGCATTGCTCCCCCTACTCCTCTGCGTCGTCTGCGTCGTCCTGCGACTTGACGGGTGCGTAGGTCACATAGCCGCTCTTCTTGGCAGGAGCCGGCTCCTCGGCCTCCTCGGCCTGTGCAGGGGCGCCACCAACGACGACCTCGTCCTCGGGCTCAGGCTCGGGAGTCCCCTTGCCGATCAGCTGCTGGCCCTCGGGGATGTTGATGCCGCCAAGGCTCGCGACCTTGGAGACGACGCCCACGGCGGCGCTGGTGGCGGTGTTGACGATGCGCGAGGCAGACTCGCCCACACCCGCGATGCCATGGGTGGTGGAGGAGACATCGCCCAGGATGCCGTTCACTGCGCCGAGGCCCACGTTGGCACGGTCGAGCGTGACGGACGCCTTCTCGACCAGCGGGGTGACCTCCTGCAGCGTGGGCTGGAGGTCGTCAACCACACCATCGAGCTTGGCAATGATGGGAGTCGCCTGATCGATGGCCTCGGTAGCGGAATGAGAAATCTCGTCGATAGCGGTGCGAGCCTTGCGCAGGGTCATTGCGAGCTCAAAGATGGCCCACACTGCAGCGATGCACAACACAATGAGCATGAGATCTAGAGGCTCCAAGGTCATGGTTCTTCTCCTTCTTAACAAGCCGCCATGCGGCGTTTTTAGGCATATGTTGCTTCATGATACCCCCGTTTGACGCATGAGAAAACGAGGCATATCGGTAGCACCTGTTTTTGTTCACACAGTAGCTGCGGACGGCGCCGACGTTGCGCCTACTCGCCAGCGCGATCTCGACCGGTGGCCTCCATGCGCCAGGCCTCCCAGCCGCGAGGCCCCGGGTGGTAAAAGGCCCCCCGCTCAAGGCCATCGGGCAGATACTGCTGCTCGACCCAGCCCGTTGGGTAGTTGTGCGGGTACAGGTAGGCGCCATACTCGTCGGAGCCAGGACGGTGACGGTCGCGCAGGTGGTTGGGCACCTCGCGGCGCGGGCCGTTACGCACCTCGGAAAGCGCTGCGTCTATGGCCGCCTCGGCCGCGTTGCTCTTTGGCGCCAGACACATATAGATGACCGCCTGGGCAAGGTTGATCCGGCACTCGGGATAGCCAATGACCTCGGTCGCCTTGAACGCGGCCTCGGCAATGAGGAGCGCCTGCGGGTCAGCGTTGCCAATGTCCTCCGAGGCCAGGATAAAGATGCGCCGCGCGATGAACTTGGGGTCCTCGCCCGCGTCGATCATGCGCGCCAGCCAATAGAGAGCTGCGTCGGGGTCGCTTCCACGCATCGACTTGATGAAGGCCGAGATGATGTCGTAGTGCATGTCGCCCGACTTGTCGTAGGTGAGGCCCCTGCGCGGGTTGGCCTCTCGCACGCACTCCACCGTGATGGCAACCGGCTCGCCTGGGCCCTTGCCATCCTGGTTTGGGTCGGCCATCTGGCTTGCCAGCTCGAGCGAGGTGAGCGCCGCCCTGCCGTCGCCGCCTGCAAGGGTCACAATCTCGGCGAGGGCGTCGTCGTCAAGCGTGAAGGCGCCGTTCAGGCCATACTCGTCGGCCAGGGCACGTCTCACGAGCTCGGCTACCGACTCGTCATCGAGCGGCTGCAGCTCCACCACGCGCGACCGAGAGAGCAACGCCGAGTTGACCTCAAAGTAGGGGTTCTCGGTTGTGGCGCCAATAAGCACCACAATGCGGTCCTCTACCGCATGGAGCAGGGCATCTTGCTGCGAGCGGTTAAAGCGGTGAATCTCGTCCACAAACAGGATGGTCCTTCGACCAGCCGTGAGCAGGCGAGACTCGGCTGCCTCGATCTCGCGCCGGAGGTCCTTGACGGTGCCTGTGACCGCGGACACCTCGACAAACTCCGCATACGTGGTGTTGGCAATGATGCGCGCAAGCGTGGTCTTTCCCGTGCCTGCCGGGCCATACAGAATCACGGACGAAAGCGTGTCGTGTTCGATGGCGCGCCTAAGCCACGAGCCCTCGCCCACGGCCTGGGTCTGACCAACGTAGCCGTCAAGCGTCTGCGGCCGCATACGTGCGGCAAGCGGGGCGTTGAGCTTGCGTTGGTAGCGTTCGATATTTGAGAAGAGCGTATCCATGTCGCTCATTGTACCCCGCAAATCAATCGCGTGATGATATCCTAATGCGGTGTTTGACAAACGTTTGAACAAACGCGCGGTCAAGGTTTTCTTCAAAGGGAGGGAAAGCATGGATAGCACGAGCGAGTATCGTCCGCTCATTGGCCTCTGCTCTCGTCCTGGCGAAGACGACCCCGAGCTTTCGTACATCAACTCGCACTACGCCAAGGCCATTCAAGAGGCCGGTGGCATACCCGTGGCTCTCCCCTATGGCTTTGAGTCCGCCGCGATTGCCCATGACATCGTAAGCCGCATTGACGGCCTGCTGCTCACGGGCGGAGGCGATGTGAGCGAGGAAGGCTTTGGCGGCAACAACTATGCCAAAGGCTGCATGGCTCGGATTTCGTTCATGAGTGCCGAGCGCGACGTCTTTGAGTGGGCCGCGGTTCGCGCCGCCTGGGACACCAACACCCCCTGCCTTGGCATTTGCCGCGGTATGCAGGTGATGAACGTGTCGTTTGGCGGCACCCTGCTGCGCGACATCTCTGAGGTCCACCCCGACTCCACCATCAATCACCTGCAGCCCAAGCCTTGGAACGTGCCCGTGCACAGCGTGCGCATTGAGCCAGCAAGCTGGCTTGCGCAGATCCTGGGCGGCCGCGAGTTTGAGGTGAACTCCATTCACCATCAGGCGGTGGCAGAGCCCTCCCCCAGCGCGCGCATCGTTGCTTGGGCGCCCGACGGCACCCCCGAGGCCATTGAGTTCAACGACAAGCACTTCTTTGTGGGCGTGCAGTGGCACCCGGAGCAACTGGGCACGATGCCCCAGCTCTTTGAGGCCTTCGTTGACGCCGCCCGCGCCTATCACGCCACCTGCATGCTCTCGCGATAGGGATCTAGCCGACGCCCCAGTTGACCTAGGGTTGTGTCATGGGGGCGCTTCGATACCGCAGTCCAACCTGGGACAGGGTGTGTCAGCGGGGACGTATAATTTGACACACTTAGTCATGCCGTCAGGACAGATAATCCTTTGAGAGCGACCGACACCAGGACGAACGAGTTTCCAAGTGTGTCAAATTATACGTCCCCATGACACACCTTTTGTGCGACCCGGCCCCTAGGACGTACGTCTTTTGCGAGTGTCAAAGTTACCTTGACACACCCCCACAACCTACGGGCGGATGGGGCCGTCGAAGTAGGTGCGCCTGGGAAACAGGCTGCGCGCCTGTGGGAAGAGCGCCTCGCAGGTAGCCATAAAGTAGTCGTCTGTCATGGCGCTGATGAAGTCGCACACGCACTGGTCTGGGTCGTCTTCCCAGTTGTAGGTGCGACCATAATGCCCAAGGTGGCGGCCCAGCGGGTCGATGTGGTGGACAAAGATCGCCTGGCTGGTGTCGCCAGTCCCCAGCGCCTCAAGCTCGTGCTCGTACAGCATTTCAAAGAGCTCGGCCACCGCAGACGAGAACTCACCGTTGACCTCGGCGGCGCCATAGATCTTCTCATAGTTCTCGCGCTTGGCCCGGCGCATCTCGGCAAACCCCTCTGGGCTCATCTGGATGCGGTCCTTGCCAATGCTGTTCTCGATCACGTCGCTTATCAAGGCAGCGAGCGCCCATGCGTTGTAGGCGCCGCCAAGACCATCGTCAAAGGTGTGCTCGGTGCAAAGGCCAGAACGTATGGCATCCTGACGGTCTTTGCCCACGTAGGCAATGATGTCGCTCACCCTGACCACGCAGCCCTCAAGCGTCATGGGCCGCAGGCGGGCTATGGCATCGTTGCCCCTCTCCCAGCAGCTGCTGACCACACGGTCAAACTCGTCAAAGCTCGCGAGGTCGCTCGTCTCAAAGCGCTGCTGCTCAAACTCGCCATTGTGGCAGATGACCCCATCGAGCGTCTGCAGGCTGATGTTTCTGCCATAGAGCACGTCGAGCACGCGCACGCTCTGAACGTTGTGGAAGAACCACCTGCCGGTGCGGGCATGATAGACGTCGTTCAAGAAGCGCTCGCCCGCATGGCCAAAGGGAGTGTGACCAATGTCGTGACCGAGTGCGATGGCCTCGATGAGGTCGAGGTTTAGCCCGAGGGCATAGCCAATGTCGCGCGCAACGCGGGCGACAAGCTGCATGTGCAGGCCCCTGCGGCAGAGGTCATCGTTTGCACGGAAGGAAAAGACCTGCGTCTTTCCGCTCATGCGGTTGTAGGCGGGCATGTGCATGATCTTCTCTGCGTCGCGCACGAAGGCGCGGCGCAGCGGGCTGTCCAGGTCGTGGTCTTGCTCGCGGCGAATGGCAGCGGCGTGCGGCGTGGCAAACTCGCTCATGCCGCCGCGTGCCGCCAGCTCTGCCACACGATTGCTCGTTTCTGGGGAAACTGAGAGCGGCAGCTCTGGCGCACAAAGATTGATGGGAACGGGCATGTTGGTCTCCTTGGATTCAAGATGATTCGCCCATACCCTACCGCAAGCTGCAGACAATAAACAGGTGCCATACCGCGCGGGAAACGAAATGGTCCTTTAGCCACAGCCGACCCGTGTCGCCCTCGATGGTTGCTTGGACGTACCTCGATGCCCTTAAGACCTCTTTTCCGTGCGGAACCGATTGAACTTGTTCACCAAGGCCAGCGACACCACAGCCACAAAGAGGCACGTAACCATAACGATCGCGCAGTGATAGCGGCCCCGCATCTTTGGCAGCACGAAGCTGAGCGTGTGAATCACAAAGTACTGGTTTAGGTAGATAGGCAGGCTCAGCGCACCAAGATAGTCGCAGATCTTGTTTTCGAATATCACGGAATAGCCAAGCAGTCCACATTGGGCAAACGAGAGTGTGATAGCGAGCACGAGCAACAGCACATACGTCCCGTCAAGAGTCGTGGGAAGGTCGGTACAAAGATAGGTAAAGCAGAGCACGTATGCCACAAGTTCTGTTGCGCCCAGGACAGCCTTTGTTCGGCGGCTCGGGTCTTGGCCTCTCAACCATTTGGCAGCAGCGTATGATGCGCAGCCCAAAGAGACCTCAGCAATTCCTCGGATGTTGCATTTATGGGTAATTCCCAAGAGGGTTCCGCTTCCCAAGGCGCCATCGCGCTGCATCAGAAATCCAATCCCCACAAGACCAGCAACTGGAGCTATCACATGAGTGAACATGTCCTTGTATCTGCGGCAGAGTGGATACAGGACCGCCATGGCAAGCAGCATCGTGCTGATGTACCAGTCGGTGCCAAGCACGGTGACATCGTTTGTGCCGGTCTTCTCGAGAAACACCAGTGAGGGCAGACGCAACGCGTACCACGTGGGGTCAAACTTGCCATCCTCGAAAGCATGAATGACCAGCATGGGCGTAGCGTAAAGCACCATATAAGGTATGAGCGGCTTCACCTTGTGGAGCACGAACGAGACCGTATCTTGAGGGATGCATTCGTCGGGGTCGGCGCCCTTATCTGCAAGCGCTTTGAGCCGGCGGTCTATGCTGGCAGCCATCAGATAGCCCGAGACCAAGAAGAAGAACTCAACACTCTGGCTTGCATGTCTAAAGAAAGTAATCCCAAACGCCTGAGTCTCCCGAAGGATGACGAAATGACCAAAAATCGGGCCATTGAGATGAAAGCACACGATTGAAATCCCAAAGAGAAAACGCAGGAGCTCGATCTTTCCCACGCGCCTTCTCTTATTACCAGAAGATGCCATCAATCCGTCATTGGGCATGTCGCGCTGGCAAACCATATCCGCATTATTCATCTGCAACCACTTTCTAAGCTAGCTTGGGCTTTACTTGGCAAAAATGAACAGCTTGCTGGCCAAATAATTGAGGATGACCACCAAAACGTTTGAGGCAACCTTTACAAAGAGGTCATCAAGGGCCAGGAGGTCCACAAAAACAAACATATTTGCCCAGTCGAGCGCGCCCGTTGTAAGGCGGCACCCAAAGAACCAGGCCATCTCGCGCGCAATGGCCGCCGCGCCAACAGCTTGGCTGCTAAACACCCAGGTCCGATTGGTGAGGTATGCAAACGCCACCGATATCACCCAAGCGGCTATCGAGCTTGGCAGTACGGGAATGCCCACAGGGTGTGCCAGCACGTAATAGGCCACGATGTTAACCAAGGTTGTGAGCACCCCAAAGACCGCATAGCCCACGACATCCCAATGCTTTTTGACAAGCTCTTTAATTTGCATGCTTTCCCCTCTTTGCTTCTCAGGGCTGGACGGCGACTGGCGAGCTGCCTTTGGGCATAGCGTCGCTGCTTGTTCCAGCCAGCTTTCGCACTGCGACGCAGAGCACCAGGAAAGACCCCATGGACAGGCCAGCAAGTGCAAGGTAGAGGCGCTTTCCCATCAGGGGCGTGTATTCGAGCTGATAGAGGGTAATGCCCAAGTCGTTGTTCTGCTCAATGCCGTCAACGACCAGATGCCCGGGAAGCCTGTCGAGAGCCAACGTGGAACGCAGGAGGAAGTCGATGCGTCGCTCCCCATCGTCTTGAAGCCTGATGCGAAGATTGGTGCAGCGGTCGGTCGCCACCTCGCTGGTAATGTCAAAGGTGAGCCAGGAACCCTCTATGTCATTGGCGGTAAGAGCGGTCGAGTACAGGACCGCGTCGTTCTCGTCCAGCAGATCAACCACATAAACCGCAAGACTGTCGCCATTGCCACTCGAATCAGCGCGTATCTCGACTCGATTGAACACATCGTTCCCAGAGATGCCCTGCAGGACCTCGTTCCCTGGCTCTTTAAGGCCATCGATCGCGTACGAGAAAAAGGTATTCAGCGTTCGTGCCCTAAAGCGCTCTCGGGCGTAGTCCTGCTTGCAGAATGGATAGTAAAAAGCCACGGACAAAAGAGCCAAGCCCAACAGGGCATAGGTGCATCCTGCGACATATTGACCGTTACCGATACGCCCCATCTCTTTTCTTGCGGCGCTTCCCAGGGACTGCAGCCCCAGCTCTGCCGTCACGAGCATCACTGGAACAAACGGAACGCTGTATACGTTCTTAGCCTCCCAAATGCAGTAGAAGACAGCACCTCCCATGAACACGAAGGGACAGAGAAGCTCAAAGATGCCTTCGCCACCCTTTCGCAGAAGCCTGACCGCCGCCAGCAGCATCAGGAGATAGGTCGCGATTCTGAACGCCTGGCAGTAGATCCTCAAGGGTCCATTTCTATAGCCCGCAATGTAGTCATAGAGCACTGGGAATCTGACGCACTCGTTCATCCTTCCGCCCAGGTCGGAGAATCCGTCGCAAAAGGTAAACGTGTTCTTACGGAAGAAGAGCTGCATCGTTCCGGATACGCCCAAGGAGCGATAGTTCTCGAGGGCGGCCTCACCAGCCGAAGCCTTTCTTTCTTCATATGAGTCAAACTGCCACATAAATGCTTGATCTGGCTTATTAACAACCCCATCGTCGTGGGATCCCATCATGAGCCAGTGCTCTATGGGGAAATTCCTATCCTGTACCTCTGGCGCAAAGTAGCCACTGAAGATACGCGGTATGGAAAGAGACAGCACCAGCATGATGGCCAGGCAAACCGATGCAAGGACCGATGCCTTGCCAATTGTCTTGGGCCTATCCAGAACCACAAGGAAAGCCAGCAGCCCAAACGCAACCAGGGGAATACACGAGGTTGGACGCACATAGTATGAGAGGCAGCCCAAAACCCCGGCTGCCGCAGCAAAGAGCAAAGACCGTCCTCGAGAAGCCGACCTATATGCGCGCATGCCGCAGTAGATGGTCCCCATCATGAGCGGCATGCTCATTGTCATGCTGTAGACCCACGTGACGAAGGCGCACGTGAGTGGATTGAGGGCCAGAAGCGCCAACACCCTCACAGCTGGCCTCAGCCCACGAACCTCTTTCACAAATAGGAAGGTCAGCAGCGCGGCGAGAAGAATTGCCGCAGAATTGATGATGTACAGGGGCATGAGCTGGTCTTGGATGCCAAATGTATCGAAAAGTCGATAGAGGTGCATGAACACAATGGTGAGGAAGTAGTTGTTCGAATATGCACCGAAATAGATGGCGTAGGGACTGGACCCATCGATAATCTTCTCAGGGTTTGAGGCAAGATAGCGTGCCGCGTCAATCATCACCCAGCTGTCTGTTGTTGGGATTGCCCTGAAGTTTGCGAGTATGAATGCCAGAGTCAGGCCAATCGACGCAAAGAGGATCGTTGCCACAACATAAAGCCCACGCGACCCGAGCCTCTCGGTGAGCAAATAGATTGCGACAAAGGCCAGCAGGAGTATCAGGCTGAGGGCAAGCGTGAGGGACAGCTCGCCGGCAAGCCCCGTCATATCAAACACCTGAGAGTGATAGCGTTCCCCGACGATCGAGAGAAACAAAAACGTCGAACTGATCAGCACCAGGATGACCAGGGACGCCCTCTGCAGAAAGCCCGAGATCCTCTTGCCCATCATGAGGCATCCCCTGCCCGATCGCCCCGGGCACCATCCCATGCAATCTTGCCAAGAGTGCTTTCGGAGACAACCCAACGCGGGCGAGACTTCGTTTCCATATAGGCCTTGCCCACATACTCCCCCACCACGCCGATGGCCACAAGCTGAGCGCCGCAGAGCAAAAACAGGGTTAGCAGGAGTCTCGATGTGGCAGATGCAAGGGCCTTCCCAAACGGCGTCACGCCGATCAAGAGCAGCAGAAGAGCGAATGCGACCGTAGCGAGACCCGTTTTTGTGATGAGCCTGATGGGCTCGATCGAGAGCGAGGTAATGCCATCGACGGCCAAGTGAATCATCTTTGAGAGCGGGTAGTGGCTCTCGCCCGCCACACGCTCGGCACGCGCATACTCGACCTGGGTGCTGCGATATCCAACGAGGGGCACCATTCCACGAAGGAATAGGTTCACCTCAGAGTACGAGCAGAGCGCCCTCATCGCCTGCAGGGACAGCAGGCGATAGTCGGCATGGTTGTAGACGCACTCCACGCCCATGGAAGAGAGGAGCTTGTAGAAGCCCTGGGCCGTCGTGCGCTTGAACCAGGTGTCCGTCTCGCGCGATGACCTAACCCCGTAGACGACCTCAAAGCCCTCGGCATAGCGCTCGAGCATCTCATCCATGGCGTCAAGGCTATCTTGGCCATCGCAGTCTATAGAGATCGAGGCATCAAAGCCCTCAAGTGCGACCTGGTGAAGACCGCACAGAAGAGCGTTCTGATGCCCACGATTGCGCGAAAGGCAAACCCCCTCAACCTCGGGATACTCGCTATGAAGCTTGAGGATGATCTGCCAGGTGTCGTCAGAGCTGCCGTCATTCACAAACACGACGCTGCTGCCCTTGCCGCAGAGCCCCTTGCCAACAAGCTGCCTGAGCTTTTCCACGAAGCGAGGCCCCATGAGTGGGAGTACCTCCCGCTCGTTGTAGCAGGGTATTACTAATGCCAAACGCGGCTGTCCCACAACAATCCTCCAAGTCTTGCTTTTATTCGCACCCCCACGAAAGCACCACTGGTCGGAAGCGTGCTCCCAGAAACGAACAACGCGCCAAGAGCCATCTGCCGGCGCCTTGAGGAAAACCTGCGGACTGGGCATGCAAACAAAATTTACGTTTTACGGTCAACGCTGTTTTACTATATAGGATTATTTTGGAAATGTTTACGTGTTTAGCTTGATATTAAATTTTTCTTGTGTTCGCCACTAAGGCAACAAAGACTCAAACGTGCCTGCCAGAGCAATGGGCTAGTCCCGTCACCCACCACCAGACCCTCGCCCCAACAAAGGGCGTCGGCACACAGAAAAGCTCGCCCCTAAAGTGAGGCGAGCTACGTTGCTTGCGATAGATTGTCGCCACCTGCGCCAAGCACAGGTGGCGGATTCTCTGGCTACTCCTTGACTACCAGGCAGCCCATCTCCATGCGGTCCTTCCAGCTGGCAGCGCTCACGCCGGTACCGCAGATGGCACGCAGGCCACCAATGCGTCCTTCGTACACATACAGACCAAGGAGCACGTTCTTCTTCGAGACCTCACCAGTGGACGACACCACGGAGAGCTCCTGCGGAGTGATGGCGGCCTGGACCGCATCGCGACGCCTGATGCCCCTCACCAAACGGACTCGCCAGTCCTGCTTGCGCAGGTCGGCGCCAGCATACACACCGCGGGTACCCTGCCCATCGTCGCCACGGAGCACCCAATTCTCCTGATCGTAGAAGTCGGAGATGTCGGTGTCGGTGGAGAGCACAGTGGTCTCGGGGATGTGCTTGTCAATGAAGGCGTTCTCCTCGTCGGTCAGCAGGTCGCGGCACTCGCTACGACGCAGGACCTCAAAGAACGTACGGGCGCAGCACGGCCAGGAGCGATACCCGCCCACCGTGCAGACCAGGCCGCGACGGGTTGCCTCAACAAGCGCGTCAAGGCCCTTGCCCGAGGCGATGGCCTCGTCTGCCGTGGCACGCAGCCACACACAGGTGATGGGGCCGTTGTCGTCGACCAGCTGGCGAACGCCGCCGACCTCGGCAATGCGCAGCTTGTCAAAGCTGGTCGTGCGTGCAAAGCAGCCGCGGTCGCGCATGCGGTCGATGATGTACGCGGTCTCGGCCGTGCGTTTGGAGCCGGCCACGTCGAGCACTGCCACTGCGGGGTGCGTGGGGTGGTTGCGGCCCTCTTGGGCGTTTGCCCAGCTACCGTAGGTGTGCAGAATCGAGAGGATGGCCTCGTCGGCAGAGTCGAGCGTGCGCGCGCCACCATGGGCGTCGGCAAGCTGGCGGGCAGCGGCCGTCTGGCTCACCGCACGCGAGATCTCGACCGAGGCACCCATGCCGTCAACGCCACCGGTCATGATGTCGCTGATGGTAAAGTCGCCCGTTGCCTGGTTGTAGACCACGTCCACACGCGACAGCGGCACAGCAGCGTGGCGACCGGTGGGGACGAGCGTGAGGTTCTCGACCTTGGGATCGAGCCCAAAGAGTGCCCTAAAGGAGCTGTCACGCTGGTACTTGGCCATGACCTTCTCAACGATGGAGCCCAAAATCTGAGCTGCCTTCTTCAGGCTTACCAGCTGCTCCTCGTTGATGACATAGGGAGTTGCCGCCCACTCGGGAACGCTCGTGCCAATGCCGTCGCAGACTGCCTTGAGCGTGGAGGCTGCAGCCGCGACACCGGCATCGTCGACCTCAGCTCTGATCGCATCGAACTCCTCCTGATAAGAAAGCGCGGCTTTCTTTGCCATGCGAATCTCCTCTCGTAGGGCAAATAGCCCCGCTGTCAGCCCACGCGCGGCGGGCGATCATTTTGCGTAACACAATGCTGTGGCACGGACTACGTTCACCCTACAAATCATGGCGCATCAGGCAAAAAGTGTCATCAGAGCCATCTGAAATGCACGCAATCCTTATGCAAGTGTGCAAAACGGCTCTAGGAGCCTGCGACAGTATAACTATTTGATGCCCGAGTAGCACCGTGCTTCTTGCATCTGTAATAGACAGCCAACAAAAGCGGGGTTCGCCTTAGGCGTTCTCGTCAAACGGAATGGGAAGCATGCTGGTGTTTTCGGCTGCAGCCGCTGTAAGCGTTGTCTTGCGCTTGCGCTTTCTCTTGCGCCTATGGCCCACCGAAGAGGGCTTTAGACCAGGAACGCGCATGACCGCATTGATGCGGTTGGCGATTTGCTTGCAGCCAGCCTCATTTGGATGCTCATAGCCGTCGGCAAAGTACTTTGCATCGTGGTCGAGCAGCTCAAGGCCATCAACGAGCACCATCTGCTCGTGGACGGCAACCTGTGCGGCAATGAGGTCGGGCACCTGCTTGTAGCAGCTCATTCCGTGCGAGGGCCACGCCTCCTCGTTGTGCCAGATGGGCGTGAGCACGTGAGTGGGGACATCGGGCCAGAGACGCGAGACCTCGCCCAAGTACGACCTGATATCGAGCGATACGCGCCGCGCCATGCACGGCTCATAGCGGTAGTTGGCGCCAAAGGCCACCACAATGCGTGCGGGGTCAATGATTCCGGCCAGCCCAAAAAGCGAGCCCGGCTGAAAGACCTGTCCCCCAATGCCCTGGTTCACAAGGTCAAGGCCCAAGCGCTGGGCAAGAAGCGATGGCCACGAGCTGGATGGATCGCCGCTCACAAAGCCCTGAGCTATGGAGTCGCCAAGAACGAGCAGGTTCTGCCGGTGGGGAACGGGACGCACAAAGCTGCCGTCGGAGATGACGTCACGCACCATGCAGCCACGCAGCGCCGGAAGCCAAATGCGCACGTGGCGCGTGCGCGCCATGCCGGGAAGGTGCTGCAGGCCCATGGCGTCCTCGGGGTCAAAGCCGCTGAGCTGCCACGCAACAATCGTCTGGTCCCGCTCGGGCATTTGGCAGCCAAGCTGGCGCTTGTCAACGCTGGCGCTCACCCCGTCATGCGGAAGCGCGCCATCCTGCTGGGAGCGGTCCATGACCTCAAGGACCTCGCGCGTGCCCTTGGGCTCACCGTCAACACGCAGCTCAAGGGCCACGTTGTCGCCATCGGTCTCAAACTCAATGGAGATGCCCGCCGTCGTGCGAGCCATTTGCCTAAAGAGCCCCGGGTGCCACGCCTGGCAACTGCCAAGGGCCCTTAGCTGATCGTCGCAAAAGCGCAGGGGCCTCACCCAGCGAAAGTCCTGCTCAATGACGTTTACTTCGCCGTGCAGCAAGCCAGCGGCAGGAGCGCATGCCAGTACGGCACGCTCGTCTTCTCGAGCTATCCTCTCCAGAAACTCCATTGCCACCCTCGTTGTTTTAGCTGCGTATTTGGGCATGTGGTCTCATGATACGCCAAGATACGCTCCGGGCGAACGAGTTTTGCGTTATGCGCTATGCTTGAGCATGCAACTTTGCCGCTATATCCGGAGGAATCCATGGCACAGACCGTCTACATTATGCGTCATGCCGAGACGCTCTTTAACCTGCAGAGCAAGACGCAGGGCTGGTGCGACTCTCCGCTCACCGCACGCGGCATTGAGCAGGCACGTCTCACCGGGCTCGAGCTGGCACGCAGGGGCCTCACCTTTGACCACGCCTACAGCTCCACATCCGAGCGCTGCAACGACACGCTCGAGATTGCCACCGAGGCTGCCTTTGGGGAGCCGATGCCCTACGAGCGCCGCAAGGGCCTCAAAGAGATCAACTTTGGCGCCTTTGAGGGCAAGGACCAGTGCCTCGAGCTGCATGACGAGGGCTTTGGCGAGTTCTACGTTAAGTTTGGCGGCGAGAGCCACAGCGCGGCAACGGAGCGTTTTGAGAACGACCTTAGGGCAATCCTTTCCCGCCCCAACCACCAGAGCGTCCTTGTGTGCTCCCACGGCGGCATCTCCATCAACTTCTACATGAAGTGGTCGAGCTACGCAAAGGTGCCGCCGACCATCTTCTCCAACTGCATGATCTATGTCTACAAGTTTGAGGATGGCATCTTTAGCTGCGTTGACATGTTTGTGGCCGACCTCTCGTCGCTCGAGCAGCCTGGCATGCCGCAGCAGGTCAAGGTGATTGACCAGAACAAACGGGGGCCGCTCTAAGATGACCAAGATTCTCTATTTGCTCCGCCACGGACAGACCCTCTTTAACACGCGCGGCGTCGTCCAGGGCTGGTGCGACTCCCCTCTTACCGAGCTGGGCTGCCATCAGGCCGAGCTGGCGCGCGACTGGTTTGAGAGCCAAAACATCACCTTTGACCACGCCTATTGCTCGTCGGCCGAGCGCGCCTGCGACACGGTCGAGATCGTGACGCGCGGAAAGCTTGCCTACGAGCGCACTAAGGGGCTCAAGGAGTTTTGCTACGGAAGCATCGAGGGCAACAGCTACGAGCTTGTGCTTCCGGGCACCTACAACCCTTATGGCGACTTTCTCGTGCCCTTTGGCGGCGACTCAGAGGACGAGGTCATTAGGCGCATGCGAACGACCCTCACCGATATCATGGAGCGCCCGGGGCACGAAAGCGTGCTGGCCGTGAGCCACGGGGCATGCACGAGGGCCTTTGTGAGCTCTTGCGACGCCACAAGCACGCTGCACGTACCCAACCGCGTGGCACCAAACTGCTCGGTTCATGTCTTTTGGTATGAGAACGGGGTCTTTGACCTGCGCGAACGCTTTGTTCCCCAGCAGAGCTAGCCTGTGCGCTACTCGCCCTCGCGCACGGGCTCGTAGAACTCTTCCTCGTCGTCAAGGCGCAGCATGAGCAGCTTGCCAAAGCCATAGCCGCCTGCACAGCCGCAGTCGATGTTCCATCGGTCGGCCACGCCGCCGGTCTGCTCGCACGCACCAACGCGCACCATCTGGCAAAGGCCCTTCTCGTCCAGCGACGGACGGTCGGGCGCGTCGGCCATGTAGTCGAGGTAGCGCGTGGGGGTGTGCCCCGCAATAACGATGGGACCTTCGCCCTTGTCGTTGACAAGACCCGTGGGAAGACCCCAAAAGTCCTCGCGGATCCACATGAGGTCGTCGCGGAACTGCTCGCCCACAAGCTGGTCGATGGCCCCTTCATCCCAATTCGTGATGCCCTGCGGAATGCGCATGGGGTCTATGCCCGCATGCACCATGAGGAAACGGCGTCCACCCACCTCGGTCTGCGCAAAAAGAGGCAGGGTAAAGAGCCAGCGGGCAAGCTCAACGCGCTCGTCTGCTGGCAGCGCACGCAGACCATCCTTTGTGGTCGAGCCGCCATTGATGAGCCAGTTTGCCTCGGCGATGCTCTTCTCGTCCGGGTCGTCAAAGCTGGCGTAATAGGAGAGCATGAGGTCTTCGTGGTTGCCCATGAGGACGGTGGCATTGGGCAGGTCGTGGCAGCACTTTACAACCGAGATGGGATCCGGGCCGCGGTCGATCATGTCGCCAAGCATAAAGATGGTGTCCTCTGAGGATGGTGAGACACGCTCGAGCAGCCTGTCGAGGGTCCCAAAGTGTCCGTGGACGTCCGAGAACACGTACGTTGCCATTGCCAGTATCCTTTGTTTGGCGTTCTTGCCTGCGCCTGCGCGATTAACATACCCGTGACAGAATAGCGCATCTTAAGCCAAAGGCCTACCTGCGCTTTCGTAAGGCATGCGATGTAAGGGCCTTTCGGCGCACCGCGAGCTTCCAAGGGGCGGTCGCGCCGCACTCCACAAGCCGGCCACCGTCGTTCTTTGAGCGGCGCTGGAGCTCCTCGACCACGTCCGAGACGGTGGCGTCGAGGTGCTCGCCCTTAAGGCGGCACTCCCATACCACCAGCACCTCCCAGCCACGTTCGAGCAGCTCACGATGGTTGCGCTCGTCACGCGCCTGGTTGCGCTCAAACTTTTGGGTCCAAAACTCCACGTTGGTCTTGGGGAGGGGCAGCGCGCAGTGCGGGCAGCGATGCCAGTAGCAGCCGTTGACAAAGACTGCCACCTTGCGTCCCGGATAGCACACGTCTGGGCGACCAGCCGCCTTTTTCCAGTGCAGCCGGTAGCCAGGAAGCCCGGCCTCACGCAGCTTCTTGCGCATGAGGAGCTCGGGCTTTGTGTTGGTGGAGCGGTTGGCTTGCATCACGTGGCGCGTGGCCTCGGTTGCCGCTGCCGGTGCTTGGCTCACTCCTCTGGCTCGTCTACGCTCTCGGGGTCTACGAGCTGGCCCGAGAAGTTGCGATTACCAGTGAGCTCCTCGGCCGCGGCCTCGTCAAAGGCGTCCGAGAAGAACAGGGCCTCGGCATCAAACACGCGACCGAGCGCCTCCTCGTAGAGGTCCCAGAAGCTCTCGGTAGAGGCATCGCCCGTAAACGGGTTGGTCCACTCGGCATGGCCCTGGTTGGCAAAGGGCGAGTCGGCGGAAGCACGGTCCCTGTGCGACATGGCCTTTACCAGCGAGTAGCGCTTGTGCCTGGTCAGGCGGTCCACCACGCCGAGCGCGCTTGAGAGCTTGCCCTTGGGCGAGTAGAACGCGCGCTGCATCACCCTAAACGACTTCACCGCATGGGTGTAGGTGTTGAGCTCAAGGGTGCGAGAGTAGGTCCAGAGGTTCATGTAGAAAAACAGCTTGTCAATGATGGCCAGCGTCGCATCGGAGGCGCGCAGCACCTCGCGGTACGGCCTAAACGTGGCCACGGTCTCGTGCCTCTTCTCAAAGAGGACCATCTCGTCGAGATCGCGCTCGATCTCGGCATGGACGATGCTGCCGTCAGAGCGGTCGAGCTCCTCAATGCCGGCGTCGCAGAGCGCATACTGGGTCGCATAGACCTGCGGATGAACGCTCGTGTCAAGCAGGTAGTGGCACAAGAAGCCCGCGGCGTAGGCCTCCCCCACCGGACGCTCAGCCTTGGAGAGCATCGAGAGCGCGTCGTGGAGCGAGGCAAGCAGCTTTGCCGGACGGGCGTGGTGCATGAGCTCGCCCACGCGGCTCTGCTTTGAGATGCTTGGATCAATGATGAGATAAAAGAGCGGGTCGGGACCCTGGTTGCCCAAGAGGAATGCGTCGTGCGCATCCTTTGAGAGCAGGCTGACCTGCGAAGATACGGTGTCGAGGGCGTCGCGCCCAAAAAAGTCGTGCGTCAGAATGGCTGGCATCTGTCGTCCTTTCCTTTTGCGAGAGAAGCTCCCACTCCCATGAGAGTAGCGCAACCCGCAACCCTTGCACAGGGATGAAGCCGCGAAGGGAGGTGCTTGGTGGACGCCCCTAGTGGATGCGTTTCAAATGTGTGCATCCCCAACCGATGCATTTGACCCTTGACGGGAACAGAAAGAGTGGCCCAACAAACCATTGCTATTCTTATTTAATCCAAACAGTCTTCACAGCCCACGACAAGGGAGAGACTATGGCACGCACCAAGTTCACCAAGGCAGAAATCAGCTGGATTCTTTACGACGTGGGCAACTCGGCCCTCGTGCTGCTTGCCACCAGCGTCATCCCCATCTACTTCAACTACCTTGCCGCCAAGGACCCGGCAGTCGAGGACGTTGCGGTTGGCGCATGGGGTCTTGCCGAGACCATTGCCTCGCTCATCATTGCGCTGCTCATGCCCATTTTGGGCTCGGTCGCCGACATGAAGGGCATGCGCAAGAAGTTCATCATTGGCACCGTTGGCGCAGGCGCTGTGGCCACTATTGCCATGGGCTTCCCCTCAACGTGGCTTCCGTTCCTCGTTGTGTATGTGGTCTCGGCCGTCATGCTCAACTCGTCGTTTGTTTTCTACGACGCGCTGCTGGTTGACGCGACCACCGACGAACGCATGGACGAGGTGTCGAGCCAGGGCTTTGCCTGGGGCTACGTGGGCAGCTGCATTCCCTTTATTGTGTGCCTGCTCATTGTTCTTAACTACGAGAAGCTTGGGCTGAGCTTCCAGACCGCCATGCTTGCCGCCTTTGTGATCACCACCGCCTGGTGGGTGGCCTTTACCATCCCAATGCTGCGCAACGTCGAGCAGAAGAGCTACAAGCCCTACGAGCAGGGCGCCATTGGCAAGGCCATCAGAGGCATTGGCACCACGCTCAAGAACATTTGGGCCGACGAGTCGCTGCGCTGGTTCATCCTTGCATACTTCTTCTACATTGACGGCGTGCACACCGTTATCAAGATGTCCACGAGTTACGGCGCAAACCTTGGCATCGCCGGCACGCAGCTGGTGCTTGCCCTGCTGGTGACGCAGTTTGTGGCCTGGCCCTCCTCCATCATCTATGGCAAGCTCGGCCGCAAGGTGGGCACCAAGAAGATGATCCTGGTTGGCATTTGCGGATACTTCTGCATTGCCCTTTATGCCGCGTTCTTCCTGCGTACAGCGGTGGACTTTTGGGTGCTTGCCATTTGCGTTGGCCTTTTCCAGGGCGGCATCCAGGCCCTCTCGCGCTCCGAGTTTGGCAAGCTCTGCCCCAAGGAGCACGCTAACGAGTACTTTGGCTTCTTTGACATCTTTGGCAAGTACGCAGCCATTCTGGGCACCGGCCTGGTGAGCGCCTTTACCTTCCTCACGGGCAACCCGTCGCTCGGCGTGCTCTCCATTGCCATCCTGTTTGTGCTGGGCTTTGTCATCATGCTCAAGGTCCCCGACAGGCACTAAGCGAGCGACAACGAGCAAGGTGAAGTCCCCCGCACCCGCGGGGGACTTTTTTGCGTCACAAGGGCGTGGGGTTCGGTGCGCTCGTTCAACCTGGAGGGCGTGTCAGGGGGACGCAGAGTCTGCCCCACTCGTTCAGCCTGCGCGGGGCGTGTCAGGGGGACGTATAATTTGACACACTCAATCATGTCGTCAGGATGGTTGACCTTCGAGAGCGGCTGACGTCAGGACGAACGAGTTTCCGAGTGTGTCAAATTATACGTCCCCCTGACACGCCCTCCCCAAACCAGAGCTCACTCGGGCAAAGAGAACCGTCCCTGTTGTCGGATTGGACAACAGGGACGGTTCCTCTCGTATGGAAAATGGACGGATGAGAGCTGGTTTTACAGCTGTTCCTCGATAGAGGACAGGGCTATGCGGAGGACGTCCTGATACGAGACGCCCGACTCCGTTGCCAGCTTTTGGATGCTGTCGTGCTCGGGGTATGCACGAGCGATGCCGCTGGGAAGGGTTACCACCTTTACGCGCAGCTCGCCAAACGGAGTCTCAACAGTGCGCGCCTCTCGCGGCAGAGCGGTGCGCCACTCGGGGCAACGACGGATGCCAATGGTGGTGGTGTTCTCAAAGATGATGTTCTCAAGCTCATGAATACGCGACGCACCGCAAAGGACCTCGATCTGGTAGCCCGGGCGGTTCTTCTTCATGTACACGGGAAGGAAGTGCACCTCTAGCGCTCCAGCATCGTAGAGCAGCTGAGACACGTTGCCCAGGGCCTCACCAGTGCAGTCATCGAGCTCGGTCTCGAGTTTCCACAGGTCAGGAATGCCAAGAGTGTCCTGCACGGGAGCGGGGGCAGCCTCTTCGACCTCCTCTATGAGCATGGCGCGGACCGTGCTGGGCGGATTGTACGCGCGCTTGCCCGTACCCGTGCCCACGCGAAGCACGCGGTAGCAGGCCGGCGGAGCGTCAAGGGTCCTGACGGCTGCGGCGATGGCGGCGCCAGTGGGGGTTACCAGCTCGCCCATGATGTCGCGGTGCTCGAGCACGAGCCCGTTATCTGCCACGATGTTCACCACTGCGGGGACCGGCACCGACAGCACGCCATGTGCGCAACGCACGCGGCCGTGTCCCTCGGCAAGCGGCGAGACCGCAACGTCGGTCACACCGAGGTTGTCGATGCAGTACGCAGCTGCGACCACGTCGACGATGGAGTCGACAGCGCCGACCTCATGGAAGTGAACCTGCTCGATTGGAAGCCCGTGAGCCTTGGACTCGGCCTGCGCAACGATGTCGAAGATGCGGTGAGCAATCTCTTTCGCGCGCGGGGTGAGGTCTGCGGCATCGATGATGGCCGCGATGTCTGCCGGCGAGCGATGCACGTGGTCGTGATGATGGTGGTGATCGTGGCCGTGGTCATGATCGTGATGATGGTGGTGATGACCGTGGTCATGGTCATGGTCATGGTCATGGTCATGGCTATGGGTGTGAGGGTGCGCGTGCTCATGAGCATGGACGTGATGATGCTCATGCTCATGCTCATGCTCATGCTCATGCTCATGCTCATGCTCATGCTCATGCTCATGCTCATGCTCATGCTCATGCTCATGCTCATGCTCATG
>CADCHF010000026.1 GCA_902801175.1 uncultured Coriobacteriaceae bacterium | reverse complement strand
CCAGCTCAAGAAGGCCGGCGTCACGCTCGCAGGCCGCCTGGCAGGCGACAACGGCCCCGCCACGAGCCGCGCCATCGCCGACTTCGCGCTCGAGAACGGCCTCACGGTCGCAAACATGGCCTTCGCCACCTCGCAGAACTTCCCGGACGCGCTCGCCGGCGCCGCCCTCTGCGGAAAGAACGGCTCCGTGCTTCTGCTCTGCGACGACAAGGCCCAGGCAAACCTCTCCTTCGCGACCGACCACGCCTCAGAGATCGAGACCGGCTACGTCTTCGGCGGCGAGCTGGCCTTCAGCAAGGCCCTCTTCGACAGCCTGCCCAGGTAAAGGCAGGGAAAGCCAGAGGCAGAGAGCGCGGCGGAGAGGGGGTCCTCTCCGCCGCGCTCTCTTTATCGTGCTTCGTAAACCTGCTGCAACTCTCCGTTCGCAATAAGAGACGCGCCACTTTTGATATGCCTGAATCCATTTTTGCATGAGGCATTGAACCCAAGACTGTTTGCACCTAATGATGGGACATTGATCCCGCCTATGGGGCTGATGTTCCCACTAGTCGAAAGCTGTATTTGTGGCAGCGGTTGTGTGGAGGTGCAATCGATGAAGGCGTACGCGCGAGCATGTGTTGCCCTGGTCCTCTTCCTTGTGTTGGGAATGCCCTTGGCAGCTAGGGCAAACGAGGGAGCTGTATCTGAGAGCTCGGATCAGGCAACAACAGAGATTGCGGCTCCGGAGGAAAACGCCGGACAGGCGGCGCCTGACACGGCCGACCAAGCACCGGAAGAGGTTCCTGGACTTGCTGGTGAAACAGAGTCCGACGATGCTTCCGAAGAATCCAGTGGGCTGTCCGACGGGGACTCTGTTGATGGATTCCTGTCTATTAAACTAACCGACTTCTATGACTCTCAGACGGTGCCCTTCAGGGCGCCTCTTACCGGGTATTACAATCTGCAGCTTTCTGATGGCGCCAAAGCCGTGCGTATTACCATCGAGGATGTGTCGGCTAAGACCAAGCTGGGCTCTCTCGTTTTGTGCAAGGCTGGAGAGGAGACCGAGCCCCTCATCTACCTCGAGGCGCTTCACGATTACAATTTCACGTTTAAGTCGGGTGGTAGCTATGGTGTGACGGCGGCACTCACCCTGCAACGTGCTACCACGGAAGCCCCAGACTGCTTCACGGTTGAGGACGGCGTGCTTACTGGTTATACCGGCAAGCTGGTTACTATTCGAATCCCCGAAGGAGTGACGAGCATTTCACGTGAAGGGTATACGGCGCTCAGCCGAGGTGTGACTACTTACTATGGCAGCTCAGAGGAAACCGCCGTTGTCACTTCTGCGTCCCTGTACTTCCCAGCTAGTATCACCGAAGTCTCTGCAGAGATACTCAACGTAGGACGGTTCAAGGGAACTAGTTTTTCGGTTTCAGAAAAATCGGAGATATTCTCATCAGCTGAGGGCATTCTGTATAGCAAGGACGGAACGAGGCTCGTGGCCGCCCCCTATCTTATTGAAAGGGAGGTCACCGTGCCGGATGGGGTCACGACGATTGGACCTTTTGCGTTTGCCTTCAGTAGTAATCTTTCTCATATCAATCTCCCTGAGACTCTGGAGACCATCGAAAAAGGAGCGTTTCGAGACGCGTACATTACCGAAGTCGACCTGCCCGACTCACTCAAGACTATTGGTGACAATGCGTTTTCATGCTATGGTTCTTCATCCCTCAAGAAGGTCACCTTTGGCAATAAGGTTGGGACCATTGGCCAATGGGGGTTTTATAGGACGAGCATTGAAGAGCTCGAACTCCCAAAATCGCTTAAGAGCGTTGGCCGGGAGGCGTTTGCAGGCTGCCATAATCTAACGAAGCTAACTGTTCGTGGTGATACCGAACTAGTAGATGGATCCTTCGATAGTTGTTCAAAGCTGACGACCCTTATTCTCGATGGCAACGCTTCCTACTCGGGATCGTTCTTCGAGAACTGCCCATCGCTTAAGAGCTTTAAAGTGGGGACTGGTGTTACCACATGGTACGTTGACGGCGATTGCCTTATTAATGAGACGGCCCATTCAGATAATGACGAGGTGACCAAGGTCATCGCTCTCGTTGCCGCCTCAGAAGAACCAATCGATCTTGTGGTTCCAAACGACGTTTTCTCATTGTCTTGGGGTGCCTTGAACAATGTTGCGGCCGTTGATGCACTTACTATTGGCCGAAGCTGTAAATCCGCTGGCGGCGCGCTTCAATTCAACCTCACTTCCATTAGCGTCGCCGAAGGGAATCCTAAGTATTCCTTGCGTGATGGCGTTCTCTACGCAGAGCACTACATAGCAGATAACGGATATGGTCCGGTCTACGATGGCTACGAGCTGGTTCGCTTCCCCATGGGCTCCATGAGGACAGAGTTCACCGTACCCGAAGACGTGACATACATTTGTGAAGGAGCATTTGCTAACTACTCCAAGGAAACGCCGCGAACCCTTATGGAGGTGGCAATACCAAAAGCAACCGCAATGGGCTATGAGAATGTATTCAAGACAAATTGTGGGGAGAACGAGACCCCACTAACGTTGGTGTCTTACTCAGACTCGAGCGCCGAGCGGTATTACAAAAAATACGCCGATAGCGAGCGCCTTAACTGGGCGCCACTTTCCGATGGCATGGTTGAGATAATACTGGACGCGAACGGTGGGACAATTGACGGTTCATTGACGACGACTGTTACTCGAAATGGCGGCGACTCAATTGGAAAGCTTCCTGAACCCACTCGTGAAGGACACATTTTCCTAGGCTGGTTTGATGAGATGACGGGTGGTAGCCAGGTTCTTGAAGATGACTCTCTACGTTGGAATTGTACGCTTTACGCTCATTGGGATGTGGATTTCAATTTGCGAGACTCCGTCCCCGTCGAGAAAGCCCCTATCCGTCTCCCCAGTGATTACGTTAGCAACAAGGGCTATCTCGACTACACAATCGATTACGACGATAGGTGGCTTTTCAGTTCGTCCATAGCGGACAACTACTCGTTGATGAAGGCATCGATGCGTGTGGCTTGGGCAGCCTATGGTGCGAGCGGGGGAGACCGCGCCGGGTACGCGAAGGCCCTTATGAGAACGTTGGGCTTCAGTTACACCGAGGAGTCGGTCTGGTATCCCGAGCCTACATACGACTCAATCGGTTACGCGATCGGGATGAGGAACGTGAAGCTTCCGGATGCCTCCGAGAGGACCATAGTTCTTGTAGCCGTGCGGGGCGGAGGCTACGAGAGGGAGTGGGGTGGCAACTTCATCGTAGGAGAGGATGGTGACCACGCCGGTTTCTCCCTTGCTGCGAGCAAGGTGAAGACGGGTCTGCAGCGATTCCTCGAGGATAACTGGGATGATGTCCACGACAAGGATAACTTCAAGGTCTGGATCTGCGGGTACAGCAGAGGCGCGGCCACGGCGAACCTGCTTGCCGGGCGGCTGGTCAGTGAGCCGAACGCCTACGGCATCACGGGGCATGACGTGAGGGCCTTCTGCTTCGAGTGCCCGAAGGGTGCCGAGTTGGACCGGGGCAACGCGAGCGACTCAAAGTATGACTGCATCACGAACGTTGCGAACCCGATTGACCTCGTGCCAAAGGTGGCCCCTACGAGCAACTGGGGCTTCGCCCGCTACGGCAAGACCTACTACATACCATCGAAGGCGATCACCAAGGGGTACAAGGGTGGCCCCAAGGCGAGGATGATTGAGGCATACAAAGACCTCTGCGAATACGGAAACAACGACGTCTCCTTCTCGGATGAGGTATATGACGAGGCCGCTGGGCAAGAGGGTGCAGTTGAGGCTCTGGTGGGCGCCCTGTCAGGCATCAGCAGGGAGGCCTATGCGACCAAGCTGGAAGCTGGCTTCAGCAAGCTGATAGGTACCTACCTCGGAGGTGGTGCTTCTTTCGGTTCTCTA
This sequence comes from uncultured Coriobacteriaceae bacterium, assembly GCA_902801175.1. GTDB lineage: Bacteria > Actinomycetota > Coriobacteriia > Coriobacteriales > Atopobiaceae > UBA1367. Next base: position 31,133 of record CADCHF010000026.1, on the reverse strand, counting down.
TTTGAGGGTGACAAGCCTTCGATCTGTGGCGAATTGATTAAAGTCATTAACGAAGCTTCCTTGGGTCTTCAACCTCAGGACAGCCTTGTCTTCAAGGCTCTTAGGGCAAAGGTGGGCGAAGAGCTGTCGGATTATTTCCACGCATTCCTAAAGGCCCACTACCCTGAGCTCTGCCTGAGCTGGGTCGACTCGCTAGGCAGCCTGAGCAGCTTCGAGACCGAGTACAAATATCTTCAGGTGTACGTCAACTGTCCCGTCGACGTGACGGTATACGACTCCGAGGGTGGAGTTGTGGGAAGCATCGTGGGCGACGTCCCCGACGAGGGGAGTGAGGTGGATGCCTTCGTGGACGGGGACGGACAGAAGGTCGTCCTGCTGCCCGTGGGGACAGACTACCGCGTTGAGCTTACGGCTACGGCGGGCGGAGAGGTGACCTACACGGTAGCCGAGTACGACGCAGAGGCGGGGGAGACGCAGCGCGTCGTATCTTGGGAGTCTGTGCCCGTGGAGGCGGGCGACGGGCTCGTTGGCGGCGTGGCCGCGGCACCCGAGGGCGGCGAGGGCACCTACACGCTTGAGGGGGATGGCGGCGACGCCGTCGAGCCGGACCTCGATCTCTCCGGCGACGCGGTGCGCGAGCACCTAGTAGCGACTGACGCAACAGAGGGCGGCACCGTCGAGGGCGGCGGCCGCTACGTTGAGGGGACCTTCTGCCGCGTGGCAGCGACACCAGACGCGGGCTGCGAGTTCCTAGGATGGTACGAGGGCGACGAGCTCGTGAGCGTGGAGGCCGAGTGGCGATTCGCCCCTGAGGCCGACCGCGAGCTCGAGGCTCGCTTCGTGAGGGTGGCTCCCGAGTGGAGGCGCCTCGCCGGCAGCGGCCGCTACGACACGATGGCCGAGATCGTCTCCGAGGGGTGGCCCGGCCAGACCGGTGGCACCGTGGTCGTCGCCACCGGCGAGGGCTTCAAGGACGCGCTGGCGGCGGCGGGCCTGGCGGGCCTCGACGGCGGCCCCGTGGTGCTGACGGCCGGCAAGTCGCTCTCCAGGCAGGCGGAGTCGCAGCTCAAGGCCCTCAAGCCGAGCAAGGTCTACGTGGCCGGCGGCGCCTTCGCGGTGTCCGACGGCGTCCTCTCCTCCATCCAGGAGGCGACCGGGGTCAAGCCCGTCCGCGTCGCCGGGAAGACGTCGGCCTCCACCTCGGCCGAGCTCGCGCTCGCCGGGAAAGGGCGCTGGGACGGCACGGCGATCATCGCCACGAACAAGAGCTTCAAGGACGCGCTGTCCGTGGCGCCGATTGCCTACGCAAAGCACTGGCCGATCCTGCTCGCGGACAACGGCAAGAGCCTCAACAAGGACGTCATCGCCGCCCTCAAGGGCTGCGGCATCAGGCGCGCCTACGTCGTGGGCGGCGAGCTCGCGGTGACGAAGAATGTGGTGAGCCAGCTGAAGAGCAACGGCGTCGAGCTCGCAGGCCGCCTCGCCGGCGCCAACGGCGTCGAGACCAGCAGGATGATCGCAGACTTCGCCCTGGATAACGGCCTCACCGTTGCCAACATGGCCTTCGCCACCAGCCAGAACTTCCCGGACGCGCTCGCCGGTGCCGCCCTCTGCGGCAGGAACGGCTCCGTCCTGCTCCTCTGCGACGACAAGGCCCCCGGCAACCTCTCCTTCGCGACCGACCATGCCTCTGGCATACAGACCGGCTACGTCTTCGGCGGGAACCTCGCCTTCAGCGACAAGCTAATGGAAAGCCTTCCCAGGTAGGAACAGGGGAGTGTAAAACAAAGAATGCGGCGGAGAGGTGGTCCTCTCCGCCGCATTCTCGTGTTGTCTTCGCCGTGTCCATAGACCTGTCTTGAGCGGCCTCATCACGACTGCGAGCACTGTTGGGTCTCATTCCATCTGAAAAAAGAACGCCGCTCACAGGAGGGGACCCTCCACTTTTGTTGAGCAAAAACCCACTTCTGCAAAGGGCGTTGAGCCTCGTTGCTCATCGGTCAATGATGAGCGACAGCCGATGACGGAACTGAGGCGCAGGACGAGGTTGCGCTGCGCTCTGGGCGGTCCGAGGTGACCCGCCCAACAGCTCTCAGGCTAGGTGGGAAGTCAGGTACGGAGAGCGCGAAAATGTGCGCGCACGCACGTTAGGAGGAAGCATGAGAAGCACTGCAACAAGGGCTGCGGGACCGCTCCGCGGGATCATGGCTGTGATGGCCCTCGTCGTCGCGCTGCTCTCGCTGGCGATCCTGCCAGCCAGCGCCTCGGCCGCGGAGATCATCGACTCGGGCACCTATGGCACCTGCCAATGGTCCGTCGACTCTGATGGCACCCTTACGATAGGCCCAGGCGAATTTGGCTCCGGCGACTGGCCATGGGCCACGTACAGAGTGGAGTCTCCCTCTGTCGAGATAAAGAAGGTTGTCACCAACGGCACGGTTGTGTGTGGAGAAAGCCTTGAGGACTGCTTTAGCGATCTGTACTCGCTTGAGTCCGCAGACCTCTCCGGCTGGGACACCTCGTCGGTGAGTAACATGTGGTCCATGTTTGGAGACTGCTCCTCACTCGAATCGCTCGACCTCTCCGGCTGGGATACCTCATCGGTAACGCTGGCAAAATATATGTTCTACTCATGTCCGAAGCTATCCTCCATTGATCTTTCTAGCTGGGATACTTCGACGTTTCAGAGCATGGAGGGTATGTTCAACGGCTGCTCCTCGCTCAAGTCGCTCGATCTCTCCAGCTGGGACACATCGTCGGTAACGGTCATGTATAAGATGTTTGCAGGCTGCTCTTCGCTTGAGTCGCTCGACCTTTCTGGCTGGGACACTTCGTCGGTGACGGACATGGGTCGCATGTTCTCTGGCTGTTCCTCGCTCGAGTCGCTCGACCTCTCCGGCTGGGACACTTCGTCGGTGACGGACATGAGTTACATGTTTGCAGACTGCTCCTCGCTCGCATCGCTTGATGTTTCGGGCTGGGACACCTCATCGGTGACAGACATGCAATTCATGTTCTATGTTTGCTGCGATCTTGCCCCCCTCGACCTCTCCGGCTGGGACACCTCGTCCGTGACGGATATGGCGCATATGTTCGACAGCTGCATCTCCATCAAGTCCCTAGACCTCTCCGGCTGGGACACCTCGTCCGTGGCGAGCATGGAGTATATGTTTGCAGGCTGTTTCTCCCTCGGGTCGCTCGACCTCTCCGGCTGGGACACCTCTTCCGTGATAATAATGGAGTATATGTTCGGTGGCTGCACATCCCTCGAGTCTCTCGACCTCTCCGACATGGACACATCGTCCGTGATTATTATGGCTGCCATGTTCGATGGCTGCTCCTCCCTCGGGTCGCTCGACCTCTCCGGCTGGGACACCTCGTCTGTGTGTGACACGATGTACATGTTTGGAGACTGCTCCTCTCTAGGGTCGCTCGACCTTTCTGGCTGGGACACCTCTTCTGTGACCTCTTACATGTACATGTTCTCTGGGTGCGAGTCTCTCGAGAGCATCGCGGTTGGCGAAAAGTACCAGATCAAGGGGGCGGCCATGTTCCCAGACGCCACCGCTGCGCGGGGTTGGTGGTCTGTCGCCGACGAGACCTGGTACTCTAAGGACGACGTCTGCGCCAACCGCTCTGGGGTCGCCGACACCTACCTCAACCAGGGGTCTGGCCCCGAGTGGAAGCGCCTCGCGGGTAACGGCCGCTACGACACGATGGCAGCAATCGTCTCCGAGGGGTGGAGCGGCCAGACGGGCGGCACCGTGGTCGTCGCCACCGGCGAGGGTTTCAAGGACGCGCTGGCGGCCGCGGGCCTGGCCGGCCTCGACGGCGGCCCCGTGGTGCTCACGGCGGGCAAGTCGCTCTCCAAGCAGGCGGAGGCGCAGCTCAAGGCCCTGAAACCGTCCAAGATCTACGTGGCCGGCGGCACCTTCGCGGTGTCCGACGGGGTCCTCTCCGCCATCCAGAGGGTCACCGGTGTCACGCCCACCCGCGTCTTTGGCCAGACGTCCGCGTCGACCTCGGCCGAGCTCGCGCTCGCGGGGAAGGGCCGCTGGGACGGCACCGCCATCATCGCCACCAACAAGAGCTTCAAGGACGCCCTCTCCGTGGCGCCGATTTCCTACGCGAAGCGGTGGCCGATCCTCCTCGCCGACAACGGTAAGTCCCTCAACGCCGACGTCGTCAAGGCGCTGAAGGACTGCGGAATCAGGCGCGCCTACATCGTGGGCGGGAAGCTGGCGGTGACCGAAAACGTCGAGCGGCAGCTGAAGGCCGCCGGCGTCGAGCTGGCCGACCGCCTGTCCGGAGCGAACGGCCCCGCCACGAGCCGCGCCATCGCCGACTTCGCCCTGGGGAACGGCCTCACCGTGGCCAACATGGCCTTCGCCACCTCGCAGAACTTCCCGGACGCGCTCGCCGGCGCCGCCCTCTGCGGCAGGAACAATTCCGTGCTGCTGCTCTGCGACGACAAGGCGAAGGGCAACCTCTCCTTCGCCACCGACCACGCCTCTCAGATCGAGTGCGGCTACGTCTTTGGCGGCGAGTACGCCTTCAGCAAGGGTCTCTTCGACAGCCTGCCCAGGTAGAGGCAGGGAAAGTCAGAATTAGCGAGCGCGTCGGGGAGGCAGCCCTCTCTGCCGCGCTCTCTTTCGTTTGCGCCATGGCCGTCGGCTCCTTACCGGGCGGAGCACCGCAATACCTGGCATCGGTGGACCTCTTCCCTGCGTAGGCAAGCGCCGCTCACGGGAGGGGGCCCGCCACTTTTGTTTTGCAGAAACCCACTTTTGTACAAGGCGTTGAGCCTCGATTCCCAACGATTGACGATGGAACGGCCGCTCTGTTCGCAAAGGCTCACCCATGGAAGACATCAGCTGTAGGCAAGTGTAGGCGTTCTGGGCGGCCTTCAGTGGCGATGTGTCAGACGGCTCTCGGACCGAGTCGTGAGGCCAGGTGTGGAGAGCGCGCCACGTGCGCGCACGGACGTTAGGAGGAAGCATGGGAAGCACTGGTAGAAGGATCGTGGGACCGCTCCGCGGGATCATGGCCGCGATGGCCCTCGTGGCTGCTCTGCTCTCGCTGGCGATCCTGCCGGCCAGGGCCTCAGCCGCGGAAATCGTCGACTCGGGCACCTGCGGTACCTGCCCATGGACCGTCGACTCCGACGGAACCCTCACGATTGGAGCGGGCACCCTCGCGAGCAACGACGAGAGCTCTGATGAGTTTTGGCCATGGACCAAGTACCAGTGGGGTAAAGGTCCCGTCGAGTTAAAGAAAGTCGTCACTGACGGCAAGGTGGTGGGCGGCGAGAACCTGAGTTACTGTTTTCGCGGTCTAAGCAGTTTGGAATCGGTCGACGTCTCTACATTGGACACTTCGTCTGTAACCAACATGAATAACATGTTCTCAGAGTGCTCTCTAACATCCATCGATCTCTCCGCTTGGGACGTGTCGTCCGTGACGGACATGAGCTACATGTTCTACTTCAACGATCTGACGTCCATCGACACAACCGGCTGGGACACATCGTCCGTTACCGACATAAGCAGCATGTTCAGAAACTGCCGCCCTCTCACCTCTCTTGACCTTTCAGGCTGGGATACCTCTCGCGTGACAAACATGGAGAGCTTGTTCCAAGAGTGCTACGAGTTGAAGACCCTTGATATCTCAGACTGGGATACGTCAAGCGTGACGAACATGTGGAGCATGTTTCGCTCCTGTCGATCTCTCGAGACTCTCGACCTCTCCGGCTGGGACACCTCGTCGGTGACGGACATGTATAGTGTCTTTTCTGGCTGCGGGAAGCTTGCCTCGCTCGACCTCTCCGGCTGGGACACCTCGTCGGTGACGACCATGGAATCCATGTTCAATGTCTGCTACGACCTTGCTTCCCTTGATGTCTCCGGCTGGGACACTTCGTCGGTGACGAACATGAGGAGTATGTTCAGCTGCTGCGACACGCTTACCTCATTGGACCTCTCTGGGTGGGACACTTCGTCCGTGACGGATATGAGCGCCATGTTCTATGAATGCTTCTCGTTAGCCAACCTGAACGTATCCAACTGGGACACCTCGTCGGCTGTGTACCTAGGTAATCTGTTCAATGGCTGCTACTCCCTTAAGTCGCTCGACCTCTCTGGCTGGGATACCTCGTCTGCGGGAAACATGTTTGACATGTTCAAGGGCTGCTCCTCCCTCAAGTCGCTCGACCTCTCTGGCTGGGACACCTCGTCCGTGGTAGGTATGGGAAGCATTTTCGAAGGCTGCTCCTCTATCAAGTCGCTCGACCTCTCCGATTGGGACACCTCGTCCGTTTTGGACATGCAAAGCATGTTCAAGGGCTGCTCCTCCCTCCAATCGCTTGATCTCTCGGGCTGGAACACCTCGTCAGCCGAGTGGATATCTAATTTGTTTAATGGCTGCTCCTCCCTCGAGTCGCTCGACCTCTCCGGCTGGGACACGTCTGCCGCGACCTCCTACATGTACATGTTCTTTGGCTGCGAGTCTCTCGAGAGCATCACAGTCGGCGGAAACTACCAGATCAAGGGCGCGGACATGTTCCCGGACGCCACCGCGGCGCGGGGCTGGTGGTCCGTCGCCGACGGGACCTGGTACTCGAAGGAAGAGATCTGCGCCAACCGGTCCGGCGTTTTCGACACCTACCTCAGCCAGGGGTCTGGCCCCGAGTGGAAGCGCCTCGCCGGCAGCGGCCGCTACGACACGATGGCCGAGATCGTCTCCGAGGGGTGGTCCGGCCAGACCGGAGGCACCGTGGTGGTGGCCACCGGCGAGGGCTTCAAGGACGCGCTGGCGGCGGCGGGCCTGGCCGGCCTCGACGGTGGCCCCGTGGTGCTGACGGCGGGCAAGTCGCTCTCCAGGCAGGCGGAGGCCCAGCTCAAGGCGCTGAAGCCGAGCAAGGTCTACGTGGCCGGAGGCACCTTCGCGGTGTCCGACGGCGTCCTCTCCTCCATCCAGAAGGCGACCGGGGTCGAGCCCGTCCGCGTCGCCGGGAAGACGTCGGCCTCCACCTCGGCCGAGCTCGCTCTCGCGGGCAAGGGCCGCTGGGACGGCACCGCCATCATAGCCACCAACAAGAGCTTCAAGGACGCGCTGTCCGTGGCGCCGCTGTCGTACGCAAAGAGGTGGCCAATCCTGCTCGCGGACAACGGGAAGAGCCTCAACGCCGACGTCATCGCCGCCCTCAAGGACTGCGGCATCAGGCGAGCCTACATCGTGGGCGGCAAGCTGGCCGTGACGGCAAACGTCGAGAGCCAGCTCAAGAAGGCCGGCGTCGAGCTGGCCGACAGACTGTCTGGCGCGAACGGCCCCGCCACGAGCCGCGCCATCGCCGACTTCGCCCTGGAGAACGGCCTCACGGTCGCGAACATGGCCTTCGCCACGTCGCAGAACTTCCCGGACGCCCTTGCCGGCGCGGCCCTCTGCGGCAGGAACGGCTCCGTCCTGCTCCTCTGCGACGACAAGGCCCAGGCCAACCTCTCCTTCGCGACCGACCATGCCTCTCAGATCGAGTGCGGCTACGTCTTCGGCGGCGAGATGGCCTTCAGCAAGGGGCTCTTCGACAGGCTGCCCAGGTAGAAACCAATTGATAGCAGTGACGGAGGGCTTTGGCGTCGCAAGGTCCTCCGTCACTTGTGTAGGGCAACTCTGTCCGCTTACAAGGTCTAGACAGTCGATCCGCTATACATGCGTGCATCTGCCTCAACAGGACAAGTTCATACAGCTCGGGAGATTGGGTCACGTGTTGGTCGTACAGCGTTTGCCCCGAGTGTGGTAGCGTGTGAGAGTCGACGGTTCGACGCATCTTTTCAATCTAGTGGCGGCATGGGTTGGCAGTATGGCACTCACCTCAATTAATCAAGTTACGAAGAATATCGTTGAAGCTCAGCGTGCGGTTGGGGATGCGACCGATATCGCACCGGTAAAGCTTGTGGGAACTCAGATCTATGTCGGTCTCAACGATGCAAACACGCGCAAGCAAGAGCACGAGACCGACCGCTATGTCTCGTTGCTCAAGAAGATCTGCGTTCAATACGGGGTGCCGTTCTCATTTGATGTGGTTCATGGCGGCTATGTCCATGACGATGGCGAATACGCCGAAGAGACCTCCATCGTTCTTGCCTTCATAGGCGTTGAGCAGGATGTCGTGGACCAGATTGCCAGTGACCTGTGCACGTTCTTCAAGCAGGAGTCCGTGCTCGTTACGACCGAAGAGATTCAGGCACGTACGGTCCATTCGGTCTTTCGGCATGCCTAGAGTCGGCAGCAGATAGCGCTTGGTCCCCTAGAACCCATTTGCAGCGAGGATGGGAGTGAGGGTAGGCTGCCGCTCCTGGGCATTTTTGACCAGCACGTCTATGCCCTCCTGCAGCTCCCTCTCGTCATCGTCGGCCAAAAAGAGCGCCAGGACCTCCCGCACCTCCTGGTAGCAAAGCTCGTCCTCGCCAAAGCCTGCGTCAAAGATGCGCTCCACGTGGGCGCAGTCGTTGCGCAGGTCGCTCAGGGTCTCAAGGTTACGCAGCAGCTCGGCGGGGGAGAGCGGGTCGCCATCCGAGGTCACCCCGCAGACCTCAGCCAGCCGCTCGCATACCTGCTTTTGCTCGTCGCGCCGCATGAGCGCAAAGAAGTAGCGCAGGTTGCCAAAGGTGAGGTCAGAGAAAAGGACCCAAAGGGGCACCGCGTTGTAGTTTTCCCTGTACCAGCTCACACGTGCGTTTTCGGTGCCCTCGCCCTCGGGGGAGTCCTCAAAGGGGTTCGGCTGCAGGTGCCCGTTGGCGTGGTGCCGCAGCGTGTTGACGAGCCATTCCAGATCGCCCGAATACCGGTCCTCGCCGCGCAGGTACCCGCGCGCCTTGGTGTAGCAGCTCTTGTCGAGGTAGGCCTCGTCAGCGCGGTGATGTTCGCAAAAGGTGTGCGAGAGCACTGAGCGCAGGGTCCCCTCCACGCTCATGATTGAGCGGAAGGTGAGAGCTCTCAGGTCGCGGTCAAAGAGGAAGAGCTGGTAGATGGCATCAAAGGTGGTTCCCTCGCAAAAGCGGTCGTCGTGTGCGGCCGCGGTCTTTGCGGCATCGATGAAGGGCTTGCCATAGCCGTTGACCACGGCGTAGTAGCCCTCGCGCAAAAGGATGGTCGGCGTGGCCTCGTTTGTTGCAATGCCACGCCTCTGCAGGAGCCTCACCTGCTGCTCTATCGATCGAAATGGCTTGTTGTCCATGCGCGCTCCGTCCCCTCGCCCTCCATGGTAGCGCGAAGAGACCCTACTTATCAGCGTGTTGGGCCAACTGCCGTTTGCGGACAAAAAGCTGCAAGGCCGCCGCGCGAGCACAACCAGATATCACGGCTCAAAGCTGGCAAAACGCCAAAGGCAGACTGTTCCAGTCGTTGGCAGCAGCAAAGCAAAATGGGGCACGAGACAGTCTCGTGCCCCATTCTAGCGCTTCCTGAGAGCTGAATCGAGTCCGTCGTGAGCCTTCGCCCTACGCCGCCATCGGCTTCTTCGCATTCGGTCAGTAGGTAGACAAGTCTGAGCGTTTGGGAGCGACCCTTAGCTTCTTGCCCAAGGAGCACACCACATGCATCCCTTTCATGGTCCTACGAGGGATTGTTTGCCCTCAGATTTCACCAAGCTTCAGAAAGTCCATTGCGCGAACCTGTCGACTCTTGTCGACACCGTCATATGGCTACTCTTGCCGGCTTCTCCCGTTATAGCGGCTTTCGCCGCATCAAGACGAACAACGCCATTTGCATTCCTTGCTTTCTGTCGTGCGGCGCGACCCGCCTAGATTCAAGGTTGTTCCCCACCGGGGCGTCTATTGAGCGCTGCCAGGAGTTCCGCACCATCGAAGCGCCTCTGCGCGCGCCAGGACTTGGACTTGGGAGTTTCTCCCTCGTTGGCACCTCTCGCGAGTATGCCGCGCGGCTCGAGCGTATGGGTATCCCCATACGGCGTCCGTTCCATACGTCCTGCCTCGGAGTGGGTTGCAAGCCCTTTATGCACCGAGATTCGACGGACTCGATTCAACTTTCAAGGTGCGCGTGACGAGTAATACTCTATGCCATTGTCGTGTGGAATGCAGTAGCATGATGGGCAAATCACCTCAAGATTCTGAGGTGGTTGAACGGGGCATGAGTCTATACGCCCCCGAGAGCAACTGGTCGTGCGGCCTATCTCGTGTGGTTAGATCCCTTTGTGTCCGCACGGCTGCGCTGGTCAGAGCGTCCATCAGCTCTCGTAGGCAGAGCGCGAGCGGTCGAGGAAGGCCAAGAAGCCCGCGACCGTCTCGCGATAGTCCTCCACAAGCTGGCTGTGTGGCACATCCTTCAGCACGCGCTTCCACGGGCTGCTGGCAATCACCATCTCGGACGGCGGATCAACGATCACAATGCTTGCGCCAACCGACGAGAGCCAGCGGAAGAAGGTTAGGCTCTGGGGCACGGTGATGAGCGTGAGGGCCGTCGTGCTTGGCTCGCCCAGCTTCCCCTCAAACTGGGCAAACTTGAACCCAAAGCCAAAGCGGTCGTAGAGCACGTTTGTCGCGTCCGACCGCACGCGCAAAAAGAGGTGGCGCTTTGGGCCGCCCACCATGTCAAAGTTCTCTTCCATGCGCCGCTTTATGCTGCGCCTGAGGTCATACACCACGCGTCCGCTGTCGGCCGGCTCGTTGCTCACCCGCACGTCAACCATGCGGTCGGCACGGCTGAGCGTGAGGTTGAGGCCATGCCGCCACGGCGTTGTGGTGTAGGTCTCCACGTAGTAGTTGTTCTCCGAGAAGTACACCGCAATGGGCGTCTCGACCCTAAGGTCGCTCCCGTTGTCTCCGGGGAGGGTCCGAGACTTTCCGGCAAAGTTTGAGAAGGTGTAGCAAAACTCGAGCTTCCTCCCAAGGTGAATGGCGCGCTCGGCCGCGTCCACCACGTCAAAGACCTGCTGGTAGCTCTTGCGCACGCGCTGGTCGACATACACCTGACCGGCGAGGTCGTCCTCTTGGTGGCGGCTGACCAGCGCAAACAGGTCCTCTTGCAGCTCGGCGCTCTGCTCAACGGTGAGGAATCGCGATGCCTGCACGCTGTTGAGCATCAGGCGCACCTTGGCGGGAGTGAGGCGTAGGTGCTCGGCCCACACGCCCGAAGGCGTGGTATGCAGGGCGAGGTCGCCAATTCCCGCCGAGGCTATGGCGCGCAGGTCTGCGGCGATGGTGTTCTCCGACGGGGCGACGTCATCTCCAAAGCGTGCGGCCAGAATGGCACGTATGTCTGCGTTCGAGAGCACATGCTCGGAGTCGGTCAGGTCCTGCACGAGCTGCAGCACGCAAAGCAGGCGCTGGCGCGCGTTGTCGCAGCGCAGGTCGTCGGAGAGCAACCCTGCAAGCTCTACGGCCTCGTCGTGTGTGATCGCCATCGTCGCTCCTCCCTTGGTGAGCTGGGCAAATACCTGGCTAGCAGTTATCGTGCTCGGCAAGCCACCCGGCCAAAAGGTCGCAGTAGCGCTCGGTGTCGTCGGCAAAGCACATGTGGCGGCACCCAGCCATGAGCTCCCAGCGTGCGTTGGGGAGGCGGTCAAACATGGTCTTTGCGAGCAACGGGGTGCAGAGGTCGTCGGTCCCGCTAATGACGAGCGCTGGTAGCTCCAGCTCGCAGAGCCTTTCGGTGTAGTCCCAGTTGGCGAGGGTCCCCAGCGGGGTCAGCTCGTTTGGCCCCCAGGCGGTCACGTAGGCCTCCTGCCCCGAGCGCTTCTTGCGCTGCAGGCACTCGGGCGCCTCGGGCCCGTAACTGAGGTCCGCGCAGTGTAGCTCCATGTAGTGGTTGACGGCCTTGGTGTAGGCCTCGCCCTCAAAGAGGCCGGTCCGCTCCGCCTCCTGCAGGGCCGCCCACTCGTCTGTGGGGAGCTGGCGCGCCATACGATGCTGCTCGCTGCCCCAAAGCTGCGAGCTCGAGAGGGTGGAGGAGAGGACCACCGAGCAGACGCCCTGCTGCGTGCGGTCGGCAAGGTAGGTGATGGCAAGCATCCCGCCCCACGACTGGCCAAGCAGGTGAAGCCGCTCAAGTTCAAGCTCGTGGCGGAGGTTGTCCAGCTCGTCGACCCAGGTCTGGGCCTTCCAAAGCTCCGGCCGGCCGTCGAGGTAGGAGTTGCCGCACCCCAGCTGGTCGTAGCTTATGATGGCGCGCCCGGTGCGCTCGGCCAGCGGGTCGAGCAGCTCCATGTAGTTGTGCGTGGAGCCGGGACCGCCGTGCAGCAAGAGTAGGGGAGGCTTAGCGGAGCCAAGGTCTCCGGCCGCGCGCCAATAGGTCTTAAACTCGCCAAAGCTTATGTAGCCCTCGGTTACGGGCACGGTTGACGGGGCGTGTTTGCATGCCATGGTCTCTCCTGTGGTTGCGAGGATTCTCAACAGAAGTATATGCCGACCTTGTGGGCTGCTGCCCACTTGGTACGCGGCAATGACGAGCTAGGTTCCACAAAATGTTTGGCGCTGAATCACTTACAATAGATGGAGCGTATTCACGTCAGGAGAGGGATAGACGAAAGGAGCCAACATGGCCGACGTCAAGTTTTACAAGTGCAACAAGTGCGCCAACCTGTTTGTAAAGGTTCTCGAGGGCCCCTGCACCCCGCAGTGCTGCGGCGAGCCCTGCACCGAGCTGGTTGCCGGCTCCTCTGATGGCGCTCGCGAGAAGCACGTCCCGGCCGTCACTCGCGAGGGCGGCAAGATCATCGCCAAGGTCGGCGAGGTCGCCCATCCCATGCTGGACGCCCACTACATCCAGTTTGTCGCGCTCGCCACTCCCGATCGCGTCGAGATTAAGAAGCTCAAGCCCGGCGAGGAGCCTGTGGCCGAGTTTGCCTGCGACGGTGCCGACGACGTGACCGTTTACGAGTACTGCAACCTCCACGGCCTCTTCAAGGCTGACATCTAAGCCGTGCGCATTGGCATTGCCCAGATAAACACCCGTGCGGGCGCGTTCTCAGAGACCGTTGACCGCATGGTTGCCCAGTCGCAACGGGCCGCTGAGCAGGGAGTCGAGCTTCTCGTCTTTCCGCTCGCGGCCCTTGCGGGCGTAGAGGCGCTTCCGTATTCCGACCGTCTGTCGTTCTTGCGTGACGCCGCCGACGCCGTTGCGACCTTGGCCGAGCAGCTTGCCTGCCCGGCCATTGTGCCTGTGCCCATGGAAGCAAGTGGGCCAGACGGCTTCTTTGAGGTGCTGCTGGTAGAGAAGGGCGAGGTCCGTCCGCTGCGTATGGCCTCTCAGTTTGATTCGAGCGCCAAGGCGCTGGGGCGGGAGGCCGAGGTTCCCGAGTTTGCCTTTGGCGGCCTGCGCTTTGCGCTTGCCCTCTCGCAGAGCGACCTGGACGTTCTCGACGACTACGACAACGACGCGGACGCAACGCTCTACCTCTCGGGCTATCCCTTTGCCATGGACGACCTACAAAGCACGATGGGCGCCAACCTGGTGAACGCTCGCTTTGTGGACGATGCTCAGGACATGGGGGCCTGGCTGGTGGGCGTCGCCTCCGTTGGCTGCTACGGCGAGGAGGTCTTTACCGGCTCGAGCTTTGTGGTGGACCCCACGGGCAAGCTCGTTGCGTGCGCTCCCGCCTTTGAGGAGGCGCTGCTGGTGGCAGACCTTGTGGGCTCGGCCGAGGCGCTGGTGCCCGATGCGCTGTTCCCAGAGGTGTTTGATGCGCCGTTCCACCTGTGGCAGGCAACCTCGCTGGGCATCCACGACTTTGCCACCAAGAACGGCTTTACCGATGTGGCCCTTTGCCTCGACGGCTCGCTGAACGCATTGGTGCTGGCGGCGCTTGCGGTCGATGCCCTGGGACCGCTGCACGTTCATGTGCTGGCAGGGGCCTCTGCTGGAGCTGGCGCTGCTGCGTGTCGGGAGTTTGCGCACCGCCTGCGGGTGGACTGCACGAGCGCCACCGGCGCGATTCCCGGTGTGAGCAAGAGGGAGTCCGACCAGCTGGAGCTTGCCGCGCTTGCTCGAGAGACCGGCTCGATGGTGCTCGCCCCCTACGACAAGACCGCGCTTGCCATTGCGGCCGCAGACTGCGTGGCAGGACCGGCACTGCTCTGCCCCCTGGGCGACATCTATCGCTCCGACGTGCTCGACATGGCGCACGTTCGCAACACCATCTCGCCGCTGTTCCGGCGCGTTGAGCTTGGCGAGGCCGATGCGCTCGCGCTTGCCATGCCCGACGGCTCGCTGCGCCAGCTTGCGTCCGAGCAAGAGGTCACGGCGGTGGACGAGGTCCTGCTTGACTACATTGAGTACGACCACGCTCTGGCGGATCAGGTGGGCGAGCATGGCCGCGATTCCGAGTTGGTGCGTGCGGTGCTTGCTGCCGAGCGCTCGGGCGAGCTCTATCGTCGAGCGCTGCCTCCCGTGCTAGCCATGAGCACTCGCACCCTCGATGACGCCCGCTTCCCGCTGGGTGTCGGCTGGAACGACCAGCACCTCGACAGGCCGAACGGCCCGGTTGAGCTCTATGGCGGCGCCGCTGCGGACTCGGTTGACATTGAGCCCGCGGGGGAGGACAGGGTGCACTACGAGAAGGCGCCTGAGTCCATGCCCAAACACGACATAGACGCCACGCTCTCCATGCTGCGCGACCTTGCCGAGCAAAGTGGCTTTAACTCTCAGGACCTTGTGCCCCTCAACCCTGCGGCCATCGAGGGGCTCTCAAGTGAGGACTTTAAGGAGGGCGGAAAGCTCCCCGGATGGATGAGCCCTTTCTCCGAAAACTAACGCATCGGCTGTGATAGTATAGAACGAACGTTCGTGTAAGGCTGTCCGTGCGAAGGGAGGCGGGGCTGCGTGATCATCTTGGGCATCGACCCTGGTCTGGCTCACACTGGGTGGGGCATCGTCGAGACGCGTGGGGCTCTTTGCAGGGCTCGCGCCTATGGCTGTGTGACCACCAAGGCCTCTGAGCCTATTGACCAGCGTCTAGGCAAGATTTTCTCCGAGATATCGCGTGCCATCGAGACCTACCATCCCACGCAGCTTGCCATTGAGAAGATCTTCTTTGGCGACAACACTCGCTCGGCACTTGCCACGGCCCACGCGCGCGGCGCGGCCATCGTGGCTTGCGCACAGGCGGGCCTCGAGGTCGGCGAGTACACGCCCATGCAAATCAAGCAGGCGGTCGTGGGCACTGGCGCAGCAGACAAGCACCAGGTCATATACATGGTGCGCAACGTTTTGGCGCTCGACCACGACCCGCATCCCGACCACGCGGCCGACGCGCTGGCAGCTGCTGTCTGCCATGCCAACCTCAACCGCACCAAGGAGCTCTCGCGCCGTGGCGCCGCGGCACAGATTGCCGAGGCGGAGCGCGCACAGCGTCAGCTCGAGCTCGAAGAAGCCCGCGAGGTGACCGCTGCCGCCACTGCTGCTAACGTCGCTCGCATGCGTGAAGAACAGAACAGGAGGGCTGCCTCGTGATTGTCCAGCTAACCGGAACCCTCATTGAGGCGCTGCCGACCCATGTCGTGCTCGACGTGGGCGGCGTTGGCTATGAGCTTGGGGTCTCGTCGTCTACGGCGGCAGCTCTGCCTCAGGTCGGCTCGGCGGGAGTCACGGTGCTCACGCGCCTCATTGTGCGCGAGGACGCCATGGATCTCTATGGCTTTGCCACGCGCGAGGAGCGCGCCCTCTTCGACAAGCTGGTTGCCATCTCGGGCGTGGGTCCCAAGCTTGCCCTCTCGGTGCTCTCGACCTTTTCGCCGGCCCAGCTGGCAACCGTCGTTGCCACTGCCGACATCAACCGCATGGCACAGGTCCCTGGTGTCGGCAAGCGCAAGGGTCAGCGCCTGCTGGTTGAGCTTGAGGGTGTCTTTGCAAAGGACGCGCAGCTCAGAAGCCTTGTTGGCGCAGAACAGCCGTCATTGCAGGCGGCCGTTGCCACGCCTGCCGCATCCGTTGCATCCGAGGCAACCGACGCGCTGCTCTCCATGGGCTTCTCGCCACAGGAGGCCGAGCTTGCCCTTGAGGGTCACGAGGAGGCCGGTGCGGTTACCATTGAGAAGGCATTGGCCTATGCCCTGAGGCGCCTTGGAGGTGGTGCGTGATGTGGGAGGCATCTGAGGAGGACCTGTTCAAAGACAGCCCCGGCTCGCGCGGCGGTGCGGGCATCTCGCCCCAGCGCATGGGGCAGCGCAGCGTGACGGGCGAGCTCACGAGCGATGACCTTGAGGTCGATCGCACCCTTCGGCCCAAGACGCTCGACGACTACTGTGGCCAGGAGCGCGTTCGTGAGAACCTGCGCGTGCTCATTCAGGCCGCTCGCGACCGCAACGAGCCACTCGATCATGTGATCTTTTCGGGCCCTCCCGGTCTGGGCAAGACCACGCTGGCCGGTGTCGTCGCCAACGAGATGGGCGCCAACCTCCACACCACATCTGGCCCTGCCATCGAGCGCACGGGTGACCTCGCAGCCATCCTTACCAACCTGAGCGAGGGCGACATCCTCTTTGTGGACGAGATTCACCGCCTTAACCATCAGGTTGAGGAGGTGCTCTATCCCGCGATGGAGGACTTCTTCCTCGACATCGTCATTGGCAAGGGTCCCGCTGCCCGTTCCATCAGGCTCGACATCCCTCGCTTCACGCTCGTTGGCGCAACGACGCGCACTGGCCTGCTCACCGGTCCGCTTCGCGATCGCTTTGGCATCTCGTATCGCCTTGACTACTACAGCACCAACGAGCTCTCGCGCATCGTTGAGCGCTCTGCCGCCATCCTTGGGGTCACGATTGACTCGCAGGGTGCAGCCGAGATTGCATCCCGCTCGCGTGGCACTCCACGTCTTGCAAACCGCCTGCTCAAGCGCGTGCGCGACTACGCACAGGTCAAGGCTGAGGGCAGCATTACCTGGGAGGTTGCGGCCGAGGCGCTCTCGTTCTTTGAGATAGACGAGATGGGCCTCGACTGGATGGACGTCAAGATCTTGGATGCGCTGGCCCGCACGTTCCGTGGGCGCCCCGTTGGCCTTACCACGATTGCCTCGGCAGTGGGTGAGGACCCCTCCACGCTCGAGGATGTGTACGAGCCCTATCTGCTGCAGCAGGGGCTCATCATCCGCACGCCTCAGGGGCGTCAGGCCACCCCTCTTGCCTTCGAGCATCTTGGGCTGGTTCCGCCTGTCCAAAAGTAACGCGATACTTTGCCTTTTGTGGCATGATGGTGCCCATAACTGCCTATTTGGGCCGTGGGGTGCCGCACGGCCATGAATGCGTTCTGGAGGAATGTCGATGCTGCATCGTGACTATCTGCTCGAGATCATTGCCCAGTTTGTCCAGGTTGTTATGGCTGCGCTCAGGCGCGCCGTGCTCGAGGGCAACAGCGAGTCGGTCACCGAGGTGGAGGACGCCGTGGCAGCCCTGCTCGACCTCGATCCGCAGACGGCCATGAATCTTTCACCGGACTCGTTGGTCACGATGATGCTGCTCTCTGGCCTTGGTGACTCGCTTGCCAGCTACGTGAGCTATGCGCTCGACCGCGTGGGTGACGCTTACGACAACATGGGCGACCACAAGACAGCTCAGCTGCGCTGGGACCAGGCCGAAGCAGTGGCGGAGTCGTTTGGCTACGACCAGTCGGTCATTCCCGAGGAGTTCCAAGAGCTTGACGACGAACTCGCCGCCGCCGACTAAAGCGACCCACAGTCGAATCCGCCTCACATGCGAAATTCTTCGTTCTTGTACCGTGCAGCGTGTTTTGCTGCACGGTACAAGAACGAAGAATTTCGCATGTTAAGAGCGGCACCAACCAGAGTTCCTCGAGCGTGTTATGCACTTTCGCGGGTTGAGAGCATGATGCCCACCACCACGATGGCTCCGCCCAAAAGCTGCTGGGCGCTAATGTGCTCGCCCAGAATGAGCGCCGACAGCACCAGCCCAAACACGGGAATCAGGTTAGAGAGCGAGGTTGCCGTCGACGGCTCAAGCTCCTTAAGGCCCCAGTTGTACAGCGTAAAGCCCGCAACCGTGCAGCCTAGCACCAGATAGAGAAGCGACACCCATGCAGCCACAGAGGGCAGGCTGGTCGGCAGGCCCTCCGCCAGCGCAAACGGCACAAAGCCCAACGCCCCAAAAAGCGTCTGCCAGCAGGTAATCGTGAGCGTGGAGTAACGGCCCATTACTAGTCGCATGGCAAAGTTGTAGAGCGCCCAGCAGAGTCCGCCAAACATGAGGATAAAGCTGCCCACCAGCACGTTGCCGCTGCCGCCACCTCCCTCGGTGAGGGCAAGCACGGCCACACCAGCAAAGGCAAGGATGACTCCAAGCGTCTTGAGCGGACGAGGCCGCACCCTGTCTATCAGGCACTCCAAAACAAGCGCCATCGCGGGAAACGACCCCACGATGAGTGATGAGGTCGAAGCCGGGAGCATGGACACACCAACGTTCTCGGCAGCGTAGTATAGGGTGATGCCCAAAAATCCCGTGAGCGCGATCTTTGCCATGTCCTTGGCGCTCGGCATCTCACGATTGGGACTCATGTACCAAATGGCAAGGAAAGCGATCGCCGCAAGCGCAAAGCGCACGAGGCCGAGCGACATGGGCTGGAGCGTGTCGTAGCTGAGCTTGCTGGCAATGAGCGAGCCGCTCCAGATGAGGCAGGCAATTGCTGCGGCCGCTACGTGCTTGGTGCGATTGGTCATGGATGAAAGGTCCTTGCTTGGTGTAGAGTCGTGGGTCAAGACTTTTTGGTCCCAAAGTCGGAGCACTTTAGGATATCACGCGAGTGAGGAGGTAGCCGCATGGGCGAGGCAACAAACGAGAGGCCAACCATAGAGGACGCACGTGCCTCGCTTGCGGAGCACTTTGGCTACCAAAACTTTCGCGCGGGGCAGGAGCGCATCATCCAGGCGGTGCTCGATGGCCGCGACGCCATGGCGGTCATGCCCACGGGTGCCGGAAAGTCGGTGTGCTACCAGGTGCCCGCGTCTGTTCTGGGTGGGCTCACCCTTGTGGTGTCGCCACTCATATCGCTCATGGCCGACCAGGTGCACGCGCTCAAGCAGGCGGGCATCCGCGGGTCGTTCTACAACTCCACGCTCAAGCCGCATGTGAGGCCAGAGGTGCTGCGTCGTGCCCTCGCCGGCTGGTACGACCTCATGTACGTGGCGCCAGAGCGCCTGGCAGACCCAGACTTTAGGGACTTTGCCGCCAAGGCCAACGTGCCCCTGATAGCCGTGGACGAGGCACACTGTGTGAGCCAGTGGGGCAAGGACTTTAGGCCCGCATACCAGGAGATTGCTGGCTTTGTGAGCTCGCTGCCCGTGCGGCCGCCGGTCGTGGCGCTCACGGCAACCGCAACAGGCCGAGTGCAGCAGGACGTTCGCAACCTGTTGGGCCTGCAAGACCCCGTGGTCGAGATCAGTGGCTTTGACCGGCCCAATCTCTTGCTGCACTCCTATGAGCTCACGCCCAAAAAGCGCGAGCTCTGGACAAAGAACTACGTGCTCAGGCACCCCAACGACGTAGGAATCGTCTATGCCACCACGCGCAAGAAGGTGGACGACATCGCCGAGATGCTTCGCGACGAGGGCGTTCGCGTGGCTGCCTACCATGCGGGAATGTCCGACGCCGACCGCACCAAGGCCCAGAGCGCCTTTGTCAACGACGACGTGCAGGTGATGGTCGCCACCAACGCCTTTGGCATGGGAATCGACAAGAGCAACGTGCGCTATGTGATCAACTGTGGGATGCCCCAGACCCTCGAGGAGTACTACCAAGAGGCCGGCCGCGCGGGCAGGGATGGCGAGGTCTCAGAGTGCTATCTGCTGTGGAGCCGGGGCGACATCCGCACCTGCCACTTTTTCATCGACAACACCGAGTTTGCGCCAGACATGTCGTGGGACGAGCAGAACTTGCTGCGCAAGCATCGCGAGCGGCTCCTGGGCGAGATGATTGGCTACGCCATGAGCACGAGCTGCCTGAGGGCAAGGGTGCTCCGCTACTTTGGCCAGCGGCTGGAGGTCGGCGTGGATGGCTGTGGCGGCTGCTCCGTGTGCCTCGACGAGACGCCAGCAACCTATCTGCGGGTGGAGCGTGCGTCAAAGGCGGTGGAGAAGCTGCGTAAGCCGGTGAGGCGAGGCTTTGCCGATGATGACGATGTCTGGGTGCACGACGGCGCGGACGAGGAACTCTTCCAGCGCCTGCGGGTGCTGCGAAAGACCTTGGCCGACGAGGCGCACGTGCCGCCGTACGTGGTCTTTTCAGACCGCACCCTGCGGGCAATGGTGCGCAGGCGCCCAAGGACCCAAGAGGAGCTGCTGGAGGTTCCAGGCGTGGGCGAGGTCAAGCTCGAGCGATACGGCCAGGTCTTTCTCGACGAGCTGGCGTCATAGCCGCAGCGCGGCCATGCGCCGCTGACAATGACATGTCTCTCTGAGCTAAACAATCACCTCAGAATCTTGAGGTGATTGCGCCTTGGTCACGCCGTGCGGCAGCCTTCCCCTCTGCCATACTGGTCCCAACAGAGGTCACAGACAGCGAGGGGAGGATCGCATGTTTGAGATACAGGGAACCTACGTCACCGCGCAGTGCTACGCAAAGGTCATTGAGCCTGGGGCAATCGAGCAGATTCGGACGATGTGCAACCAGCCATTTGCAGCGGGCCAGCGCATTGCCATCATGCCCGACGCCCACGCGGGCAAGGGATGCACCATCGGAACCACCATGACCGTCACCGACAAGATCGTGCCCAACCTCGTGGGGGTGGACATTGGTTGCGGCATGTATGCCGTGCAGCTTGGTCGCGAGCCGCTTGACCTGCCGCGCGTGGACGAAGCCTGCCATGCGGTCCCCTCGGGGATGGACGTGTGGTCCGGTCGCAAGGAGCGCTTCGACCTCATGCAGCTGCGTTGCTATCGCGAGCTCCGCGAAACCCGTCGACTTGAGCGGAGCCTGGGGACGCTCGGCGGGGGCAACCACTTCATAGAGGTGGATGTCGCGCAGGACGGCATGCAGTATCTTGTCATCCACTCGGGCTCCCGCAACCTTGGCACGCAGGTGGCACGCTACTACCAGCACCTTGCGATCGACCTTCATGCGGGCAAGGAGACCTACTTTGCCAAGCGTGATGCGCTGATTGCCCAGTACAAGGCCGAGGGGCGCCGAAAGGAGATTCAGGCGGCTCTCAAGACCCTCAAGTGGGAGGCTCGCAAGAGCGAGGTCCCGGACGAGCTCTGCTGGCTCTACGGGTCCTACATGGACGACTACGTGCACGACGTGGCGGTATGCCAGCACTTTGCACGGATCAACCGCGAGGTCATGGCCCGCGAGATCTGCTCCATGCTGGGCATAGAGCCGGGCGAGGCGTTCCATACCATCCACAACTACCTCGACGTGGACGAGATGATCCTGCGCAAGGGCGCCATCGCGGCGCACAAGGGCGAGCTGGTGCTGATACCGCTCAACATGCGTGATGGTTCGGTGCTGGCGCGCGGCCGTGGAAACCCCGAGTGGAACTTCTCCGCTCCCCACGGGGCAGGCCGAGTCCTCTCGCGCACCGCGGCAAAGGACCAGCTGTCGCTCGAGGAGTACCGCGAGCAGATGCAGGGCATCTACACCACGTCCGTAAAGGCCGAGACCCTGGACGAGGCGCCCGGCGCCTACAAGCGCGCCGAGGACATCATGGGTCCCATCTCGGAGTCGGTCGACGTGATCGAAGTGCTCAAGCCCATCTACAACTTTAAGGCGTCATAGGGATGCGCCGGGTGGTGCCCGGCGCATCCCATTAGGCTCTAAGTTGTTCTGACAAGGTCTGGTACAGCGGGCAAAGGCGCCCGTGCCGCGCCAGCCTATCCCAGAAGCATGCGGTCGTTGGCAAGCTCCTCGCCCGCGGCCTCCTCAAACTTGGCCATGAGGTCAGCGCGATGCAGGCGGGACTTCTCCTCGCCCCGCACGTCGTAGATGATCTTGCCGTCGGACATCATGATCAGGCGGTTGCCCAGACGTATCGCATCGTGCATGTTGTGCGTCACCATAAGGGTGGTGAGGTTCTCCTCACCCACGATCTGCTCGGTGAGCTCAAGGACCTTTGCGGCCGTCTTGGGGTCAAGGGCTGCCGTGTGCTCGTCCAAAAGGAGCAGGTCAGGGCGCTGAAGCGTGGCCATGAGCAGCGTGAGCGCCTGGCGCTGGCCACCCGAGAGCAGGCCCACCTTGTCGGAGAGGCGCGTCTCAAGCCCAAGCCCCAGCTTTGCGAGCTCCTCGGTATACTCCTCGCGCTCGGCCTTGGAGATGCCCCAGCGCAGGGTGCGGCTCTTGCCGCGCCGTGCGGCGAAGGCAAGGTTCTCGTCAATCTGCATGTCGGCGGCCGTGCCACGCATGGGGTCCTGGAACACGCGGCCCAAGTAGCGTGCGCGGGCATGCTCGGGCAGGCGCGAGATGTCGTTGCCGCCAAGCAAAATGGTTCCGGAGTCAATGGGGAAGACGCCGGCAATGGAGTTGAGCATCGTGGACTTGCCCGCACCGTTGCCGCCAATGACGGTCACAAAGTCGCCTCGTTCAAGGTGCAGGTCAATGCCCGCCAGGGCGACCTTCTCGTTGACGGTGCCAGGGTTAAAGGTCTTGCGGACTCCCGTGAGCGTGAGCATCTATGCCACACCTCCCTTACTGTAGGCGCGTTTGAGCTGGTAGCGGCTCCAGACGACCGGCACGGAGAGCGCCAGGGCAACAATGATGGCCGACAGCAGCTTCATGTCGTTGGGGTCAAGGCCCAGCTGCAGCACGATGGCGCGAATCAAGAAGTACACGATGGATCCCACCACGGCCGCAATCAGCCTGCTCGAGAACGAGCGGAGCTTTCCGGGCAGGGTCCTTCCCAGCACCTCGCCTATGACGATGGCGGCAAGGCCAACAATGATGGCGCCGGTGCCCATGCCAACGTCTGCATACTTCTGGCTCTGGCACACAAGGGCTCCCGAGAGCCCAACCAGGCCGTTTGACACCATGAGGGCAAGGAGCTTGGTCATGCGGATGTCCACGCCAAGGGCACGCACCATGTCCTCGTTGTTGCCGGTGGCACGAAGGGCACTGCCAATCTCGGTGCCAAAGAACCAGTACAGCAGCGCAACGAGTGCGGCGGCCACCAGGCTGCCAATGACGATGGTGGCGATGTTTTGCGTAAGACCAGAGGCCTTGCCAAGATCCGAAAAGATGTTGGGGTTCTTGAGCAGGGGAATGTTGGCCTTGCCCATGATGCGCAGGTTGATGGACCAGAGTCCAATCTGAGTGAGGATGCCCGCAAGAATGGCAGGTATGTCAAAGACCGTGTGGAGCAGCCCCGTGACGCCCCCGGCGAGAACGCCCACACAGAGTCCCGCCAAAAGCCCCAGCCAGGGGTTCACTCCGTGCTCCACTATGAGCACGGCACAAGTGCAGCCGCCCAGGGCAAAGCTGCCGTCAACGGTCAGATCGGCAATGTCGAGCAGCCTGAACGTGATGTACACGCCCAAGACCATGATTCCCCAAAGTACCCCTTGGGCAACTGCGCCCTGAAATGCCAAGAGCATGAGGGCCTCCTTCTTAGTTCTTTACTCGCCAGGCGCGACACGGCCGCACAGCGGACGCATCGCGCCTGAAAAGCGCTTGCTTGTGGTGATGATGCCGCCTGCCGGTCTGCGTGTTGCACCGGAGCGGCCTTAAGAGCCGTGAGCTACTCGTCAAGGACGCTCAGGTCAACGCCAAGGGTCGCAGCGGTCTCGTCGTTTTTGACGAGGGTGCACTCCTCGGCGGCAAGGTGCTCGATGGGCATCGAGGCGGGGTCCGCGCCGTTGGCAAGAATCTCCACGGCCATGGTGGCTGCGCGCTTGCCCAGCTCGTAGTAGTCGATGGAGTACGAGACGAGGCCGCCGTTGGTGACCATGTTCTCCTCGCCGCAGACCGTGGGCAGCTGGTTGTCGTTGCAGATCTGTGCGACGGTCGCCATGCCAGAGGCAATGGTGTTGTCGGTGGGGCAGTACAGCACGTCGATCTTGCCCACGGCGGACTCGACGACCGACTGGATGTCGTTGGTGCTGGAGACGGTAAAGTCCTGCGTCGTAAGGCCAAGACCAGCGGCAGCGTCGCGTGCCATCTGGGCCTGGATCTCGGAGTTTGACTCGGAGGAGGCGTAGAGGATGCCCACGGTCTTTGCCTCGGGGAAGAGCTTGGCGAGCAGCTCAAACTGCTCGGCAACAGGCGTGAGGTCAGACGAGCCGGTGATGTTTCCGCCAGGGGCGTCGTTGGAGTCTACCAGGCCAGACTCAGCAAAGTCGGTGACCGCGGTTCCCACAATGGGAATCTCTTCGGTCGCTCCGGCACAGGCCTCAACGGCGGGGGTGGCAATGGCAAGGATAAGGTCATTGCCGTCATTGGCAAGCGTCTGTGCTGCCGTCTGGCAGGCCGACTGGTCGCCCGAGGCGTTGAGGTCGCTGGTGATCTCGTAAGAGATGCCCGACTCGTCCAGGCCATCCACAAAGCCGTCGTGGCTGGCGTCAAGAGCCTCGTGCTGCGTGAGCTGAAGAATGCCAATGCGATAGGTCTTGCTGGCAGAATCGTCGGCGGTATCCGATTCTGAGTTGCCGCCACAAGCGGCAAGACCAAGTGCGGCCATGCTGCCAAAAAGCCCGAGTGCGTTACGACGCGTAATGTTGCTCATCTTTCTCTCCCTTGCGGTATCTGCCTCCGGCGTCACGGAGCCAGATGTCTTGCGTCCCTCTGCAGGGTCTTGGATAGATTGACACAAGACGTCATATAACGGGTCGAGTAGAAAAAGACAGTTTCGAGAATCGTTACGCACTCTTAAGACTTGTGGCAGACCACCGACAGGGACCAGGAGCGTCGTATTTTGGCGCATGCAGGTATGTGCTTGTTTGCATGCATGCCGCCTAGTGCAAATACCTGCGCTTATGCCGAGAAATAGCAGGTAGGGCTTGTATGCATACAACAAATGGGCTAAAGAAGTCATTGCCATGCACAAAACGCAGCTCAAACGAAGGGACAGCCATGGCATCAGACTACTTCTCTATTGATGTAGGTGCATCAAGCCTCAAATGGGGCGTGGTGACAGAGCAGATGGAGCTCTTGGATTACGGCGAGGTTGATGGTAACTATGTCACGGCCGCCGAGCTCGTGCGTGCCATGGCGGCGTTGGTCGAGCCAAGGGCCAGTGATGTCAAGGGCTTGTGCGTGAGCGTTCCCGGAACGGTGCACGAGGACGACTCGCAGGGCACGGTCATTGGCGGCGGACGCCTTAAGTATCTGGACGGTGTGCCGCTGGCGGCGGAGCTCTCGCTTGCCTGTGGGCTGCCCGTGAGCGTGGAGAACGACGGCAAGGCCTGCGCGCTGGGAGAGTATGCCGCGGGCGCCCTCAAGGGGAGCCGCGTTGGCGCAGTGATCGTCATTGGCTCGGGCATTGGCGGGGGCATCGTCGTTGACGGTCACGTGCTCCGTGGCGCTCATGACTTTGCCGGCGAGTTCTCGTTTGTGCGGCATACCCCCATTGTGGACGGCTCGCGCTCGCGCGATGCCATGGCAGGGCTCTGCAGCTGGCAGGGCCTGCGCAGACAGGTGCTAGCGGCAAAGGGCATGCCCGACGACGAGACGATCGACGGCGTCCAGATCTTTGAGTGGGTAAACGCGGGCGACGACGCGGCTCTCAGGGGCCTGCACGAGTACGCCAAGGACCTTTGTACGTGGATCTTTAACCTGCAGTGCATCGTTGACCCCGACGTGATTGCCATAGGTGGTGGCATCAGCGTGCAGCCGGCGCTGCTTGAGGCACTGCACATCTCCATGCGCTCCATGATGGCCGACCTGCAGATGTCGCAGATGCCCAAGCCCAACATCGTGCTCTGCAGGCACAGGGGGAGCGCAAAGCTGCTTGGTGCCGCATACCGCGCAAGGCAGCGCTGCGAGGAGTGGCGCCGCCAACACTAGGTGGCCTTGCCGGCCAAACAGCGTTAGCGCAGGTTGAAGGGCGGGGGAGGAGTCCCCTGGCCCGGCCTTTTCGTGCCCGGCTGCTGAAGGGGGAAGGTCGGCACGTTCCAAAAGTTGGGGGCAATGGGCCTGTCGTTTGCCGAGGCAATCCGTACCTGGCGCGCGGCCAAAAGGAAGATCACCACGGTGAGCGCAAGGCACGCCACAAGAACGGGGACGCTTTCGAGCGAGAGGCTGTAGTCGTACAGGCCGTGGATCACGCAGGGAACGAGCATAGCCAGCCTATATGCCCGCTGTGCCTGCGCCTGCTCGCCACGTGCCTCCTGCCCGCGCGCCACGCCAAAGTAGTAGCCCATATAAACGCCGCACGTAGTGTGCAGGGGAACCGAGAGCACCCCGCGCATCACGGCCAGCTCGATGCTCATGCTGTCGAGCACGTAGAGGATGTTCTCGAGCGTCGCAAATCCCAGGGCCACCATAACG
Source organism: uncultured Coriobacteriaceae bacterium (assembly GCA_902801175.1). GTDB lineage: Bacteria > Actinomycetota > Coriobacteriia > Coriobacteriales > Atopobiaceae > UBA1367. The sequence continues at coordinate 4,707 of CADCHF010000026.1, read as the reverse complement.
CCGTAGACGATGCCGTCAAAGGTGTAGTTAAAGTTGGGGTTATTGTGCACACGCCTGAGGGCCAGGTACTTCATGCCCTCCTCGACGCCGGGCACAAGCAGCAGGTATATGAGAACCGTGATGAGGGTGGTGTTGGTAACGAGGCGCATGATGAGGGTCTCGCCCAGCATCTCGAGCAATGCCGACGGTGCGCAGGAGAGCATGCCAAAGGCAAACATCTTTATCAAAAGGCCTGTTGGCTCCTTCTCGATGCGGTCATACGAGAGAACGCTCTTGGCAAGAAGTATTGCCGGCAGGACGGCGAGCGAAAGAAGGATCCTGATCTGCATGCGGTGGCCTTTCTCGTTGTGAGGCGCGGGTCCTGGCACTCACAGCTGGTGTTGCGCTTGCGTTGACGTGACCTAGAAGTTGACGTTGCGGATGACGAACTTTGCCTCGGGGACGGGCTCCACCGCATCGTTTTGGACGAGCGTGGCATGGATGAAGGCCTTCTCGCGGGCCGACTCTGCGGCAACGTCGTCGATGAAGCCCTGCACCTGCTCGGGCGTTCCCTGGACCTCGAGCATCACGTCGCCGCTCACAAGGTTTGAGACCCATCCGGTGAGCCCGCGCTCGCGTGCCCAGTTTTGTGCCGAAAAGCGAAATCCCACAGCCTGCACCTTGCCTGTGTAGCGCAGCTTGCGACGGATGGCCCCGCTGGGAATTGTGGGCTCCTGCTTGGGGGCACGTTCCTTTTGCCAGAACCACTTCATGCGATGCTCCAGTCTGCGAGTGCTCGCGGCGGGCGCGGCCATTGATGCTGTGGACAGGTGTTGCTCGAGTGTGCCGGGCGTTTGCGCGCCGCTGCGGGCGGCCCATGCGTCAAGCCTGTTGGCTTGAGCGTAGCCACCTGTGCCGTGGCTGCCCGGTTGCACTACAACACTCAACCTTACCGCAAGTTTGGGTTCTCTGGGGATAACGTGCGCGCTTATATAGCTTGTAGTAGAAGAGGCCGCTTTGGGCTACGCTGTTCTCCCATATGCTGTGGGAGTCAGCAATTGACTCAGTTTTGTGAGAGTTTACAAAGGTCATAAGGCGTTATACCCCTGTCAACTGCATGAAACAAAACGGCACTACTATGGTCTGCGCACACTACCGTGCAAGTGGGGGCATGCGTGTCCCCGCAATTGGCAAGAAAGGCAACCTCATGAAGCAACCGCAGGACATCCTGACGATGCCTCACGACCAGCTGGAGGCCATCCAGCTCGAGGGCATCAAGAAGACCGTGATCAAGTGCTACGAGAACGTGGAGTTTTACCACAAGCTCTTTGACGAGGCGGGCTTTGATCCCTATGCAGTAGAGACGCTCGACGACATCAAGAAGGCTCCGTTCACGACCAAGCAGGACCTGCGCGACAACTACCCCTTTGGCTTCTTTGCGGTTCCCAAGGAAGACGTGCGCGAGATTCACATGTCCTCCGGCACGACCGGCGTTGCCACGGTTGGCGGCTACACCGAGCATGACCTCGACATCTGGGGCGACTGCTTTGCCCGTGGCGTCTGGTACGCCGACGGTGGCCCCCAGGATGTCTGCCATGTGTGCTACGGCTACGGCCTGTTCACTGGCGGCCTGGGCGCCCATTACGGCGGCATCAAGGCCGGCTGCATGACCATCCCCATGAGCGCCGGCAACACCGAGCGTCAGATTCGCGTCCTGCGCGAGATGGGCTCCACCATCCTGTGCTGCACGCCCAGCTACGCCATGTACATCGCCGACACGGCCATTGCCATGGGTCTTGACCCCAAGAAGGACTTCCACCTGCGCGCTGGCATCCACGGCGCCGAGGCCTTCTCCGACAACTTCCGCGCCGAGCTCGAGCAGAAGCTTGGCTACAAGGTGCTCGACGTCTACGGCCTCACCGAGACCATGGGCCCGGGCGTGGCCATCGAGTGCATGGAGCAGAACGGCCTGCATCTGGCCGAGGATCACTTCTACGCCGAGATCATCAACCCCGAGACCGGCGAGGTCCTGCCCGACGGCGAGTGGGGCGAGCTGGTGCTCACCACCATCGACCGCGAGGCCACCCCGGTCATTCGCTACCGTACCCGCGACATCACTCGCATCATCCCGGGCGAGTGCGCCTGCGGCCGCACCCATCGCCGCATCGACCGCCTGCACGGCCGCACCGACGACATGCTCATCATCCGCGGCGTCAACGTCTTCCCGTCGCAGATCGAGGACGTCATGAAGACCTTCCCGCAGGTGGCCAGCTGGTACCAGATCGAGCTTACCCGCAAGAACCACCTCGACGTCGTCACGCTCAAGGCCGAGGTCAATCCCGACTTCGACTTCGACCAGATCAGCGCCATCGAGAAGCTGCAGCGCGACATCCAGTCGGCGATGAAGACTGCTCTGTCGGTTGGCATTCGCGTTAAGCTGGTGGAACCCAAGACCATCGCTCGCAGCGAGGGCAAGGCCAAGCGCGTCATCGATCTGAGGGGAGACGATAAGTAATGATTATGCAGCTGACTGTGTTCCTCGAGAACTCCGAGGGACGCCTGGCAGACCTCTGCCGCACGCTTGCCGACGCAGGCGTCAACATGAGCGCCCTGACCATTGCTGAGACCTCTGACTACGGAATCGTGCGCATCATCTGCGACAACGTCTTTCATGCGGTGGACGTACTCGACGAGGCTGGCTTCCGCGCCACCAAGACCAAGGTCCTAGCCGTTGAGGTGCCCGACCGTCCTGGCGCGTTGGCCGAGCTGCTCGAGGCCCTGGGCTCGACCAAGGTCAACATCGAGTATGAGGATCGTGCCGCTGCCGAGGAGGCAATCTCTGGTGCTGGCTTCAAGCTCCTGCACTGGGACGATATCGCATCCTAATTGTTGGGCGTAACTTGCAAGGTAATGGCGCTGTCCGGCATCGCTCGGGCGGCGCCATTTGCGTAAGGGGGAGACTGATGTTGCTGGGCGAGTTTCTCGATGCGTTGCGAGCCTTTGAGGATGCGCAGGGAGGTCGTGAGGCCCTGCAAGACAAGCGCATCTATACCTATATCAACGAGGAGCCTGAGCCGCTGCAGGTGTGGTTGAAGATCATTGGCGCTCACGGTGTAATAATCGGCGGCGTGAGCTATCTCACGAGCTCTATCAAGAACTACGAGGCCCAGATGGAGCTCTGGCTCATTCGCTTCAGGAAGCCTATCGAAACAGCTTGGGGCGAGCTATGGAACTCCGTCGACCGCGCGTTTGGCGATGCCTATATCGACGAGGAAGAGTACGAAGAGGCTGAGCGCCTGATTCCGGTAAGCGTGAGCATCCATTACGACAAGGATTACTTTGCGTATCAGACCTACACTAGGCGCGAGCCATATCGCGACCTTGATGGGGTCGAGCTGCGAATGGGGGAGAAGGGCATTGAGATGCACCTTGCCTACGATCGCCCCACGGTGAGAGAGACCATCAAGAGCTAGCACGAGACGCGTTGACTAGGCTCGCCTAAAGCAGGTGGCTGTCATGCGCGCCACGTGCGTCCCCAGCTCGTCGGTGACGTCGACGGTGTAAAAGCCAAGGTTGCGACCGCTCTTGTCTGCGTTGCACGTGGCAATGAGCCTGCTGCCTCGCGCACCGGCCAAAAACTCGATGCTGTTGCTTACCGACACCGTTGGGTTCTCGCCCATGTTGCAGGCAACGGCGAGCGCGTAGTCGGCCAAGGTGAAGATGGCCCCGCCCATGACGCCGCCCATGGCGTTGCGGTGGATGGGGGCAATCTCAAGCTCGGTCACCGCGTGACCGTGCGAGGCCTCGGTGATGGTGCACGAGCACGCCTGCGAGGCAAAGAGATCGTTTGCAAAGAATGCCTGCACCTCGGCTAGGGGAGTGTTCTCGTCGAGCACCATCTGCGGTCTCCTTTGGTCTGTACCTGCGAGAATCCCATGATATCCCGCTCATGTTTCGCCGAGAGGTCACGCGTATTGCGGTTGTAGCTCTGTCTAGCAGTCGCCTATTGGGCGATAGAATCCGTGTACTCAGGAAGACCTAAGAGTTCTGACAGGCCCTTTCAACAGGGTTGTCAGAGCTCTGTTTCCAATCGCCAAATCAGTCAAAGAAATCCTTGCGTTCAGACCTTTCGGTGATACTATGTATAACTGGGTAAAACAAAAACATACCAAGTCATACCACAAACGAAAAACGGTCACCATGTCCGACAAGATGACTCCAGTCGTAGCCAAAGTTCTGCCCGCCGAGAAGGAACGTTTCTTTGAGGCAACGGAGCAGATCGGTACCACACCCTCAAATGCGATCCGTATGTTCATCACCGCATTCAACCGGGTGGGGACATTTCCTTTTGAAGTAGGAGTGAAGAGTGCTATGGGAAGGGCGATGACAGGCGATGAGTAGGAACCTTCGCTGGACACAGCTGCGAATGCTTATGTGGCTCTCACGCGTCTTCCCCTGCGCGTACTTCTCGCGTCTGCGTTCGTCATGCATGACGCGTTGCATGCACTACTACTAAGCCATAAACGCACCACACCTAACCTATGAAGGCCTCCCCTCACAAAAGGGGAGGCCTTCATGCATGAGTGTCGTACGAGTGAGTGTCCCCAACGGACGGGCCTCGGTATCTCCAGGAGCCCCAACCAGCACACGCCTTCCGTCGCCTCAACTTCGGTAACAAGGGGCGGCCCCGGGGTTGCTCTCAGCGACCCTCTGAGCCCGCAAAGCGGG
>CADCHF010000025.1 GCA_902801175.1 uncultured Coriobacteriaceae bacterium | reverse complement strand
AGCGCAAGCAGATCCTGATGGCACTCGTGCCGGCAATTGCTGGGGTGTATGGAATCCACACGCCGGAGCACATCGTCATTAAGTCGCTTGGTGCAAACACGCGTGGCTCGTATAGCGACAAAACGGATACCGTATGCATAAACGAGGACTATCTTTCGCGACCGGACAGTTATGCCATCACGCAGACCATGATTCACGAGATGCGTCATGCCTATCAGCATGAGGTGGTAAAGAACCCAGAGAACTTCACGGTGAGCGAAGAGACGGTAGCCGCCTGGCGCGACAACTTTGAGCCCGGACACTATCGTGGAGTTGGCAGGGAGGCGCCCGACGGTCACAGGTATACCTACGAGGAGTACGTGACACAGCCTATTGAATGGGATGCGAAGAACTTTGCCAAGCAGTATGGCGACGTTGAGGGGTATACCCCCGACTACGCAGGTAGCTGGGATTAGGACCTTTGCCATCGCACCTCGAGAGGCCCTCTCCGATTGCCTTAGAGACTGCTGCGCTGCGCAGCGAGGCAGAAACCATCCAAACGTCCATGTAAGGTTTGCCCTTGCGAGACCCTTGCGATGCGTGAGGGTCTCTTCAACTGCTACACTCGTGCTTTACGGAAAACGTCCGGTCGTCCCGTACCAGTATCTACACGCACACGAGGGACTGCATATGGTCTTTAGCTCACTCACCTTCCTCTGCATCTTCTTGCCGGTGGTCTTTGTGGCCCATCAGCTGCTGCCGGTGATGGCGGCGAAAAACGCCCTGCTCATCGTGGCAAGTCTCGTATTCTATGCCTACGGCGAGCCGTCGCTGATTCCGCTCTTGCTCGCAAGCACCATCGTAAACTACGTGCTTGGCCTGCTTGTTCGTCGCGACGACCGTCCCAGCAAGCTCTGGCTCGTTGTGGCCGTGGTGGCCAACCTTGCCTTCCTCGGCGTATTCAAGTACGCGAGCATGCTGGTGACCACCGTCAACCAAATTGCTGGGGCGAGCATTCCCGTGCCGCAGATCGCGCTTCCGTTGGGCATCTCGTTCTACACCTTCCAGGCGCTCTCGTATGTCATCGACGTCTACCGCGGTCAAGTTGAGCCACAGCGCAACTACGCACACGTGCTGCTCTACATCTCGTTCTTCCCGCAGCTGGTGGCTGGCCCCATCGTTAAGTACCACGACATCGATGCCCAAATTGGCAGCCGCAACGCCACGTCCGACGAGATTGCCCTTGGACTTAGGCGCTTTTGCTGCGGTATGGGAAAGAAGGTGCTCGTCTCTAACGTGATGGGCAAGGTGGCCGACAGCCTCTTTAACCATGCCGCCGAGCTCAGCGCTCCCGGTGCGTGGGTGGCGGCACTCGCCTATCTCATGCAGATCTACTACGACTTCTCGGGCTACTCCGACATGGCCATTGGCCTTGGCCACATGTTTGGCTTTAGCTTCCAAGAGAACTTTGACTATCCCTATGTGTCCACGTCCATCAAGGAGTTCTGGCGTCGCTGGCACATCAGCCTTTCCACGTGGTTCAAGGAGTACGTCTACATCCCGCTTGGCGGCAACCGCAAGGGACGTCTGCGTGCGGGCATCAACAAGTCGATCGTCTTTTTCCTCTGCGGCCTGTGGCACGGCGCCGCATGGACCTTTGTGGTGTGGGGTCTCATCCACGGCGCATTCTCGCTGATGGAGGAGTTTGTGCCCATCCGCAAGCTGCCGAAGGCACTCGGGCACATCTACACCATCTTTGTGGTGACGGTTGCCTTCGTGATCTTCCGCGCGGACAACTTTGCCCAGGCTGGACTCATGCTGCGCACGATGTTCTGCGGCTGGAACGTCACCCAGGCATCGATGGTGGTGCTCATGGAGCGCCTCACCCCGCTCTTTGCGGCGACCTTTGTTGCCGCCTGTGTGCTGGCAATGCCGGTTGTTCCATGGCTCAAGGGCCGCTTTGAGGCCAGCGGAAACGAGACCGTTGTGCGCGGGCTGTCGTACGCGGGCTCGCTTGTGCTGCTGGTGCTCTGCGTGGTGAGCCTCTCTAGCGGCACGTACAATCCCTTCATCTACTTCCGCTTTTAAGGAGGCGTGCAATGGCAACAGATGCAAACAAGGCGCCCAGGCACGCCAGGCACTTTGAGACCGACGCGGATGCGCCGCAGCTTGAGGTCGCGGAGGTGGCGCCAAAGCGTGGTCGTCGCTTTAAGCAGGCCCAATCTGCGCAGGTAGACGCTGTGGATGTGGCTCAGCTACCTCAAGAAGAGGACGTAGCCTCCCAGGACGCGACTCCCAAGCGCGGCCGCCGCTTTAAGCAGGATGTCCCAGCGCAGGCGGATGCCGCCGAAAAGCCCGAGGTGGCACAGGAAGACGAGGCCGCTCCTGCCTCGCCCGACGCAACGGTGGCCTACACGCCCGACCAGGTCTTGAGCGCGGAGCGCGTGGCAACCGAGCTTGCGAGCGAGGCGGAGGAGTTGCAGGAAGAAACTGCCAATCCGGGCGATGCGGACCAGAAGCCAGCTGCCTCTGGCCGCTCCGTTCCGTCGTGGCTCAACTGGACCTTTGTTGGCGCTACGACGCTTGCCCTGTTGGTGCCCGTGGTGGGCATGCCCCTTGCCTCGCAGGCAGCTGGCGCCGAGAAGCGCGAGCTTGCCGAGTGGCCGCAGCTTACGGTTGACGGCTCTCCCAACTGGAGCTTCCTCTCGCAGGCGGGCGCGTGGTTCGAGGACCGCTTTGCCTTCCGCACTCAGCTCGTGGACGCCGACGCCACCATAAAAGAGCACCTCTTTGCCACCAGCTCGACCACCAACGTGGTAGTAGGCAAAAACGGCTGGCTCTACTACACGGGCACGCTCGACGACTATCAGCGCGTCAACCAGATGAGCGATCACGAGCTGCTCAATGCCGTCGTTAACCTCTCGCTCATGCAAGAGTACGTTGAGAGTCAGGGCAAGACCTTCACCTTTACCATCTGCCCAAACAAGGCGAGCCTGTATCCGCAAAACATGCCCTACTACCTGCTTAAGGGCGCCGGCCAGAGCAACCTCGAGCGCATTGAGCCGCTGTTGGAAGCCTATGACATCAACTATGTGAACATGTCAGACGCACTGCTGGCGCAGGACAAGGTGCTGTACTACGCCCGCGACTCGCATTGGAACAACGAGGGCGCCCTCGTGGGATACAACGCGCTCATGGATGCCATTGGTCGCGAGCACGAGACCTACGCGTCCGAGGAGCCCACAATGGACGACGAGCACATTGGCGACGTTGAGGGCATGCTGCACCCAGACTCTGCTGCCGTGGAAGTTGGCCCGCTGTGGCACAGTTCGCGCTACTTTACGTACGCAAACGACACCAGCTCGGTGGAGGACGCGTTCATCATCACGCAGAGTCAGGTGGAGGGCACCACGGGCACGCTCATGATGTATCGAGACTCCTTTGGCAATGCCCTGCTGCCCTACTTTGCCACCGCCTACCGGACCGGCGTCTTTACCAAGCGCGTTCCCTATGACATGGGCGAGGCGGCTCTCAAGGGCGTGGACGACGTTGTTGTGGAGCGCGTGGAGCGTCACATTCAGTTCTTTGCGTCCAACCCGCCCTACATGCCAGCGCCAGAGCGCGAGGGGATCGATGTTGCTTCCACCAGGGCAACCGGTACCAGCCTTGTGACCTCAGTCAATGGGCCCTATCTGGTTCTTGAGGGCGACATTGACCAGCTCTATGCCACGCCCGATTCGCGCTACTATGTGCGCCTGACCTACGCCGACAACAGTATGCACACATTTGAGGCGTTTCACGTGACTCCAGAGGCAATAGAGGGTCAGGATTCTGAAGAGAGTGCGGACAAAACGAAAGCTTCCGTCAATTCAGAGTATGGTTATAGGGCATTTGTGCCCAACGCTGAGGATGCCGTCGCGGTAACCGTGATTGTTGAGACAGCGGGCGAAGCAACAGGAGTACTCGAAAGCTCAATCGTTGTTGGGAGTTAGCAAAAATGAAGTCTTATAAGCCCCTCACGCTGTTTGCTGGTGCTTGTATTGCAGTTACGCTTGGTCTTGGCATTGGCGGATGCTCCTCTGAGCCCGCAGACAATCATGAGGTCATTGGTATTGAGGCCGAAAACGCCCAGAGCGTGCTGGTCACCAACGGTCTTGGCACAAACGTCACTGGCTTTGCCATCCGTGAGTCGGGTACCGGCAGCTATGGTCAGAACCTCATTGGCACTGACGTTGTGTTTGATGCCAGCGAGGAGGATCGCCTGAGCTTTACGCCCGCCTCCGAGGACGTTAACGCTCTCTACGACGTGCGTCTCACGCTTGAGGATGGCACCGAGCGCGAGTTTATCGAGGTTCCTCTGGCCAACGCCAAGAGCCTGACCTTTAACTATGCCGACGACGTGGCCTATGTGGACTACGTCCTCTCCGATGACACCGAGGGCTCCACCAAGGACGCCGCTCTTGCACGCAAGAAGGCCGAGGAAGAAGCCAAGAAGGCCGAGGAGGAAGCCAAAAAGAAGGCCGAGGAAGAGGCAAAGAAGGCCGAGGAGGAGGCTGCGGCCGCGGCCGCCGCTGCCGAGGAGCAGGCTGCTCCCGAGGAGACCTACTACGAGGAGCCGACCTACTACGAGGAGCCCTCGTACAGTGAGCCTACCTACGAAGAGCCGGCCGCACCGACCCAGCAGGAAGACACTTGCCTGCCTGACGTTGTCTTCCGCAACTAGTTTTGCCTGATAGTGCGCGCGGGCCGAGGTGGTCAGCGCGCACTTTTTGTTTATGTGTCCAGTGTCAGCATTACCGGATGTGAACGGAGATACCGTGAAACGCGCCCATCGTTCAACACAGTTTGGCCTGCGCCTTGCTGGCGTGGCCGTTGCCGCATCGCTGCTTTGCTTGCTGCAGGCAAATCCCATGGCAGCCCTCGCCGACGAGGGTGATGCCCCCGCGCAGGAGGCCGTTGAGGTCGCAGCCAACGAGGCGCCAGCGGACACCGATGCCATCGATGAGACGGCAGCGGCCGAGGACGACGCCCAGAGCACGACTGCCGATACCGAGGAGACCACGGGCGACGAGGCTGCCACCAGCGAGTCTGCTGACCCCGCGGCAACCGAGGCTGACCCTGCCGAGGAGACCACGATTGCTCCCGCGCCCGAGGGTCTTGTGGCCGACGGCCTCTATGCTGTTGAGTCGGGTGTGGCCTACAACCAGGTCATCGACATGCGCGGGGGCGCCAACACCGACCTCACGGTGTATCAGTTTGCCCAGATCTACAACTCCACCAAGGCAAACGCTCAAAAGCTGCAGCTGGTTTACGATCCCGCGACCGGCTACTACAAGATCGTGAATCCAACCACCAAGAAGCTGCTTGACGTCTACCTGGGCAAGGCCGAGAAGGGCGCCAAGGTGGGCTTCTGGAAGGACAACGGCTCGATCGCGCAGCGCTGGATCCTTGTGGGCGATGAGACCAAGGGCTACGAGCTCGTGTCGGCTGCTAACGACAAGCTGTGCATTGACGTCGAGGGCGGTAAGAGCGCAAGCGGTACCAGCCTCAGGCTGTGGACTCGCAATGGCTCGGTGGCGCAGCGCTTCTGGTTCATCTCGCTTGAGCAGGCAGCACCCGCAAGCGAGCAGGTGCTCGAGGACGGTGCCTACACTATCAAGAGCGGCAGCTTCATGCTCGACGTGGCTGGTGGCTCCACCGCCAACGGCGCGAACGTCCGCCTCTACAGCAACAACGGCTCCATGGGGCAAAAGTGGTACCTCACCTACCGCGACGGCTTCTACACGGTGCAGAGCATGGCCAGCGGCCTGGCGCTCGACGTGAAGGGCGCAAGCGTGGTGCCTGGTGCAAACGTGCAGCTCTACAACTCCAACCACTCCGACGCCCAGCTATGGCGCATCGAGGAGAGCGACGGCGGCTACCGCCTGGTCAACAAGGTGAACGGCCTTGTCCTTGACGTCGAGGGCGGCAAGGCCGCCAAGGGCACCAACGTGGACGTGTTCCGCGCAGGCGCCAACGCTACCGAGACCTGGGCCATCTCCAAGACCGAGCTCATCGAGACTGGCTGCGTGACCATTGGCTCGGCGCTCAGCGACTCGCTTGTGTTTGACGTCAAGGGCGGCTCAACCGTCTCCGGCGCCCGCATTCAGCTCTACAGCTCCAACGGCACCCAGGCCCAAAAGTGGATGGTCTCGGCCGCCGGCAATGACCAGTACGAGATCCGCAGCATTGCCACCGGCCTGTGGCTGGGCGAGAACAGCAGCTCGCAGCTGGTGCAGCTCAACACCAAGTTCCTCTGGACACCGGTTTGGACCGACCAGGGCGTCTCGCTGCGCAGTGGGACCAGCTCCATCGACGTGCCGGGCGGCAAGGCTGCCAAGGGCACGCTGATGCAGACCCATAAGTACAACAACAGCAAGGCCCAGGCCGTTCGTCTCAAGAGCGCATGGCTGCTCAACACAGGCAACTATCTCATTCAGAGTCCGCTAGGCACCGTTGCCGAGGTCAAGGGCGACTTCTACACCAAGGGACAGACCATCCAGATGGCCAAGGCCTCGGGCACGATGGCGCAGGCCTTTAGGGTGACGCTCAACGCAAACGGCACCTACACCATCACAAACGCGCTCTCCAAGATGGCCTTTGACGTGGCAAGTGCCTCCAAGGACAAGGGTGCTGACGTGCGTCAGTGGACGAGCAACGGCAGCAACGCGCAGCGCTGGAAGCTCTCGTGGAAGGACGGCACCTTCACCATCACCAACGTGAACTCCGGCCTGGTGCTCGACATCGCTGGTGGCTCAAGTGCAGCCGGTGCCAACGTGCGCCAGTGGACCAGCAACGGCAGCAAGGCTCAGACCTGGACCTTTAAGCCCACGACCGTGACCCTGCTGAGCAAGGACACCGCCCTTAACAACTACGTGCTCAACCTTATTAAGAGCAAGGGCTGGAAGGGCGAGAGTGGCCTCAAGGCTGCTTACAACTACGTGGCTGGCTTTGCCTATGACCTCAACGCCACGATTTACATGTATGGCAACTGGGAGACGTGGTCGGTGGCGCAGGCCAAGGCAACCTATGCCTCCCGTTCGGGCAACTGCAATGGTCAGGCGGCTCTGTTCACCTGGATCGCTCGCGGCCTGGGGTACGACGCAAAGGCCGTGGTGGGCAGGGTGCTCACAGGACACGGCTGGTCGCCGCACGGCTGGACCGAGATCAAGATCAACGGCACGACGTATGTGGTCGACGTGCAGCAGCATCAGAACGACATGTCGCACGGCTACAACCACAACTTCTTCCTTGTGACCTACGATAACGCTCCGGTCTATTACCACGTTGGATACAACATGTAAGCAGCGTGGCTAGGAGCCACTGGCTGGGCACATAGTGTCTGGCAAAGATTCACCGCATATAAGACGCGGCCCATGGCGAGATGCCTGGGCCGCGTTTTTTTGGGTCACCATGCAAGCCGGCAGTTACTCAAGCAGATAGACGTCCTCGCTCGCAAAGGAGTCAACGTTGTGGAGTGAGCCGTCGTGGTAGGCCATGGTCAACTCGTAGCAGCAAACAGCGATGTGCTTGCCGTCGTACGCGCGCCACTGGTCATAGCGATCGTTGGCGCTGGAAGCAAGTTCGACCTCGTTTGCTGTTTCCTGCGACACGTTGCCCTTGTACTCAAATGAGTAGTCAACCGGCTCGTCGAGCGTCATCGACACCACGTCAATCTCGTTGCCACCAACCGTCTCACGATGCGTGTTTACGGTTCCTACCAGCACAAACGAGCCATCTGGCATCTGTCCGCACTTGTAGGATGACTTTTGGGTCTCCTCGGCCGGCTCTCCCTCCTGGGTCGCGCCTGCTTCTTCGCGTGCCAGCCATTGCTGATTTGCCAGCAAGATGTCGCGCTTTCCAAACGGGCGCAGGGTCGCATGGATCCACGGGTCGCCATACTGGTTGGGGTGCGTAAAGTCGATGGCACCAATGCCCATGAGCGGCGTGACATCAATCGGCGTCTCAATCTCGGTGTACTCAATCGTGTAGTCCGACGTGTAGTTCTGGGAGGGCACGCTCACCTGCACCGTGTTGCCAGTGCTTGTAAGGCTTCCGCCGGCAGAGCGGGTCATTCCCGTGGGCAGTGGACCGTCTCCGTAGGTATAGCTTGCGCTTTCGGGCGTGTAGCCCTCCCGCTCGCAGTCCGTGAGACGGCCATCCTGGTCGTAGGTGTATGTGGTCGTGGTGGTGCCGTCGCTCTCGATAATGCGCGAGATATGTCCGTTGTGGTGGTAGGTCGCGTCAATCATGATCTGCGCTGAGTTCTCGGTGCCTGTTATGCTGCTGAGCCTGCCACCGGGGTCGTAGCTCACAGTAAGGCTGCCCTCAATGAGGCCGTTGAAGCTCAGCGTGTAGTAATTGCACGCCGTAACGCGACCCTCGTCGTCGTAGGTGTAGTCGATATAGAGGTCGCTGTTGCCACTGCTGTTCGTGCAGCTTGCGTGACAGGAGTTGTCGCTGTAGGTGAGGTCCCACTGGTACGAGAACGTGTCCCCGTTTTTGACCTCAACATGTACCAGGCGCCCCTGGTCGTCGTAAGAGTAGTCTGCGGTCTCGGTGTAGGAGCCATCGCCAACTTCGTTGGAATTGACGTGTTCCATGTGCGTGAGACGTCCCTGGTCATCGTAGGTCGCCGTTGAGGTGGCCTCGTAGACAGTGTCAGAGAAGCTCTGGGTGCCGTGGTACGAGGTGGGCATGAGCCAGGTGATGGTCGCGGGCTTTTCCGGTTCTGCGGGTGTGGCCGCTGCGGGCTCATCGACGGGGCCGTTGGGGCCGCTGATGACCACGCCATCGGGAAGGTCGATGAAGGTTACCCTGTCGGGGTCGAACACAACAACGCTCTTGGTATCGGTGCCTGTGAAGGTGCCCTTTTCGAGGTTGGGGGCCTTGGACAGGTCGATGTCCTCAAGGTCCTTGGAGCCAGTGAAGTCAATCTCTGTAAGTTTGGGGAACTCGTTTTGGCCTAGGTCAAACGCGGTGAAGCCTGAGTTGGTCAGATAGATCTGCTCGGCGTTCGTGAAGTTCTCCAGACCCTTGGTGTCGGTCACGCGCTCCGCCTTAATCACAATGACCTTGCGGGCCTCAACTTCGGTAATGTAGCCGTCGCCATTTTCGTCTGCGTGTGCGCTCACCCAGGTACGAAGGGCCTCGTCGGGGAAGTTGCTCTCGTTGATGGCAAGTCCCTTGTAGCGAAGCATGAAGAAGAGAGCAGCGCCTAAGAGCACTACGAGCATCGACACAACGCCAGCAAGGATGGGAACGAGGATGTTCTTCTTGGCCGGCTGCGGAGCCGGAGTCTGGCTTGCCGGCTGCGGAGCCGGAGTCTGGCTTGCCGGCTGCGGAGCCGGAGTCTGGCTTGCCGGCTGCTGGTAGGGGGTGGGAGCTGGCTGTCCCGCATATGGCTGCTGACCTGCGGTGCTTGCAGGCTGAGCAACTGTGGCACCCGCCGGCATATCGTCTAGACGCGTGCCACACTGCGGGCAAAAGGTAGCCTCATCAGGGACTTGGCTCTCACATATGGGGCAAATCATGGCTCCTCCTAGACAATGGACGCCCGGCGGTCTTGTGCTGTGCGTTGTTCTGGCACGACGGTGGGCGGGCGATTGCCGCTATTTGACAGAACAGCAGGACTGACGTTGGTTTTGATTGTATCGATAAGGGAACGCCCGCCGTTGCGCAACAACTGGTGTCTGCGGTGAGGGGCGTGTCTGGAGAGGCGTGCCTGAAGGCGCGTGTCAAGGGGACGTATAATTTGACACACTCAGTCATGCCATCGGATAGATTGACCTTCGAGAGTGGCTGACACCAGGACGAACGAGTTTCCGAGTGTGTCAAATTATACGTCCCCTTGACACGCCTCCCATGTGAGAGCCGCCCTTCGACCCGCTGACACACCCCGCCACAGGTTGACCGCATGCATCGAGCCTACGTCCCCATCGCACCCCGCCACAGGTTGACCGCGGCTTTAAGCAATGTGACCCCACTCTCCCGGTCTCGATTTCACACACCGCCGCAAGTGGCGATTTACCTGCGAATATGTCAAACTTACCAAATGCAGCTATCGCGCAGGAGGACTCTCATGAAGGTCAACTCACTCAAGCATCGCACGATTTTGGCCGCCACAACGCTCGGCATGGTATGCGCCCTTTGTCCGGTGTGGGCTCATGCAAGCGCGAGCTCTCCCGAAGAAACGGGACAGCAGCTTGAGGAAACTGCCGCCAATGTTGAGGACCAGCTTGCGGATCCGCAGGTAGATGCACTGGCAGAGGCAGAAGTGGCACAAGACGCACAGGCAACCGAGTCTGAGCCTGCTACCACGCTCGATGCAACGGAGGACCTTGCCGAAGAGCCCGCTGGTGCCGCAGATTCAAGCGGCACCGAGTCCACTGACCCTGCCACCGCTGCCGACCCCGAGCCCGATATCCCCGCCACGGTCTCATACCTTGGCGACGAGGTCGTTATCCCCAACGGCATCTATATCATCTCGAGCGCGGCAAACGGATCGCAGGTGCTCGATGTTGCCTCGGGCACAACGGCCAACGGCGGCGCCATTCAGCTGCATACGGCAAACTCTACCCCCGCCCAGCGCTTCCGCATTACGCGCAATGCGAGCACGGGCATCTACACCATCATCAACGTCAACTCAAGCTTGGCGCTCGACGTCAAGGGCGCATCGCGCGTCCGTGGTGCGGCCATCCAGCAGTGGAAGTCCAACAACAGCGTGGCGCAGCAATGGCGCATGTACGATGCTGGTGACGGCGCGATCTACCTTGTGAGCCAGCTTTCTGGCGAGAACGGCGCCTCGCTGGTGCTCGACATTCCCAACGGCAAGGCGGTCTCTGGTGCAAAGATGCGTACGTGGACGGCAAACGGCTCGGTGGCGCAGCGTTTCAAGCTCACAAAGGTGGAGCGCAGCGTTGATGACGGCGTCTACGAGGTGGTCAGCCAGCTAGACTCCAACCTGCTACTCGACGTTTACCTCGCCTCGCGCTCAAATGGCGGCAACGTGTGGACCTGGTCGCGCAACAACTCTCCGGCGCAGTGGTGGCGCGTGAAATACAACAGCGCCACGGGCTTCTACCAGCTCATTAACTGCAACTCCGAAAAGGCGCTCGACCTTGTGAACTCCGGCTATGCCAATGGCACCAACATCCAGATCTACACCGCCAAGGCTGGGCACAAGGCTCAGACCTGGTCTATAGAGAAGAACGCGGGCGGCGGCTACGTCCTTCGTTCCGCTATCAGCGGCAAAGCCGTTGACATTGCCAACGGACAAAAGAAGCCCGGTGCCAACGTGCGCCTGTGGAACGCCAACGGCTCGGCTGCGCAGGGCTGGAGCTTTAAGGCTCCCACCATGGCCTCTGTTGCGTCCGGCGCGTACCAGATCGTTTCGCTTAACAACATGGTCCTTGGTCTGGACGTTGCCGGCGCAAGCACGGCCAATGGTGCCAACGTGCGCCTGTGGACGCTCAACGACTCCAATGCCCAAAAGTGGAAGGTCGGCGAGGCCGACAGCAGCGGTTGGCGCGTGATCATTGCGGCCCACAGCGGCACCTACCTGAGCACTAACAGCTCGGGCAACATCTGCCTGAGCACCGGCATGAGCGGCGACTCCGAAAAGTGGAAGGTTGTGGCCTCCACGCTAGGATACGAGCTGGTCAACAAGGCAACCGGCAAGGTGGCCGACGTGGCCGGCGGCAACATTGCCAAGGGAACCAACGTGCGCGCCTACAAGGCAAACAACTCCGCCGCGCAGAGGTTTGTGCTGGTAAAGACCACGGTCAAAGCGCCAAACATCACCTCGGGCATCTTTATCATGGGCAAGAGCGAGGTCACGCAGGTCCAGGCCGTGCGTTACCTCAACACGTATTTCAGCAGCCGCGGCATCAGTCTGCCGAGCAAGTGGGTCAAGGACGGCGAGACCATAGAGAAGCTGGTCAAGTACTTCTACGAGGAGGGCGAGGCCGAGGGTGTGCGCGGCGACGTGGCGCTCGCGCAGTCCATCCACGAGACCGGGTACTTCCAGTTTGGCAACCTCGTGCAGCCCGAGCAGTACAACTTTGCTGGCATTGGTGCCACGGGACCGGGGCATCCGGGCAACACGTTTGCCTCGGCGCGAATTGGCATTAGGGCGCAGATTCAGCACCTTAAGGCCTACGCTTCAACCGAGCCGCTCAAGCAGGCTGTGGTTGACCCGCGCTTTAGCTATGTTGACCGCGGGTGCGCGCCTACGGTTGAGTCGCTGGGCGGCAAGTGGGCCGTGCCAGGCGTAGGCTACGGGCAGATGATTGTGGACATCATGAACGCAATGCGTGCGTAGCAAGCATTTCTGGTGCTCTGGCGTAAGGTTAACTGGCGCGTGTGACGCGCGCCAAACTGCTTGTGTGAGACAAGACGAGATGGCGCAAACGTCGCAAGGCGAGTAAGCTGGTGACATTGATTGCGCTGGAGCTTGGTGCTGCAAGGCATTGCGCGGCAGCTCGCGCAGAGCTAGACGGAGGGTCTCATGGCAGCAAAGAAGGAAAGCAACTATACGGTCTCGGCCGAGCTGGACGAGCTTTCGTGCGAGCTCATGGGGCAGGCCCTTGATCTTTTGGCCGAGGGCGAGGACGTAAACGTGCTGCTGGCTGTGGCTGATGCTGCGGGCAACGTTGCTAGCTTTGAGTTTGCCGATGACGGCGAAGAGGCCTGCTTGGCTGGCGCGCGTAACAAGGTGCGCTCGCTGGTGCGCAGCAAGGGCGATGCCGACGCGGGTCTTGAGACGCCGCATTATTACGCACTCTGCTACGAGGGTGCCGTTGCTGATGACGAGGGAACCTTTGCCGATGCGCTGATCATGGAGTTTGGCGAGAAGAACGAGCCCGCGTTCTCGGCGTTTTCGCTGTTTGAGGGTCGCGGTACGGGCGATGGCTTTGCTTGGACCGACCCCGCTCCCGCCGGAGAGGTCGACTCCCTGCTGTAAGGCACAGCTCTTTTCAAAGATTCCCCCCTTGCGAAATTTTTCGTTCTTGTGCTCGGCCTTTTCTGCGTTTTCGTGCGGGCCGTGCACGTTATGTCATCTATGCAAAGCAGATTCGTGGTTTTCAAAGTAGCCACGGGTAAAACCGCAGCTCAGACCAGTTCGATACCTCGTAAGATGCATCTTTTACTTTGCGCAGATGACATAACGTGCAACCTGCTGTCGGAAGTGGTTCAAACAGTTCATCTTGACCCCTCAGAAGCGCAGACGGCTGCCAAGCGTAAGCCTCTCTCTTGCGGTGACCACGTGGAAAGCGCCAGCCAGACCCCCACAAGCGGCCTCGACTGCTATAGTTTGCACGTTAAATCACACGATGAGCCACGTTTGTACACCCGCGCACGTGCGGGTTAACACTCATGCCGCCGTATCTACCTGCGGCTGGCCCAACACAGCAGGGAGCAATGCACATGCTTCAGGAGTCCATCCGCAATATTGCCATCATCGCGCACGTCGACCATGGCAAGACCACCCTTGTCGACCAAATGCTGCGCGCATCGGGCGCCTTCCGCGAAAACCAGCAGGTACAGGAGCGCGTCCTCGACTCCAACGACCAGGAGCGCGAGCGCGGCATTACCATCCTGGCCAAGAACATCTCCATTAGCTACCAGGGCATCAAGATCAACGTCATTGACACCCCGGGTCACGCCGACTTTGGCGGCGAGGTGGAGCGCGTGCTCAAGATGGCCGACGGTGCGTTGCTGTTGGTGGACGCCGCCGAGGGCCCCATGCCTCAGACGCGCTTTGTTCTGAGCCACGCCATCGCGTGCGGCCTGCGCATCATGGTGGTCATCAACAAGATCGACCGCGACGGCGCCAACCCCGAGCGTGCCCTCAATGACTCGCTCGACCTCATGATGGACCTTGGCGCAGACGACGACCAGCTTGAGTTTGCCATGGAGCACGTCATCTACGCCTCGGCTGTCAACGGCTTTGCCCGACTTGACCCCGATGACGGCGGCACGGACATGCTTCCGCTGCTCGACATGATCGTGGACGCGCTTCCTGCCCCCGACGTGGACGTGGACGGCCCTCTCGCCATGCAGTGCGTCACTGTGGACCATTCCAGCTACGTGGGTCGCATTGGCATTGGCCGCGTGTTCAGCGGCACCATCCATCAGGGCGAAAAGATCCTGGTGGTCAAGAACGACGGCAGCCGAACCATGGGCCAGGTCAAGCAGCTCTTCACCTTTGACTACCTTGGCCGCAAGGAGTGCAGCGAGGTGGCCGCCGGCGACATTGGAGCCGTGGTGGGCATCGACGGCACCGACATTGGCGACGTCTACACCGACCCCAACGACCCCGTGGAGCTTGACCCCATCGAGATTGACCCGCCCACGCTGGCCGTTGTGTTTGAGGCCTCTACCAGTCCGCTTGTTGGCCGCGACGGCGACATCGTGGGCGGCCGCCAGCTCAAGGAGCGCCTCGACCAGGAGGCCGAGAACAACGTGACAATGCGCATCGAGGAGCTCGCCGACAAGACCGGTGTCGAGGTGGCTGGTCGCGGCATCCTGCACCTCTCCGTGCTCATGGAGCAGATGCGTCGCGAGGGCTA
This sequence comes from uncultured Coriobacteriaceae bacterium, assembly GCA_902801175.1. Lineage (GTDB taxonomy): Bacteria > Actinomycetota > Coriobacteriia > Coriobacteriales > Atopobiaceae > UBA1367. The sequence continues at coordinate 19,374 of CADCHF010000025.1, read as the reverse complement.
CGAGTTTCAGGTGGGTCGCCCGCGCGTTCTCTTCAAGAAGGGCAAGAATGGCGAGCGCCTCGAGCCGGTGGAGCAGGCCGTCGTTGAGTGCCCCAACGAGTACTCCGGCAAGGTCATCGAGGTGTTTGGCAACTCCGGCGGCACCATGAGCAACATGGAGGCCGGCATCACGCAGACCCATCTGGAGTTCCGCATTCCCACGCGCGGCATCATGGGCCTCAAGAACCGCATCCTCAACGTGACGCACGGCGAGGCCGTGTTCTACCACACCTTCCTTGAGTACGGTCCGTTTGTAGGCGACATTGGCAGTCGTCAGAACGGCGCCATGATCAGCATGAGCACCGAGAAGGCCGTTGCCTACGCGCTCGGCACGCTGCAGGAGCGCGGCGCGCTCTTTGTTGAGCCTGGCACCGAGTGCTATGAGGGAATGCTGGTGGGCGAGCGCAGCAAGCCTGGCGACATGGTGGTCAACATCGCCCGCACCAAACAGCTCGGCAACCAGCGCTCCAGCACCGCCGACATCGCCGTGCAGCTCACGCCTCCGCGCACCTTCACGCTGGAGGAGGCACTCGAGTACATCATGGACGACGAGCTGGTTGAGGTCACGCCCAAGAACATCCGCCTGCGCAAGAGGATTCTCTCCGACATCGAGCGCCGCAAGTGGAACGTCCGACACGGTCTGGTGAAGAAGTAAGCTTCGCCTTCAGGTTCGACGAGGCCTGGCCCGTCCCCAACGGACGGGCCAGGCCTCGTCTCTGCTTGCACCTCCAGCTCTGTTGACGACTTGTGATTGCTGATATTCGTGGTGCAAAATCGTTGCAAGTCATGTATACTTGCCTATGCGATTCACGGAGAGTTGTCCGAGTGGCCGAAGGAGCACGATTGGAAATCGTGTATACGCCGAAAGCGTATCCTGGGTTCAAATCCCAGACTCTCCGCCAGAACTTTCCGCGGCGTCCCTAGGGGCGCCGCGTCACCCTTACGGAGGGGTGGCAGAGTGGTTGAATGCGGCGGTCTCGAAAACCGTTTGGCCCCTAGGGGTCACGAGGGTTCGAATCCCTCCTCCTCCGCCATCGATTGCGTATGAGCCCCCAGCAAGGGGCTCTTTTCATATCAAAGGAACTTGCAGGTCTTGTTGACCTAGGGTGGGTGTGTCAGGGGGACGTATAATTTGACACACTTGGATACTCGTCTGACCTGATGTCGGTCGCTCTCGGAGGTCCAACTATCCTGACGGGATGATTAAGTGTGTCAAATTATACGTCCCCCTGACACACCAGCTCCGCCGTCCCCTGCGAGCACATCTCCCGCATCGCCCTCGTCACAGAACCGCTACTACCCCTGGCGCCTGTGTACGGGCACCACCTCAAACGGGTATCCTTCACATATGTAAAAACTGCCCTGACGCATTTGCGATGCACGAAAGGACGCATCATGTCCAACACACCCGAGGGCTACTGGGCGCGCTCATGGTCCCTGCTTACGCGCGACAAAGGTTGGATGAAACCCCTGCTCATGCTGGGTGCAGCTCGACTTGTGCCCGTTGTGGGCGGCATGGGTGCCGAGGGCTACAGCCTAGAGTGGGCCCGACTCACCTCGTGGGGCGTTGACTCGGCCCCCAAGCAAAAGAACATCGACGTTGGCGAGTGCATCGCAAGTGGCGCGCGGGCGTTTGTTGTGGGTCTTGGCTATGGCCTCGCCATTGGGCTCGTGACCTCGGGCATCTCGCTCCTCTTTGGCCAGTTCATTGGCAGCTCGCTTGGCCTTGTGCTCAGGGTCTTCACCTTTGCGCTGCTGTCGATGGTCAAGCTGCGGGCAACAATCTACCAGCAGATCGGCGCCGGCTTTGAACTGGATCGCATCTCGGACATGATCAGCCGCGACGGCAAGGGCATGCTCAACATCGTGGGCATGACCGCCCTCATCGAGCTGGTAATTGGGGCAATCACCCTGTTTGTTGTAGGCGGCATGATGCTGGCAACCACAGGGACGGTTATGGCTGAGCTTGTGATCTCGGGCAACATCGACTACGTGGACGATGCCTACATAGTCTCGAACACGCTGCGCGCCTTTGCCGGGATCTTGCCGTTCATCTGCGTCTTTAGCTATGTGGCCAACGTGGCAAGGTCGTTTGAGGACCTCATGGTCAAAACGGCGGTTGGCCTGTGGATGCGTCAGTTTGACGTGCGCAACTGGGGCGCCTCAAGCGACCCATTGCCCTCCACCGCACGTGGAACCAATGTGGGAGCGTATGGCTCAGCCAACGGTTATGGGCAGCCTTATGGGCAGCCGGGCGCTGGACAGACGCCCTATGTCGACCCATACGCGCTTCCCGGGGTGGGACAGACGCAGGCTGGGCAGGCCTACGGACAGCCCGCTGGTCAGGTGCCAAACGCAGCACCTCAACAGGGTCAGGCTTATGGAGCGCCACAGAGGCAGCCGTACGTGCAGCCCCAGGGGCAGCCACAGCAGCAGCCCTACGGGCAGGCGCCTTACGCCAACCAGCAAATGACTCCGCAACCTATTGTGCAGCCTATCCCCCAGGCGGTGCCCATAGAGCAGCCAGTGCCAGCAACGGCAGAGGCCACGGCTGCCGAGGTGCAGCAGCTGAGGGACCTGTACGAACAGCAGCGTGAGACTGCCGAGCAGGCGCCTGTGCAAGAGGCCCAGCCGCAGCAGACTTACGAGCAGTCCGCACAACCCCTGCAGCCACAAGCTGCGTCTCGGTCCACGGTCAGCATGCGCCAAGGCTCGGTACAGACCTTCTCGCTCGCCGAGGCCGTGGCCGCACAGCAAAGGCCGGACGCAAGGCCCATGGACGCAGCTCCGCAGGCACAAGAGGCTGCAGCGCCAGCTGAGCCAGTGCAGCCCGTAAGGACCTTCTCGCTCGACGTCGACCCCGCACCTAGCCCGACTCCGCACCCCTCCTATGACGTGCAGGACGAGGCGGCGGTTCATGCGGCCTGGTCGCTGATTGACGAGGACCTGCCAAAGGCTGTTAACACCGGTGAGCCATTGCCGCAGGTAGGCGGCACGATCACGAGCGATGCGCCGGCCGCCGAGGAGCCAACTGCGCCAGCGGAAACGCCTCAGTCGCCAGAGGATGAGCTCTTTGCCCAGTTTGAGCGTGCGGTGAGGGAGTCCGACGTTATCGAGGCCGAGAGGCGCGAGGAAGCTGGCAGCGAAGACGAGCCTTCTACCAGCGAGGACAACGGCTAAGCGGCTGGCTCAAACCCATGAGTGCACATGAAGCGCGGGCGGAAAAAAGGCCGCCCGCGCTTTTCTTAGGCCAAAGTTTGCAGAATCTTTCGCCAAGTACCTCGCCTCGCATGAACACCTTGTGGAATCGTCCCCAGCCAATTTGCGGTCGCCTCATTTCGCCTTCACCCGTTTGCCTTCCCAATCAGCTAGAACAACGGCCCATGCGAGCCATCTGCAACCTGGCACCAGCCCAGAGCGTGGTTGGCTGCAACCATGCCTTGCTACGCTTGTGTGGGAACTGTATGGGAGCGTTCGATCTACGCGTTACATCCCTGCAAAACAGCAGATAGATGTGCTACGATGCTAGACCGTTCTTTCCTGCTCCGGCATATCACCGCCCGGAGCCGTTTAGCCCAGAGGAGGTGACCACATGAAGGCCTATGAACTGCTGTATTTTGTCGATCCTGCAGCCACCGAGGAGCAGCGCGCTGGCGCTATGAAGCGCATTGAGGTTGCTATCACCACCAACGGTGGGACCATCGATTCCGTGGAGGATTGGGGCAAGCGCAAGCTTGCTTTTGAGGTCGACAAGCTCAACGAGGGCGACTACACCCTCATCAACTTCCATGCAGATCCCAACGATATCGCCGAGCTCGATCGAGTTCTGCGCATCAACGACGCTGTCAAGCGCCACATGGTCGTTTGCCGTTACGTCCAGGAGTAAGCATGGAACCGCAGCCACAAGCTGCGGATGAGAGGTAGTGAGCACTATGAGCATCAACAGGGTAAACATCTCCGGAAACCTTACGCGCGATCCCGAAATGCGCGCCACCCAGGCTGGGACCCAGATCCTGACCTTTGGTGTTGCCGTTAACGATCGCCGTCGTAATCCCCAGACAGGCGAGTGGGAGGACTATCCCAACTACATCGACTGCGTGGTCTTCGGAAACCGTGCCGAATCGCTCAGTCGCTTCCTCAGCAAGGGCACCAAGGTCGCCGTGGAGGGCAAGCTCCGTTGGAGCCAGTGGGAGCGCGACGGCCAGAAGCGCAGCAAGATCGAGGTAATCGTCGACGAGATCGAGTTCCTCTCGCCTCGCCAGAGTCAACAGAACCAGGGCGGTTACCAGCAGCAGAACCAGGGCGGCTACCAGCAGGGCGGCTATCAGCCGCGTCAGCAGTCGCAGGCCCCGGCACCTGCCTATGGTGCGCCTCAGCCCACCTACGCACAGCCCCAGCCCGTCCAGCAGACTCCGCCTCCGGCAGACGTCTACGACGAGGACATCCCGTTCTAAGAACAACCGGTGGCGGCTAGCCACCAGATGAAAGGTACACAAAGACATGGCTAGACAGCAGAGGCAAGTTGAACAGCGCCAGCCGCGTCGCAAGTACTGCCAGTTCTGCAAGGAGAACGTCGAGTTCATCGACTACAAGGACACCCAGCTCCTTCGCAAGTACATGACCGACCGTGGCAAGATCAAGCCGCGTCGCGTCACTGGCGCCTGCACGCAGCATCAGCATGACATCGCGGTCGCTATCAAGCGCGCTCGCGAGATGGCTCTTCTGCCCTACACCGTCACCGTGGTTTCCAGCCGCGGCGGCCGTGGTCGCGGCTAAGCGACGGGCAGCAGGGGAAGTGTTAGACCGTTGGGCGATGGCATGACAGGCAAGCGCCCAGTGGTGCCCGAGGGATTCACGTCACAGGCAATCCAGCCTGTGGTTGCCAGCAATGGTAGTGAGCCGTCGGGCGGAGGCATCCAACGACGCGCATGGTTTGGCGTCTTGTGGTGTCTTGTCGGCAGCATCTTCGTGCCCTTGGTGCCGGTGCTCGCAAATGTCCTCGTGACGTTTGGGGCAGCGACCGCCTTTGGGTGCGGAAGCCGTCGCGTGAGGATTGCGACCCCGCTTGTCGCCTGCGTGGCAAGCATCGGGCTCACGTTCCTGCTCTTTGGTGTGTACGGCCTCCCCATGAGTGTCGTATCCATCGCCTGCGCACTCGTGCTCGCATGGCTCGAGACGCAAGGGCGCATGAGCACCGGGAGTCTGCTTTTGGCAGCCGTGATGGCGGCCCTGGCATTGATCGGCGCCGATATGGCGTCGGCGGCTGCACAGGGAACGACGGTTACCGAGCTCATCACTACGGTGGTGAACGAGGCGGTCGAGGCAAACATAGCTGCCCTCGACCTTGACCTCGACTCGACTATGGTCCTTCTGCAGACGAGGGACGAGATGGTGGCCTATTGGCCCACTCTCTACTTCGTCGTTGCACTGAGCATGGTCGTGCTCTCGGTCCTCGGCTCTAGGGTCGGGGCACGCATAGCGGGCCTGTCAGTACAGGCAAACCCGCTGGTGTGGTACGACGTTCCGCTGTGGGTGGCCGAGGTCTTTGCCGTGGGTGTCGTTGCCCAAGTAATTGGCCCCATGGTTGCCCCGCAGGCAACTGAGGTGGTCAAGCTGGGGGCAAACGCGGTCATGTGCATGCGCATTGCGCTAGCGCAGCAGGGTTTGTCGGTGCTGCACTGGCTCGTGCGTGAGCACAAGGTCAAGCCGCTTGCTGGAATGGGTCTCATTCTTATAGCGGTTTGGCTCGAACTGTCATTTGCTCTAACGAGCATCGCGGGCCTGTTGGACGTGATCTTCAACTTCCGTCGCCTTGAGCGAGGGAGACCGAGTATCGTCCTGCGGTTTGCACAAAAACGTTAGCTAGCAGTCGGTGAAAGCCGACGTGATGTGAGGAGTCCCAATGAAAGTCATCCTTCTGGGTGAGCTCAGGGGCAAGGGCGGAGAAGGCGACATCGTAGAGGTCGCACAGGGCTTTGCGGAGAACTACCTGTTCCCCAACGGCATCGCTCAGCCTGCCACCCCGGGCAACATCAAGCAGCTGGAGGAGCGTCGCCACAACATCGCCAAGCGCGAGGAGAAGCGCATTGCCGATGCCGAGGCTCTGAAGGCCCAGCTCGACGGCAAGCGTGTTGTCGTCGACGCTAGGATTGGTGAGGAGGGCCAGCTCTTTGGTTCCGTCACCACCACCATGATCGCCGACGCCATCGAGCAGCAGCTCGGCGTTGAGGTTGACCGCAAGCGCGTGGGCAAGGGCCAGGTCATCAAGACCGCCGGTCTGCACCAGGTCGACGTCAACATCTACCGCGAGATCGGTGCTACCGTGACCGTGCAGGTTGGCAAGGTCGACGAGCCCGAGCCCGAGCCGGAGCCCGAGGCTGAGGTCGAGGAGGCCGCCGAGGTCGAGGAGACCGAGGAGTAGGCATACCTCGCGCTGACCATAACAGGTTTTAACAAGCTCGGTTATTAACTGGGGTTTTAAACAAGACCTGCAGGTCAGAAGTGGCATTTGTACATCGCCACCACTAGGTGGTATGGGGAGGTTTTCTTTCGGACACCTGTTCGTCCGAGGGAAAGCCTCCCGTCTTATTTGAAGAAATTGTGCGGTTTACCTGCTGTTTTATCTGCATCCGCTGCCCCTTTTCAGGTAAAAAGCGGCTCTGACCTGCGACAATGCCGCAAACGTCAAGATGTTGAAAACCATTCGCGGAAATTCTTCCAAAATTTGTTGAAAACGTCGATAACTGGCGTTTCCCCCGTTCAGCGGAGTTCGCTATCAACAATGCCCTGTTGATAGGGGTAAAACCAAGTGTTGGACGGTTTCGCCCGCGGAAGGGTTGGAGTAGTATTCGCACACCGAGACGATTGGGTAGGTGAGCTATGCCACAAGGATATCAGCGGCGCAACGATGCGCCCTACGATCGCACGCGCGAGGATGAGACGCCGCTCATTGGTGGCCCGTCCGACGCCGTGATGCCGCACGACCTTGAGGCCGAGCGGTCGGTGCTGGCTGCCATGCTGCTGTCGCAGGACGTGCTCACCCAGTGCATCTCGGCGGTCAAGCCCGAGGACTTCTACCTGTACTCGCACCGCACCATCTACCAGGCGCTCTGCACGATGTTCGACCGCGGTATGCCGGTTGACCCCATCTCGCTCGCCGACTACCTGCGCAGCGAGGGGACGCTCGAGCGTGTGGGCGGGGCGTCGTATCTGCTCGAGCTCAACGGCAACTCCTTTGCGTTGGCTAGCTGGCGCCACCACCTTGACATCATTCATCGCCATACCACGCTCAGGCAGATCATCTCGGCCTCCGCGCGCATCACCTCGCTTGCCTTTGACGCGCCCGAGGACACCAAAGAGGTGGTCGATCGCGCCGAGTCGATGCTGCTCGAGGTAACCACGCGCGACATTGGCAACAGCTTCTCGACGCTCGAGGAGGTCATGGGCGAGCTCTACACCGAGCTGGGCGAGATGGCCGCCAACCCCGAGGGCATGGTGGGCGTGCGCACGGGCTACCCGGGGATCGACAACCACCTGCAGGGCCTGCGCGCAGGCCAGATGATCGTCATTGGTGCCCGTCCTGGTGTTGGCAAGACCTCGTTCGCGCTAAACCTTGCCACCAATGCCGCCATCAACGGCGCAAACGTCGCGTTCTTCTCCCTCGAGATGAGCAAGGTCGAGATTGCCCAGCGTCTGCTTTCGGCGCAGGCTCGCATCCCGCTTACCACGATTCGTAGCGGACGCATCCAGGACAATCAGTGGCCCACCATCATGGAGGCCGCCGACGACCTCTCGAGCCTCGACATTGTGATTGACGACACGCCGGGCACCACGGTGACCGAGATCAGGGCAAAGGCCCGCCGCATACTGCGCGACAAGCCCAACGGCTTGGTCATTGTTGACTACCTGCAGCTGCTCTCGCCCCCGCCTGGTGGAAGGCGCTCCGACAGCCGCGCCACCGAGGTCTCGGAGATGAGCCGTGGTATCAAGATCATGGCAAAGGACCTAGGCGTGCCCGTCATTGCGCTTTCGCAGCTCAACCGTGGTCTTGAGACTCGTACCGGCAAGTATGGCAAGCGCCCGCAGCTCTCGGACCTGCGTGAGTCCGGCTCCATCGAGCAGGACGCCGACATCGTCATTCTGCTCGACCGCTCGATGACCGAGGAAGAGGCGGAGCGCGAGGAGCGCCCCGACCTTGGTGTGACCGAGTTCATCATTGCAAAGAACCGTTCGGGCCCGCTGGGAATCGTGAGCCTGATGTTCCTGCCGGGTTCGACCAAGTTCGTCGAGGTGGACACCCGTCACGAGGAATAGCGGCCGCCGGCACCGCACCAAAGCAAAGACCCCCTCTGTTTGCGCGCATCGCATTTGGTGCGCGCAAATGTGGTTATGGGCAAGGTGCCCAGCTTTGGTGACAGCGCTGGGTCCAGTGCTCGCGTCAACGGAAGTCCAACAGGGTCATGGGGGAATCCGCCGCACGCACGCCCCACATCCGTTACGACTTCGTGTAGCGCGTGCGGCAGCTTGGTGAGGGTCCAAGGCGTAACGTATACTAAAGGGTGCTGCCGCAAGAGTGTGCGGCATTGCCGCCTCTGCGGCAACGAACCTATTGAACAGGAGACGCATCATGCCTGCTACCGTGCTTGTTGGTACTCAGTGGGGAGACGAGGGCAAGGGAAAGGTCACCGACCTCATCTCTGCCGACTTTGACGTTGTTTGCCGTTATGCAGGCGGCGCCAACGCTGGCCATACCGTCATTGCAGGCGACAAGAAGCTCGCCCTTCACCAGGTTCCCTCTGGCGTTATGTACGATGGCACCTATCCCGTGATTGGCAACGGCTGCATCGTTGACCCTGAGATCCTCCTTGGCGAGATCGACATGCTCGAGGCTCAGGGCATTACCTGCGAGAACCTCAAGATCAGCGGCAACGCCCACATCGTTATGCCCTACCACAAGGACCTCGACGGCGCGCACGAGAAGAAGCTCGGCAAGAACCTCATTGGCACCACCAAGCGCGGCGTTGGCCCCACCTACATGGACAAGATGAACCGCACCGGCCTGCGCATCCAGGACATGCTGGAGGAGAAGATCTTCCGCAAGAAGCTCGAGGCTGCTCTGGCCTACACCAACCCCATCCTCGAGAAGGTCTACGAGATGCCCACCTACACCGTGGAGCAGATCTGCGAGACCTACCTGCCCATGGCCGAGCGCATTCGCCCCTACATCGTTGAGAGCTCGCTGTTCCTCAACGAGCAGATCGAGAGCGGCAAGAACATCCTGTTTGAGGGCGCTCAGGCCACCATGCTCGACATCGACCACGGCACCTACCCCTTCGTGACCAGCTCCAACTGCACCGCTGGCGGCGCGGTTACGGGCAGTGGCGTGGGCCCCGTGCACATCAAGCGCGTGCTGGGCATTGCCAAGGCCTACCTCACCCGCGTGGGCAGCGGCCCCTTCCCCACGGAGCTCTTTGACGAGATTGGCGACAAGCTGGGCGAGGTTGGCCACGAGTATGGCGTGACCACCGGACGCAAGCGTCGCTGCGGCTGGTACGACGCTGTCGTGGTCAACTACGCCGCGCGTGTGAACGGCCTCACCGACCTGGCCATCACCAAGCTCGACGTGCTCGGCTGCCTGGACGAGATCAAGGTCTGCGTGGCCTACGAGTGCGACGGCAAGATCTACAAGACCGTGCCCGAGCACCAGAGCGTGTTCTATCATGCCAAGCCCGTCTACGAGACCCTGCCTGGCTGGAAGTGCGACATCAGCGACGTGCGCAACTTCTACCAGCTGCCGCGTGAGGCCAAGGACTACATCGACTTCCTTGAGCAGCTCGCCGGCGTGCGCGTGAGCATCATCACCGTTGGTCCCGACCGCGAGCAGACCATCGATCGCTACTGGCACTAAGCAAGCAGTTGGTTGGGGACGGTTCCTTTGTCCGGAAACGGAGGGAGCCGTCCCTTTTGCTTTATCACCGGACAATGGGCCCCAATGGTCGGGGCCATCATTTGACGAGGAGAGAACCATGGCATCTGAGAAGATTGACATCCTGCTGCTTGGTGCGGGCGGTCGCGAGCACGCCCTGCTCATGAAGCTGGCCGAGTCGCCGCGCGCGGGCAAGCTCTACGTGGCACCGGGCAACGGCGGCATGCTGCAGATTGCGGACGCTGCCCCCATTAACCAGGAGAACCCCGCCGAGGTGGCCAGCTGGGCCGCCGAGAACGGCATTGGACTTGTGGTCATTGGTCCCGAGGCGCCGCTGGTGGTTGGCGTGGCCGACGCCGTTCGTGCCGAGGGAATCGCCTGCTTTGGTCCCAACAAGGACGCAGCCCAGATGGAGGGCTCGAAGGAGTTCGCCAAGCAGGTCATGGCTCGCGCCGGCGTGCCCACGGCGGCCTATCGCAGCTTTACCGACCGCGAGGCCTGCGAGGCCTACGTGCGCGAGGTGGGTGGCCCCATCGTGGTAAAGGCTGACGGCCTGGCCGCAGGCAAGGGCGTCATCGTGGCCCAGACCACCGACGAGGCCCTGGCCGGCGTGGACGAGTGCTTCTCCGGCGCCTTTGGCGACGCAGGTGCCACCGTTGTGGTCGAGGAGATGCTCGAGGGCCCGGAGTGCAGCCTGCTCGCCCTCACCGACGGCACCACCGTGGTGCCGCTGGCAACCAGCCAGGACCACAAGCGCGCCTACGACGGCGACAAGGGCCCCAACACCGGCGGCATGGGTGTCTACAGCCCCGTGCCCATCCTGCTCGACGGCGAGCTTGACACCATGAGCGCCATCATGCAGAAGGTCGTGGACCAGCTCCGCGCCGACGGCATCAACTACAGCGGCTGCCTCTACGGCGGCTTCATGCTCACCAAGGACGGCCCCAAGGTGCTGGAGTTTAACGCGCGCTTTGGCGACCCCGAGACCCAGGTGGTCCTGCCGCGCATGAAGGCCGACCTCGTGGAGACCTTCCTGGCCTGCGACAACGGCACGCTCTCGCCCGACATGGTGAACTGGGGCGACGACTGGGCCGTCTCGGTCGTGCTGGCCAGCGCCGGATACCCGGGCAGCTACGAGAAGGGCAAGGTCATCCATGGCCTCGACGAGGCCGAGGCACGCGCCGGCGTGACCGTGTACCACGCGGGCACCGCGCTCGACAAGTACGGCAAGACCGTGACCGCCGGCGGCCGCGTGCTCGACGTGACGGCTGTGGCTCCCACCTTTGAGGAGGCCCGCGCCAACGCCTATGCCGCCTGCGACCTGATTGACTTTGATGGAAAGCAGTTCCGCACCGACATTGGCCTTAAGGCCATCCTTGGTCGCGAGAACCTATAGGGAGTATCTATGAGCACGATCGAAAGCGATGACAAGGTAGTTGACCTTGGGGTCCAGCTGGACGACGCCATCGATGACATGACCGAGGCGGCCCGCGCCTACACCTTTGACGGGGACCGCAGCACGAGCGACCATCGCTCGGGCGACCCGCTGCGTCGCAGCCTGGTGCTGGGCGACGACGACCCGCGCGACGAGGCTCTTCACGAGCACATCCAGACTGAGGACACGCTGTGGCAGGGCAACTTCTTTGATGTGAATCGCCTGCAGGTGGAGCTTCCCGACGGGCGCAACGCAGTGCGCGACGTGGTGCGTCACCCTGGCGCGGTGGCCATCGTGGCACTTACCGACGACGGGCGCATTTGTCTGGTGCGTCAGTACCGCACGGCGCTCGGTCGCGTGACGGTTGAGATTCCGGCCGGAAAGCTCGACCCTGGCGAGGACCCGCTGGAGTGCGCGCACCGCGAGCTTGAGGAAGAGACGGGCATGCGTGCCGAGCGCATGGCGTTCCTTACCACCATTGCCACGGCGGTGGGCTTCTGTGACGAGCTGATTCACCTCTATATGGCCACGGGCCTGAGCTTCTCGGTGTCGGACCCCGACGCAGACGAGTTCATCAACGTGGACCTGGTGCCTCTGCCCGAGCTGATCGATGCGGTGCTCGACGGCCGTATTGAGGATGTGAAAACCGTGACCGGTGCGCTCATCTGCGACTCGGTGGCGCACAGGTTGCAACCAGAGAACGACGACTAAGCCGCTCGGACGCCCTCTGCCAGCTGCGGAGGGCGTCTTTTTTGTGCTGCGGGGAGCCTCGTGGCGCGGCCTTTGCACGGTATGTCAGCTACGCGAAGTAGAAGTGCGGATGCCGAAGTAGCTACGGATAAAAGCGCAGGTCGCGACAGTCAGATACTATGGGATGTCGCGAATCTACTTCGCGTAGCTGACATACCGTGCAAAGGCCCTTGAAACTGGCCCTTGTTCCGCGCCGCAGCCCCCAGAAACCGCCCAACTCCTTCCAAGAAAGACCCCTACCATGCACGACTCCCGCCAGCGCTCGCTCTTTTCGTCCTTCCTTTCCTACTACGCAGGTCAGACGCACCTGTTTGTGGCGGACCTCATTTGCGCAATCCTCATTGCGGCCATTGACCTAGCCTTTCCGCAGATCCTGCGCTCGCTCAACCGTGGCCTCTTTGCCGGTGACCCACAGGCCATAGTGCCTGCTCTTGGTTACGTTGCCGTGGGGCTTGTGGCAATGTATGCGCTGCGTTTCGCCTGCCGCTACTTTGTGGTGTTTTGGGGCCACGTGATGGGTGCGCGCATGGAAAGCCGCATGCGTCAGGACCTCTTTGATGCCTACGAGCGCATGAGCCTTTCCTACTTTGACCGCAACAAGACGGGCGACCTCATGAGCAGGCTGGTAAACGACCTGTTTGACATCTCGGAGGCAGCTCACCATGGGCCGGAGTTTGTTCTCATTGGCGTGATCGAGATCCTGGGCGCCTTTGTGATCTTGGGTCGTATCAGCCTTCCGCTTACGCTGGTCATGGCTGCGGTGCTTGTGGTCGTGGTGGTCTTCAACGTCTTTGCCAACCTCCGCATGCGTGCCGTCTATGCCGAGAATCGCGTGCGCATTGCCGGGGTCAACGCGCGCCTGGAGGACGCGCTTGCCGGCGTAAGGGTTACCAAGGGCTTTGCGGCCGAGGACCTTGAGCGCTCCAAGTTCTCTGTTAGCAACGAGGCCTACCTCGACTCAAAGACGCGCATGTACCGGGCCATGGGTCGCTATCAGGCTGCCATTGCCGCACTCATGGGTACCCTCTACACCGTGATCGTGGTGGGCGGCGGCTGGCTCATCTCTAAAGGGCGCTTGCAAGCGGCCGACCTCGCGACCTTTGCGCTCTACATCTCGCTCTTTACCAGCCCCATCGAGAACATCCTCAACTTTACCGAGACCTTCCAAAAGGCCTTCGCCGGCTTTGCCCGTTTTGCCGAGGTGTTGCGCATCCAGCCCGACGTGCGCGATGCGCCAGATGCCAAGCCGCTCGTGGTGAGCCGGGGTGCCGTGAGCTACCAAAACGTGTGCTTCTCGTACCCTGACGAGCCAAATGCGCCGGTTATCGACAACCTGTGCCTTGATATTGCCCCTGGCAAGACGGTGGCGCTCGTGGGCCCCTCTGGTGGCGGAAAGTCGACCACTTGCGCGCTGCTGCCGCGCTTCTACGACGTCGACGCGGGGCGCATCCTGGTGGACGGCCAGGACGTGCGCAGCGTGACGCAAAAGAGCCTGCGCGAGGCGATAGGTCTGGTGCAGCAGGACGTGTATCTGTTTGACGGCACCATTGCCGAGAACATTGCCTATGGCAAGCCCGGCGCCACCGAGCAGGAGATTGCTGAGGCGGCACGCTGCGCGAGGGTCGACGAGTTTGCCCTCGAGATGCCCGACGGCTACCAAACGCAGGTGGGTGAGCGCGGAACGCGCCTGTCTGGTGGTCAAAAGCAGCGAATAGCCATTGCGCGCGTGTTCCTCAAGAATCCCTCCATCCTCATCCTCGACGAGGCGACCAGCGCGCTCGACAACGAGAGCGAGCAGGCGGTGCAGGCATCGCTTGCCGAGCTGTCCGAGGGCCGCACGACGCTTATCATCGCGCACCGGCTCTCGACGATCCGCGATGCCGACGAGATTGCCACCGTGGAGGCGGGCCGTGTGGTCGAGCGCGGCACGCACGACGAGCTGCTGGCACTGGGCGGTACCTACGCCCGTTACTACCGGATGCAGTTTGGGGAGTAGCCAAAGGTGACCGGGAACCTCCGTGCGGCCCAAGATGCGCACTACTTAGCAATACGCATGGAGTAAGGTTCTCGCGCGGCAATCTGCGCCTCGCACGCTTATACTGTTATCCCACCCAGTTGAACGGGCTACCCGTATGTCGTCCAGAGAAAGAGAGCGCATGGCCAAGAGCGTCAAAGTCACCCGCACCACGCGCGGCGCGCTTTCGGGCGACGAGGCCGAGGAGCTCTTCTCTGGTGTCAACGAGACGGGGCACACCGAAGAAGAGGTTGCCAAGCGCAAGCGTCGTGCAAGGGGAGCGTCGGGCTCTTCTGTGTATGACCCCCTCGCGGGCGGAGACCCCTCGGGTGCCGACACCGACCAGCGCATCGCGCGCTCGGCAATCCTGTTTGTCTCGATCTTTTTGGTGGCGGTCGTGCTCATCCAGGTTGGCTGGGGCTATGTTCGCCGCGTGACCACCTCGACTCTTGCCGAGGACGCCAGCATTCGCTCGGTTGTGTCGGCGCTCAACATGGGCGTGGAGTGGGGCGGCGGCTTTACACAGTTCCCGTCGGAGTTTACGGTGCAGGAGGCCGACGAGCACACGCATCGCATCGAGGTCACCGTTATTGATTCCAGCTCCACGAGCGAGCTCGACGCCTTTGCGACCGCGCAGGTGCAGGCCTCGGCACTTTCGGTGAACGCCCTGCTTAACCCCAACATCGACACGGTGATCTATCATGTCAAGGTCCGCCAGAACGAGGAGGGCCGCTTCCAAAAGACCACCTTCTTTGGCTTCTTGCGTCCCACGGGTGCGGCAACCAGCTTTACGACCTTTGTCTGGACCAAGACCACGGCCGAGGACGGCGTGCGTTTTGACTGCGCAATCACTGGCATGGACAACAGCACGCAGGAGCGCCTGCACGACACCATCACATCAAAGTCAACGCCGGCGACCATCATTAGCCACGTGATTGGCGATGGCGGCGCCGTGGTGGCCGAGAACGTCCTGGCGGCCTCTGCCGATGGCGACTCGGTGCGCGAGCAGATGCAGGCCATGGCCGATGCGGCAGAACAGGCGCGACTTGAGGCCGAGGCGGCCGCCGCAGCGGAAGCTGCCGCCGCAGAGGCTGCAGCCAAGGCCGAGGCTGCCGAGGGCCAGACGGGTGCCGTCACGCAAGAGGGCGACGCGTCCGCAAGCCAGTCGGGCGACACCACAAACTAGCCTTGCCATATGGACGAGCGCGGCGGCAGCAGGAGCCTCTCTGCTGTGTTGCATTGTCTAGACTAGCTTGCAATGCTCGCGTTACCTAATTGCTAAACAAAGGCGCATTTAACTCGGCATCCGTGTGGCCAGGATGTTGCCAAACAACACTGGTGCAGGGCTGACAATTATAGAAACACTCAATATAAGGCGAGTGTCATGTTGTAAGGTTGACACGTTCAATCGCATATACCAAAAACTTAATTCACTTATTTGATAAATAACTGCAGGCTGAATAGCCGATTTTCTAACAAAAAGTAACAAGAATCTTGAAGAAAAAGCGTCGTTACCCTGCGTTTTTACGTGACAAGCACCCTGTGCTTTTGTATCATTTTTTATACAGAGGGGCAAAGCAAATACGAAATGTGATTGCAGACGCGAGCATTGACAGTTTTATGCCAACTGAACAAGTCTGCATACGAAGAACTACACGACATTGTGCGCTAATACAGGGAGTAGGGCATGACCTCAACGATGAGAATCGAGCGGGCGAGGCGTAATTTCACCGACGAGTCAAATCGATATGACGCCAAGCGCGATCGATTGGTGATGTGCGCACGCAGGCTTGGCGAGGAAGGCGATGCCGGCAAGGTGTCGGTCACCGACGTAACGTCGGCAATGGGCATCACGCGAGGTCTCTTCTACTACTACTTTGGTGGGAAGGACGAGCTGAGCCAGGCGGTCGCCGATACCTACGTGTACGATCTTGAGGTTGCCATCAACAAGGCGCTTTCGGATGAAAAGACTCGCGAGGAGTCGGTTTGTGCCATAGTCGAGGCCGTGCTCAACTGGCTCTATGACGCCGAGGGCAACGAACGGCCCATGCTGCACGTGCTTTCCGAGATTGGGCTGAGCGACTATGCGTGGACGAGCGCCGCAGATATGCTGACGTACGTTATTGTGCGCAAGGGCCTGCTGACCGATTACGGCCGTCATGGCGAGGAAGCGCTCGTTGAGCGTGCACGTTTCATTGCCTTGGGAATTGTGGGCGAGGGCCGTCTTAACGCCACTGCGCCTGTGGACGTAATGGCCGACGCGGTTTGCTCGGCGCTGCGCTATCGCAAGCGCGGCAAGGCCAGCTAGACCTGCTGGTGCGAATGCTCCGTTAATGTGACGGCCCCTGGAACAGAGCTTCCAGGGGTCGTTTTGCTGGTCGTATGCGGTTGCAGGCTTTGCCCGTGGCGGTGCCTATGCGAGCAGCGCTGCCACCTCTCCGAGCTTTGACTCAAAGCTCACGCCGCGAACCTCAAAGTCGGGCTGCAGGCAGGTGACGCGCATTGCGTCGCGCACGAAGGTGCCCGCAAAGTCGACGGCGTCGTAGAGCGAGCGACCTGCCATTACCGCGGCAAGGAGGGCGCTTGCGTACAGGTCGCCGGTGCCGTGCAGCATGTAGGGCAGCAGCTCGGAGGAGACCTCCTCAAAGGCAAGGTCGCGTCCACCAACGTAGTTGCGAATGACCTGCTCGCCCTCGTGTACGATGCCCTTGATGACGACCGTCTTGGCACCGCGCTCAACGAGCATGTCGAGCATCTTGCGAACGTAGTCCTCGCTCACGTCCTGACCCTCGTAGGGGATGCCCGTGATGATGGACGCCTCGGTAAGGTTGGGGGTCAGCACGTCGGCACCGTCCACGAGCTCGCCCATTGCTGCGCAGAGCTCGTCGGTGTAGGTGAGGTACTTCTTGCCGCCGTCGCCCATCACGGGGTCAACGATGCGCAGCGCCTGCGGATGCTCGCGGTACAGGCGCTTGATGGCGCCGACCTGCTCGGCCGCGCCAAGGAAGCCGGAGTAGATGGCGTCAAGCTCGATGCCTTCTGCCACCCAGGCGTCCAGGTAGGGCTCAAGCATGCTTGTGGTGTCGTGCATATGGAAGACGGGGAAGCGCGTGTGCGCTGAGAAAAGCGAGGTGGGAACCGGGCAAACGTCGCATCCGGCGGCGCTGAGCACGGGAATGGCCACACCCAGGGAACACTTGCCATAGCCGCACAGGTCGTGCACTGCTGCAATGCGGGGGATGTAGCTCTTGTTTCGTTGATAGAGAACGAGGTCCTTGGTGCTGTTCATGTTTTTCTCCTTTGCACGGACTGATGGACCAATGCTTGGATGGCAGTCTAGTGCTTTATTAGGCCCTTGAACAGGATGAAATGTAATAGAAACAAAACTGATACAGCCATCTACCTGCGTGTTAATATGTTAGCAACAAACTGGCAAACCAATGGACCTGCGATATTTGCAGCACGTGCATAGAGCTGAGTGCGGGTGCACCCCCATGACACACCCCCCCATGTCGCCTGGCCTCTCGGGAACGCCCGCCCCGCTCCTCCCGCCCCAGAAGAAAGGGTGCCCTGCGTCTGCAGAGCACCCTGTTCGCTTCGATGTGGCTGTTAGCCGTTAGCCGTTAAAAGGACACGGTGGGAACGTCGCGCACGGAGTCGTCGGTCACAACAAAGCCGTGACGCTTTGGGAAGCGCGAGCCAGCAACGATGTTGCCGGGGAAGGTCGTGATTGCGTTGTTGTACTCGAGGACGCAGTCGTTGAAGCTCATGCGAGCGTAGCTGATCTTGTTCTCGGTGTCGGTGAGGTCGGCCTGCAGCTGAGCAAAGTTGCTGTTGGCCTTGAGCTCGGGATAGGCCTCGGCAACTGCAAAGAGGTGGCCCAGCGCCTGGGTGAGCTGGCCAGAGGCCTCCATCTTGGCCTCGGGGGTGCTTGCGTTGGCAACGGCTGCGCGCGCGTTGGTGATGGCAGCAAGGGTCTCGGACTCGTGCTTGGCGTAGCCCTTCACGGTCTCGACCAGGTTGGGGATGAGGTCGTTGCGGCGCTGCAGCTGCGCGTCGATGGTCTCCCAAGCGTTGTCGCAGCGGTTGTTCTTGGTGACGATACCGTTGTAGATGCTAACGAACCAGACGGCTAGAAGTGCGATGACGGCAACGATGGCAATGGCGATTGGCATATGCATCTCCTTCCCGAAGCCCGCTCAAAATGAGAGGCGGGCAGTGTAACAGTCGGTCCTCTGCCGACTGGTAAAGCTAAAAATGGCGGAGGGGGCGGGATTCCCGCGCTGCCTGCGGCAACGCTCATAGGGTTCGCTTGCGCTCACCCTGCGACAGGCCACTGGCCTGTCGCAACCTTGCGGTTCGAATCCCGCGTGACCACTAGTGAGTTCTACTCGCCCGGCGGTCCTCCGATCTTGCTATTCAATTATGGCGGAGGGGGCGGGATTCGAACCCGCGAGACCTTTCGGCCCGGCGGTTTTCAAGACCGCTGCATTCAACCACTCTGCCACCCCTCCGCAGATGTATGACATGATACCCCAGTTGCGGGTTGGACAGACGTGCGAGTTGAATTGCGCTCTCGTGACCGCGTGGCAAGCGTCTGTTGCGCGCGTCAGTCCTGCGGCGCGACTGCTACCATGGAGCCATGTGTACGCAGGATGAGACATATATGGCAATGGCCCTTGAGGAGGCGCGTAAGGCGGCGGCCGAGGGCGAGGTGCCCATTGGGGCGGTCGTGGTGTGTGACGGACAAGTGGTCACTCGCGCGCACAACCGTCGCGAACTGGACCGCGACCCGTCGGCACATGCCGAGTTCTCTGCACTGGTGCAGGCGGCTCACACCCTTGAGCGCTGGCGTCTCACCGGCTGCACGGTGTACGTGACCCTCGAGCCCTGTCTGATGTGTGCGGGCCTAATGGTCAACGGGCGTGTTGACAGGTGCGTCTATGGGGCGCCGGACCCCAAGGGCGGTGCGCTGGGGACGCTTTACGACGTGAGCCACGACTCGCGGCTAAACCACGAGTTTGAGGTGACGGCAGGCGTGCTGGTCGACGAGTGTGCCGAGGTCTTGCGCGAGTTCTTCCGTGCGCGCCGCTCGGCGCAAAAGGCAGCGCAGAGGGCAAAGCGAGCGGCTGAGGCAGCGGAGGAGTCCAGTCAGGCGTAGTCGCGCAGCTCGCATCAGCACTCCGCCTCCGGACCAAAGGCGCCCGCAGC
>CADCHF010000024.1 GCA_902801175.1 uncultured Coriobacteriaceae bacterium | reverse complement strand
ACGGCCTTTGCCGAACGCTCCCCAAAGCGCTTTTGGAACACGCGTGCCAGAGGATGGAGAAACACCACCACCGCTGCAAGAGCCGTGCCCTCGGCAGAGAACGGGAACAGCCACTGGTCCCAAAGCATCGCGTTGTTGGGATC
This sequence comes from uncultured Coriobacteriaceae bacterium, assembly GCA_902801175.1. Classification (GTDB taxonomy): domain Bacteria; phylum Actinomycetota; class Coriobacteriia; order Coriobacteriales; family Atopobiaceae; genus UBA1367. The sequence goes on along the minus strand of CADCHF010000024.1, from coordinate 54,344 downwards.
GTAGTCGCCCATGAAGACGCCTGCAATAATCAGGCGGCAAAAGAGGATCTCGGCAAAGTGGCCCAAGAACGAGAAGACGATGAAGTACAGGATCAGGTCACGCCAGAACTCCCATGTGCGCACGCGCTCACGCATGGGCATGTCCCAGCTGTTGCCACCCTCGTATGCCGGCCTGTGATTGCGCTTGACACTAAGGACTTCGCGCAGCTCGCCGTCAAGCAGGAGCGTCGAGGCAACAAAGCCTGCGCCAAAGATCTCGACCACTGCCATGGCCGAGGCCAGGGGCAGACCCACAATCTGCGCAGCTGCCCGCATGGACCCCAGGTAGATGGTATCGATTGCGCAAAGGAGTGCGCAGAGGACGACCGTTGCCAGAGCCACCCAGCGCCCGTCACAGCGACGCGTATGCAGCAGCCACAGCGAGCAAGTCGCACTTGCAGCCACCAACACCGCACGCATGAGAGAGAAGTCATACGCAAACGAGGCGGGTGGGCAGAGGGCGGCATAGCCGAAGGATGCCAGCAGGTAGGCCACAAAGTAGACCTCGCAGACAATCAGTCCCTTGGGCATGCCAGCCAGTCGTGCACCCAAGCTCGACGTTGGCTTTGAGACGGAGACGCGCATGCCTAGTTCCCTTCGGCTGCCGTCCTGGTTTTCGGCCCTGTAGGCGTCAAGATAGTCAAGGTAGGCCAGGTCCTCCTCGTAGGAGGCGCGCTCCTCGTCGGTAAGGTAATCCGGGTTCTTGTCGTCCTCTGCCAAGGCGTACTCGAGCTCGGTACGGTAGTCGATGGGCGGCTCAACAAGGTAGAGCGTCTGAGCCACGAGGAACACCATGAGCACCACCACCGACGCAATGTTCACGGCAGCGCCCGGGAGCTTGGCCAGCGTGCGCTCGAGCCATGGATACACCATCCAGGCAATGATCGAGGCGGCAAAGGCAAAGCCAATGACGTTTTGCAGACACACCTGCCCCATGATGTTGAACGGCATGTTGGTGTAGTCCCAGTTCTGCAGGTCGGCGTTCCAAAGCAGGCCAAAGGTAAACTCAATGAGGCCGCACATGATTCCGTTGATGACGAACGAGAACAGAGAGCCCACGACCACGTTGGTCTTGCGCACGAGGAAGCGCCACAGCGGGTAGAGCAGAACGCCAATAAGCACCACAGCCATGCCGTGCATTGGGAAGGGATAGAACCAGTCGCGCCAGAGCATGGTGTTTGAGGGATCGTACTCGCCTCCTACCAGGCCAGCCTTGATGGCAAGGCAGAAGGTCACCTCCATCCAATGCCCCAAGAAGGAGAAGACGCAGAAGTACATGACGAGGTTACGCACAAAGGGCCACGACCAGCGCGGCGCCATGCCAGTTTCTTCCTGCAGCTCCATGGAGCTAAGCTCCAGATCCTCGGTCAGCACCTCGCGAGCCTTTTTGCTGCGCAGGAAGTAGAGAAAGATGACCACATCGGGGATGATGGAGGCCAGCTGAAGGCCAACGTCCATGGTGTGCATGCCAAGGTGCACGGCGGTACCCACCGTCACGTTAAAGAGCGTATACGCCAACACGAAAGGCCTTGTGACCTTGAGCCGGTACCAGATCATCCACAGCGTGACCGCCTCAAACACAAGATTTAGCCAGTCAAAGAGGTTGGCCGCATCGTATTCAACAAGGTCGCGCGAGCTGAAGATCAGGATGGCCAACGTAATGACGATGTTTACCGAGAAGACGACGGTGAGCAGCTTTAGCGCAGGCGGCAGCGGCGTGCGACTCTTGGCCTCGTAGCGTTCGTTTTGTATCGTCTCGAGTATGTTTTTGGCCATGGTAGTCCTTTCGCCACGCAAGCGAGACCCTTTGAACAGGGTCTCAGGCCAGGTGGCAGCCGCTCTGGCTACTTGCCCAGACGGTTGCTCAGGAAACGCTTCACAAACTGGTAGATGGCTGCGGTTGGGTTGATGCCGCCAGCGATTTCGTCAAGGGCCTCGTCGGGCAGCTCGATTCCATCGCTCTCAATCAGAGACATGAGCTCGTCGGGGGTCTTGCAGTTGTCCATGCGCGCCAACTGGTCATTGGTAAGGCTGTCGAGGTTCATAGCCACTCCTAGTTCACAGATATGTGGAAAACTTTACTTTACTAATGATACCGAGCAAAAAGGCATTCCATCCCAATCAATAGGGACTTTCTTGACTACGGAGTCATTCGCTCACGAGGGGCGTGTCAAGGGGCGTGTTAAGGGGACGTACACTTTGACACACGCAGTCCAACTGACAGGACGCATACACCTTCGAATGCGGCACGCTCTCAGGACGAACGTCGCGTGTGTCAAGTGTACGTCCCCTTGACACGCCCTCTCGCGAGCAGCCCAAGACGATGCCTGCGTGTGTCAAGTTGTCCCCTTGACACACCCCATCGGAAGTAAGGCGTCAGGTTTGGGTGTGTCGGGGGTTTGCGTCCCAACACACCCCATCAACTCTGACCCTATCGGCGCTGGGCGAGGGCGATACTTGCAACGCCGCAGAGTAGGCCGCCCACCATCCAAGGAATCCAGAAGTACTGGCGCCAGAAGGGGTCGCCGTACCACGTAGCCCAAAACATGAGCGGCAGAGCCACAGCCGTAGCCAGCAGCATGATGACGCCGCATGCCGCACCTACGCGCTTGCTTGCGCGGACCTTTGCCAGCACCTGCGGCGCACGCTCCTCGCCCACAATGGAAGCAATGTCCTCCTCAGAGAGCTCCTCCAAAGCCGAGATGTTGTACTCCTCCACGTTCAGGCGACCGTTCATGATGCCTGCGTAGACAATGATCGTTACCCCTATTGCCACGCCCACAAAGAAGAGGAACATCAGCGGACCCATGAGACCCGTCTGGTCGGCAAATGCCCCAAAGACCAGCGCAGCAAATATGCAGCAGATACCAATGGCAAGACGAACTCCAAAGGAGCGGTGCTCTGCAATTCGTTGGTCGTCGTTAAAGAAATCCGCTATGTAGGGATGCGCCTTCTTGAAGGCCTCGTGCTCCATGGCCGCTGGGATGATGAGCATAAGCCCCGCACCAACACCAGCAAAGAACCCCAATGCAGTTGGGCCATCGCCCAGCCACTCATCCATCGTCGAAGCCAGAGCCATGCCCATTATGCACAGGCCCACGCCCACCGCGATGCGCTTGGCAAAGACCTGGTAGTGATCGTCGTATCCAACGACGTCCTCGGCTAGTGCGGCGGCGGGAACAGCCAGCTCGGGCTGCGCCGCACGAGCGGTAAGGTCACCCTGCACAAGGTCGTCGAGCGTGCAGTCAAAGATCTGGCAGAGCTTGAGGAGCTTGTCCATCTCGGGATAGGCCTTTTCGGCCTCCCACTTTGTCACCGACTGACGGCTCACGCCAACCAGCATGGCGAGCTGCTCCTGGGTCATGTTGCGCGTGGCGCGCAGGTGCTGAAGATTATCGCGAAAGCTCATGATGTGCTCCTTGGTATATGTGATGCTGACCGTGCCGGCACTATCTAGACTAGGGTAGCACCGGTGCCCATTCCACCAATCTGTGGCTGCAATTTGGCGTCTTTTGGTTGCAACTCATGGTTGCAACCGCAGGTAGATGGGGTTGTCGTCGTTTTTTTGCCAAAATAGGCAGCGTTCGGCAAAACAGCTCGAGCATCTCGCAAAAAGCGTGCGGGCACCCATTCAAGCACCACATGCGGACCGCCAAGAGGCGCCGTGCTCTAGACATGGGCCCACCAGAAGGAGCCTGGCAATCATCCAAGAGCATCATTTCCACGGCTTAAGGGCAGGGCCCTACTCAAGGTGCGAGATCAGCTCGATCAGCTCGTGATAGAACTTATGTGGGTTGCGCTTTGCAATGAAGCCGCCTTGGAAGTATCCATGGTCCACATGGAGGTCGGGCATGATGTTCCAAACGCCGCGCTCGATATTGGCTTTGTCCAGCGCCTTTTGCGGAGCATCGAACGGCGCACGGGCAGAGAAGGTGTTGACCAAGCCGTCGTTGGCATGCCAGGCGTCGTCCACAACGCAGCCGGCCTTGGTCGTTCCGCTATAAATGCCCATTAGAATTGACGTCTTGGCAAAGAGCGGGTCGAGCGTCTCGAGGTCGGGCGTGCACGTGCCGTCAGCCTTGTGATTGGTCGCATCGGCCGCCACCGAAAGATAGTAGACGTCGGGCAAGGTCGCAATCCGCGCATTGAGTGCCTGGGCGTGGTCGAGCATCATGTCCCAGTTTGCCCAATCTCGCTGGTCGCGGCCGTCCATCTTGATCTTGGTGCGTGACTTTACAAGGCGGTCGAGAATCTTGAACTTGAGGGGAATCTTCACCCTCTTGGTGTCAAAGCTCGGGTCGCGGACCATGTCGTAGGCGGTCGTTCCGTTTGTGGGCGCCGCAAGGGTCACGATGGCAAAGATGCGGGAGGCCATGCCGCCCATGAAGAGCGGCGAGAGCTCGTCTCTGGGAACAGCGCCACGCTCTTGGCTGCTCCCGTTGGCAAGAAGCTCGCCAAAAAGCCTGATGGTTGCTCCGCCAAACGAATGGCCAATGAGAACCAGCCTGGTGTCGTCATCCCACGAGGGTATGAGCGCCTGCCCGGTAAAGTCACGCCCATAGCGGTCGTGGCGATACTCCTTGCTGTGAGCCGAGCCGTAGTCGGTCCTTGTGCCGGCAATCTGGGCATAGAGCTCGCAGGCACGGTCCCATGCACTGCCTTGCGGGGCAACGCTCGCCGCAAAGGCGTCATAGCCCTCGGCACGCAGCTCAGCCACCACATCACCCGACGTACCGCCCCAGTAGGAGCTCTTCTTGTACTCCTCGTCGTACTGCCCCCAGCCATTGAGGCCGTGGCAAAAAACGTAGGTCAGGTGCGGCATCTAACTGTAACAGCTTACCGCAGGTGATAGGCTTCGCAGTTATCGTGTTTTTATGAGTGCTAGAAATGTCTGGCAAGTAAGGCCTGGTAATACGGGCGCAGATGGATAGCCCGCGCATGCCAACAAGTTAACCGCTGCAGACTCATTAGCCACCGTTCGCCCATTGGCAACCTGGGAAGAAGAGGCGAGCTTCATCGCTCAGCTTTCGCTGAAACAAAGGCTCCGACTATACTTCAAGCTGACGCCATAATGGTTTGGGCAAGAAGATGCAGCTCAGCGGCTTTGGAGCACTGGGCAAGACGCACTTTTCACGTCCCACTCCACCGCCTTCCCATAAGGAGCATCCATGGAGCGTGAACGCAGCCAAAAGTATCTCAGCCTGCTCAGTGAGCAGTTCCCCACGCGAAGGGCGGCCTACGCCGAGATCATCAACCTAAAGGCCATCCTCAGCCTGCCCTGCGGCACCGAGCACTTTGTGAGCGACATCCACGGCGAGCTCGAGGCCTTTACCCATATCTTCAACAATTGCTCGGGTGTCATACGAGAGCGAATGAACTCGCTTTTTGCAGACGAGCTCGACGAGCGCACACGGGCCGACCTCTGCACGTTGGTCTACTACCCCGATGAGAAGCTCGAGCTCATGCGACGTGCCGGACAGCTCGACCCCAAACAGCTCTATAGCATCTTGGTCCACCTGACCAACCTTGCGCGTCGCCTGGCAGACGGATATACCCGAAGCCATGTCCGCAAGATGCTTCCACCGGACTACGGCTACATCATTGACGAGCTGCTACACGTGAGCCTTGGCAAGGACTCGGCTCACCACACCTATCACGAAGACATCGTTCAGTCAATTGTGGAGGTAGGTGCCGCCGAGGACTTCATTCGCTCAATCGCGCGCCTCATCAAGCGACTCGCGGTAGACCGCATACATGTGGTTGGAGACATCTACGATCGCGGTCCTCGTGCCGACAGGATCATGGACGAGCTCATGAGCTATGGGAACGTCGACGTCCAGTGGGGCAACCACGACGTGGCGTGGATGGGCGCCGCAGCGGGTAGCGAGGTGTGCATGGCGCAGGTCGTGCGCACCTGCGTGCATTACGGAACCCTCGAGGTGCTCGAGAACTCGTACGGCATCTCCCTTCGCGAGCTTGCGCTCTTTGCTGACGCCACCTATGCGCACGAACCTGGCGACCACCGCATGCATCGCATCGAAAAAGCCATCAACGTCATTCTGTTCAAGCTGATGGAACAGGCCATAGCGCGCCATCCCAACTGGGAGATGCAGAACCGCTGTCTGCTGGGGTCCATCGACCTGACGGCGGGGACCGTTTGCATTGACGGGCGTGACTGGCCGCTCAAGACGCTCGACTTCCCCACGCTTGACCCCGCTCACCCCGCAGAGCTCTCGAAAGAGGAGCGTCAGGTGATGGACGGCCTCTCCGCAGCCTTCCTTGACTCGGACCGCCTGCGTGCGCACGCGCGGTTCCTGTTTGAGAGCGGCTCGGTGTACAAGGTCTGCAACGGCCGCCTGCTGTTCCACGGGTGCATCCCGCTCAACGCGGACGGCAGCTTCTCGTCGTACGTGAGCGACGGACACAGGCTGAGCGGCAGGGAGTACCTCGACTACGTTGACCGCATGGCAAGGCGCGCCTGGACAACCGGCGACCAGCTGGCACTCGACTGGATGTGGTACCTGTGGTGCGGGTCTCACTCGCCCCTTGCCGGCCGCGTGATGAAGACCTTTGAGCGAGCCTACGTTGCCGACGAAGCCGCATGGAAAGAGCCCCAGGATCCCTACTTTGACCTCACCCGCGACCCAGAGGTCGCAAAGCGCGTACTGGCAGAGTTTGGGCTGGAGGGCCCAAGGGCTCACATCGTAAACGGTCACACGCCGGTTCACGAGATTGATGGCGACACCCCGGTGAGAGCCAACGGACAGCTGCTCGTAATTGATGGCGGCTTTTGCCAGGCGTATCACGAGACCACCGGCATTGCCGGCTATACGCTCATTGCCGACGCACGCGGCTTGCGTCTTAAGGCGCACCGTCCCTTTGCAGGGGTCGACAAGGCCCTAGCCGCAAACTATGACATCGCAAGCGCCCATGAGCAGATCATTGACGACACGAGCGCCAATCCCGTGCGTGTGGCAGACGCCGACAGTGGCGTTCGCATACGCGAGCGCATCGCCGACCTGACGGCCCTGCTTGAGGCATACCGCGAAGGAGATATCGCCGAGACGCGCGGCATGCACTAAGACCAAGGCGTGATTGACCTGTCTGGCAGCGGGCCTTGCCATGGCTATGGCGAGGCCCGCCGCCAGCCTCACGAACGGCAAAGGGAGCGTCTGGCCAAGAGCCGTATTTGGCTGCGCGCCGATGGCCACCCCTCGAGTCATCTCTTTGCAAATAGCGCACAGGGTTGTTACAGACGTGGGTGCAGCTCGATAACAGTACGGGACCAACCGTGAACGCGTGGTATGATGCGCCAGTGCCGCTGCTGGAAAGCTGGGCAGCACACAACCTGTCCGTTTGTAGGCGAGAGCAAGGAGAGACCATGACCATCATTCCTGAGGGCTATGAGCCACAACTGTCGCTCTACGACACCCAGAGAGCTATCGAGCGCATCAAGCACGTCTTCCTCGCTAAACTTTGTGCGGCGCTGCATCTCGTTCGCGTTACCGCTCCGCTTGTCGTGGACCCCTCTACGGGCATCAACGACAACCTTAACGGCGTTGAGCGCCCTGTTGGCTTTGATGTTCCTGCTGTTGGAGCCGATGCCGAAGTCGTGCAGTCATTGGCCAAATGGAAGCGCTACGCCCTCAAGCGTTACGACTTTAACGTGGGCAAGGGCGTCCTGTGCGACATGAACGCCATTCGTCGCGACGAGGAGCTTGACAACCTCCACTCCATCTACGTTGACCAGTGGGACTGGGAGAAGGTCATCACCAAGGACCAGCGCACCTCCGAGTATCTACATGAGGTGGTCAACCGTATCGTGACCGCCATTTGCGGCACCTTGGACGAGCTGAAGTGGTACTACCCGCAGCTCGAGACCGACCTTGAGCGCAACGTCACCTTTGTGACCGCCCAGGAGCTCGAGGACCTCTATCCCACGCTCGAGCCCAAGGAGCGCGAGAACCGCTTTGTTGCCGAGCATCGAACGGTCTTTATCCAGAGCATTGGTGGCGCTCTGCGTTCCGGCAAGCCCCACGACGGCCGCTCTCCCGACTACGACGACTGGGATCTTAACGGCGACCTGCTCTTTTCCGCGTAAGCCCCGAGTCGCTCGACCGCCAGCTGACCCTTGCTGGCTGCGACGACCGTCGCGAGCTGCCCTTCCACAAGATGCTCCTTGCCGGCGAGCTTCCCTACACCATTGGCGGCGGCATTGGGCAGAGTCGACTGTGCATGATGCTTCTGGGCAAGGCCCACGTAGGCGAGGTCCAGGCGAGCGTATGGGACGCCCAGACCATGGAGGCATGCCGCAAGGCAGGAGTCCAGCTGCTCTAGTGCTCCGTTACAACAAAGGTTGAAGAGCCCAATTGACATGCCTCCCATCTCGCAGCATGAGATGGGAGGCTGTTTTTGAGGTACCCTACTGACGACCAGCCAACGTCTGAGGAGCACCCATGAGACCACACATCATCGTCCACATATTGCAGTCCATCGACGGTCGCGTTTCGGGCAACTTTTTCTCAGAGGCCTATGACCTTGTGGGCGAATACGTGGCCATACGTGACGAGCTGGACGCGGAGTGCATCATCTATGGTGCGACCACGGCTGCCGAGGTGCTCGATGGCGTACATGCCGGCAGGCCAACGCAGGTCAGACGACCGGTGCCAAAAGGCGACTATGTGGCTCAGGAGGCCGACTTCTACTTTGCCATCGTCGATCCCGAGGGCACGCTTCGCTTTGACTTTCCCCTCACATCTCGAGGCGAGCTCCATGGTCACATCGTGCAGCTGCTGCGCGCAGACGTAAACCCTGGCTACCTCTCATACCTGCGAAGCATGGGCATTAGCTATGTACTCGCGGGAAACGGAGCCTTTGATGCCGAGCTTGCGGCAGAGAAGCTGCAGGAGCTCTTATGGGTTCAACGGATCCTTCTCATGGGTGGGGGAATCGCCGATGGAACCTTTGCCGCGGCAGGTTGCGTAGACGAGCTCTCGCTGGTGATTGCTCCGGTGGCAGAGGTTTCAAGCGGGCAGCCCTCGCTGTTTGAAACGGTGCGTGGCTTGCGTGCCAGGCCGCTCAAGTTCCAGCTGGCTGAGGTTCGACAGCTCCCCTCGTCTGGCCTCTGGCTGCACTACACGAGGTAGCAACGGCAGCGACCCCGCTTTCCCCATATTCCTTCGCGCTGCCGCATACCGGTAGGTGCAAAAGGGGCTACCCTCGGCACAAAAAAGGCACGCCGGCGAGAAATGCAGCTCGCCAGCGCGCCTGGAACTCTTTCGTCTCTGGCCCCGTCGCTACAGCTCAAGATCCAGCAGGTCCTCGACCGTCTGGCGACGAACCGCCAGGCGAGCCTTGCCACCCGAAATCATCACGAGCGCCGGTCGAAGCACGCGGTTGTAGTTGCTCGACATGGCATAGTTGTAGGCTCCCGTCGTGAGCACTGCTATAACGTCCCCACGCTCGGGCTTGGCAATGCAGATGTCCTCGGCAATGCGATCACCGCTCTCACAACAACGACCCGCAATCGTGCACGCAAAGTCCTCTGGCGCATTTGCCCTGCTTGCGTTGAGCACCGTATAGGCGCTCTTGTAGAGCGCATAGCGCGGGTTGTCGGTCATGCCCCCATCAACCATCACATAGCTTCTGTAGCCCTCGATGGTCTTGATTCGGCCCGCCGAATAGAGTGTGACGCCAGAGTCGGCCACAATCGAGCGGCCCGGCTCCGTGAGAATGCGCGGCATGGGATAGTTGGCCTCCTCGCAGCCCTTCTTAAGGTGCTCGGAGATTGCCTTGATGTTCGCGGCAATGTCAACCTGTGCGTCGCCTTCCACATACGGCACGGCAAAGCCGCCGCCCAGGTTGAAGGCACCAGCAACAAAGCCCAGCTCATCACGCACGTCGCATGCAAAGGCAAGCAGGCGATCGACCTGATCGCAAAACGAGGTTGCCTCAAAGATCTGGCTGCCAATGTGGCTGTGGTAGCCCTCGACCTCAACGCCGGGCGTAGCAAGGGCCTGGCGGACAAACTGCAATGCCTGCCCAGTCTCAATGGGAACACCAAACTGCGAGTCAACCTTGCCGGTGTTGATGGCAGCAAGCGTGTGCGGGTCAAGGCCAACTGTCACACGCAACAGCACCTTTTGCGTGATGCCACGAGATTGGGCCTCGCGCGAAAGCGCCTCGAGCTCATCGACGTTGTCGACCACAAAGTGCCCCACGCCCTTGGCGACGCCATAGGCAATCTCGGCATCGGTCTTGTTGGAGCCGTGGAAGTACAAAAGGTCGGCGGGAAACCCTGCAGCCAGTGCCGTGGCAATCTCGCCGGCAGACACCACGTCGGCACCCATCCCCTCGCTCTGCACAACGGGGTAGATGCCCTTGAAGCACAGCGTCTTGCTGGCAAAGAGCGGCATGGACCCCACGGGGAGATAGTTGCGCATGGCCTCAACATAGGTACGGCACTTGCCCCGCATGCGATCCTCGTCCAGCACGTAGAGCGGCGTGCCAAAGGTCTCTGCCAGCTCGCAGGCATCGATTCCCGCTATGGCAAGGTGACCAAGATCGTTTACGGAGAGGTTGCTGTAAAGCATAGGTGACTCCTGTACTGGCTTTAGGCGAAGTGGACCCAAGGCCATGCGCGGGTTTGCACTACATCAGGTGGGCACGCAGCTCCTCGCCCGAGAGCGGCGAGAGCAGTGCGGGCGGAATATCAAACATGGTGCGAGCGCCAACCTGACCGTCCTGGCGCATGCGATATGCCGCGCGCGCCACGCTGGCAAGCACACTACCAGTAAAGTACGGGTTGGAGTCAAGCGTAAGCGAGAACTCGATGGTGTCACCAAACTCATCGGAAAGGCCCGTGCGACCACTGCGGATGACCGTGCCGGCATGGGGCAGACCCGCGTGATTTGCGTTGAGCTCCTCCTGAGAGATGAAAGTCACCGTTGTGTCGTTGTCGCTGAAGTAGTTGGGCATGGTAACAATGGCCTGCTCGATGGCAGCGAGGTCGGCGCCTTCCTCGGCCACGACATAGCACTCGCGCGTATGCTTCTGGCGCGTGGTAAGCGTGGGGTTCTTGCCAGAACGCGCGGCCTCAACGGCCTCGGGCACAGGCACGGTGTACTGGCGAGCATCGACCACGCCGGGGATACGGCGGATGGCATCGGAGTGACCCTGGCTCACTCCGCGGCCCCAGAAGGTGTAGTCCGCGCCATTGGGCAGCGCCGCGCTTGCGTAGAGACGCGCGATCGAGAACAGGCCGGGGTCCCAGCCGCAGCTAATAACACCAATGGTGCCAGCCTCGCGAGCCGCCGCATCCACGTTTGCAAAATGCGTTGGAATGTTTGCGTGCGTGTCAAAGCTGTCGACCACGGTGAAGAGCTTGGCAAGCTCGGGGGTCTGCTTGGGAAGGTCGGTGGCGCTGCCGCCGCAAATGACCACCACGTCAATCTGGTCGGTCATATCGGACATCTTGTCCCACGCATACACAGGAGTATCGGTCGCAACGGTCACAGTGGCCGGGTCGCGCCTGGTAAAGATGGCAACAAGGTCCATGTCAGAAGCGTTGGCAACAGCTGCCTCAACGCCGCGGCCCAGGTTGCCATAGCCAGCAATTGCAATATTCATGAGCTACCTCCCTCTTGGTGGCAAAGTCAATAGAAGGAGAATAAATCAGCTTTTAGCGTAGTCTTACAGTCGTAACAGGCAGGGTGGGGCATCGTAACAATTCGCGGCACCCTCTGCCCAGCAACGCGGCGCGCCTAAACCTCACCCAAGAAAGACGAGCAGCACCGCAAGAACAGCAACAGGGACCGAAACCGTATCGTACTTGCTTGGCGTTACAAGCTCTGTTGCCGCACCAACAACTGCCCCGGCAGCAACCGCGGGAAGTGCCAGCTCGGGCGGCATGCCATGCACGGCCACAAGGAGGGTGACCCCAAACACAAAAGAAGTTGCCAGCATGGCCAAGGTACCCTCCCACGACTTCTTGCCATCGGAAAGAGGCGGGTTGACCTTGTGCTTCCCAAGAGGTACGCCCACGAGCGCCGCGGCCGCATCGCCAGTGCCCCACATCAAGATAGCAGCCGCCGCGCAATCGGGCCTGCCAAAGATGCCCCACGACACCGTTATGACCCCAGCAAACATGAAAAAGAGCATGAGCAGGCTCTGACGAATCTCACCGGGCTCCTTTTGCACAAAGAGGGTTCCGTACCACGGCATAGGCTCAATGATGCCAAGGAGAGGGTAGATGACCAGCGCAAATACGACCGAAGTAGCGGCCGCAGCCTGCCAGCTCACGGTAAACAAGATCATGAGCGAGACGCAGGTGAAGGCGACCACATGCAAGAGCTTGCGAAACACAAATGAAGGCACCTTGGTAAACAGGCGCACCGGCAAAAGCACCAGCACTGCAGGGATGATGAAGGCCAACAGCACCTCCACACATCTCAGCATCTGCAGTGCCAAATCCACCACCGCCGGCATCTCCGCAACTACTCAAAGCATTGTCAACCTCGGTTAATAGTACAGAATCGAGCCTAGCGAATGGCCGGCATATGATAAGTCGTCACTCACAAATACCGCACCCCCACCTGAGGGAGGTGTGTCAGTGGGGACGTACAATTTGACACACTCAGTCAAGTCGCCAGGGAGATGGACCTTCGAGAGCGGCTAGCTTCAGAACAGACGAGTTTCCGAGCGTGTCAAATTGTAAGCCCCCACTGACACACCCCACCTAACGCCGGGGAAACCATGGGATGCAGCGGTTGACCCGTGCGCAGTAGTCAGCGTAATCCTGTCCGTAGAGCTCTAGCAGCCACTTCTCCTCGGTCGCCCTCATGAGGAGCGTCATAAACAGCCAAAACACGAGCGGCAGGACGAGGAGCCACAGGTTCAAATGCCAAAAGAACCCCTGTACACACAAGCGAGAAGGCCGTGTAAATGGGGTTTCTCACCAGGGCATAGGCACCAGCTGTCACCAGGTGATTCCCCTCTATCCCCTCGTCAATCTTTGCGCCAAACACCGCAGCCACCCAAAGCGCAATACCACCCGCAACGAGCGCCGCACCTGCAATGCGCATGGGCCACACAAGCGCGGCGGAGCGAGTAACCGGCAACACGCCCACAAGCGAGCCGGCAATCGCAGCGACCGTCAAAACAACAATCGTTCCCACATAGAGGGGACCTGGCCCGTAAAGTGGCAGATGGTCTTCGCTCTTGCTCATAAGCGCGCCTCCAATTGTTAGCCATAACTAACTATAACAGAGAGCGTACGCAAAGCCGCGAGTGCTGGGACTAGATAGCATTAAGGCCTTGGCGCCACTCGCGCAAGAAAGCTTAGGCCTCACCTGGCTGCCAAAGGAATAGCCCTGCCGCCACGGCGAGCTTCTCGAGCATTTTGAGCAGGTCAGGTGATGAGTTATAGACGGTCATGCAGGTGCTTTGGGGCGTCACTTGTATGAGCACATCCACGCCCACCAAAACGATGCTCAACGAGCGCCTTCCATCCCTTACCCAGTTATCAAGAATCTTGGGGTCTGGGTTTACGAGACCAGTTTCGTCCTCGTCAAGCACCACCACAAAATCAAAGTAGCAGTTAAGACACAGAAGCACGTCGGCAAAGGCCCTACGCAGGGAGTCGCCCCGAGGCCCTGTAAGCAGCAGCTGCTCAACCGCAAAGAACTGCCCAGCACCATGTGCGGGAACCTGCACGGGAAGCAGGTCAACGACCCAATACGGCCGCTCGAGCAAACGCTCAATCTGCTCAAGAACCTCTGCCCAGCTTGTCTCTGCCACAATGCCCCCCAGCACGCACCATCTCTCAGGGCATTGTATGCCAGCGATGGGTGCGGTCGTATAGAATGGCTGAACCAAGCCAGGCGCGGGCACGAGCGCCACCCAAGATTTGACTCAAGGAGCAAGGCATGGCCACAGGCAGGCAGCGACCCATCGCAAACCTCGACGATCTCATTGCACACGACACAGAGATTGACCTTGCCACCTGCGGAGTTTCGCTCGTAGACGAGCGTGAGACACGCTTTATGGTGCAAGGCGCGCACGACGCCTCCCCTACCTTCTACTTTGTGCTCGAGGAGCTGTTTAGGCACTTTGACTTTAATGAGCACTCTCACCTGCTGGATGTGGGATGCAGCTCGGGTCGTGTGCTTGCCCACTTTGCCCGCATGGGATACAAGGGCCAGGCCACGGGCGTGGAGCTCGACCCCGACCTTGCGTCCATTGCCGCAGACTGGAGCCAGAGGTATCCCAACATACATGTAATCCAGGGCAGCGCTCTTGACCTGGATCTCAACCGCTACACCGACTTCTACCTCTTTAACCCCTTTGCGCCATGGGTGCTGCAAAAGTTCCTCACGGCCCTCGAGCAGACGGTCAGCCACCCCATCACCGTTGTGCATATGGCCGACAACGGCGACACCTGGCAGTATGTTGGCAGACGTGGCTGGACCGAGCAGGCCTCCGGCGAGATTGAGTCCTATCGCAACACGAGGGGCTACCCCATAAAGGCGTACGACAACCCGCAGCACTACAGCGTTTGGCAGTACAGCGGAAACGAGTACGCGCTATAGGCTTGGCTGCAACCGCCACGCGTCCCACAAAAGAAAGCCTCCCGCTTCTCAGCGCGCAGAAGCGGGAGGCCGTTCGTCTTAATGAGGCAGAGCCACTGGCTCGTGCCTACAGGTACTTGCGCCAGTCTTCCTCGTCCTCGTCGTCCTCTTCGTCCTCGCGCTTGACCTGCGGCCTCGGACGATCCTCGGGCTTGACGTAGGGCTTGTCGTTTGCCTCGGGGAACGCTGCGAAGGCGTGCTCAAAGCGCGCAAGATGGTCGTTGAAGCGAACGCGCGGAATGGCAAAGGTCACCTGCTTGGCAACATGAGTGCCGGTGGCAAGCTCGGTACGGAAGAGCTCGGCCACCACGGCGGCATCCCAGCCAAACGAGCCACAACCATAGGCGCCAAGAATCAGCTTGTCGTGGCCAAGCTCGTCGGCAATGGCCAAAACAAAGCGGATGCGGTCGCGCATGGCGGCCACGAGGGTGTCGTCCTTGATGCGATAGTTCTCGCGGGCGCGGCGCGCGTTGGGGGCTGCCACCACAATGACGTCGGCGTAGCTGTGGTACTTCTCGCGATCAAAGCGAACCTTGGGAACCACAAGGCCACGGTTGCGATACAGCTCGCAGTTGAGGTTTCGGCGGCGGTTCTCGCCATACCAGCCCTTTTGCTCGCGCAGCACGTTGAACAGCGTCGACTCGGAGCACAGCGCCTGCTCCTGCGCAAAGAAGCCGCGATCGTACGAGCCGCCCACATCCACAAACGAGGCAAAGTCGAGCACGGCAAGGTCACACGCGCTGGCTAGGCCCCTGCCCTGCTCGAGCACGGCCGTCACGCTGTCCTGGTCAACAACCTTGACCTCGGGGACGCAGCCTTCGACCTGTGCGGCAGGCTTTGCGTCGTAGACCTTGAGCTCGGCCAGGGAGCGAGCCACCTCATTGGAAAGATGCGCGTCCACATAGGCAATATGCTTCTGGGCGCTCTCGGTGCGCTCCTTGCGCCTGTCGTTGTTGCGAGTATTGCCGCGCTGGGCATTGTTGCGCTGATTGGCCGGCATGGCTGTATGTCCCTTCAGGTCGTTTGCGGAGTACCATCCGATGATACTCGCAGCGCGACCAATCAGTCTCGCGGACTTTGTTCAAATTGGGCGACGGTGGCCTCAACGACCATGCTCAGCCAACAAGGGCGGCTCGAGGGCAGGTGGTGGTTTGATATGCCTCGGCCCCAACACATGCTGGCAGGTACAATGGGACATCACCAAATCCCAGTCCATTTGCGGAGGCGCCCGTGAGCACCAACAACGACCAGCTCGAGTACTTTGCCCGTTGTGCCAGCGGCTTTGAGCAGACCCTTGCCCAAGAGCTCAGGGCGCTTGGGTTGCGGCGCGTGCGTCCCCTTAAGGCTGGCGTAGCCACTTTTGGCACGCTCTTGGATGGCTACAGGGCCTGCCTTTGGA
This sequence comes from uncultured Coriobacteriaceae bacterium, assembly GCA_902801175.1. Lineage (GTDB taxonomy): Bacteria > Actinomycetota > Coriobacteriia > Coriobacteriales > Atopobiaceae > UBA1367. The sequence goes on along the minus strand of CADCHF010000024.1, from coordinate 38,279 downwards.
GCCGCGTTGCCACACGCATTCAGCTTGTGCTCGCGCGCGTGGATGCAAGCGACGCCGACGCGCTCTATCACAACGTCTATGACATTTCCTGGGAGCAGCTCCTGCTGCCCGGCGCCACCATTGCCGTTGACGCCCACGGCGAAAACCAAAAGCTTCGCAACACCCGCTTTACCGCGCTCAAGGTCAAAGACGCGCTTTGCGACCGCTTGCGCGACAAGCGCGGCACAAGGCCCAACGTTGATGCCGCCGACCCCGACTTCTCTGTCAATGTGGCTGTTCACCAGCAGCGTGCCACAATCTATCTCAACCTTTCGGGATCGTCCCTTCACAGGCGAGGGTACCGTGAGGATGGCACGCAAACGCAGGCGCCTCTCAAGGAGACGCTTGCGGCAGGCATCCTGCTTGCGTCGGGATGGACCCGTTTGGCGCAGGACGGCGGAGCATTTGCCGACCCCATGTGCGGGTCGGGCACCCTTGCCATCGAGGCTGCCCTCATTGCGGCAAACGTAGCACCAGGGCTGTTGCGCAGGCGCTGGGGCTTTGAGGGCTGGACAGGCCATGACGAGGGTCTGTGGAACGGCCTTGTGGCGTCTGCCCGCGAACAAGCCCTGCCTCCAGCTGGCAGGCCGCGCATCGTGGCAGGTGACCTCGACCCAGCGGCCATTGCCATCGCCAAGGCCAACGCCGAGCGCGCAGGAGTGAGCGGCCACATTTCCTTCTTTGTGGACGACGCGGCAAACCTCGCCCGTCATCTTCGCGGGGTGACCAAGCAGTCAAGTGCTCCTGGCCTCATGGCAGCAAACCCGCCCTATGGCATCCGTCTCTCGGCAGGAGACAAGCTCACGCAGGTCTACGAGTCGCTCTCTGCCGCAGTGCAGGCCCTGCCAGCCAACTGGCAGCTCACGCTCATCAGCCCCGACGCTGGCATCGACTCAGCACTGGGGCTTGTGCCAAGCAGCACCCTCGCCTGCCACAACGGCCCCATCGAGACCTGGGTCCGCAGCTACGACTCCCCGTCGCAGTCGCGCCAGACGGTGAGCGTCGTGTCATTGGCAGGCGTCCAACGCAGCGTGGCCGTGGCAGAAACGGGCAGCCAACAGTTTGCATCGCGACTGCGCAAGGTGGCAAAGGAGCGCACGCGTTGGGCCAAGCGCGAGGGGCTGAGCGCCTTCCGCGTCTACGATGCCGACCTCCCAGAGTATGCCCTCTCGGTCGAGCTCTATTTGGGAACGCATGCAGGCAGCAAGCGGAGCATGGCTCTTGTTGAGGAGCGCAGACGGCCGGGCTCGGTTGACGAGCAGCGGGCGGTTCGTCGCTTTGCCGATGCGGTCGCGCTGACATCGGCGGTGCTCGACATCCCCATGGCAGATGTCGTGGCCCATCCATGGCGAGACGCAAACGCCCGCAGCTCTCGTCAGCCCTCGCAACAGCCAAAGCCCCTGACCGTGTGCGAGGACGAGCTTTGCTTTGACATCGACCTTGCGGCGCGCCCCGACACGGGCCTGCCGCTTGTGCAGCGGGGCTTGCGACAACTCGTAGCGTCTCTGTCTGATGGGTCCCGGGTGGCCAACCTCTTTGCCACCAGTGGGGCAGCCACCGTATATGCCGCAAAGGCCGCAACGAGCACCGTCTCGATCGACGTCTTTGAAGATCGTCTAGAACAGATTGGTCAGAACATGGCCGCAAATGGCCTGGCGGGCACCCGCCACAAGCTTATGCGCGAGGACGCACGCATCTGGCTCAGCCAAGAGGCGGCCAAGCACCATGCCTATGACCTCGTCATTTGCGTTCCTCCTGCACGCATGCCCGCCATCAAGGGCAGCAAGACCGATAAGCCATGGGAGCTGCAGCGCGACCATGTTGACCTGCTGCGTGCAGCCTCAAACGTGCTCTCAAAGCAGGGGCAGATCGTCTTTGCCTGCAATGCAAACAAGTTCAAGCTCAACGAACCCGCCCTTCGCTCGGCCGGCCTTTTGGCAACCGACGTGAGCGCAAGGGTCCTCCCCCACGACTTTGAGCGTTCCGCCAAGGACTTCTGCTGCTATCTCATTTGCCACAAAGGGGCCAAGCGGTAGTCAACCGAGCCTTTGCAGCACGAGCTAACGCGCCGAGAAGCGGCTAATGCTGCTCTTCCATATCGTTATGGCTTCTTCCAGTCACAGTCCTTCCCCCGTCCGCTTGCAAACTCATGGCACGGCCAAAAGCAAAAACGAGCTTCTTGGCCCTAATATGAAATCGTTCTCATGAACACCCAGCCCGCAAACGACGCGTGAGAGGAACCCGCCCATGACCATGCTCGTCAAGCTCGACCAGTCGCACAACTGGCGCCTTAAGTACCACCTGCAGATGCCCGATGGCAACATCACCGACCCCAACGGCCTCTCGCACTTCAAGGGCGTCTATCACATCTTCCATCAGTACGAGCCCCGTTGGCCGCGCGAGGCCGGCCACGGCTGGGGTCATTGGTCGAGCCCTGATCTGCTGACCTGGTACTGGCACGGCGGCGCCATCATGCCGAGCGTCCAGACCGACAAGAACGGCTCGTACTCCGGCTCTGGCATCGTCAACGGCGACGAGCTGTGGCTCTATTACACCGGCAACGAGCTCATGGGCACTCGCGCCGACGGCTATGACTTTGACTTCTCTGGCCGCAAGGCTAACGAGACCCTCGTGCGCTGCACCGACGACGGCGACAACTGCCACATCACCCTCGGCGAGAAGCAGCCGGTCCTGTGCAACGACCAGTACCCCGCCTACGCCTCCAACCACGTGCGCGACCCCAAGGTCTGGCGCCAGGACGACAAGTGGTGGATGCTGCTTGGTTGCCGCACCATGGAGAGCCATGGCTGCGCGCTGCTCTACACCTCTGACGACGGCATCAAGTGGGAGATGGCTGGTAGTGCCACCAACGTGGGCGACGGTCCGTTTGGCTACATGTGGGAGTGCCCGAGCGTTGCCAAGTTTGGCGACAAGGAGTTCCTGTTCGTGTGCCCGCAGGGCGTGCCCAAGACCCAGTATCGCTTCCAGACCATCCACAACTCCGGCTACTTCCCCGTAGACGGCAAGGTCATCGACCTGCTGCAGCAGGACCCCGGCAAGTTTGACGCCGAGAACCCCTATCCCTGCATGAACGTCGACGACTTCGTCGAGCTCGACTTTGGCTTTGACTTCTATGCCTGCCAGGTGTTTGAGGACGAGAGCGGCCGCAAGATCCTCATGGCTTGGGCCGGCGTTGCCGACATGGAGTTTGAGTACGACGTTCCCACCACTCCCGAGTGGGCACACACCCTCACTATGCCGCGCGAGCTCACGCTCAACGAGGCCGGCAAGATCTGCCAGTGGCCCGTGGCCGAGATGGAGCAGCTGCGCACCGGCGAGGTCGAGTTCAAGGAAGAGCTCGCCAAGGGCTCCACGGGCTTCATGGGCAGCTCCACCTACGACAAGTTCAGCATGGATGGTGCCATTGGCGCACGCTTTGACGGCATTGGCGAGTTCCAGATCACCGACATCGAGGGCAAGGGCCACTTCATGCTCAACGGCGACCTCGAGTTTGTGATCAACGACCACGACGCAGAGCTGGTCTTCCACAGCCATGCCGGCCGCTTCCGCAGCGTCCGTCGTCTCCCGCTCTCCGCGCTTTCTGCCGGCAAGATCGAGAGCGTGCGCGTGATGGTCGACACCTCCGTGGTCGAGATCTTCGTCAACGGCGGCGAGGCCACCATGACCACCCGCTGGTTCCCGCTCGACATCAAGAACCTTGCCGTGACCTCCACCATCAAGGGAGACCACAAGGCATGGTCGCTGCGCGGCTACGAGTTCCAGAACATCGCATAGCGCAAAGCCAGCAAGGCCATAAAGGTGCCCCGCAGGATCCGACCTGCGGGGCACCTCTCTTTTTGGGAGTGTCAGCGGGGACGTGCGCTTTGACACCTTCAGGTCACACGGGGGTGCGCGACACGGGTGTCAAAGTGTACGTCCCCTTGACACACGCCCCCGGCACCCGACCTTCTACCAGCGATGCTTGCGCGACGGGAGGGGGACATCGATGTCGATGCCCAAGATGACACGCATGAGCCACAGGAAGAACAGCAGCACCAAAATTGGGATGATGCACGAGGTCACAATCATTACCGCAAGGGCCTCGATAAAGTTGTTGAGCGAATTCTGGGCGCTCTCGGTGAGCTTGTTCAGCTCATCGGGCACCTGCGTCAAGAACGCCAGCGGGTTGGCAGAGTCCTTTGACTCGCCCTGCTCCGCGCTCTCCTCAATTGCCTCTGTGGTCTCCTCGGCAGTCTGGAGGGTCTCCTGGATGGAGCTCTGGTAGGTGTCCTCAATCATGTTTGAGACCTTCACGCTTGCCGGAACCACCAGATAGACGGCAAGGCCAAAGACCACCAAACGCGCCGAGAGGGCGTAGAGCGACCGGCTCAACGTCTCGTGCCGCCCCAGCAAAACCGCAAAGACAAAGGCGAGGCACCCCACAGGAACCAGTATCTTGAAAGCCACCATGCCCAACACGGTAAGCAGGTATTTCTCGAGGTAGATGGCAGCAAGCACAATGAGGAAGTCGGAACTTATGTCCACGAGCTTCTCTGCGATGGGCGTGCCTGCGTCACCAGGCAAAAGCGAGATGGCGGCCGACGAGCCGGTAGAGCCCGCCACAAGATTGGTAACGGTCTGCTTCTTCTCGTCGAGCGTCTCTATGGTCGTCGCGTGGTGCTCGACGGAGGACGCAACTCCCGCCAACACAAAGAACGAGATCACCGCGATGGCAAGCGCGACGACAATCGCAACAATGCGTGGCTTGCCCAGGAGCACTACCGCAGGTGCAAGAGAACGGTCGTCATAAGAATCGCTGGGACGAGGCTCGATCATGTCGGGCGCCCCGTCCTTTTTGGCCAGTGACGTACGCTTGGTGGAATGCCTGCGCGAGGTGTCGCTCATTGACGCTCCCTTGTCCGCAATCGGGCCGGTGCCATCATTTTACCCCGCACAAATGGGGTCTAACACACCCGGGCAAGGGAGCTTTGCCGGAATTCAAGCGTCCCAGCTACACGTACGCGGAATCGCTAGATGTTGGCCCCAAAGCGCCACTCACGCGAGAGCGCAATACTTCCACCCACGTCATCCTTGCTCGCGTCATAGCGGCTAGGAGTCGAGTCGCCCTTCCAAAGCGAGGCGCTCGGCCTGGCGGCCAACAGCAAGTCAACCTCATAACCCTCGAGTAGCGTAGGGTCAGACTCAGCCGCCGAGCGCATGCTCTCAAAGCTCGCCTCAGCTCCCCCATCGGTCGTGATGCTCGTCTCGTCGACGACATATATGCGCAGGTAGAGATAATGACGTTCGTGCCCGTCATCAACTGGCGACAACAGGTCCCAAGCCGTGTCACGCAAGCGGTTTGCCGCATCGCAAAACTCGTCGGGGGTCTCGGGGAGCACGCCTCGAGGAACCACAACCCAAGCGTTGACGGTCGTCTCGCGATCCTCGTGATCATCGACGACAGCTGCCGCTATGACCTGGCTCGCTTCGCACCCAAGCTCGGAAGCAACGGCATCGCAGAGCTCGCCGCTCCATGCACTGTCCTCTTTTGGAGGGTACCAACGGTTGCCATAGTCCGTTGCGTCGTTAGACGCAAGCATGCCCTCAAGGTCGTCGGTCGTGGCCGTATCGTCCTCACACACAAAGAGCGAGAGGAGCCGATCTGCGGCCGCATAGTCAAAGTAGTAGGAGCCACCAGACTGCTCAAGCATCTTGCAGCCCTCGTCAAAGCTCACAACCATCTGGTCGCGTTCGTTTGGATAGTCGTAGCCCAGCGAGTCATAGCAGAGCACAAAGGGCGTGTCCTCCACCAGCAACGAGATGCGGAGCCCCTTGAACTCCTCGTTAAGTTCGTTTGCCAGGGCCACAAAGGTCTCTGGGTCACGCAGCGGGTCATCCTCGCCCGTCGACCACACGTCAAGCTGCATCCCATCCTTCATAAACTGCCGACCAGCCAGGCTCTCGTTCTTGCGCAGCCGCTCGTATGCAGCTTGCTTCCCGTCTCGTATCTCCCTCGAGTCCTCAATCATGCTGGTAAAGTACGCTTCCTGTGCCCAGCGATAGTACAGGACCTCCGTAACAAGGCCCTTGTCCTTGCCACTCGTGCAGAGCACCCGCGTCGAGGTGTAGTCGTTTTCGTCGCGCACAGCGGGAGCGGGCACCGGGCCATTGTCGGGGAAGGGATAGGCAAAGTCCATGACCTCCCACTGCTCGCCCGTCTCGTCCCCAATGTATTGGGCAGAGAGCTCGGCTATGCGCACCCATGCCTGAGGGTTTCTGGGACTGTCAATCTCGCCGTAGCCCTCGAGCTTGGGCCAAGCTCCGGCTTCGAGCGCAGCCCGCATGTCATCAACACTAGTGATGTCGTCAGAGTAGGTGGCTTCGACCTCATAAAGCGAATCCAGGCAGCCATAGAGCGCGTCAAGGGTCGCGAGGTCAAGCTCGTTTGCCTCTGTCGCACTTATGAAGCGGGCGTTTTCCCTGGAGTCACCAATGGGGTTGTCCGAACACGATGCCTCACACGATGCAATTGCCATCGAGAGCCCTGCCACCATGAGGATGCCAACAAGAGTTGTGGTACCCAGGAATCCAGCAAAGACGAGTGCCACCACCTTTAGCAGCGTGCTCTCTTTATTTGCTGCGGGCCGCGAGGGATACGGCTGCTGGTAAGTCTGTTGCTGGTAGGACTGCTGCTGGCCATATGGCGCACCAGCATAGCCCTGCTGTTGCTCGTATGGCTGCTGGTACGGCTGCTGCCCATAGCCCTGTTGGGAGACTTGCCCCGCCTGTGGAGTTGCCGTCCCACCCCGATAAACGCCGCTCGACGGGATGGCCGCACCCTCAGCAGGAGCCTGCTCATCGCCCGTGGCCTGCGGCTCGGGCTGCTGGACACCCGCACTGTCGCCATTGGAACTTGGCGGTCGGTTTGTCACGTCATGGGAATCCATCTGGCTCTTCATGGCACGCAATCCCTCCCATGAGTACTACCTTAGCGCCTGCTTACGCTCTCAGTCTATCCGTCTAAGCTCAAGAGCGACCAGCATACCTAGGCAAAACTCCCAGTTGGCGGTCGTATGGCACCGATGGGCCATCAACCAAACAGCAATTCAAGAGCAGCAGAGGCTAGCCAAAGAACCTGGGGAAGCGGCCGGCACGACGGCTCGACTCCTCCATCTGATGGACCAGGGTCTCGGGCAAGGGACCGTTGATGGCTCCTCCCCCGTTCTCTGGCCTTGTGACCGAGATCTGCAGCGGCGTCTGCCTCGGGCGAACGGGAGCGTCGCGCATGACGCGCCTTGCGGAGTCCCTGCGACCAAGGTAGGCCATGCAGCCGCTATAGAGGTCTTCCATCGAGATTCGGTCGCTCTGCTTGGGCATGATGCCGCCCATGATCATGTTTGCCAGTTGGCGGTCGGCGCTGTCGTGCAGCGAGAGCGAGATTGGTCCATAGCTCATCTTCATGACGTATGGGCTAACGCCGTGCCTGCGCTGGTTGTTCTCCATGTCATATGGGGTGTAGCCCGCATAGAGCTCATAGAGCACGCTACAGAGCGCATACACGTCAATGCTCTGCGAGTTTCGCAGCGCCGCAATGCCCGGCACGTCTTTGGTGAGCATCTCGGGGGCCGCGTACTCGGGCGTACCATAGCGCCAGATGTCAGAGTTCATGGTGATGGAGAGGTTGCCCTCCTGAGGCACCGAGGAGCTTCCCATGTCAATGAGGCTCAGCTTAAAGTCGAGCGAGCCTATCTGACGGCGAATGTCCTGCTCGCCACCGCGGACCATGATGTTTCTGGGCGAGATGTCACGATGGATGAAGCTCGGGGCGCTGCGGCGAGCCTGCAGCAGGATGCGCGCAACCGAGGCGCCAACCGCGGCCACGATTGCACCGTGCGTGCCACGGCCTCCTCGCGCCACCGGAAAGAGCGACGAGGACGAGGCGAGCGTGTGCCCCTCGACCCACTCCATGAGCACCACCGGTCCCTCGCGGCTCATGCCCATGCCATACAGACGAGGAACGCCCTGCACCCCTGAGACAGCCTGATGCGCTCGGTACTCCTCCGTAAAGGCCATGCGCCGACCCGAGTAGATGCGACTGCGCTCATAGGCGTCACGCTCGTTTATCTCGCGCATGCGCTTGCAGGCAAACGACTCGCCGTAGCAGTTGAAGGCACGTGTGATGGCCCCGCTGCCGCCCAGCAGGTCCTCCGAGGCGGGCGGTGCAATGAGCGTCATGAAACGCCTCAGCAACCAGTCGCGGTCAACATTGGGGTTGTCGGTGAGCGCCTGAAATGTGAGAAGCTCCAGAATGCGCATGTCACGGGTTAGAACGGGCACTTAGCTCACTAGCCTCTCATGCGCATAACGAGAAAGCGCGTGTTGAGCCCAAGGCAGAGGGTATCGCCAGGCTTGATCTCGATTGGCTTTGGAGCGACGCCCCTGCGCGCCGAGCGAGGCAGCTCAACTGTGACGATCTCTTTGGTGGCCCCGTTGATGAGAACGGTACCGTTCGTGGACTCCAGGCCCTGGCACCACCAGCGCCCGGCCTGCTGCCACACCACCAGATGCTGGCGCGACACGTCAACCTCAACATCGGTGATGCAACTGCCCTCGATGGGCAGCGAGCCAATGAGCGTGCCCTGGGGCCCGCTCGACAGCTCGTGGATGGGAGGCTTTACGGCACCGTCAACCACACGCACAAGACCAAGCGAGTCGTTTGACGGCGCCTGCTGCATAAACGCACCGGTGCGGTTTGGTCCCACGCTCGTTTCCATGGTCACAAGGTCGGTGGCCAGCTGCCTGCGCGTGAACTGCTCCACAATGGCAGCGGCGGCACGGGGGTCCGCCAGGCAGCCCACGGCAACATATGCCATCACGAGCAGGACAGCGCGGTCGTTTTCCCTGCGCAGCTGGGCCGACCTCACCCTGCGCACGGTATTGATGTAGATCTGCCCGTCCCGACCATAGTTGTTGAGCAACATGGCCATACGCTGCATGGCGTCGCCCGAGTAGTAGTTGATGACCTGGGCATAGGCCGCGTCTCCCCCACCAAAGCGTGCCACGATACGGGCGCAGATGTTTTGCGCACTCTGCGAGAAGTCGGCGTACAGCGATGGGTTAACGTTCTCGGGACGGATGTGCACCACCTCACGCGAGAGGAAGGTGCGGTCCTCGATACGGTCACGTGGAGAGCGCCCCTCGTAAATGGGACGCGTGGAGAGAAGTATGCGAGCTGCATCGCGGTTTGACAGACCCGCCTGTCGTCTAAGGTCGTCAAATAGCACCGATGCGGGCGTTTGGTTGTCGGGCATATCTCCTCCGTGTTGTTTCAAAACACGTATCACTGAGTTCAACATTTCTATTGTTGCGCAATAATCTGCTTATTGCATGCGTAACCATATAAAAGTGCAGTTTCATGCCCATTGACAAAGCAGGAGGGCACCATGGCCACCGATATAGCACCCAACAGCAAACCGCTTGACGCAAGCGACGACGAGCTTGTGGTGTCGACCACCGGCTTGCCGCCTATTGGCGACGCCCCAACCGAGCCGTCCGAAGCAGCGCAGCTCAGCCTCACGCCCGACGAGGAGGCTGGCGATGGTTGGATAGCGACCGAGGTTTAAGCCCAAAGGATTTGCCGCGTTACAGATGGACGTTCCTTGGTGCCAAGGGACCCTAATGGAACCTGCGGGGCAACATCCTTGGACAGGGGCTTTGTTACTATTACCTTTACGTTAAACATCAACTGAGAATCACTAGGCCCACCGCCGCAATCGGTCGGTCGTGCGGCCTAAACAATAAGGGAGGCACCACGTGGACATTCGCGAGGCAGTGCGAAAGGCGCTAGAGAGCCAGGGCGCTGGTCCGGCAGTGCTGAGCAACAGGGAGAGGTTCCTCTCCTATGTGAGCGACTACATGGGCGAGGACGAGAGTCCAGAGTTCAACGTTCTCGTTAATAACTATAGGTCGGGCGTTATCGAAATCTTTGCCAAGGCACTGGAGGAGGGCACCAGCGACGCCCTCGAGACCGCCTATCTGCGAGGGGTCGATCTGCTCGAGCACTCGTACTCAATCAACTCTGCCGTCGCGACCAACCTTTGCTATCAGATGGCGGCCGGTATCTGCGACTCCCTTGGCATTGCGGCGCCCGCAGCTCCACAACCACCCGCGGCCGACCTCACGCAGCCTCGCGACATCTTTGAGTATCCGCAGGCAGACAACGCGACGAACGGTACCACCGGCTTTCCGGGCATGACCGCTGACGTGGGATTTGGACCAGGCGTTCCCCCCGTTAGCCAGGCGCCATGGCCAGGCACCCCCAAGGGCACGGGCACCGTTTCTAGGCCCACCACCATCTACAGCGGAAACCCCAACGAACCTGGTTGGGAAACCGGGCCTGTCACCGCACCCCAATCGGCGCCCACGCCTGAGCCCAACAGGGTTCCCTCATGGCTCGTCGGAGCTGGCGTGGGGGCAGCCATCGCCCTCTTGATGGTGGTGGTGTTCTTGGTCACAAGGCCAAAGAACGCCTATGCCGTGCCCCAGCTCACCTCGCTCACCTTGGCCGAGGCCCTTGAGGTCATAGACAGCAGCGAGCACTTTGAGCAGGGACAGATCACCTACCAAGAATCCGACACCGTTGCAAAGGACGAGGTCATCAGCCAGACCCCATCCGCCAACGACAACGTGACGAGCTTTACCAAGATCGACCTCGTGGTTTCTTCGGGCAGCGACGACCCCAGCATCGAGGTCCCATCGCTCGAGGGCCTGACCTCAAAGGAGGCCGAGGAGCTTCTTGCGGACAGCGGCCTCGAAGGCGAACAGGGCGATGACGTGCAGAGCGACACCGTTGCCAAGGGCCGCGTGGCCGAGCAGACTCCCGGCGAAGGCACCGAGGTCGCCGAGGGAACGACCGTTATCTATAGGCTCTCGTCGGGCTCCAAGAGCGACGAGCAGGTCAAGGTGCCCAACCTTGTGGGCTTGAGCGCCGCCGATGCGCTGGAGGCCCTCGAAGAGCTTGGCCTTAACGGAAAGGAAGGCGACCCCGTTGCCAGCGGTCTTGACAAGGGCACGGTGGCGCAGCAGTCTCCCAAGGCAAAGACCAAGGTAAAGAAGGGCGAGACGGTCACCTACCAGCTCTCTAAGGGCACCGCGTCGGATACCAGCGGCAACAGCACGGTCAACACCAACTACACCTCGCATGCCGGCAACGTCCTTGAGCATGCAGACCAGGACCTGAGCGGTTCCACGCTCTACTATCGCCTCTTTGACTCGGCGTACTCAACCAAGATAGTTGCCCGCAGCGTCTCGGGCGGCTCTTCGCGGGTCATCTTTAGCGAACCAAGTGGGCGGGGTCTGTTCAACATCCTGTGCGACGGGCAGTACGTCTACTTTGGCATTGGCAACGACTACGACGGCGACCAGCTCTTTGACAGCGGCACCATCGCTCGCATCAACCTTGACGGCAGTGGCTACCGCGAGCTTGCCAACGTGGACAGCTTCGGTAGGTTCATTAAGTTCTACATTATGAATGGGCGCATCTACTACTACGCCGGCGGAGCGGTGCACTCCATTGGAGTCGATGGCTCTGGAGACCGCACCGAGGTCCAGCTGCAGGGCGACGCCGAGTTCTTCTGCACCAACGGAAGCCTGTATCTTGCCGAGGGCGACATGTGCAGCTTTGTTCGAATTGGGTCCGATGGCTCACGCACGCGCATCTACTCTGGAGCTCCCTGGGACAACTTCACCGTTGGCACCACCTCGCTCATTTTGGAAAGCAGAACGTCCAATGTGTACTCGTTGCGTTGGGTCGACCTCGCCAGTGGCCAAGAGACTGGATCGGCAACCTGCGGAGATGCGGCCATGGACGACAAGGGCATTACCGCATATGGTGACGATGCCATTGTGATGCTGCAGTATGACAACGGTGACCAGCAGGCGTTCGTCTACCGAGCCTCGCGCGGAGGGTCGGTGGAAACCCTTTGGAGCCGCTCTGGTCTCGAGCTGGCAATACGCCCGCACGCTCTGGGAGACCGCATCTACTTTAGCGCGTACGCAAACGCCAACAGCACCGCCACGCCCTGTTCGATCTCTGTCAGCGGAGGAGACTTCCGCATCGACGAGTCCGAGCTCTCCCATCCTGGGCTCTAGCACCTGTACACTAGTGCCACCCAATCCATGGCCCAAGCAACCCTGGAGGAACACCGATGTTTTGCGGAAAATGCGGGCAGTCGATAAGCAACCCGCGGATACAGTTTTGCCCGCGATGTGGCTCGCCCATAAACCAAGCGGCCGCACAGCACCAGCAGCAACGGACGTCTGCGGGCAGCGCTGCCGGAAACCGAAACGACTGGCGCATGCGTGCCCAGCAGGGCAACTACTCGCTCACTATGCCGGTGCAGATGGGCGGAGGGGCAAAACCAAGCCATACCAGGCGTCCGGCAACCGGTGACGGCCTCACCATTACCGCCATGTGCGGTGACTCTGCCATTGACGAACGAGACGTCTCGCTGCGCCAACCTGGCACCCTCACTTTTGGCGCCGAGGACGGCTGCAGCATTCGCGTTGCAGGAAAGGACTCGGGGCTGCCCGCCATGATTGGCCGGATCATCGTACAAAACGGCCTCTGTGTGGTGCAGGAGTCGGGCTCATCGGCGCCACTCTTTCTCAACGGCATTCGCCAGAACGCCTTTACCGTTGCCCCTGGTGATGTGGTCACCGTCGGTGGCGGCGAGCGCGTAGGCGGCGTGGCGCTGCTGGTGGGCGACGCCGACACCCGCTGGGAGGCCTTCTCGCTTGCAGGCAAGCAGCGCATCTCGGTTGGCCGCGTGGCCGGCAACGACCTCGTCATTCCCACCCCCACCGTCTCGGCACGGCAGGCCGTGCTCGCAAGGCAGGCAAACGGCAGCTGGGCCATCGCCGACACCAGCAGCTTTAACGGGACCTTTGTCAACGGCGCCCGCATCTCTAGGCCCACGCCGCTGCGGCCCGGCTCCCGCATCCTGTTTGGCAACGTCGAGTACCTGCTCATGGGCGAGCAGCTTCTCTCGCTCACGGCCCGCTCCGGCGTTGACGTGCTCGGCGAGCAGCTCGTCCGCTACCGCAAGGTAAAGGGCAAGACCCGCGTGACCACCGACCACGTGACCCTGCACATCAAGCGCGGGGAGTTTGTTGCCATCGTGGGCGGCTCGGGCTCGGGCAAGTCGACGCTGCTCAACGAGCTCAACGGCTCCGAGCCCGCAGACGAGGGCGTGGTCTATGTGGACGGCGTAAGCCTCTACCCCAACTACAAGACCATGAAGAGCACGATTGGTTATGTGCCGCAGCAGGACATCGTCTACGACAACCTCACGCTCGTGGATATGCTCCAGTACGCCGCGCGCCTGCGCATGCCCTCCGACATGAGCAAGGAGGAGCGGGCAGAGCGCTGCGAGAAGGTCATCGAGATGCTCGAGCTCGAGAACGTGCGCAACAACCTCATTGGCAACATGTCAGGCGGCCAAAAGAAGCGCGCGTCCATTGCCGTGGAGCTGCTTGCCGACCCGCGCCTGCTCTTCCTCGACGAGCCGACCTCGGGCCTTGACCCTGGCATCGAGCAGCAGCTCATGGAGACGCTCGCCCGCATGGCGCACGACGGGCGCACCATCATCCTGGTGACCCATACCACCCAAAACCTGCACCTCTGCGACCAGCTGGTGATGCTGGGTGCCGGCGGCAAGCTCTGCTATGCCGGACGCCCCGATGCTGCCCCCGACTTCTTTGGGGTCGATGACCTCATCTCCATCTACAACGAGGTGGGCAAGGACCCCGAAGGTTGGCAGCGACGATTTGCGGCCCATCGCAGCAAGCAGGGAGCGCCACATGCCCCAGCAGGCCAAGGGCAAGTCCCACGCGCCAAGCTGCCCTCGTTTGCCCAGCAGTTTGGCACGCTCTCGGCCCGCTACCTCAAGCTGATCCTTAACGACCGGTCGCGTCTGGCGCTGCTCGTCCTGCAGGCTCCCTTCCTCGCCGCGCTCATCTCGTTTGTGGCGGGCGGAGACTGCTTCCAGATCTGCGAGCCCACAAAGTCGTGTCTGTTCTCGCTCTCGTGCGCGGCCTTTTGGGTAGGCATCCTCGACGCCATCCAAGAGATCTGCAAGGAGCGGGCCATCTTTAGGCGCGAGTACGGTGGCGGCATGCGTATCTCGGCCTATGTCTCCTCAAAGGTCTTGGTTCTCACGCTGCTCTGCCTGCTGCAATCGGCGCTGCTCACCGGCACCTTCTGCTTCATGATGGGCGACCGCATGCCCACCGACGCCCTCATCTCGGCTCCCTTTGAGCTGATGGTTGCCATGAGCCTCATCACGCTTTCGGCCATGTGCCTTGGCCTGTTTGTCTCGGCGCTCTTCAACAACCCCGACCGCGCCATTGCCATGGCCCCGTTGCTGATCATGCCGCAGATTCTCTTCTCGGGCCTGGTATTTGAGCTCAAGGGCGTAACCGAGAATGTGTCGTACCTTGTCAACTGCCGCTGGGGCATGGAAGCGCTCGGAACAACCGCCGACCTCAACGATCTTGACCTCAAGATCTACGGCGAGAAGCTCGAGATTCCCTCGTTTGAGTACACCGTCCCCCACATTGAGGTCGACACCCCCTACGGCGTCATGGAAGAGGACGACTACGAAACCACCATCGACAGCATGACCGGCGTCATTGGCAAGGACGGCGACAAGGTAGACGATGGCGAGGTGCTGGTTGCCTACGATCACAAACAGGACGAGATGTTTGAGCACACCATGGGCCACCTGTTTAAGAGCTGGGGCGTACTGCTTGCCTTCTGCGTTGTGTGCGTGCTGGGATGCCTGGGCACGCTTGGCATGCAAATGAGGGCCGCACAAAAGGTCCCCAAAGGCGCAAAGCGCTAGCGCGGGAAACCCCACAATATGCAACACGCTGGACCGGGCCGCCTTCGAACAGGGCGGCCCGGTCCGTCCATTGGGGGCGGAGACCTACAGCAGCTTCCTCTTGCGCAGGATCAGGGCAAATATCAGGCAGACGAAGGCCGTGATAAGGTTGATGAGCGTGAACCCGTGGGGCACTGCCGAGAACGGCATCCACTCCCCCTCCACGTTCATGCCGTAGGCACCAGAGATCACCGTGGGGATGGAGAGAATGATCGTTATCGAGGTCAGTCGCTCCATGACGCTGTTCAGGCGCGAGTCCATCAGCGACTCGACCAGCTGCCTGGTGCCGTCAATAATCTCGCGGTAGATCTGGGCCATCTCGATGGCCTGCTGGTTCTCGACGATGGCGTCATCCAAGACGTCGCGCCACTCCTCCTGCTGCAGGTGCGCATAGCGCGTAAGGCGGTTGAGCACGTTGGCGTTACCGCGCAGAGACGTGGAGAAGTACACCAGCGTGGACTCAAGCTCGTGCAAGCGAATGAGGTCGCTCTCTTCGCCAACCTCCTCGATGCGCTCCTCAAAGTCCATGCGCTGCCGGTCAATACCAGCCAGGACCTGCTGGTAGCGGATGGCAATGCGCAACATAAGGCGATAGACGAACGACATCTGCTCCTCGGTCGAGAAGTCGCGGATGCGAGCCTGGTGCAGCGACGAGAGCACCGACGTCTCCTCGGAACAAACAGTCAGGACGTTGTCGTTTGTAACGATGACGCCAAGCGGGATGGTGTTATAGGCCTGCTCATGGTGACGAACCTCACGTGCGGGCACGTCCACCACGATGAGGGTGTAGTCGTCCTCGGTCTGTACGCGCGCCTTCTCTTCGGGGTCAATTGCGGCGAGCACGTCGTCTTGGTCGATTCCCAAGGTCGTTGCGATGCTCGCAACCTCCTCGGCAGTAGGGTTGGTCAGCTCAACCCACGTACCTGGAACAATCTCCTCAACCTGCCGCATCTCGCGCCAGTACGACCGAAATAGCTGAATCACAAGATCCTCCTCGTCCAGAAGCGCGTCGATGCACAAAAGTAGATTTGGGCCTTGCCGCTAACAACAGATACTAACCGCTAATCCTAGCGCACCGTGACGAAGCCGTCCCCAGCAAATAATGTGGAATCGTTCCCGCACCAACCGCACCGCTCTGCCAAGACGTATGCTCTGCAGCGTGTGCCAACGATTTGACCCACAGATTGGAGCCTCGCATGTCCAATAAGAGCTGGGAGGTCGGATATCACCTGCGTTCGCCACGCAACTGGCTGAACGACCCCAATGGCCTCTGCCAGTTTGAGGGGACCTACTACTTCTTTTACCAGTACGACCACAACTGGCCAACGGTCGACCAGAAGGCATGGGGCCTCTTCTCGTCCCCCGACCTGCTGCATTGGACCTACCAGGGCGTGCCCCTGCAGCCCTCCATCCCCGAGGATCGCCACGGCGTGTTTAGCGGCTCTGCCTTTGTGGAGCGCGGGGCTGGCGAAGGCGGCACAGACCAGCTGCGCATCTACTACACCGGCAACGTGGTTGCCCCAGTGCCAGGCCACAGCCACAAGGACTTTGACTACGTCTACGCTGGACGCGAGCAGAACACCATCACCTGCGTTGCCGAGCGAGATCCCCAGACCGGAGCCCTCACGATGGGACCGCGCCAAGTGCTGATGCGCAACTCAGACTACCCCGAGGACCTCAGCTGCCACGTGCGCGACCCCAAGGTTTGGGAGCAGGACGGCAAGCGCCGCATGCTGCTTGGCGCGCGCCACATTGACACGCAAGGCATGTGCCTGCTCTACGAATCGAGCGACGGAATCGACTGGCAGCTGAGCCATCCCATCTACTCGCAGTACTCCTTCGGCTTTGTGTGGGAGTGCCCCAACATCGTGCGTCTTGACGGCCACGAGTACCTCGCCATCTCCCCGCAGGGCCTCCCGCGCCTGCAGGACCGCTGGTTTAACCGCTGGACCCCGGGCTACTTCCCCCTGCCCGAAGGCGAGCGCCTCATAGACACCGAGGTCGTCGACGAGCGCACCTTTGTCCAGTGGGACTTTGGTCACGACTTCTACGCCCCGCAGACCTTCTGCGACGACGCCGGCCGTACCATCCTCGTTGGCTGGATGGGCACCTTTGACGACCACTACACCAGCGTGCCCGACGGCCTCGACTGGTGGCACTGCATGACCGTGCCCCGCGTGGTCACGCGGCGCGACGACGGTCGCCTGCTGCAAAACCCGGTACCCGAGCTTGAGGCCTTGCGTGGCAACGCCGTCTGCTTTGACAACGGCGAGGCCCACCTTGAGGGACGCCAGGCGGACATCGTGCTGCCGCAAATCAGCGGAGAGGGAGCCCTTACGCTCGATGACAGCTTCCAGGTCTTCTACGAGGGCGGTCGCCTTGGCCTGAGGTATCTGGACGAAACAGGAGCCGCTGGCCGCCAGGACCGCTCCATCCCGCTGGCCGAGCTCCACGACCTGCGCGTCCTGGTTGACGGCTCCGCGGTCGAGGTCTTTGCCAACAATGGAGCCGAGGTCTTTGCCTCGCGGTGGTTCTGCCCCGAGAAGGACGACCTCGTCATTGCCTGCAGCTTCTCGGCAGCCGGAAACGCCTACCCAATGCAGGACACCATGGCAGAGATGTACAAGACCGCCGCAGCCAAGGCACCCGATCTTGAGCTGCCCGGATGGAACGAGACCATCAAACGTTAGGCAAGTGGGAGAGTTGGCCATTGGGGACGGTTCTCTTTGGCCAAATGAGATAGCGACCAAATATGCCCGGTCGCAACGCACAGCAACCGTCATGCTGGACCAAGGAGAACCGTCCCCCATTGGCCAGACGAAAGGAGCCCCATCACATGAAGCTCTCTAACAAGTGCATGCTCATCACCTATTCCGACAGCTTGGGAAAGAACCTTGCCGACCTCAAGAAAGTGATCGACACCCACTTTGACAAGGCCATCGGCGGCGTTCACATCCTGCCGTTCTTCCCCAGCTCGGGCGACCGCGGCTTTGCCCCCATGCGCTACGACATCGTTGACCCGGCCTTTGGCACCTGGGACGACGTCCGCGCCATTGGCGAGGACCGCTACCTCATGTTTGACTTCATGATCAACCACATCTCCAAGCAGGGCCCCTACTACCAGGACTTCCTTGCCAAGAAGGACGACAGCGAGTTTGCCGACTTCTTCATTCGCTACAAGGACTTCTGGGCAGCCGAGGGTGGCTTCCCCACCGACGAGCAGGTCGACGCCATCTACAAGCGCAAGCCGCGCGCTCCCTACGTTGAGGCCGACTTTGCCGACGGCACCACCGAGAAGGTCTGGTGCACCTTTGGCGAGGAGCAGATCGACATCAACGTGAAGAGCGAGCGCGCCCAGCGCTTCTTCCGCGAGACGCTCGAGAACATGGCCGCCAACGGCGCGTCCATCATCCGCCTGGACGCCTTTGCCTACGCCTGCAAGCGCGCTGGCGGCAGCTGCTTCTTTGAGCAGCCCGACACCTCCAACCTGCTTGACTCCATGCAGGACGTGCTCGGCTCCGACATCATGGTCCTGCCCGAGATTCACGAGCACTACACCATGCAGTTCAAGGTGTCCGAGATGGGCTACTGGGTCTACGACTTTGCCCTGCCGGTGCTCACGCTCCATGCCCTCTACTCCGGCGACGGCCAGTACCTCAAGCGCTGGCTGGAGATGAGCCCCAAGCATCAGTTCACCACGCTCGACACCCACGACGGCCTGGGCATTGTGGACGTCAAGGACCTGCTGCCCGACGACCAGACCGACTGGGTCAAGGAGAAGATGTTCTCCGAGGGTGCCAACGTCAAGAAGATCTACAACACCGAGGCCTACAACAACCTGGACATCTACCAGGTCAACACCACCTACTACAGCGCGCTTGGCAACGACGACCAGGCATACGACCTGGCCCGCGCCATCCAGATGTTTGCCAAGGGCATCCCCATGGTCTACTACGTGGGCCTGCTTGCCGGCAAGAACGACCTCGAGCTGCTCGAGTCCACCAAGGAAGGCCGCAACATCAACCGTCACTACTACACGACCGACGAGATTGCCGCCGATGTCGAGCGCCCGGTGGTCAAGGAGCTGCTGCGCCTGATGGAGCTCCGCAACACCCATCCCGCCTTTGACATCGAGGGCGACCTTGAGGTCACCATCCCCGCCGAGGGCAAGCTCACCATCCGCCGCACCTCCGGTGATGCCTGGGCTCAGCTCGATGCCGACCTCGTGAGCCACGACTACGAGGTCACCCACTCGTAAAAGAGAGCCTCCGCTCTTCTTTCCCTTGCCCTGGGCCGGTTGCCTTCCTGGCAGCCGGCCCACCCTTTTGACTGGAGCACGCAAGCAGGCCTGCAACCGAGCTGCACCCACACGCCACTCGCCCTGGCATGAGCACCTTGAACTGGTCTCTTATGCAAAACGCTCAATCACCGAACGCTTTCGCCTTCCCCATGCAAAAAAGGTAAGGGATTGTTTACGATTAGAGAAAGGGGGCTGATTCGATGGACATCAACGAGATTGCACACTTGGCCGGCGTTTCGCGAGCAACCGTGTCGCGCTACCTCAACAACGGTTATGTGAGCCAGGAGAAGCGCAAACTCATAAGCAAGGTCATCCAGGAGACGGGCTACGTCCCCTCGCAGTCTGCCCAGCAGCTGCGCACTGGCAAGACAAATCTCGTGGGCGTCATCATCCCAAAGATCTACTCGCAGTCCGTGGCTCGCATGCTCGACGGCGTCACCGAGGGCTTTTTGGGAACCGACTACCACACGCTGCTCTCGAGCACCAACAACGATCCCAAAGAGGAGGTCAGATGCCTGAAGGCGCTTGCAGAGCGCCCGCGCGTTGACGGCGTCATCCTCATGGCAACGGTCGTCACGATAGACCACCTCAAGGCGCTTAAGGCGCTGAGCGTTCCCGTGGTCATCCTCGGACAAGAGCTCGAGGGATACAGCTGCGTGTATCACGAGGATTATCGTGCGTCCTTTGACGTCACCAAGCTTGTCCTCAAGGACAGCCACCACCCTGGCTATATTGGCGTGAGACCCGACGATGTGGCCGCTGGCGAGATGCGCCATCGCGGCTTTGTTGACGCATGTCATGCTGCCGGCATAGAGCCCTCTCCGAGCGCCTACGCCATTGGCGACTTCACCGTAGAGTCTGGCTACCTCTGCTGCGAGCAGATAATGGAGCAGGCTCCAGAGACCGACGCCATCGTCTGCGCGAGCGACGACATGGCCTACGGGGCCATCACCTGCCTGAGGGAATACGGTCATCGTGTTCCCGAGGACGTGCAAATTACCGGCATTGGCGACTCCGAGCTCTCGCGCATTCTCATGCCATCGGTGACAAGCGTTCACCTCTTCTACAAGACAAGCGGCAAAGAAGCTGCAAAGATGCTCCTCGACGCCATGGATAACGGTGACGAGATAGCCCGGCAGCTCAAAATGGGGTACGAGGTCTATAGCCGCAATTCCACGAGGTGAGCGCTAATAGGCGAGCGTTGAGCCGTCACGTTTGGCACAAACGGGCCATTTGGCGCTACACTTAAGCACCAAGACAACCAAGATTGGCCCGATGCGCACATGACCAACAAAGAAGTTGCAGAGCTAGCAGGTGTCTCTAGCGCCGCCGTCTCGCGCTTTCTCAACGGAGGCTATCTCTCCGAGGAGAAGCGTGAGCGTATTGCTGCGGCTATCGAGCAGACTGGCTACGTGCCCTCTGCAAACGCACGCATCCTTCGCCTGAAGAAGTCCGACACCGTTGGCATAATCCTCACAAAGAGTGACGAGGCAACCCTCTCGGGCGTTACCGCCGGTCTTGAGAAGTACCTCTTTGCCGCTGGTTATGGCGCGTCCCTAGCCTATGTGGGCGACGAGGAAAACTCCGACTTCAACGCCATGCGCTCGATGCTCGAGCGTCAGATTGACGGCATCGTGCTCATAAGCTCTGCGCCGGTGCCTGGAAACCTTGATCTCTTTGAGCGCGCACGGGTGCCGGTCGTCATAGTGGGCCAGCACGCGCGCAACCAAAACTGCGTGCGCTTTGACAACTTTGGCGCGGCCTACGACCTCGCCTCATCGCTCGGCTGCAGCATGGAGAGCCGCGTGGCCTACATCGACGCCGGCAAGCGCTATCGATCGTTTGGCAGCGATCGGCGCAAAGGCTTCTTGGCTGGTCTCGAGCGCGCTGGCGTACCAAAGGACCGAATCACCGTAGTCACCGGTGGGTTTTCGGTAGACGAAGGCTACTACGCCACAAAGAAGCTCCTTGCAACGCGAACGGACTTCACCCATATTGCCTGCGCAACCGATGCCATGGCGGCCGGCGCCATCAAGGCCGTCCGCGAGCGACTTGGCATCTCCCGACGTGGCAAGGGCCCCATCATCTCTGGGTTTGGCAACGACCCAATTCTTCAGGCCGTTGCTGGGCCTCTGCCAACCGTTCGCTACGACTACGAGGAATGCGGCATCAAGGCAGCCGAGATCATGGTCGACCTGCTCAAGGGCGAGGTCAAAAGCGTTGCGAGCATGGTTCTTGGTTACGAGGTCGTAGGCGTCTAAAGGGGCCTCTCGAAGAGCCTTCGCATACCGCGCGCAACCACAATTAGCCATCTGACCAAATGTGCCTTCTTTTTTTCTTGCATAGGTATGTGAAATCGATTACAGTTCCCATTCAGTAGGGAGGGTCGTTTTGCCTAGATAAATGACCTGAAATTGATTTCATGTCCGAAAGGAAGAAGGAGGGTTCTATGGCACTTGATGCTGCACAAGCCGCCAAGGAAATCCTGGCGGCCGTGGGTGGCCCGAGCAACGTCGTCTCGGCAGCCCACTGCGCAACCCGTCTGCGTCTCGTCATCGCAGACGACTCCAAGGTCGATCCCGCAGCTGTCGAGGATGCACTCGGAGCAAAGGGCAACTTCCAGGCGTCCGGCCAGCTGCAGATCATCTACGGCACCGGCACCGTTAACAAGGTCTATGACGAGTTCTGCAAGCAGGGCAACATTTCCGCCGTCTCCAAGGACGAGCTGAAAGACGTCGCGGCACAGAATCAGAACAAGTTCATGGCCGCCATCAAGGTCCTCTCCGACGTGTTCGTGCCCATCATCCCGGCCATCGTGGCCTCCGGTATGCTCATGGGCATCATGGGCGCCATCGAGTTCATGGGCAACGCCGGCTACTTCGTGCTCGACACCAACAGCGTGTGGTGGCGCATCGCTGGCCTGATCAACGCCTGCGCACTGGCCAACCTGCAGATCCTGCTGGGCTTCTCTGCGGCTACCGTCTTTGGCGGCAACCCCTACCTGGGCGCCTCCTTCGGCGCGCTGCTCATCTCCGGCAGCTTCATCAATGCCTACGGCGCGGCTGACGCCATCGCCAACGGCACCATGATCACCCTCGACGTCATCCCCGGCCTCTACAGCATCGACTGGATCGGCTACCAGGGCCACGTCATCCCCATCCTGGTGGGCGTCTGGATCCTGTGCCAGATCGAGAAGAAGATGCACCAGATCGTGCCCGACATGTTTGACCTCTTCGTGACTCCGCTCGTGTCGGTCTCCGGTGCCGCCTACATCACCATCCTGTTCATCGGCCCGATCTTCGTCTGGCTCGAGAACGCCATCCTCGGCCTGCTCCAGGCACTGCTCTCCGTGCCGTTTGGCCTGGGCTACATCCTCATTGGTCTTATCTACAGCCCCTCGGTCGTCACCGGTCTGCACCAGATGTACACCACCATCGACGTCTCGATGCTTGGTAACCTCGGCGTGACCTACTGGCTGCCCATCGCCTCCGCGGCCAACATCGCCCAGGGCGGCGCCTGCCTGGCCGTGGCCCTCAAGACCAAGTCCGAGAAGACCAAGGCCCTCGCGATTCCCTCTGGCATCTCCTGCCTGCTGGGCATCACCGAGCCCGCCATCTTTGGTGTGAACCTGCCCAAGCTCAAGCCCTTCATCGCCGGCATGGCTGGCGCTGCCGTGGGCGCCTTCATCTGCTCGCTGACCAAGCTCGGCGCCACCGGCACCGGTGTCACCGGCCTGTTTGGCATCCTGCTTTGCATCAACCAGCCCGTTCAGTACTGCATCATGTTTGCCGCTTCCTTCGGCGTTGCCTTTGCACTCACCTGGGTGCTCTACTCCGATGAGCCCGACAAGGCCCGCGCTCCCAAGGCCGCCGCTCCTGCCGCTCCCGCACAGGTCGACGCCATCGACGAGGCTGGCGTTCTTGCTAGCCCCATGACCGGCACCGCCAAGGCCATGACCGACGCTCCCGACGCTGTCTTCGCAAGCCTCGCAATGGGCAACGGCGCCGTTGTCGAGCCCACCGCCGGCGAGGTCTACTCCCCCGTCACCGGTAGCGTCACCATGCTCTTTGACACCAAGCACGCCATCGGCCTCATGGGCGACGACGGCACCGAGGTGCTCATCCACATTGGTGTTGACACCGTCGAGCTCGAGGGCAAGCCCTTCACCGCTCACGTTGCCGCTGGCGACGCCGTCAAGGCTGGCCAGCTGCTGATCACCGCCGACCTCGGTGCCATCGAGGCCGCCGGCAAGCCCACGGCCACCATGGTCATCGTCACCAACACCGACGACTACAAGGCCGTCACGCCTGAGGTCGGCTCGGTCACCGCTGGCGAGAAGCTCGTCACCGTGAGCAAGTAACAGTCCAGTCCCGTTCTGGTGGGTAACGCACTGGAGGTAGACCCGGCCAGATCTTCCCTTCCCTACCGTTTCCACAAGACCCACCAAGGGGCGCTCGCAGAAATGCGGGCGCCCCTTTTGCATTGGCACAATGGCAGTAAGAGTGGTCCATCAGATACGCGGTTTGGGTCCTTTTAGCACGCTCGGAGCTAAAGTTTCCAAACTGGCACCATTATTTGACACCATTCTCCATCTGCTTGCCATTTCTCGTTCACAAATCCTTCAATAAACGCTATCATCGGACCCTGTGGGAACGATTTCACAGAGTGTTTGGCCGCGCTCTGCAAAATCACCCGCAATAACGTGTCTTGTGGAAACGGTAGGACAACACGAAAGGGAGGGTGTTATGGCAGCTGAACACGCACAAGCAGCCAAGGAAATCCTCGCAGCAGTCGGTGGTCCCGAGAACGTCGTCTCGGCCGCACACTGCGCAACCCGTCTGCGTCTCGTCATCGCAGACGACTCCAAGGTGAACATGGACGCCGTCGAGGACGCTACCCTTGCAAAGGGTAACTTCCAGGCCGCCGGTCAGCTCCAGGTCATCTACGGAACCGGTACTGTCAACAAGGTCTTCGACGAGTTCTGCGCTCAGGGCAACATCGCCGTTGGTTCCACCGACGACGCCAAGGCCGCTGCAGCCGCCAAGGGCAACCCCATCCAGCGTGCCACCAAGGCTCTGGGCGACGTCTTCGTCCCCATCATTCCCGCCATCGTGGCCTCCGGTCTTATGATGGGCCTCACCGAGGGCATCAACAACGCCATGGGCGGCGCCCTCGACCTCAACCCCTGGTACGTTCTGATCCACACGTTCTCTAACGCCTCGTTCGTCTTCCTGCAGATCCTCATCGGCTTCTCGGCTGCCCGCGTCTTCGGCGGCAACGAGTTCCTCGGTGGCGTTATCGGCATGATCATGAACCACACCGGCCTCATGAACGCCTGGTCCATCCCGGGCTCGCTCGGCTCCCTCATCGTCGGCTCCCAGGCCGCTGCTGACACCCTTGGTCTGGCCAGCGCCTCCGAGGCCACCGCGGGCGCCATCATGAGCGCCAACTACCTGCCGCAGGTCGCCCTCATCCCGGGCCTCCCGCTGCTCGGCGCTGTGCCGCTGCAGGGCTATCAGGGACACGTCATCCCCGTCGTGGTTGCCGTCTTCATCATGTGCAAGCTCGAGAAGTGGCTGCACGAGCATGTGCCTGATATGTTCGACCTCTTCGTGACCCCGCTCGTGACCGTCCTGGTCACCGGCCTTCTCACCATGGTCGTCATCGGCCCGATCTTCTCTTGGGTCGAGGAAGGCGTCATGAACTTCTTCAAGTTCCTGCTCGGCATTCCGTTTGGCTTGGGCGGCGCATTGGCAGGTGCCATTTACCCGCTCACGGTCGTTTTGGGCGTACACCACATGTTCAACGCGCTTGAGGCTGGCCTCGTAGCGCAGGGTGCCGACGCCTTCAACCCCATCATCTCCGCTGCTAACGTTGCCCAGGGCGCCGCGTGCTTCGCCGTCTTCCTGAAGACCGCCTCCGCCAAGAAGAAGGGCCTCGCCCTGCCGTCCGGCATCTCCTCGCTCCTCGGCATCACCGAGCCCGCCATCTACGGCGTCAACCTGCCTGCCGTCAAGCCGTTCATCGGCGCCATCTGCGGCGCTGCTGCCGGCGGCCTGATCTCCGCTTGGCTCGGCCTGTACTCCATCGCCTACGGCATCACCGGCATCTTTGGTTACCTCATCACCGCCGATGCCATGAAGTACACCATCGTCATCGCTGTTGCCTTCGCCGTCTCCTTCGCAGTCACCTTCGTGCTCTACGCTGACGACGAGAAGACCAAGGCCGCCGCTGCTCGCGAGGCCGAGAAGGCCGCTGCCCCCGCAGCTCCCACCCAGGTCGACGCTGTC
Organism: uncultured Coriobacteriaceae bacterium; assembly: GCA_902801175.1. Classification (GTDB taxonomy): domain Bacteria; phylum Actinomycetota; class Coriobacteriia; order Coriobacteriales; family Atopobiaceae; genus UBA1367. The sequence continues at coordinate 12,708 of CADCHF010000024.1, read as the reverse complement.
GTGGAGAAGGGCGTTCTCGCCAGCCCCATGACCGGCAACGCCATCGCCATGACCGACGCCCCCGACGCCGTCTTCGCATCGCTCGCAATGGGCAACGGCGCTGTGGTCGAGCCCACCGCCGGTGAGGTTTACTCCCCCGTCAACGGCTCCGTCACCATGCTCTTTGACACCAAGCACGCTGTTGGCCTCATGGGCGACGACGGCACCGAGGTCCTCATCCACATCGGTGTTGACACCGTTGAGCTCCAGGGCGCCCCGTTTGAGGCTCATGTTGCCGCTGGCGACACCGTCAAGGCTGGCCAGCTGCTGATCACCGCCGACCTCGACGCCATCGAGGCCGCCGGCAAGCCCACGGCCACCATGGTCATCGTCACCAGCCATCAAGGCCGGCGAGAAGCTCGTCACCTGCACCAAGTAGTCACTGGGCTACCAAGCACTACCAGAGGGCGATCGCAGCGATGCGGTCGCCCTCTTTTTCTATGCCGGTTGCCACAGCGAGCCACGACGTCGTTTTAGGACGTACGTGAGAGCTCGGTGTGAGGGCTCAGCTTGTGCGCCAATCAAAAGTTAGTCCGTAAAACGAAGATACTTAAAAAAGTGAGACATAGTGACGCACATGCACGTATAGTTGTCGAGTCATTTTCCTACCGTAAGCAACGAAGGGATTTACCTATGGAAGATAACAAGAAGCTTGTCCCGAGCATCTGGCGCGCTGTGGCAATAGCTGCCATTTGCGTCTGCTTGGCGCTTGGCGTGGCATTCCTTTCAAAGCCTGCCGCAACGACCGCTCCCGCTGACGAGTCTGTTGCCCAAGGCGCCGACGAGAAGACCGAAGGCGCTGGTCTCTCGCTCGTCGAGGATGCCGAGGATCCTCTGAGCCTTTGGAACGACGATGCCCCACTCAAGAAGGAGCTCGTGGCTTACGTCGAGGCCGTGACCGACGAGTCCTCCCCCGACTTCATTCCTGCCGAGGACCGCATCGCTACCTTTGACGTCGACGGTACCCTCATCAACGAGACCGACCCCAACTACTTTGACTACACGCTGCTCGTGGACCGCGTCCTCGAGGACCCCGACTACAAGGACCAGGCCTCCAACTTTGAGAAGTCTGTCGCCAACAAGATCGTTGACCAGAACGAGAACGGCACCAAGTACGACGAGCTTCCCGTTGAGCATGGACAGGCCGTGGCCAGCGCCTTCAAGGGCCTGACCGTTGACGAGTTCTATGACTACGTGCACAAGTTTGCCGAGTCCGACATGCCCAGCTACGAGGGCATGAAGCGCGGGCAGGCCTTCTACCAGCCCATGGTGCAGGTGGTCCAGTATCTGCAGGTCAATGGCTTTGAGGTCTACATGATGTCCGGCACCGACCGACTCATCATGCGCGGCCTCTTTAGCTCCGAGCTCTGCCCGCTCGACATTCCCCTCGACCACATCCTGGGCTCCGACGAGACGCTCGTGGGCTCTAATCAGGAGGACGCCGACGGCCTTGACTACACCTTTGGTCAGGACGAGGAGCTTGTTCTTGGTGGAGACTTCCTCATGAAGACCCTCAAGGAGAACAAGTGCTACATCATCCAGCGCGAGATCGCCAAGCAGCCGGTGCTCTCCTTTGGCAACAGCTCCGGCGACTTTGCCATGGACAACTACGCGCTCTCTAACCCCGACTACCGCTCCGCAGCGTTCCAGCTGTGCTGCGACGACCTTGAGCGCGAGAACGGCAAGCTCGAGAAGGCCGAGGAGATGCGCGCCCAGTGCGAGGAGTTTGGTTACATCCCCGTGTCCATGAAGGACGACTGGAGCACCATCTACGGTGACGGCGTCACCTACCTTGGCGCCGAGGAGGAGCTCGCCCAGGCCGCGTAAGCCGCACAGAGCTTATCTCCCACGCCAAGCAGAACTCACCACGAGGTCTCTTATACTGCAGTGGGCGGTCGCAGCAATGCGGCCGCCCACTTTTATCACGTTACGTTATATCTGCATCTGCCTTGCTTTTTCGACATGAGCAGCGGCACCTATGAGCGCGAATACTTATCCTTGTCAAAGAGCGGCGGCCATGTTGGCATGCCGTATGGCTTGACCTGACAAAACATGGCATTACCCAGTGGGGCGCGCCTGATGGCTTTCTTGATGCCGTCAACCGCAGCCCAGGGATCGTCCGAAGAGCATTCGTACACGTATGTGCTGAAGCCCTCTTCGCCCACGAACTCGTAGTGCGGTTCTTCGACCTCTGACACATATCGGAGCACGTACTCACTGAACACCGGGTTCACCGGTTGGATGACTACCCTCATTACTCACTCCCCTCGACATGTCCAATATCGTAATGCCAAGTTGGTACATCGCAAACCGCGTTCCTATCTGGCACCAATAACAAACGGTAAAATCGCTTGATCACACCTCTTGATACGAACCACTATCGCCCGCGGCATATGCGCAGGAAACTCGGCCATCCCCTCGCCTATTCCACGCAAACGGTTACAAATGCGTGTAGCAACTGCGGGCAGGCTTAGCGTATGCTTTCACTAGCTGTGTGGAATCGTTTTCACCTTCTATGAAAGGAGCCTGCCCATCATGATTTCCGTTACCGCACTTGGCGAGGTACTCATCGACTTCACCGACGCTGGCACCTCCCCTGCCGGCATGAAGATTTTTGAGCGCAACCCCGGCGGCGCCCCAGCAAACGTGCTCGTCGCCCTCAAGAAGCTTGGTCATGACGTTGCCTTCATTGGCAAGGTCGGTCACGACATGCACGGCGAGTTCCTGCGCAAGACCCTCGTTGACAATGGCATCGACTGCACTGGCCTTATCAGCGACCCCGACTTCTTCACCACGCTGGCCTTTGTCGCTCTTGACGAGAACGGCGACCGTTCCTTCTCGTTTGCCCGCAAGCCTGGCGCCGACACCCAGCTCAAGCCCGAAGACCTGCCGCTCGACGTCATCCGCAACAGCAAGGTCTTCCACGTGGGTTCGCTCTCCCTCACCGACGAGCCCGCTCGCTCCGCAACCATCGCCGCTCTTGATGCCGCCAAGCAGGCTGGCTGCGTGATGAGCTATGACCCCAACTACCGTGATTCTCTGTGGACCGGTGCCGACGCCGCCGCCGAGCAGATGCGCTCCATCATCAAGTACATGGACCTCATCAAGATCAGCGCCGAGGAGTGCCCGCTCATGACCGACGAGGCCGAGCCCGAGGCCGCTGCTGCCAAGCTGCTTGAGCAGGGTGCCAGCATCGTCGTGGTGACCCTCGACGCCGACGGCGCCTTTGTGGCCACCAAGGACGGCTCGCGCATGGTGCCGAGCTTCCGCGTTGAGGCCGTGGACACCACCGGTGCCGGTGACTCCTTCTGGGGCGGCTTCCTCACCGCCTTCGTGGAGAGCGGCCTGGCTCCCAGCGAGGTCAGCATCGAGCGCGCCGCTCAGTTTGTGCGCTTCGGCAACGCCGTGGCGAGCCTGTGCGTGCGCAACCGTGGCGCCATCCCCGCCATGCCCGAGCGCAAGGACGTCGAGGAGGTCCTGGCCGTCGCCGCTGACCAGCAGTAAAGCTCTAAGCAGAGATTGATGCGACCAGCCGGGCCGTGACGACACAAGCGTCACGGCCCGGCCTTTTACGTCCGGTACGACCCCCGTCCGTTGGGGACGGTTCCTTTTGGACGGGTGGAGAGGTCCTGGACAAAAAACGGAAGGCGACTCGCTCGCCCGTCCAAAAGGAACCGTCCCCAACGGGCGGGAGGCGTCCAAAGCTCCTGGTCCTGCACCGCCAACCGAGGGGGCAGTCGCACATGCGGCAGCCCCCTCTTTCTGTCTGCGGGCAGATGTCATACTGAGAACGTTCTCATTGTTTTAATTCGACGCCCCGCGAGAGGAGCCCACTTATGCAGATGCACGTCAACCTTGACTATCGCCAGCACAACTGGAGGCTCGGCTTCCACCTGCAGACCGCGGTGGGCTGGCTCTCTGACCCCAACGGCCTCTGCCAGTTTAACGGCGAGTACCACATCTTCCACCAGTACGCGCCGCGTTGGCCGTGGGCCGGCCACGGCTGGGGCCACTGGACAAGCCGCGACCTCACCACCTGGGAGTTCCACCGCGGCGCCATCATTCCCGAGATGGAGCTCGACAAGAACGGCAGCTACAGCGGCTCCGCCGTGGTGCGCGACGGCCAGATGTGGTGCTACTACACGGGCAACGTGCTTGAGCCCGGCCATGACAACTACGACTACGAGGGTCGTCAGGCCAACGAGACCCTCGTCATCAGCGAGGACGGCCGCACCTTCTCCGACCGCAAGCTCGTCCTTGGCAACGACGGCTACCCGGACTACTGCAGCTGCCACGTGCGCGACCCCAAGGTCTGGTGGCAAAACGACACCTGGAACATGCTGCTCGGCGCCCGCACGATGGACGACCATCCCGCCATGCTCCTCTACCAGAGCCCCGACGGCGTGAACGACTGGAAGCTCGCCGGCAGCTGCACCACCATCTCGGGCGAGCCCTTTGGCTACATGTGGGAGTGCCCCAACATCGTGAGCCTTGGTGGCAAGGAGTTCTTCTTCGTGTGCCCGCAGGGTGTTCCCAGCCAGGTCACCAAGTTCCAGAACAACTTCAACAGCGGCTACTTCCCCGTCGAGGGCACCGTCATTGACCTGCTCTCGGGCGACAAGGAGCTCATGGACGCCAAGAAGCCCTACGGCTGCATCGACGAGAACACCTTTGTCGAGCTCGACTACGGCTTTGACTTCTATGCCCCGCAGGTCTTCACCGACGAGAAGGGCCGTCAGATTCTTGAGGGCTGGGTCGGCCTGCCCGACATCGAGGGCCAGTACCAGGTGCCCACCTACGAGTGGCTCCACACCCTCACCTGGCTGCGCGAGCTCTCGCTCAACGACGCCGGCAAGATCTGCCAGTGGCCGCTGCCCGAGTATGACGCGCTGCATGGCGATCGCGTCGACTTTACGCCCGAAGGCGCCGCCGACTCGTGCGGCAAGCTCGGTACCAGCAACTACGACGCCTTCTGCATCTGCGGCGCCAAGGGCGCCAAGTTTGCCAACGGCACGGCCGACGTATACCTCAAGGGTATTGAGGGCGAGGGTCGTCTCATGCTCAACGGCGACCTCGAGCTCGTGGTCATTGGCGACATGATCGAGCTGGCGTTCCACGGCATTGCGGGCGGCTACCGCACCGTTCGTCGCCTTCCTGTTGCAGAGCTCTCCGCCGGCAAGCTCGAGGACGTCCGCATGGTCGTTGACACCAGCGCCATCGAGATCTACATCAATGGCGGCGAGAAGACCATGACCACCCGTTGGTGGCCGCAGGAGATCACCAACCTCAACGTAACCTCCACGTTCAATGCCGAGGAGACCTACGCCTACGAGATGGGCCGCTTCACGTTCCTGAACGTCTGCTAGGCTGACTGGCTGCAGCTTACCTGCCGATTTAAACATGCAAGCCAAAAGGACCCCGGACAGAATTGCCTGCCCGGGGTCCTTTGCATAACCTTCTTGCTGCGCCGAGCTCTACAGCTCAACCGCCTCGACTTCGTCGACAAGTCCACCAAAGCCCTGCTCGGCCAGTGCCACAAAGCGCAGCACCTGCTCGCTCCAGCCAGCCATGATGTTGACCTTCGCGCCCGTGAACTGCTGCGTGCCATAGCCCTGCAGGTCAATGGCGTGGCACCACACGTCGTGGCCCACCTGGGCACGATAGCGCTCGAGATAGGTCTGGATGGTCTTGTGTCCATAGTCGTTCGTCCGCCACGCGCGACCGTTGACCTCGTTGTCCGAGAGCACCACCACGCGATCGGCGTCAAAGCCGCTCTTCATGAGGCACTCGAAGCCCGCCGCCATGTCGGTACCGCCACCGGCTGCGGGCACCGTCTCGATGTCGGCCAGAACGCTCGAACCCGTGAAGGCAAGCGTAGAGGCCGTTGTATCAAAGCGGCAAACCCATGCCTCATCGCTGATGTGCGTGAGCAGCGCCGCCAGCACCGCCGCCGTATCACGACAAGAGACCTTCGAGCGACCGCTCAGCGTAAAGCTCATGGAGCCAGAGGTATCTACCAGCACGGCAGTACGACCGCCCAAGGGCTCAACGTTGGCGCACGAGGCGACGAGTGCTTGGTCGAGCGTGCGCGTGATGCGTGTGGTGAGCAGGCCGGCAACCTTGAGCTCGCGCCAGGCGCTGTAGAAGCGGAAGGGCAGCTGACGCGACTTGCGCACGTTGGTGGGGTTGCCCAGATAGCCCAGCACGGGAGCAAGGTCCGCACCGACCTTGATCATGTTGCGCAAATTGCGCAGCAGGGCCATGTAACCCAGACGTCCCTCAGACACAAGCTCGTTCCAGACCTCAGCCGTGTTGCCACGGTCAGAGAGCTCGCTCTCCCAGCCCTTGGGCACAGGAAGCGTGCGCGCCACGCAGGCTTCCATGGCCGCAGCTGTCTCAGCGTCGCGCGGCGTGGGATGGCAGATGCGCAGCGTGTCACGCAGCTTGAACTCGCGGTTGGCCAGCTGGTACTTGGCAATGCTGTAAGCGCTCATCTGCTCGAGCGCGTCGCGCACACCACGCTGCAGCGCGTGGGGCCAGCGGACCTTGCTGCCAAAGAGCGCCTTGTGCGTTGCCAGCATCTCGGTGCCGTCGTCGCCACGCTGTGACGCGATCGTGCGCACCATGGGTCGGACGAAGGGCTCGCCGTAGCACTCGTGCGCCACCACGGCAGCCAGCACGTGGCTCACCGTACGGAGGTTGCCCTGCGTGCGCGCCCACACTGCCAGCTTGGCCACAAAGGCGCCCTCGCCCTGCCGGCAGAGCTCAGCTGCCAGCTGCAGCAGCTGCCCGGAGTTGTCGCCATAGTACTTGCCCTCGGCAAAGAGGGTGGTCAGCGCCATGGTGGCCAGCTTGGTCTTGCTGTCCATGACGTAGGCGGCGTGGCCACTGATGTTGTGGGTCTTGTTGAGACCCCTTGCGGACTGGTTGAGACGTGCCATGGTAACCTCCTTACATGGCTATAAGAGGGGTGGTGGCATGGGGCGCGGCAGGTGACTGGCACAAGGCCTCCGGCGCTCTCACCAACTGAGCTACAGAGCATGCGCTCTGGTCGGACTCGAACCGACGACCACCGACGTGGTAAGAAGTAACCCGCCACTACGGCGCACCACCCCCAGTTCTGACAGTACAGCGAGATGGCATGGGGCACAACGGGACTAACTGGCCGAATGCGGAAGGAAGGCGGCAGAAGGCTGGATTAAGTCCCCCTGCACCTTCGCCTCACTCGACGCCGCTGACGTGTCATGTCAGAAATCAGTAAGGGTGACGAAGTATCCCATTGCTGCGGCGCATCTCGCTTGATTGGTACCTTACCGTCTAGAAAGGGCAGCAACAAGGTGTTGTGTCTCACAATCGCCTCAATATTTTGAGGTTCGTGCTTCGGCCCTAACTTAATCCACGGCATCGACCTGCGATCAAGGCGACCTTCTTCAAGGCGAGGGAGGGGGTGGCGGCATGGGGCGCGGTGAGTAACTGGCGTATCGCCACGGGCGCGTTTGCCAATTTCGCCACAGGACATATGCCCCGACCGGATTCGAACCGGCAAACCCATAAAGGGTACCCGTCCCTGAGAAGTAACTCGCCACTACGGCGCACCACCCTCATTACTATCCTACAGCAAGGTGGCATGGAGCACAACGGAGACGGTTGGCGGCCAGACGCGTCAATTCCCCCGTCCCCGTGACACACGGCGTCAGCGCGCCACCACCGACGCCCGCTTGCGTGCTACCCTTGGGAGCGTACACTCACGCAGAAGGGAAGCGCATGCTCGAACGTGTCATCTGTTTGCTCGTTGGCTACCTCTGTGGAAGCGTGCTCACGGCCGAAGTGGTGGCACGACGCGTGGCAGGTCGTTCCATCTTTGAGCTCGGCGACGGCAACCCCGGCATGGCCAACGTGGGCCACGAACTGGGCATGCCCGCAGCGATTGCCTGCCTCGCCGGCGACATCCTCAAGACCCTGCTCCCAGTGCTCGTCATGAGCCGCCTGTTCCCCCAGCTTGGCTGGGCAGTGGCCACGGGCTGGACGGGCCTCGGGGCAACGCTCGGGCACATCCTCCCCTTCTGGCACGGCTTCCGCGGAGGCAAGGGCGTGACCACCATTGCCTCAACCATCATTCTCATGAACCCGCTCTGGGGAATCCTTGCCGGAGTGGTGGGCGTAGCCACCATCATCCTCTCGGGCTACCTCAGCGTAGCGGCCGTGGTGGCCATGGGCTTTTACGTCCTTGCCGCGGCCTTCACGCTCCCCATAGACTGCACGATCATCTCACTCGTGTTTTGGGGGATGCAGTTTGTGACCCACGCGTCAAAGCTCCGTGGAATCCGCACTGGCACCACCCATCGCGCCAGCCTCTCCACCAAGTTCTGGGCCAAGGTGCGCGGCAAGTAGCTCAAAGATAGCCGACGAATCGGCGTCGTCTTCGCTGGAATCGAGCTCTTCGTCCCCGTCCTCGTCAGTTGCCGGCTGCCACGCCGGAGCATCTTCGCTCATAAAGACAGGAGTCTCCCCTTCGCGTGTTGCGCGGGCAATCTCCTCCATTGCCTCCGTCGCACCTTCGTTGGCCACATCGCCCACGTGCCAGCGCGCGGCCTCTGCCGCGGCAGGCGTCGCATTTGCCACGGCCACCGAGTTGGGCACCGCATCCATGAGCGTGAGGTCGTTTTCGGCATCGCCAAAGAACAGCACCTCATCTGAGTCAATTCCCAGCTCATCGAGCAAAACCTGCAGTGCCGTCCCCTTGTTGACCCCCTTGGGCATCACGTCGCACCAATGCACCTGCGACGTTGCAAACTCGCACTCGGGCACCAGCTCTCGCGCGCGGTCAATGAGCTCCTCATACTGCTCGTCGCTTCCCGCGCAGGCAATCTCGGCCGAGATGGCAGGCTCGCTGGGCAGCTCCTCGCAGGCCTCGGCCGTAAAGCCCACCGTGCGTCCAAACCACTCCGCATCGCCCGCACGGGCACCAACGCAGTACCAGGGCCTTGTTCCGTTCCAGCTGTCGGCCGTCTCGACCACGAGAAAGGCGTTGGGAACAAATGCCAGCATCGCGTTGAGCCGTACCAGCACCTCCGGGTCAACAAGGACCTCGTGGCGCAGCTCGCCGTCCACGTACACGCGCTTGCCATTGGCCGTAATGGCCGTGGCGTAGCACTCGCGCGCACCAAAGAAGCGCTTGTCGAGCTCGTATGACTGCCGTCCGGTTGCCGGCGCAAAGCGGACCCCCGCATCGGCCAACGCTCGCACCGCCTGAATGGTGCGATACGACACGTGATCACCGCCCTTGGGCAGCAGCGTTCCATCCATGTCCGACAAAACCAACTTGATCATGAGAGCCCCTTTCGCCGTGGCTCATCATAGCTGTGTTTGGTACAACATTTCGTTCGGGAACGCCCAAAGCCACCGTTTGGCGGACCTCGCTTTCAAACTCACACATCTTGGCATGTAGGCAGGCCCGTTTGGTCTACCGTTAGCTCAGCTGATTCGACCGAGGAGGAACGATGGTTAGCTGGGGAATCTTAGGAGCAGGCAACATTGCGCACCGCTTTGCGGCAAGCCTTGCGCACGTAGAAGGCGCACGCCTTGTGGCAGCGAGCTGCCGAACCTTGCAAAAGGCCGAGACGTTTTTGGGCGAGGTGCCGCACGAAAGCGAGGCTCGCGCCTATGCGAGCCACGAGGCCCTGCTCGCAGACCCGGACGTTGACGCCATCTATCTGGCCCTCCCCCACGAGTTCCACCACGATTGGGCCATTCGCGCGCTGCGGGCGGGCAAGGCAGTGCTCTGCGAGAAGCCAGCCATGCTTAATGCGCAGGAGATGGCAGAGGTCGCTGACGTTGCTCGCGAAACGGGATGTCTCTTTATGGAGGCGATGAAGCCCCGCTTTGTTCCTCTGTATGCACAGATTGTTGAGGCGTCCGAGGAGATCGGCGACATCACGCATGTGGAGGCCACGCTCTGCAACGACATGCTGGGCTTTGTGGAGGGCACGGGCTCGTATCACATGAGCGCCGGACCTGGGGCAGGCGTGCTGCTCGACTGCGGTACCTACTGTGCCAGCTGGATCGAGGACTTCTGCCCCGGCATCCCCACGCTCGTATCTGTTGCCGGCGCCAGCAAGGACGGTATCGACACCTATGTGGACGCCCATCTTGACCACGGTGGCATCTCTGCGCGCCTGGAGTGTGCCTTTGACCGCGGCAAGCCGCGCACGGCAACGCTTGTGGGCACCAAGGGGCAGATCGTGGTGGACGAGCTGCACCGTCCCACGCACGCGGTAGTCACGCTGGCCGATGGCAGCGAGCGCGTGCTCGACGTGCCGTACGAGGTGGACGACTTCTACGGTGAGGTCAGTCACTTTAACGCGCTGGTAGCGGCAGGTGCCGCAGAGTCGCCCATCATGCCGCTCAAGGACTCCATCCACTGCGCGCTCGTGCTCGATGCCATCCGTCCGGCCTTTACCGTAACACCCCAAGCCCTCGAGGTGCTCGAAGAGCAGGAGCGCGTGCTTCGCTACCAGGACAAGTTTGACGCCGATGATGCCTTTGAGCTAGGCGCAGCTATCAAGGACCTTGCCGGCGATTACGATCTGGGCTATGTCATCCGCATTGTGCGCGAGGCCGACGAGTATGACCTCTTCTGCTGGGGCGCCGACGGCAAGCGCCAAGCAAACTACGGCTATGCCGACGGCAAGCGTCACGCGGCACTCCGCCTTGGGCACTGCAGCCTTTGGGGCTGGACGCAGGCACAGCTCGACGGCACGCCACAGAGTGAGCTCTTTGCGCACGGCGACATGCCTGTGGCGGGGTCGTTCCCGATTCGCGTGGGCAACGAGCTCGTGGCGACCGTCTCCGTGAGTGGCCTCCACGAGGGGCTTGACCACGAGCTGCTCGTGCGCGGCCTCTCAAAGGTCCTAGGGGTGACGGTTCCCGCCTATCCCTGCGTCACCGTCTAGCGCGGACACAAACGATGGCCTTGAGCAGGCAGCCACTGGCTTGTCAGGCCTCTTGAGACAAACAAATGGAGGTGGGGCGGATGAGCTCTCATTCCGCCCCACCTTGTTGTTCGCTCACGTCAGAAGACGCCTCTTGATCTGCGCGACGCCCGTCGCCTAGTTCTCGGGCTGATAGAGCTCGTAGCGCTGGGCGTCGGCCTCGGTAATCTCGCGCATTACGCGGCAGGGATTGCCCACGGCCACCACGCCGGACGGAATGTCCTTGGTGACCACGCTACCCGCGCCAATGACCACGTTTGAGCCAATGGTCACGCCCGGGCACACGAGCACCCCCATGCCAAACCACACGTTGTCGCCAACCGTGATGGGAAGCGCGTACTCAAGGCCCTTGTTGCGGCGCTCGGTGTCAACTGGATGGCCTGCCGTGGAGAACGTGCAGTTGGGAGCAATATAGACGTCATGACCAAAGGTCACACGCGCGCCGTCGAGGACCGTGAGGCCATGGTTGGCATAGAAGTTCTCTCCCAGATGGATGTTCTTGCCGTAGTCGCACCAGAAAGGTGGCTGGATAGTGGCATGCTCGTCCATAGAGCCAACGATGGTGCGCAGCAGCTCCATGCGAGCCTCCCACTCGCGAGGACGCAGCTGGTTGTAGTCGTAGCAAAGCTCCTTGCACTCGCCCAACGCCTCGATGATTTTGGGGTCAAAGTTTGCGTCATAGAGGCGACCGTCGGTGTCGCAAATCATCTGGGCAATAACCGTGCGCTTGTCTTTGGTCATGAGTCCTCCGCAGTTTGGGTGATATCGCAGATGAGCCTAGCATATGGCAGCCAGCCACAAGCAAATGGGCGGCCCCCAAGGAGACCGCCCATCAAAACTGCAACCTGAGAACCCGCAGCTGCCGAGCGAGCCTAGTCCTTGTTTAGGTGGAACGCGAGCGCACCAATGAGATTGGCCTCGTTGCCGTACTTGCAGGTCACGATCTCGGGCTTGGAGAACGGCAGGTACGGGTGGATCTCAAACAGGTGGTCGACCGCGTCACGCACGAGCGTGGTGGTCTCGGGACGCCTGCAGCGTGATGATGCCCGAAGATGCCCACACGGCATACTCGTCGAGAACCGCCTTTGCGTCGGGGTCGCCCGCCTCGTAGGCATCAAAGAGCATGATGCCATCGGCATTTGCCAAGCCCTTTGCCAGGCCAAACTTGGGAACGATTGCGCCAGCAGCAATCTTGCCAGCCCAAATAGCGCTACTGGCATGACCCTCATGGATGGCGGGATAATCGGCAACGAGCCAAGAGAGCTCACCGGCGCCGCCCGAGACACCCATCCACACCTTGCCGTCGAGCACGATGCCGCCGCCAACGCCGGTGCCCAGCACCAGCACGGCACCGGAGTCGACGTCTGCGAGCGCGCCGCTCCAGCTCTCGGCGATGGCCGCGCACTTGCCGTCGTTGGCGATGGTCGTGGGCTTGCCAAAGATGGCACCGTACTTCTCGGCCGCGGGGTAGTCGTGCAGCCAGGTAAATGCACCGCCGGTGTACGCCCAGCCCTTCTCCGTGTCGATGCGGCCAGGCATAGAGATGGCAACGCCCTCGTAGTCGTCGCCGACCTCCTTGTGAAGCTCCTCGAGCGAAGCAAGCATCTTCTCTTCGGACAGCGTCACCGCGGGGACCTTGCCCTGCTTGAGGAAAGTGGCGTTCTCATCCATGATTGCG